>CAXSBL010000006.1:0-85064 GCA_964235515.1 uncultured Bryocella sp.
GCCGCCGCCGCGGCCGCAGTCGCGGAAAGCAAGAAAACTGCAAGAGCGATGTGCTTGATCACACCCTATATCCTGCCGCAGGTCTGTTGCTTGGTGATGAAAGCTGTTGCCCACCACCCGCGATCGTCGAGTTCGAGCGCGGCGTGCGTCCGCATTCCCAAGCGACCTCGGCACTCCGGCTCAAACAAAGACGGGTGTGCCGAGGGTTCGGGGCTTAGGGATTGTTAGAGCTTCGCCGAGTAGATGCTGCGCATCAGCAGGTTTTCAATTTGCTCCTGCTTGCCGGAGCGCGGCTGCGGGTTGATCGCGTCCTTCTCCGCCTCTGCTGCGATCTCAGCCAGTGTCATGCCGGTGAGCATGGCCTGCGCTTCGGGCTTCTGCCAACCGGCGTAGCGTTCCGTCAGCAGGGCGTCGTACTTGCCGTCTTCGATCAGCCTGGCCGCGGTCAGGAAGGCGCGCGCGCACAGGTCGGCGCCGCCCACGTGAGCGTGCACCATGTCTTCGGCCGTGAAGCTCTGCCGGCGCACCTTGGCGTCGAAGTTGCAGCCGCCTTTGCCCAGGCCGCCTGCCTTGATCACGTGGTACATGCTCATGGTCATGGTCCACAGGTCGTTGGGGAACTGGTCGGTGTCCCAGCCGAGCAGGGCATCGCCGCGGTTGATGTCGAGTGAGCCGAGAATGCCGAACGCGCCCGCGGTGGCGATCTCGTGCTCGAAGCTGTGGCCGGCCAGCGTGGCGTGGTTGGCTTCAAGGTTCACACGCACCTCATTCTCCAGCCCGTAGCGCTTCAGAAAGCCGTAGACCGTGGCCGCGTCAAAGTCGTACTGATGGCTGGTCGGCTCCTTGGGTTTGGGTTCGATCAGGATCTGGCCGTCAAAGCCGATCTTGTGCTTGTACTCGACGGCGAGCGAGAGGAAGCGGCCCATGTGGTCGAGCTCCTGCTTCATGTCGGTGTTCAGCAGGGTTTCGTAGCCCTCGCGACCGCCCCACAGCACGTAGTTCGAGCCGCCCAGCTGCTTGGTTACGTCCATGCAGTGCTTCACGGTCGCGGCGGACCAGGCGAAGACCTCGGGATCGGGATTTGTGGAGGCACCGGCCATGAAGCGAGGAGCGGAGAACAGATTTGCCGTGCCCCAAAGCAATTTTGTGGAGTACTTCGTCATCTTCTCGCCGAGGTACTCGGCCATGAGATGGAAGTTCTTCAGGGTCTCGGTGAGCGTCTCGCCCGCCGGAGCGATATCGGCATCATGGAAGCAGAAGAACGGCAGATCCAGCACGCGGAACAGCTCAAAGGCGGCGTCGGCCTTCAGCTTGGCCTGGGCGACGGGGTCGCCGGCACCCATCCACGGCCGAAAGATTGTGGGTCCCCCAAACGGATCGCTGCCGTTCATGGCGAGCGAGTGCCAATACGCCACGGAGAAGCGCAGGTGCTCTTTCAGCGGCTTGCCCATGACAACTTTGTCGGCGTCGTAGAACCGGTAGGCGAGGGGGTGATCGCTCTCCGGGCCTTCGTACTTTACGGTGGGGAACTGGCTGAAGATCGTGTCCGGCATGGGTGTGTTTTCTCCTGCGTTGATCAAAGGAATGCTTGGGAAGGGTGAGGTCTTCGTCTAGGTCGAAGCCGGCGGCGTAGACGCGGCTCCCTCTGGCCTGAGCTGCGGGAAGGTGGCGGCGAGTTGCAGGTTATAGCGGCGCCGCGCCGCGCGGTACGCCTCGCGCCACTCCGGCCTGGGATGGCAGGTTGCCGACTCGTCCACCTTTACCATCGCATCGGCGACCTCCGGGAAACTGCGTGCCACGCCATTCGCGGCGGCAAAGGCGATCATGGCCTGGATCGCCGCGCCGAGACAGCCCGTTTCCTCCTCGGCCGGCACGTGGATGATCGCGCCTGTCGCATCGGCAAGCAGCTGCCGCCAACCGCGCGAACGTGCGCCCCCGCCGATGACCCGGATGGTCTCCGCGGACTTGCCTTCCAGTACCAGATCGAGCCCATTCAGAATGCCGAAGCTCACGCCCTCAACGGCCGCGCGGATCAGGTGAGCCGGTGTGAAATTGTTTGCCGAGATGCCGTGCAGGGAACCACGGGCAGCAGGGAGATCGGGCGTGCGCTCACCGTTCAGAAACGGCAGAAAGACGAGGCCCTCCGCACCGGGCGCAATGTCTTCGAGCGCGGGGTCGATGTCGGCCACGGTTTTGCCCAGCAGTTCGGCCGTGCCTGTGACGACGTTGGTCGCGTTCATCGTGCAGACCAGCGGCAGCCAACCGCCCGAAGAGGAACAGAAGGGGGCCACCTTCCCGGTCGGATCGTGCGTCGGGCGTTCGCTGTAGGAGTAAACCGTGGAGGAGGTACCCAGGCTCAACGTCACCACGCCTTCGCGTACATTGCCAGTCCCGATGGCGCCCATCATGTTGTCGCCGCCGCCGGAGGCCACCACGCACGCAGAGGGCAGGCCGAGTTCCATTGCCACACCGGGCCGCAACCGGCCGACCAAGCCCTCCGGTCCCACCAGAGGCGGGAGCGCCGCAAATAGCAGCCCCGAGCCACCGTCGATCGCATCGAGCACTTCGCGAGCCCATTGCCTCGAGCGCACATCAAAGAACGCGGTGCCGGAGGCGTCGCCAAACTCGGCCCGGATCTCGCCGGTCAGCCAAAAGTTCAGATACTCGTGAGGCAGCAGGATGTGGCGAATCCGGGCGAAGTTCTCCGGCTCGCTTTCTGCTAGCCATAGGAGCTTGGATACGGTGTAGCCCGTCAGCGGAACGATACCGAAACGTCGAAAAAACTCCTCGCGACCGCCGAGGCGTTCTATGAGCGCGGCGTTCTGTGGCGCGGTTTCGGTGTCGTTCCATAGCTTGGCCGGCCGGATGACCTCGCGATGCTCGTCCAACACCACAAGACCATGTTGTTGCCCGCTGACGCCGAGCGCCTTGACCGACGCCGCTGCCTCCGGTCCGGCTGCTGACAGGGCACCGAGCACCGCCCCCCGCAGAGCGTCCACCCACCAGGCAGGATCCTGCTCCCGCGCACCCGACGCGCGTTCCACCAGCGCATGCCGGGCGTAGCCGCGACCCTGCGCTGCGCCGTTTTCATCCACCAGCAGGGCCTTCGTACCCTGCGTTCCACAATCGATGCCCAAATACATTCTGTTAATCCGTTCCGTCTCTCGCCGGTACGCCGAAGTCCGGCGTACCGTCCTTCTTCCACGTAAACCGTTGCGCTCGCGTGGATCGACCCTGCACCGTAGGTGCAGCGGTGGACTTCGCCGCATACAGCAGCCAATCCGCCCCGTTACGCCCCACGGCAAACGTGCCGCGTCCCGGGCCCCAGACCCCGTGCTCCGGCGAAGCCGCAAACACCGGCTCCGGCGACTTCACCCAGTTTGTTGGCTGCAGCGGATCGCCGCCCTTGAACGTCAACAGACCCAGGCAGTACCGGGGCGACGCCGTGTCCGAAGCTGAGAACACCACAAACGTCTTTCCCGCGTGATACAGCGCCGTCGGTCCCTCATCCACGGGGTAGTTGCGCGTGCTGCCGGCACCCTTTTCCCAGGGGTACTCCGGCTTCGCAATCAACGTTGCCGCGCCTACCGGCTGCATCGGTCCTGCCAGGCGCACCATGTGAATCTCATTCGCTCCGCTGTCCACCGTCACATACATCAGGTACGGCATCCCGCCCACCGTCAACACCGATGGATCAATCGCCGCATGCCCTCCGAGGTCCAGCGCTCCCTTGAAGCTGTAGCTTCCGAGTGCATTGTCTGTCTCGGACTCCAACGCGTAGATGGCATGTTTCTTGCCCGGCACCGTCGCGGTGAAGTAAATCCACCACCGCCCGTCCATATGCCACAGCGTCGGGGACCACAGCTCCCGCAACCCATTGCTCGGCGTAAACACTGTCCTGGCGTTCATGGCCGCTGTTTCCACGGTTGGTCCACTCCAGATCGTGATGTTGTCGCCGGTCGTTGCCAGCAGCAGGTAGCGCCCGGCCACCGGCTGCGACGTGATGAACGGGTCTGCATGGTCCAGGATCGGGTTCTTCGCCGTTTGTGCCGTTCCAGGCACGGCAGCGACCAACAAAGCCAGTGAGACAAGGAAACGCGGCATGCTTTCTCCGCAGTCCAGCCTAGTCCAAATTTTCTGCTGACACTAGCGCCGGTACGGTTACCTTAGTCGCCTTGGGTGTTGCGGGGTGTCCTGCTTGCGGTGGATGCCGAAGGACGGCGCATCGGGTCGCCGCAGGAACAAGACATGCTCCCTCAACCCAGGCCAGATTTGAACAGAGTGATCCGCGAAGGAACGTAGACTACCGGACCGAGATGCCTGAAAGGCGGGCGCACGCGTCGAGCAAGCTGTCCTGCAGATGGGAGTCACGGGTGGCGCCGGCCGGCTCCCGCCGCTGCAGGTGGTAGAAGTATTGGCCCGTGGTCATAGCGCCTGGGTCTTGGCTGACGGCAAGCCACGCCTGCGTCAGGTGACCTTGGGCGAGGTCTCCCGTTGCCTTTGGACCGCCCATTTTGGTTGGTACCCAGCCGGGTTCCATGGCATTGGAGAGGACATCCGGCCAAAGGCGGGCGAAGGCAAAAGCCAGCAATACATCGTGAAACTTCGTGTCTGCGTAGGCACGACTGCCGTTCCAGGAACGCCGCTCCCAGGTGAGGTCGCCAAGATGCTGTTCGCCTCTGCTGTGCAGTTCGGAGCTGACATAGACCAAGCGACCGGGTTTACGCATCAGCGCGGTAAGGACGTAGGGCGCGAGGGTGTTGATCTGGAAGACCTGGGGCAAACCGTCGGCTGTGAGCTTGCGAGTCTTCTCCTTGTATCCGATTGCGGCGTTATGGATTACCGCGTCAAAGGAGCCGAGTTGGTTGGCCGCCACGGCGAGCGCAGAGGTCTGGTCGAGACTGGCCAGGTCGCCGAGGAGTACAGCTTCGGCGCCGGGAAGCTGCTGGTGAGTATGCTCGGCACGCTCCGTGTTGCGAGCATGCGCCACCACCGTGTGGCCTTGCTCAAGGAGCGATTTTGCGGCCATCAGACCAAGACCGTCAGAAGATCCAGTAATGAAGATGCGTGCCACATGAACTCCTCACTATGGGATGAGATAACCGGCCAAAAGGGTGAGACGGCTGGATAAAGCTGGGGCTTTGGATCTGCAGCGAAGATACACGCTACCCCGAAACGAACGCCGGTCGCGAACGGGTAAAACGTAGTGTCAATTTACTGGCTCCCGGACGGGAACCTGGCGAGCTATCGAAAACTGAACCTTTAATGACGCGTGTGCGCTGCCGAGGCAGACCAGCAGCTTCTTGCCCGGACCTTTAAAGCCGTAGTTGATGTGGGCTACGCCGTTTGGATCAATCCTGGAGACGACTGGAGGGTCGGGAGAGATGTCGTGGACGTCGACAGTGTCGATGAGCGAGGCTGTGGCCGAGATGGCCTTTTCATGCAGTGTGCTATCGAGCGCGACCGGGACCTCGAGACCGGCATCGGCGTTGGTCTGGTTGCAGCCTGCCTGGAGGCCGGCGATGACGTTGTCGCGGGTCACAACCTGGTCCTCCAGGATGGGATTGTCGTAGTAGACGCGGCGAAAGAAAGCATACGCCGGGGCCTTGCGATCGAGGGGCTTGATCATGTGAATGTGATCGGCAGGGATCTCCTGCGGCGGTGTGGTGACGTCGCAGCCGTACGTGGCGCTGAAGTAGCCGACAACCCGGGTATGCGGTTTGAGGTAGCGAATGAAGCCATCGTCAGCTACCGTGTCTCGATCTTCATAGGCGCAGAACCGATGAATGCCGTTGACGGAGGGGCTGCTCCGCCAGTGGTCTTCCAGTTGTGTGAGGAAATTGTTGTTGGCGGCGTCGCTGAGATCGTTGAGCAGAGGGTCTTTGTCATAGAGCGAAGCGACGCGGGCGACCGTCGAGCCCTCGTGCGGGGTGCCATAGGAGACCACGAACCGGACTTTGGCGGCATCGGCCGGATGGCGCAGCAGCATCTCCTCGACCAGAATGCCGCCGAGGCTATGGGCCACAAAGACAACCTCGCGATGATCCCAGACGTGGTCCTGGCGGAGGCTCTTCCAGAGAGTGTCCGCCAGCTGCACGCTGGACATCTTGCCGTTTGAGGCAGGCGATGGGTACTCGGCTACTACAACGTCAGAGTAGGCGAAGTGTAGGTCGGTTCTGACGAGATCGGGCCAGTAAGCGCCGTTGGCGGCACGCCAGGATTCCCGGTCGCCGTGCAGGCCGTGAACGAAAACGATGACGCGAGGACGAATGGGGAGAGGCGCAGAGCTTTGCTGAGGGGCACTCTGCATCTGCATGGCCGCTTTTTTGGGGCTTGCGGCGAGGCTGTTTCCAGGTAAAAGACCGGTCAGGCAGCAGAAGATCAGGAGGCAATCAAGTGTGGCAGGGCGCATAGTCGCTACTATCAGTATCCACGCAAAATTGCGCGACAGAGCTCCTGATGGGAGAGGACCCGATACGGATAAGGGAGAGGGTCGACTGCTTCTTACGGCCATCCCGTTTGCAGAGAGTACATTTGCGGACCGAATCGGGATTAAACCCAAGGGGATCGGATTGGGATAGAAGGTGGCAGAAACGTGTGGACCGCCGAAGCCCCCGAAACGGTACGATCCTGCAGCGGTAAGATCCGTCGTCATTGCAAGTGTAAGGCCCCGGCTACACGTTCGCGGAGAGAGTGGCTTAGCTGCAATTTCCGCCAAGGCGACGTGTAAGTACACACCTAACATTTGCTGACAGGGGCACTTATCGAGGTGTGTGTCTCGTTTTGACACAGTGTATGCCCCGTCCATCATCATCGATGCCCCGGCAGTGCAATGGCTCCTTTGATGGCCTAACGCATAAAAGAGAAACAAGCCCAATCTGCTGTTTGGGGCAGCGTGGGCTACCACTTAGGGAGTAATGAGCTATGACTAGATTTTTAAGGCGGAAGAGCGGCTCCGGATGGCTGCTCGGTTCGCTGATCCTGCTATGCACCATCAACCGGGCACAGGCCTCAACGGCAACCACGACGTTCGGTGTAAGTGCTACCGTTCAATCGACGTGTCTGATCTCCGCAACAAGTCTGGCGTTCGGGACCTATACCGGCACCGCGGTGAATTCAACCTCGACTGTTTCCGTCACCTGCACCAACACGACTACCTACAACGTCGGCTTAAATGCGGGGCTGGCTAGTGGCGCCACGGTCACCACGCGCAAGATGACGGGACCCTCCTCGTCGCTGCTTGCATACTCGCTTTATTCCGACTCAGCCCGTTCTGTGAACTGGGGGCAGACCGTCGGGACGGATACGGTATCAGGCACGGGAAATGGATCTGCGCAATCTCTGACCGTTTACGGTCTTTTGCCTGCGGCTCAATATGTGAACCCCGGCAGTTATACAGACACGATCACAGCAACCATAACTTATTAAGTGAATTAGGTGAACCAGATGGGCTTCCTCTACAAGGCACGAGATCGCAGGCGCTCGACCGTACGGTGGACGGCAGCGCTCGTCTTGCAATGCAGCCTGCTGCTCGCCACACCCAAGAGCTGGGCTCAGGGATTGATGGTTCTGCCTGTCAACGTTCAGATGGGAGCGGGGCAGGATGCCACTACGCTGACCGTTACCAACAAGAGCGAAGACACAACGGCGTTTCAAGTTCGAGCCTATGCGTGGTCCCAGAACGCCGGGACCGATGAGCTTCTGCCCACAGATGTGGTCAGGATCAGTCCACCTATCGCCACAATCGGCCCAAGAGCAACCCAGGTAGTGCGCATCGTTCTTCGGGAACGTCCTCACAATCGAGAAGCGACGTACCGTCTGGTGCTCGACCAGATCCCCGCGCCTGCACAGGCAGGCAAGGTACAGCTTGTGCTTCGGCTGTCCATTCCAATCTTCGCTCAACCGACAACGTCTACCAATGCTCATGTCCGATTCCATGTTGAGCATAAGGGCGAGGAGTACGCGCTTGTTGCGGACAATGATGGTGCTCATCACGAGAAGGTTAGGGACGCCCTCATCATCGCAGACAATGGGTTTACGGTCAGCGCCGTCACGAACGGGTCGCCCTACATCCTTGCGGGAGCGACACGCCACTGGCCGATTGTCTGGCCTCAGGCCGGAACCATCAACACAAAGCAACTCCGCCTCACAGCAAAGGAGGACAAGGGGCAGATCCAGCAGGCATTGATGATCGAGGATGTACCGTGACTTCCACCGCGGCGCTGAACAAGGCAAGGAGCGTTGCATGCGCTGCTGTTCTTGCTTTCACTTGTTCCTGTCCGGCGCTGGCCGAAGAGCAGCTCTTGCTGGATGTACAAATCAACCACCATGCCGTCGGTAGGGTTGGCGAATTTATGTTGAGGGATCATCACCTCTACGCGCGCTCCGCAGAGCTTCGCGAGCTTGGCTTACGTGAACCCGCGGGAGCAAAGGCGGATTTAACGGATCATTTGGTCGATCTATCCGCCATGGCCTGCCTGCGGTGGCGCATCGACACGAGCACGCAAACTATCTTCATCACGGCCAAGGATCAGTGCCGCATACCGTCGGTGCTGCATCTGGAACAGCCTGCCGAAGAGGACGTTCTTGTGCGGAGCGGCATGGGCACCACCGCCAACTACAACTTCGTGAACACATTCGTTGCGCACCAGGCGACGACACACGGCTTGCTCGATCTGCGTGAGTTCTCACCCTGGGGCATCGTGAGCTCTACGTTTGTGGCTTATGCAGGAAAAGTCACGACTCCGGAACAGCGCCATGTGATTCGGCTGGACTCTGCCTACAGCTTTGCCGATCCCTCGAGTCTGCGACGTTATGTCGCCGGTGACTTCATCTCTGCCGGCCTGAGTTGGAGTCGTCCGGTCCACATGGAGGGAGTGCAGTTACGGTCTGACTTCAGTCTCCGACCCGACTTGATTACCTTTCCCCTTCCCAGCATTAGCGGTTCCGCCGCGGTTCCCTCTACTGTCAGCATTCTTACAAATGATGCTTCTCCGGTGAGTCGCTCCATAGAGCCTGGACCCTTTGAGGTGCCTCAGTTACCGGTTGCGACGGGGGCCGGCACTATTTCGCTGACCGTTGCCAATGCACTAGGCGAACAGGTAGTTGTGAATCAACCGTTTTATGCCAGTGCCTCCCTGTTGACGCCTGGTCTACAGGCATATTCGTTGCAGTTGGGGCGGCTTCGTGAAGATTGGGGCATTGAGAGCAATCACTACGGTCCTTTTGCGATGGATGCCGCCTATCGCCGCGGCTTAACCTCGAAGCTGACCGCGGAGGGCACTGTGGAGATTACGCCCACGCTGGCAGCCGCCGGTGGCGGCCTGGTAGCGAATGCCTTCAATCGAGCGGTGGTGAATGCTGATCTCACGATGAGCGAGGGAGCCGCGGGTTCCGGAATACTGGCTTCCGTCGGCCTGCAACGGGTGGGAACCCGGTTGAGCTTTGGTTGGGTGGCCACCTTTGCTTCCCCCCATTATCGAGACACGGCTGCCCTGGACCAGGGTCCTTTGCCACAGCAGCAACTCAATGCCAATCTCGGCTTCAGCCTGCGGCGTTTCGGCTCATTGGCCGCTGCCTTTCTCGAGAACAGCCGTGCATGTTTAGGACAACCGCTGCAGACCTCGCTCGAGCTCACGCAAGCCGCACAGATCCTGTCGATTAACTATTCTGCGCAGGTGGGCAGATTCGCTTTGATAGCCTCTGCCTTTCGGGACCTCTTACATCCCTCGGGCGGTGGCGTCACAATTGGCTTTACCGCCCCTTTGGGGAAGAGGGGTTCGCTTTCGGTAACTGAGGAAACCGGAACAGGCTGGGGACAGGTGCAGGCGCAACGGTCCGTTGCAAACGTAGGGGACTGGGGATACCAGGCCTACGCTGCTGGCGGCAATCAGGATCACGCTTTTATGGAAGCAGAATATAAATCAGGGCAAGGCCTGTTCTCCGTCGGCATTGACCATTCCAACAACCAGAACACAGCCACTATCAAGTCGCAGGGTGCGATCTCCCTCTTCGACGGTGGGCTGTTTCCTTCCAACACCATCTATGACAGCTTTGCCGTCGCGGATACGGGTATGTTGACCAACATTCCCATTTACCAGGAGCATCGAGAGATCGGACGCACGAATTCCAAAGGAAAGTTTTTGATTGCTGACCTTCGCTCGTTTGACACCAACCTGATTGCGATCGATGCGACTGATGTTCCCCTTGCATTCAGCCTCGAAGCAACGGATCGTAAAGTTCGTCCGCAAGATCGCACTGGCATTGTGGTCCGCTTCCCGGTACACGTCACCCGCGGCGCGTTATTGAAGCTTTTGCAGCAGGATGGTCAGGTCGTGCCGGTGGGCAGCCATGCACGGCTGCTGCCGGCGGGAGAACCACTTCCAGTCGGTTACGACGGAGAAGTCTATGTGGAGGAAGGTCTGGCACCCCACAACACCTTGCGCGTCGACGAACCGGAGGGAGGTTCCTGCGAACTTGTCTTCGACTACCGTCCAGGCCTCGAGAGCACGACGAGCATAGGACCGTTCACCTGCGTGAGAGAGCCATGAAGCCACTTGCGAAGCCGTATTCTTTTCTTCTCGCGTTGCTGTCGGCTGGTAGCGCCGCCCGGGCCTGTACCCTGTCCTTCACCAGTCTGAGCTTTGGGACCTACTCGGGCGCGGCCACCACCGGCGTCAACCAGGCCACAGTCAATTGTGCGATTGGCACTAAGTACACGATCGGCCTGAACGCTGGTACGGGCTCGGGTGCTACAACAACCACGCGTGTGATGACGGGCCCCAATGGGGCGACGCTTAAGTATCAGATCTTCCAAAATTCGTCCCGTACCACAAACTGGGGCAACACGACGGGGACAGACACCGTGGCGGGCACCGGTACGGGAAGCAATCAGACGATCTCTGCCTATTCGCAGATATTGGCCGGGCAGTTAGTTCAACCTGGGACTTATTCGGACACGATTTCGTCCAGCTCGGCTACCTTCAGCGTCGCAGCAACAGTACAGGCCACCTGTTCCATTTCGGCGAGTGCACTTTCTTTCGGCGTTTACACAGGATCCGCTCTGAGCGCCAGCTCCGGTCTCTCGGTGGCTTGCACGAGCACAACCACCTATACGATCGGGCTTAGTGCTGGAACGACTACCGGGGCCACCGACAGTAATCGCCTGATGATTGGGCCTTCAAACAGCACGCTAAGTTACTCTCTCTACTCGGATGCAGCACAGACATCCAATTGGGGTGCGACCACAGGTACAGTGAGCGGCACGGGCAATGGAGCAACCCAGGCAATCCCTGTCTATGGGCGAGTGGCCGGTAACCAGTATAGAAATCCAGGCAGCTACACAGACACGATCACCGCCACGCTTACATATTAGGGCGCTGTTATGAAGTTGTACTTGGTAAGTTGACGAGTCTGGCACACATGGGGAGCGCGAAGGCGAAGAAGCGGAGAATCTCAGCGTCACGTCGAAGACTTTAATTTCGGGCGGACGGGGAGGTGCCGGCGAACCGCATCGGCAGGAGCGGTCCCATGCGGACCGTGCCCGGATCCCATCGCTGAGGGTAGACGGCTATGCGGTTCAGGCGCATCGCTAAGCACGCTTCACTAAGGACCTAGACCTTGCTCTGCGGGACGGGTCCAAGCTCAGCTGGTGCTGCCTGAGGCTACGGAACTCAACCTGCTGCCCGGGGGCACGTCCGTTTGTCCTGGTTCACTGGTCTGCCAATGTCGACCGAGGAGCCCAAGTTTCTTGGGCTGAGGATCCTGATCGAGGTCAAGCTCTCCGGTACGTGAGAGCATCATTGGGCCGCCTGCGGTACGCTGCCGAAGTGATTAAGCCGATCAGGGCGAACCGGCCGCAGGGGGATTTAGAGCAGGCTGTAGCCGGTGAGGAAGCGTACTGCGAGCTATGGTCGCTCTCCGTACGGAGGACATTACCGCACATGCCAAGGTGTGCCGAATAACTTGGCACACCTTGCACCAAAAGAACGGCATGAGCGATGACGAAGCCCTGCGTTCACGCCGACTTTGGACTAGACCGGCTACTTTGAATAGGTTAGATGGTGGACGCGGAAGGAATCGAACCTTCAACCTGTCGATTAAGAGTCGAATGCTCTGCCAGTTGAGCTACGCGTCCGCAGTGCGCATCTTGGGACCAGTCATCAAAGCCAGACCGTCCCAAGCACTACATACTGATAATAGCATAGGGTTCGGCCGGTTCGGCTATCTGTGACCTGCGACATACTTCATTCGTTGCTACAACTTAATCCACAAAATCCACTTCGGCGCGAGTCGGAATGATGCCACGCTCGTAGCCGAGGGAAAGTAGGCGCTGGATGGCCTCCCGGCCGTCCCTGCCATAGTCGATGGTGCGCTCGTTGACGTACATGCCGACAAAGCGATTGGCCAGCGATGGATCGAGGTCGCGTGCAAACTGCATGGCATACTCTAACGCTTCGGCACGATGATCAAGGGCGTGCTGGATGCTCTCGCGGAGCGCCTCGGTCACAATGCGCTGGGTCTCTGGTGAGAGTGAGCGCCGAATAGCGTTGCCGCCCAGAGGCAACGGCAAACCGGTTTGCTCCTGCCACCAGACGCCGAGATCGATGATTTTCTTCAGGCCATCGTGAGCATAGGTAAGTTGGCCTTCATGGATGATGAGGCCGGCTTCATATTCACCGGCGAGCACGGCCGGAATGATCTGATCAAAAGGTACGCTTACGGTCTCGATCTCCGGGGCGAACAGTTTCAACGTGAGATAGGCGGTCGTGAGGGTGCCGGGGACCGCGACCCGAATACCCTTTAACTGCTCGAGTGTGAGCGCACGTGGCGCGACGACCATCGGACCATAATTCTCGCCCATGGACCCGCCGCAGGCCATGATGGCGTAGTTTTCTTGGATATAAGGATAGGCGTGAAAGCTTACCGCAGTGACGTCGTAGGTCTGTTCGTTCTGGGCCTTGCGATTCAACGTTTCAATGTCGGTGAGCGTATGGGTAAAACGAAACCCAGGAACGCGCACCTTGTTTGTCGCCAGACCATAAAACATGAAGGCGTCGTCCGAGTCGGGGCTGTGCGCAATGCTGATTTCCTGAACCTGTGAAGGTGTTGCCAACATAATGAAGTCCGTTTCCGGCGCTAACGAGTGCGCAGTGTTGAAGAGGATGGGCCCAGAGCGCGGAACGATCCGGCAGCCGCCAGGATCTTGACGGCTTCTCCTGGCAGAAAGGGCAGTACGGCAGCAAACATTACCTGCCGCAATGTGAGATGGGCCTCGACTGCCAGCCACGCGGAACCAGCGGCGAATAAGCAAAATGTGGCCACAGTGCAGCCGAGGAGCGCTGCCGTAAAACAGGACAGCCGGCCGGCGAAATAGCGGGTCAGTCCGCTACAAATTAGCGCCACGGCGGGGTAAGCGAGTAGAAAGCCACCGCTTGCGCCAAAGAGTTGTGCCAGTCCACCCGGACCTGTTGGGCTAAACACCGGGGCGCCCAGTGCGCCCTCCAGCAAATATAGGCACAACGCGATGGCTGCCTGCCACGGGCCGAGGGCGAGCCCTACCCCCAATACAGCCAAGGGCTGCAAAGTGAAGGGAATTGGTGTGAAAGGCAAAGGAAAGGCGATGTGCGCTGCCAACGCCACGACCAGAGAAGCAAACACAGGTAGCGCAAACCGGCGCAGAGCGGCAGGCAGGGCGGATGCGGTCTCAGTCGCGGTCTCTGGAGCGGTGTGGCTAATCATGCGTCGTACCTCTAGGATGACCGTCACGTGGCCAAATTCGGTTCACCGTGGCGCAGTCTGCAATACGCAGTTCAATACAGCCTATTTTACCTTTGAACCGGAGCTGACGACCGATTCTCGAAAAGCGGATCCGGACGCTTTGAATGTACGAAAGTGGCGAAGGGCTTTAGGGCACGCCATCGTGATGTTCTTCGGCCAGGTAGGAGGCAACCAATGGTTTTCTGAATGGCTCGCGGCCGACCACCCTACAATTGTCTGACCAGCAGCGACACGAGCTAGAACTACGGGTTGTCAGAGCCGGTACCGCAACCCAATTGCGCCCCGCCTGAAAAGCTTGTACGTACCTCATAATACAGTCAGAGGATTTGGCTGTGCTCTCTACACCAAGCAACTCCCGCCGGGGACGCACCCCACAGTCGCTCGCTGGTTCACGCTTGCCGTTGTCTGTATGGCGTCGCCGCGCAGCCACCCTGATGGCTGGACTGCTTGCCTTAATGATGGGCTACGGTGTCATCTTTGGACACAACGGTCTGACGGCGTACGCCAACAAACGCAACGAATCCCGGATGCTGCTGCTTCAGAGTCAGCAACTCGAGCGAGAAAACAGCCGTTTGCAGGGGCACGTCGACCGACTTCAGAGTGATCCTAGCTCGATTGAGCATCAGGCTCGCGAAGAACTTCACTATACGCGGGCGGGAGAGGTCATTTATACCTTGCCAGACTCCGATGCAGCGGTACCGACGACAGGAAGTAGCAGGTAGAACTCAGAGCGAGAGTAGATTCACCCACTCTGACGGATGATTGGACCAGAGATCCGGGGTCGCGTCTTTAAGGGCCTTGGGAGCCAGTCCGTAACTGCAACCCAGACTGCGAACGCCGCAGCGTCTAGCGGTTTCAACATCCACATCGGAGTCGCCGATCATGACCACTGACTCTGGCAGGATCTCCTCCCGTTCTGGGGAGGTCTGAGGCAAACGTGCATTGGCGTCCTGGATGATGGCCTGCAGACCCTCCGGATCGGGTTTCTTGGCGAAAGAGTCACCTCCATAAATAGCGAAGAAAAAGGTTTCGAGTCCAAGTGCAGCGCAGATCTCGAGAGAAGGGCGAACAGGTTTGTTCGTCAATACAGCCATTGGCAGGTCCGGGTGCCGAAAGCGAAGGTGCTGTAGCGCCTCAGCCACGCCAGGGTAGACCTTCGTATTGTCCAGCTTGTGGTCTCGGTAATATTCGAGAAAGTATTGGAACGTCCGGTCAAACAGATCCTTTGCCTCCTCTGTGTCTGGCGAGGTGACATGGAGGCTGGCGGTTAAGGCACGACGCATGAGTGTTGCCGCACCATGTCCAATAAAGCTTGTGATCTGAAGAGGCGAAAGTTGCCTTCGCCCTGCGTAGAGCAGGGCTGCATTTACGGAGTTGCAAAGATCCGTAGAGGAGTCGATCAGCGTGCCGTCCAAATCAAAGACCAACAAACGCACCGGTGGCGAGGGTAACTGCGGGTTGGGCTTAGGTTCGCTTACGTTCGACACCCTGCTGGCGGTAACGGCCATCATGCGTATTTCCGCAGCATTCCTAAGACACGACCCTGGATGCTTACATTCGCAGCAGGAGCGTAGATGGGCGCCATCTCGACGTTGGAGGGTTGCAGCCGCACAAGCCCGCCCTCGCGATAAAAACGCTTCAGGGTCGCGTCAGCACCGTCCACGAGAGCCACAACGATCTCACCTTCACGCGCAGTGCGTGTACGCTCCACCAACACGAAATCTCCCGAGACGATATGTTCGTCCCGCATGGAGTCACCCCGCACCTCCAGCGCAAATACTTCACGTGCGCCAATAATGTCGCCTAGTGAAATCGTCTCTGCCGTCTCGATGGCTTCCACGGGACGACCGGCAGCTATTCGCCCGAGCAAGGGAAGACGATCCCCACTCCCGCCGCTGCGACGCGTGTTTCGTTGAGGAAGAACGTCAATCGATCGGCTTCGGTTGTGGGCACGTTGCAGCAAACCCTTTTCCTGCAGATTCGTGATGTGTTTGTGCACGGTAGCTAAGGAATTGAGGCCCAGCCCGGTTGCGATTTCTTCATAAGACGGGGAGTAGCCGTTGCTTGTGGTGAATTCGGAGAGAAAGTCCAGAACCTCTTTCTGTCTGCGCGTGATAGCCATTTCGCGATTGTAGCGAATAAAAAGCGAACTGCAAGCGGGAAGTTGATCAAGTTGGTTCTTTAGATTTCCCGAATCCGAACTGACCTACCTGTTCCCATTTTGGGCCAGGAAAATGAGCCGACTTCACAGAAAAGCGGCCCAAGGAACACAGGATTGGTGAATGCTTAGAAAGAAGGCTGGCTGGGTGGCGCCCCTCCAGAGCAATTTGGGTACGCCGGAGTGAGCACATGAGAGTTCTTATCGTGGAAGATGACCAGGCACTAGGCAAATTCTTGTGTAAAGGGCTAGAGGTACAGGGCCACAACACGGAGTGGGCAAGCGATGGTGAGGCGGCGCTCGACGCCGCACGCCGGCAAGACCCCGATCTGCTTATTTTGGATCTGAGCCTTCCCAAGAAAGATGGCATCGAGGTTCTGGAGGAGCTCCGAACGTGGGCCACCTCGATGTCAATCGTGGTTCTTACCGGCCGCAACAATGTGGAAGAGCGTGTCAGGTGTCTCAACCTTGGTGCGGATGATTGCCTGCTGAAGCCGTTCAGCTTTCATGAGCTAATCGCGCGTTGCAACGCCATCGCGCGCCGGCGGGGCGTGGGTGCGGTATCCAGGTTGAACCATGGACCGATCGCGATGGATCTGCTCAGCCGGAAAGTGTGGCATAACGGAAAACTGATCGAGCTAACCGGCAAGGAGTTCGCCCTCTTGGAATACATGGTTCGCCGGGGGGGCGAATGCTGCTCACGGGAGGACCTTCTGCGGGATCTGTGGCAGGTAAGGGCTGAAGCTGTGACGAATGTTGTGGATGTATACGTGAACTACCTTCGCAAGAAACTTACTCCGGCCCTGCCTGAAGACGGAGCGAAGGCTCCGCTGATCGAAACGGTGCGAGGTGCGGGGTATCGGCTCACAAATCTGAAGCAAACCGCGGCTTAGACAGCGGTCTCCTACGCAGAGCAGTAGAGGAGGATCAACAGTGGATCGAATTTACGGCATTGAAGACACGTGTGCTTTGTTGGAAGAGGAACTACATAACCTCGCCCAACCCCTGACCAGCCTCCAGTGTCGGTTAGAGATTGGACTTCTGCTGGGCGACGAGGTCTCCGCGCGCGAGGCTCTGCAGGAGAGCCTGCAGGAGTTGAAACGTGTGCTCGCAGCGGTTTCGCGCATGCGGCATTCGTTGCGCCTGCAACCCCACGCTGCAAGGCGATCGGCCTGAATGGAAAGGTGCGAGCACGTTGTCGTCGTGGCCAGCGCTGATATCAATCTGCGCCAGAGCCTCTGCCGCAGTCTGCAACGGATGCGGTGGGAGGTCCGGGAGGCGACCGGAGGCGCGGCGGCCCTAGGGTTTCTTGAGGAGTGTCGGCCTGAGGCGCTGCTCCTGGACAGCTGCTTGCCTGATCTGGAAACTGACGCGCTTGTAGAAATAGTGCAGCAGCTCTACCCCAATGTGGACCTGATTCGTTTAGATTGCCTGCCGACCGTGCAATCGCTCAAGAGCGCGAGAAGGCATGAACTGTTGCATTCCGTTCGCGAAGCTGGGTCATCCAGGACCATGGACGGAGCCATTTGGAGCCAGCGCGCCCGGTTTACGGGTGAGGCCAAACACTCCTCTGGTTCTGCCTCTCTGACTGACGTTGAAAAACCCTCTAGTAAGCAAGAGCCGGAGGCACCACGGTGCGTTACCCTTCTGCCGGGCATGGTGGGCGATAGCGGAGCCATGCGGGAGCTCGCTCACCTGGTCCGCTTAGTGGCCCCACATGCAGCGCGCGTGTTGATCGAAGGTGAGACAGGGGCGGGTAAAGAGCTTGTCGCCCGTGCGGTGCACACGCTGAGCGGGCGGGAGTCTAAGCCGTTTGTGGCGCTGAACTGTGCCGCGATCCCTGAAACACTGTTGGAGGCAGAGCTTTTTGGTCACACGCGCGGAGCGTTTACGGGAGCCGTGCAGGCACGGCTGGGCCGTATCGAAGCGGCGAACGGCGGAACGCTTTTTCTGGACGAGATTGGTGAGCTGCCGCTGGCTTTGCAGGCCAAGCTCCTGCGCTTTTTGGAGAACGGTGAGCTCCAACGCATCGGGGGCAACGATACGGTGAACGTGGATGTGCGGGTCGTGTCTGCTACTCATCAATCGTTGGAAGATCTTGCCGACAAAGGAACATTTCGCCTGGACCTATACCACCGACTGGCAGTCTTCCCTGTGCAGGTTCCGCCGTTGCGGGAGCGGATGGAGGATCTTCCCATGCTCGTAGAAGAAGTGCTGCGGGTATTGGGCAGGCAGGCACCGCGCAAGCGGATCAGCCCGCTTGCACTTCAGTGCCTGATGGAGCACTCCTGGCCGGGCAACGTACGCGAGCTCCAGAATGTGCTGCAACGAGCGGTCATTCTCTCCGACGCCCATACGGAAATTGGCGTGAGCGATCTGATGTTTGGCCGCGTCAGGCAAAGCTGATACGCCAATCATCTGAAAGATCCGCCTTGTCGCGCCGAGCATCACCTGGTACCTCGCGGCTGATTGGGGTGGCACGACGCGGCACGTTACGCCCGATCTAGACATGGAATGGCGGCCACAACCTTCGCTTTTTGTTTGCTTAGAAATTTCTTATCTCATGTGACCAAGTTTGGCATGACATTTGCTTTTTCTTCGTGTGTAGGCGGTTGAGGAGAGTGCCCGGTGGCCGTAGTCACAGAGCTTCCCAAAATATCCGCCCAGCGAGGAAGAGTGATCATGACGAATGCAAATTTGACCAGCCATTGCGGTGCTTCAGTATTCGGAGAGCTGCCTGTTTCCCTGCGGAGTGCGCCTTCTGCTGCGGTGCCTAAAACCGAGGCCAACAGCCCCTTTTTGCCGAGCGCAACCCTTTTTACGCGGGAGAGCGCCACAAAGGAGAATTTGTCTCTGGTTCGCTTTCTTGCGAGGCAACTTCATGCGCGCCTTCCCCAGCACGTCGAGCTGGATGATCTCGTCTCAGCCGGCACTGTGGGATTACTCGATGCGGTGAAGCGTTTTGATGGTGAAAAGAAGACCCAGTTCAGAAGCTATGCGCAGTACCGTATTCGTGGCGCGATGATGGATTCGCTGCGAGCAGCGGATTGGAGCCCGCGCACCCTGCGTCGGCAGGCACGCCTTGTTGAACAAGCGAAGCAGACACTGGCGGCCCAGGGTCTTCAAGCGCCGGATGACCAGCAGACCGCCGATCAGATGGGTGTTCCCCTGGCAACCTATCGGCAGTTGGTGAGCGATTTGAAGCGGCTGGAATTGGGCAGTCTGCAGACCGAGCGTCATGAAGATGCAGTAGAACAGGTGATTGATTCGGTTCCTGCGCCCGCCAGCGAGGATCCGCTCTTCCTTTGTCTGCAGGGAGAGACCTGGGAGTCTTTGAAGACAGCGATCGAGGCGCTGCCTGAAAAGGAACGACTCGTCTTGAACCTCTACTACTACGAGGAACTGACGATGAAGGAGATTTCGGAGGTTCTGGGCGTGGTGGGATCCCGTGTATCGCAACTGCATGCCTCGGCAGTTCAGCGGCTGAGGACCTCTTTCTGCGCGGGCACTCAGCAAGCCAGGCGCAAAGCTTAAGCTGATGGGTCCAGCGCTGCTGGCGACGAGCCTAATTGTTAGGTTGTCGAAAAATCTGGCCTAGTTGCTAATGTTTTCGAGTTTGTGGCCGTTAATACAAGGAGAGAGGCCATGAATGAACAAAGGTCCGGTACAGCCAAAGATGGAAACGGTCGAGCTAGCCCTGGAAGCGCGGGAACTTCGCTCCAGGTGCCTTGCTGAGTTGAAGGAGCGAGTGCAGCAGGGTTTCTACAACATACCCTCGCACGCGCTTGCCGAAAAGCTTCTGCTCGCGGCGCTGCAGGAGTGTCGGGCCGGAGGTTTAATCGGGCCGGAGGTTTAAGTGATGCCAAGCAAGGCGGGAGCTATGCAGGTAGCAAGTCGGGCAGTGAAAGTCCGGCGGAAGGCCTGCTGCCGGCTGATGCAGACTGCTCCAGCATCGGAATCGTTCTAAAATCCAGCGGTCGTACGTGATAGGCTGACTACTGGACACTGAGTGAAGTGACAAGAATATAGAAACAGGAGCAAGAAGCGCTGTGTTGGCACCTGCAAAGAAAATCGACATTATCGGTAAATTTCGCACCCATGACTCGGATACGGGAAGTCCTGAGGTGCAGATTGCGATTCTCAGTGAGCGTATTGGCGAACTGACGGAGCATTTTAAGACACACAAGAAGGATCATGGCTCGCGTCGTGGGCTTTTGATGCTGGTTTCCAAGCGCCGGCGCCTTCTGGATTATCTCAAGACGACGGATGGTGATCGCTATCGCGAAGTGATCGGCAAACTGGGCATCCGTAAGTAGTGCGAAGGCCGGAAGCATGGCGTACCGGCGCGGGAGTGCAGGATGTTGCGACACCTTCAATCGCGCGGGCGAGGCCATCCGGAGGTCCGACCTACTACACCTGCCGGCCTGCTGGCTCGGCCGTCATGAACTCCGATCGTGATGACAGTAGATCTCGTACACGACCCCGCCCGGCTACGGCTTGCGGGGTTTCAGCGTTTGCAATATCGGCAGGATGTGGTTCCTGAGCGTGGGATCGCAACAATGTAGAGTTTTGAGACAGAAGAAGCAAAGGAAGATTCTATGCAAGATGTAACCGTCGAGCTTGCCGGTGGCAAGCAGATCAAGTTTGAGACGGGGCGCCTGGCTAAACAGGCCTCAGGAGCAGCTTTCACAACCAGCGGCGACAACGCCGTTCTCGCCACCGCCGTTGCCTCGCCGGAGCCCAAAGAAGGCATCGACTTCTTTCCTCTGACGGTGGAGTACCGGGAGTTCACCTATGCGGGTGGACGCATTCCAGGTGGATTTATCAAGCGGGAGGGCCGTCCGAGCGAGAAAGAGATTCTGACGAGCCGCCAGATTGATCGCCCGATCCGTCCCCTGTTTCCGGAGACCTTCCGTAATGAGACTCAGGTCGTCGCATTTGTGTACTCGGCCGACAAGGCAAATGATCCTGACGTGCTGGGCATCAACGCTGCGAGTTGCGCTCTGGCGCTGAGCGACATCCCGTTCCACGGCCCAGTGGGCGCGGTGCGCATCGGCATCGTCGACGGCAAATTCGTCGTAAACCCGACGTATGCCGAACGCCTTGCGAGCACCCTGAACATCATGGTGGTCGGTACAGAGGCCGGCATCACGATGATCGAGTCCGGTGCGCGTGAGATCTCGGAGGAGCGCGTCGTTGAGGCGATCGAGTTTGCACACACCGAGATCAAGAAGATCGTAGCTGCAATCAAGGACCTGGCGAGCCGAGCAGGCAAGCAGAAGCGCCAGGTGGCCGAGATCGAATTAGATCAGGCCTATGCGGACGAGCTACAGGGTAAGGTAGGCGACAGGCTGAAGGATGCGCTGAACACGGAGAAGTATCCGAAGTTCGAGAGCTACGCCAAGGTGAAAGAGCTCAAAGATGAGCTTAAAAAGGACCTGCCGGATGGTGATGCCGGGGCCGGCAAGAAGCTCTCAAGGTATTACGAGTTGTTGCGCGAGCGCATCTTCCGTGAGCAAGTACTGAATGAGCGTATTCGTCCGGATCATCGCGCATTCAATCAGATTCGCAAGGTAACAATCGAGACCGGCGTGCTGCCGAGGGTGCATGGATCGGCTCTCTTTACCCGGGGCGAGACGCAAGCGCTGGTTGCGGCCACCCTTGGAACCACCGATGACGCACAACGGATGGAAAGCTACGAGGGCGAACAAAAGCGTCGCTTCATGCTGCACTACAACTTCCCACCCTTTTCAGTGGGTGAGGTGGGTCGTATGACCGGTGTTGGCCGTCGCGAGATTGGTCATGGGGCTCTGGCGTGGCGGGCAATCGAGGCGGTTTTGCCAGGGGAAGACGAGTCGCCGTATACCTTGCGGGTTGTTTCGGACATCCTGGAGTCGAATGGGTCGTCGTCCATGGCGACGGTGTGCGGCGCTTCGCTGGCCTTGATGCAGGCAGGTATTCCGCTGAAGGGCTCGGTTGCCGGTGTGGCGATGGGTCTGGTCAAGGAAGGCGATAACTACGCCATTCTGAGCGATATTGCCGGAGCGGAAGATCACTACGGCGACATGGACTTCAAGGTTGCCGGCACCCGGAACGGCATTACCGCGCTGCAGATGGACATCAAGATCATGGGGATCACTGCCCAGATCATGCGTGAGGCCCTGGAACAAGCACGACAGGGACGCCTGTTCCTACTGGACACGATGGACGCGGTGATCTCCGGTGCTAACCAGGAAACCTCGCAGTTCGCTCCACGCATTCACACCTTGCAGATCCCGACGGACAAGATCCGTGACCTGATCGGACCTGGCGGTAAGACCATTCGTGGAATTATCGATGCGACCGGCGTCAAGATCGACGTTGAGGACTCAGGCCGCGTCAATGTGGCTTCGAGTGATGCAGACGGTCTGGCCAAGGCTATACAGATGATCAGTGATCTTACCGCAGTTCCCGAGGTGGGCAGGACCTATCTGGGCAAGGTGGTTCGGTTGGCCGAGTTTGGCGCCTTTGTTGAGATTTTCCCAGGAACGGATGGGCTTCTGCACGTGTCCGAGATCGCGGAGCATCGCGTGAAGGAAGTGAAGGACGAACTTCGTGATGGCGATCAGGTGTTAGTGAAGGTGCTCGCAATCGAGGGCAATCGCATTAAGCTGAGTCGTAAGGCCGTGCTGCGCGAGCAGCGTGCGAAGTTGGGTCTGCCCGAAGTACAGGAAGCTGGCTCCGATGGAGGTCGTAGCCGTGCCGATGGAAGTGGCGCGGAGCGGAGCAGCCGGCCAGAGGCGCCGAAGCCGCAGGACACGATCACCATCGAAGGAGGCGACGACTTCGATGACGACGAGGATGACGACGAGTTGGATCTGGATCTTGAGGGAGACGAGGAGTTATCCGAAGATGGGAATGCTGTTCCCGCCCAAGATGGCTCAGCGAATCCGGCTCAGGGTGGAGACCGGGCGGCTGGAACCAACCCACGCCGCCGTCGTCGCCGCGGGCGTCGTTCAGGAACCGGGGGAGCTGCTCCGCAAGGTGGAGCGGCTTAGGTAAAGCGAATCAAAAGAGGAACCGCGCCGTTGGCTGGCGCGGTTTTCTTGCGTAAGAGCATGAACATCACCGGGACAGAACGCGCACGTGGGCAGGCGGGCCCGGGCTCCTGGCTGCGGTGCTGGCCCATGGGTTTACTCTGCTGTCTGGAAGGCAGCCGTTGGTTGCTGGAAGAGTCTCTGCCGGTGACTCGTCCAACGTTGCTTTCTGCCGCAGCAGGTTGCGCGATGGCTGCGGTCATCGTCGTTGTCTGGAGGACGCTGCGGAGGCGGCGAGGTCAATCGTCGGAGCTTGTCTTCCAGCAGCGCGGTCAGGGTGAGGGTCAACGGTCCGTGGCTGCGGCTCTTCTGGTGACAAGCCCCGCGCTTGGCGGGGCCATCTCTGACCGGCACTTGAACGCGAATGTAGCGACGATCGCGTTAGCCCTGACGCCCGCGGTGGTCGCCGTGGCAGTGACAGCTGCGAGGACCAACGATGAGCTGGCCGGGCTACTTTGGCCGGGGCTGGCGGGTACTGCGGGCCTGCTCTTGCTGCTACCGGAACCGAGTCTCTCATCGTGGCGAATGGACGTAGCCCTAGCGGCGATGCCCCTGCTTTCTGGAGTCATGAGTGTCTTCCTGACCTCGGGTGATTCAGCACTCCGTGAAGGTGGGAGTCACGCAGCTGGTCGGCATAACCGTTGGATTGAGCGAGGCCTGCTGCTGGCGGCGGTTCTGTTTGCTCTGGCTCTGCTGCCGAAGCTGCACATTCACGAAGAGATGGTGTTCTCCTGGGCTGCGAGCGCGGTGGATGGCATGGTGTCGTTGCTAACACTCTGGACACTGCAGCGCGTGGGAGCTGTGCGGTGGTCGGCGCAGTTTCTCCTCACGCCGTTTGTGACGATTGCTGAGGGTGTGGCCCTGCTGCGACCGGCGTTAACGGCCCGGTCCTGGGTTGGTCTCTTTCTGCTCATGCTGGGTGGGGTTTATCTGCTCGTGCCGCGATCTGAAAGCTGAATCGGAGCAATGGTGGTCAAGTAAGTTGCCCTTCGAGTTTGCCTGGTGGCGCGGGCGAGGGAAGTGCTTCTGTACACTCCATCCATGGCCGCTTCCATGTACATCGTCGTTGAGGGCGAGGATCCTGGATTTGATATCTACGTGAATGGGCGGGCGCTGGCCCGGCAGGAGGCGGCGCTAGAGCGCCTGGCGCACACCTTGGGCGTGCGGCCGCTCCTGGATTTCTTCTCCGCCGATGAAAACTCCATGGCGCTGCTGATCCAGGAGGGTGTCGGCAATCCGGAGCTGCTCCACCGTTTGCCACCGCCTCAGTGGTTTCAACCTGCGGACGGATTGACGACAATTCGGGAGCTGATCCTGGCGCTGAAGATGGAACCACGGCGTATCGGCAAAGAAGGCGCCAGCGCTCTTAGTGAGCTTGTGGAGTATGAGGGCGTTTTGCGAAAAGCCGAAGAACGGGGCATGCGATGGCATCTGGCGTTCAGTTGGCGGTGAACGCCAAGTACGCCGCAGGCCCTAAGCGAATCTGCGAAACACTGGCTCTAATTGAAGCTCGGGGTCTCAGTCGAGGTCGGGGCGGCCGCCAGGGCAGTATTATTCGGTCCCAAACCCAGTTTGATGAGCGCACGCGAGTCCGGTACCAGCTTGGTCTGCCAGCCGTTATCGCCCTGCATCTTCTGCATAGCGGCGTAGCTGGCGGCATCCCAGCTGCCGGTGGGCTCTCCGGCTAGATATCCGCGCTGGATAAGAGCGGACTGGATTTCGATAGCTCGTTCGGAGCTCATGCTCGGAATGGCAGTGCGCTCAACGTGACGCACATGGAGAGAAGCCGCGTGGTGCATCACGGCGTGGGAGGAGGCGCGATGGTGAGGATGAACCGCGGCGAACCCACAAGTCGTACAGAGTAGAAGACTGACCGGAAGGAGCCGAAAGCAGTTCAAACGCATGCGTGTACCTCTTGCGATGGAGTGGGCGGTTGCAAGCCCTCCCGACGAACTTGAGGTTACTCCTTGTGGGGAAGGACGACAAGTGGCGAGGGTTGCAGAAAGGAAGACAAAAGAGGACCCCGGCTAAGTCCCGGGGCCCTTCTCGGACAGGTAAGGATCCTACTGCAGAGTTCCGCCACGGTACGTATCACCGCCGGCCGGGTTGTGTGGGTCGCGTACGACGAAGACCACGTCATCCCCGGGTTTAAGGGCGGAGACGAGAGCGCGGTAATCGGCTTCATTGGTAACGGGCTTGCGGTTGATTTCGACGATCACGTCGCCCGGCTGCAAGGAAATTTGCTCGGCAAAGGAACCGGGACGCACGGCGGTGACGGTTACGCCGCCGCGGGCACCCACCTTGGACAGGGTTTCCGGCTTGGTAGGCTGCTCGGTCAGCCCAAGTTTCACCTGGCCGGCATCAGCCGAAGCTGAAGGTGTACTCTCCGCATTGGCCGCGTCCTGGTTGAACAGCTTGGAGCGATCCGTGACGGCGACCTCAACCGATTCCTTCTTGCCGTCGCGTAGATAGCCTATGTTGATGCGTGTACCGGGCGCCTTGGCAGAGACGATCGAGATGAGCGTGTCGCCATCCTTGATGGGCTGGCCATCAATGGAGACGATGACGTCCTTAGGCTGGAGGCCCGCCTTTGCCGCCGGACCATTCGGTGTGACCAGGCTGATGATGACGCCGCCGCCCGAGAAGCCGTACATGCGGCTGACTGCGGAGGACTGCATCGCCTGAAACTGAATACCGATGGATCCTCGCGTGACCATGTGCGTGGGCGAAATCAGCTGGTTATAGACGTTGATGAGCAGGTTGGACGGCAGGGCGAAGCCGACGCCTTCAGAGCCGGCCGACTGGGTGTAAATGGCAGTGTTCATGCCGATTACTTCGCCGGCCATATCGACCAGCGGACCACCGGAGTTGCCGGGGTTAATCGCGGCATCAGTCTGGATGAAGTGCTGAAAGGTGGACTGGTCGATTCCGCCAGCGCCTTGCTCCAGATCGGAACCGGCGCGGTTGATGGCAGAGACGATGCCGGCGGAGACGGTCTTGGAGAGACCGAACGGGCTGCCGATGGCAAGAACCCAATCGCCAACCTGGGCGCTTGTGGAGTTACCCAGCTTTATGGTCGGCAGGGGCTCCTTGGCATCGATCTTGATGACTGCGATGTCCGTGGACGGGTCGGCACCGACGACGTGCGCGGGGCGCCCTTGGTCCATGCTGTCGTCCGGGTCGGTCGAGAGCTTCACGTAGATGTGATCTGCTTTGTCGATCACATGATTATTGGTGATGATGTAGCCGCGAGGATCGACGATGAAGCCGGATCCCAAGGCGCGACGGGTGCTCATATCCGGCTGCCCGCCACCCTGACCACCGAAGAAGTGGTTGAAAAAGTCCTGCATGTTGTTGCCGTTGTTGCCGTTGCCGTCGTCATCATTCTCGCCGCCGTTGGGAGCACCGGGCTGTCCATCCGGCAGACCACGGCGGTTGCGCCGTCCTGGAGTCTGCTGCTTCGGGGTGGATTCGGTGTTGATGTTCACAACGGCGGGGCCGACCTGCTTGGCAATCGCCGAGAAACCATTGGAGAGGTTGACGGGCGATGGAATGGCCAGCTGGTGGGCGTCACTGGAGTCGATCCGCTGGGCCTCCTTGCCACTGACCTTGCCCGTGAGCAGAGAACCCGCAAGGATGAGGACCGAGCAGGCCCCCAGCGCAGTAAAGGTGGTAGCCGGGGTGAGGCGACGGCGAATGCGCAGCGGGGAATCGCCTTCAGGGTTGTGCAGGGATGCCATGATCTTTTCTTTCCTCTGGGACTTTCTCTTTGGATCCAGGACGTGCCGGGAACGGAGCTCTCTCCGGGCAAGTCTTTGGAGCAACGGATACATAGACGCGTTTTTGCAACAAAGGTCGCTCAAAGACGCGGGCGCTAAGGCTCTAAGGGTAGGATACCCGCCTGGATCACTGCGGTTGGCCCGAGTTCAGCCAAGATGATGCCGCCCAGTATCAAAACGGCACCGCTTATGCCACGAGGTCCAAGATGCTCGCCGAGAAAGACTAACGAGGCGAGCCCGGCAAAGACCGGCTCCAACGTGAAGATCAGCGCGGTGTGGGTGGGGGGCACGTGGGCCTGCGCCCAACTTTGGATGGTGAAGGCGGCGGCGGTGGCGAAGACGGAGGTGATGCCGAGCGCCCAGAGTACCGTCGGCGTGGGGTTTAGAAAGGGGTGCCGCTCGAGGGGCAAGAGGAAGAGCATGACCACGGCGGCGACGGCGATCTGCAGCGTGCCGAGGACGCGGGCGTCCACCGTGCCCGCCGCACGGGCGAGCAGCAGGAGGTGAAAGGCAAAGGCGAAGGCGCAGGCCAGCGTGAGCCATTCTCCGGCGTGCATACCGGCGAGCAGCGCCCAGCCTGCACCAGGCTGGCTGGTGAGCAGGACCAGACCGGCGAAGGCGAGGACGGCACCGGCGAAGGCGAGCCGGTGAGGCCGAGGTGCTCCCGGGACACGGATGCCCGGCAGCGCGCTGAGGAGCGGTACCAGAACGACGACCAGGCCGGTGAGAAAGGCGGACTTTGAAGGGGTGGTGCGGGCGAGACCGGCGGTCTGAAACTCATAGCCGAACGAGAGCAGGACGCCGGCGGCGGCGCAGAGCTTCCATTGGGAACGGGTGAGGCCGCTGAGCCGTCGGCCATTGACGGCGAAGAGAAGCGCAGCCGCCAGGATCATCCGGACCAGATTGAAGAGCAGGGGTGAGGCCTGGCCAAGGGCGGCCTTCGCGAGTGGAAAGGTCATGCCCCACAGGATGGCTACGGCGATCAGCAGCAGGTGCGCGGTGCGGCTTTGGGCCCTTGTGGTATTTGGGAGGGCTGCGCTCGGCACCATGCTAGTCTTCCACTCCGGTGCGGGGTGGCGGGTTCAGCAGACCCGTGGCGGAGGAACCTGCCTCGAAACGGGTGACGCCGCCGACCACGGTGCGGAGTACGCGTACCCCGAGCAGAGCCTGCGGGGAGGCCTTGGTGATGTCGCGGTCGAGGACGACCAGATCGGCGAGGTAGCCGGGTTCGAGTCGGCCTTTGATCCTTTCGCGAAACTCGGCAAAGGCTGATGCCTGCGTGTAGGCGTAGAGAGCTTCGTCCAGCGTGATCTTCTGCTCGGGATGAAAGGTTTTGGTGCCGGCTTCATTCTGGCGCGTGACTGCGGCGTACAGGCCGCGAAAGGGCGAGATGGATTCGACGGGGTAGTCGGTACCGAATGCGAGAGTGACACCGTGATCGAGAAACGAGCGCCAGGCGTAGGCGCGGGCCGAGCGCTCGGGGCCCAGACGATCGCCGGCCCAGGCCATGTCGGTGAGCAGATGGCTGGGCTGCATGGAGGCGATGACGCCAAGGCGGGCGAAACGGTCAAAGGCGTCAGGGGAGACTACCTGGGCGTGTTCTATGCGGAAGCGGAAGTCTTTCGCTGCAAAGGGTCCGTCCCCGCAGGCATCTTCCGTTCTGCCCGGAAAATTGGTTTGGTGAGTAGCCCTTGCAGGGGCGTCGTTCACTTCACATTGGTAGTCCAGGACAGGCTTGCCGACCTGCTCGGCAGATTCAAACGCGTCGAGGGCGATGTCGTTGGCGCGGTCGCCGATGGCGTGGAAGCCGAGCTGGAAGCCGGCGGCGGCACGCTCGGCGGCCATCTGATTTACCTTTTCGGGGTCGAGACGGGGAATGCCGGAGTTTTCGGGATCGTCGGTGTAGGGTTCGTTCAGAGCGGCGGTACGAGATCCTAAAGAGCCGTCCATGAAGGCTTTGAGCTGGGTGAGATGAAGTAATGGGTCAAGTGAGGGGTGAGAGTGACGGCGCTCTTCCAGGATCGGCAGCGGGAGGGTGAAATCGATCCATTCGGCGAAGCGCAGGGGGAGCTTACCGCTTTGCTCCCAGCCTTCGAGCACGAGCCAGTCCTCCCAGTCGGAGAAGTCCTGCACGCTGGTGACACCGTGGGCAAGGGCGTCCTGAATAGAGAGCGTGAGGGCACGTTTGCGGGTTTCGATGTCGGGTTTCGGGATGTGGTTCTGGAGCAAAAGCAGGGCTGGAGTTTCGCGGATAATGCCCGTGAGTTGGCCGGTGCTGTCGCGATCCAGCTTGCCGCCTTTTGGGTCGGGCGTCTCTGCAGAGAGGCCGGCTCCTTGCAGCGCCGCGGTGTTGGCAACGGCGATGTGGCCGTCGACACGGATCAGCAGCGCCGGATGGCCGGCTGTAACGGCGTCCAGATCCCGGCGAGAGGGAAGGGTGTGCGAGGGCCAGAGCGTATGGTCCCAGCCGCCCCCGAGGAGCCATTGGCCGGGTCTGGCTGTCGCGAGGTAGGAGCGAATACGGGATTGGGCGTCGGCGAGAGAGGTTGAACCGACGAGATCAATGTTCAGGCGTTGCTGGCCGGCCTGCGCCATGTGCGTGTGAGCATCGTTGAAGCCGGGCATGGCGAAGGCGCCACGGAGGTCAATGACGGCGGTTCGCGGGCCCTTGAGGGCAAGGATTGCCGCATCACTGCCGACGGCGGTGACGATGCCGTCGCGGATGGCGATAGCACTGACACGGCCGGGTACGGGATCGGGGTCGCCTGCGCGAAGCCGGGTGCCGGTGAGAATGTCGCCGTGGATGAAAACGGTGTCTGGATAGATCTCCGGGGCGGAAGGAGGCGGGCCCGGGCTCTGAGAGTGCGCGGGGCTGGCACAGAGGGCCAAGGCACAGAGCAGTGCTGGCATGAAAGTGAGTGGTCGCAGGATTTTCACTTGGGTTTGAGGCACTTACCTACTTTAGCGGAACATCTTTAGCGGAACATCGGGTCGGGTTCAGCCCGGCAAGCGTAACGCTGTCCAGCTTAGCTAGAGCTGGCGTGGTCGTCGGCTGACGAAACGGGAGCGTCGTACACGGGCCGTGTCGGTTGCGCACAGGTGTCCAGAAGCACAAGAAGAATGCGGCGGAGAGCGAGCTCCCGGCCGGTGGGGTCATACCACTCGCTGACGGTATGGAGGCCGCCGCCACGGCCGCCGGCGCCGACGGCGAGCGCAGGAACACCGAGAGAGAGCGGCAGATTGGCGTCGGTGGAGCCGATGCGGGATTCGGTGGCGATGCCGAGATGGCGGTCCACGGCGCGGAGGCTGCGCATCAGGTTGGAGTCGGCTGAGAGGGTGCCGCCAATGCGGTGGCCGGTGCGCTCGATGCGGAGCTGGAGGCGGTCGCCGGTGGAGCGGGGGCGCATCTCGGCCTCGATCTCGGCGGAGAGGCGGGTGAGGACGGTGAGTTCCAGGCGGTCGAGCTCCATCTCGGAGGTGGAGCGCAGGTCGATATCAGCAAAGGCGGACGAAGGAATGGAATTGACCGAGGTGCCGCCATGCAGGGTGCCGACGTTCAGCGTGGTACGGGGATTGCTTGGCACAGGGAGCCGCGAGATCGCGACCAGAGCGGCACTGAGCGCAAGAATGGGGTTAGGGCGGCCGGCATCGGCCCAGGAATGACCGCCGGGGCCGGTGATGGTGGCGCGGAGACGGCGGCTGCCGAGGGCGCGGTCGACGACCAGGCCGTCGCCTGCGCCTTCAAGAGCAATGGCAGCCTCGATGCGGGCGCCAAAGGGCGGATGCGCGAAGAGATGCCGCATCCCGCGGAGGTCGCCTTCACCCTCCTCGCCGACGTTGGCCGCGAAGAGCACGGGGCAGCCAGGCCGAAGATCCGCATGCCGGAGCGCGGCGGCGATGGCGAGCAAGGCGGTGAGGCCGGCACCGTTGTCGCAGGCGCCGGGGCCGCGGATAAGAGCGTTATCTTCGGTGGGGGTGCAGTCTGTTCCGGCGGGGAAGACGGTGTCGAGGTGCGCTGAAAAGAGAACAGTGCCTGACGCGGAAGGCGAACCTGCAGGATTCAGCAGCGCCACGGCGTTGCCTTCAGCATCGATATGCGGGTCAGTGAAGCCGAACTCGCGGAATCGCTCGCAGAACCAGGCGGCCCGGGCGTTCTCTTTAAAGGGAGGCGCGGCGATGGGTAGGAAGGCCAGCTGCCAGCGTCGCAACTGGAGTTCATGCAGGTGAAGCCAGCTGAAGGCGCGGTGGACGGCACCCACGCTGGCCAACTCGGGAATGCGGCGGCTGTCAAAGGAGCTCAATGCGAGGAACCCACCGCAGCTGCCGCCATCGCCGGCTGACTCGACCGCAAAGCCTCCCGGTTGCTCCCCTCGCTGCGCGAGTCGTAGTCGACGGCCCGGAGATAGAGACCGCTGGCCGGGGCAGTAGGACCGGCTTCGGAGCGATTTCTGCTGTTGAGAATCCTGGGCAGATCCTCAACAGGCAGGCTACCGCGACCGATATCCACCATGGTGCCCACAAGATTGCGCACCATGTGATGCAGGAAGCCGCTGCCGCAGATGTTGAACAGCAGCAGGCCTTCGGCGCGTGTCCATGCCGCGCTGAAAATCGTCTTCACGGGGTTGGGTTCACCGGCCGTACGGATTCCGTTTGCGGATTCTTCGCGAAGCGAGAGTTCGCGGCGTGCCGCGGCCATGGCGGTGAAGTCATGGGTACCGAGCAGCAGGTCGGCTGCCTGCTGCAAGGGTGTGATCCGCAGGGGCCAGCGGCAGTCCCAGACGAAGGGCGCGAGAAACGGCGAGCAGATGCGCTCGGTTTCGGCATCGGGGAAGCGGCGCTCGAAGATGCGGTACTCGTAATGTTTGCGACGGGCCGAATGCCGGGCGTGGAAGCTTGCGGGAACGGTTTCTGCTGCGACCACACGCAGACTGACGGGCAGCATCCGGTTCAGGGCGCGCTGCAGGTTGGCCGGAGGAAGGCTGATCGGAAGGCTGAAGGAGGCGACCTGGGCGAGCGCGTGAACGCCGGCGTCGGTGCGGCCGGAGCCCTGCGGCAGGATCGGAACACCCGCGAGACCGGACAGCGCGGCGGCGAGGGTGCCCTGCACGGTGACCAGACCGGGCTGCACCTGCCAGCCGTGAAAGCCGGAGCCGTTGTAGCTGAGAGTCAGCTTCCAGTGGCTCGCTCCTGCGGTGTCCCGAGTTTGATCTGCCGGCATACCTCTCCATTATGGCCTCGCCGGGCAGGTGACTCCGGTGAAGCTACCGCTGAAGCTGGAGGTCGTGGGGACTATACTGGCCTCGATTGCAGCAAACCATTGCAGAAACCTAAGCTAAGCAGTGAACGCGTGAATCAACCGGCTTTAGCCGGAACCGATCGCGATGAAAGGGTAGGGAAGCGGTTGCGGGAAGTTCCAAGTTGGTCGCGAAGGTACCGGCGAGTGGGAGCGTTGCCGGCGAGTTCCTTGCGTCTGGGCATAGTGCTGTGGGCGGTGGTTGCCCAGCCGTACCTGGCCGAGGGTGCCGGGCAGGTTTCCACGCCGCAGGCAGCGACCTCGCCAATTAGTGCTTCGACGCCGCAGGGGAGTCCGACGGTGGCTCCGCCGCCCCAGCCCGTGCAGAACGATACGACGGGAACGCCCGGGATGCCACAGGCGCCGACGCCTGCCCTGACGCAGCCGTTGTTTCTGAGGCCTACCTCGCATGATTATGCGCGGGGCAATCCGTTTTTTCCGGATCCGCTGGCGATCTACTCGGCGAAGAATTACCCGCAGCCGCAGCTGAGCAACGCCCCCAAACTTGACGATCTGCTGCGTGAGGGCAAGATCTACCTGAGCTTGGCGGATGCGGTGACGCTGGCGCTTGAAGACAACTACGACATCGCGATTGCGCGCATCAATCTGGACATTGCGGATACGGATCTGCTGCGCGCAGAAGCCGGTTCGACGCTGCGCGGCGTCCCGACAGGGCTGATCACCAACACGCTGGGTGGATCGACGACGACGATCACGGGCGGGGGCGGCCCGGCGGGTTCGACCTCCACGGCATCGGCGAGCGCCGGCAGTTCCGGACTGGTGCTTTCGACCAACGGCGGCGGGCCGGTGGTGGAGAACTTCGATCCTTTTCTGACGGGCACGATTCAGTATGAGAGTGCGCGCATTCCGCAGACCATTACGCTGCTGACCGGCACGGAAAACCTGCAGACAAATACGACCACCTATAACTTTGAATACCAGCAGGGATTCGCCTCGGGCACCTCGCTGGCGGTGACGTACAACAACACGCGGCAGACGACCAACAGCGAAGGCGTGGTCTATAACCCGGCGCTGAACTCGACCTTTCGGGCGCTCGCTACGCAGCACTTGTTGCAGGGTTTTGGCCCGTGGATCAACAAGCGGTTTATTGTGCAGGCGAAGAACAACCGGCGGTACGCGGATTCGGCGTTCCGGCAGCAGGTGATCTACACCATCACCCAGGTGGAGAGTATTTATTGGGCGCTGGTGAGTGCCTATGAGGATGAGCAGGCAAAGACCCGGGCGCTGGCGCAGTCGACGCAGCTGGCCGCCGATGACCGCCGGCAGGTTGAGATTGGGACGCTGGCGCCGTTGGATGTGGTGAACGCGGACTCTTCGGTGGCGTCCGATAAGCAGTCCCTAATCAGTTCGCAGAACAACCTCGAATACCAGCAATTGCTGATGAAGCAGGCGATCGCTCGCACGCTGGGAGACCCGAAGATTGCGAATGCGCCGGTGGTGCCGACCGACCGGGTGGGTCTGGACCGGCTGCCGGAAGAGGATGAAAAGGTTGAGGATCTCGTCAGCCAGGCGTTTCGGGACAATCCCCAGGTCGAGCAGGCCGTGCTTTCGATGGAAAACAACAAGATCACCATTCGCGCGGAGAAAAATGGCTTGCTGCCGGTGGTGGATGCCTACGGCTTTTACGGAGCGAACGCCCTGGGCGGGCAGCAGAATCCGCTGCTGAACTGCGCGACCGGGGTCTCCGGGCTTGGGTCGACGAACACGGCATTCACGCCCTGCCCGGCGGGGCTGGTAGCGACACGGGGTTTTGGGTCCACCTTGGAGAATCTGGTCAATAACAACTATCCGGACTACGGCGTCGGGGTGAACGTCAACATTCCTCTGCGAAACCGGACGGCGCAGGCCGACCAGGTACGGTCGCAGATGGAGTACCGGCAGGCGGAGATGCGGCTGCAGCAGATCTATACCCAGCTGCGGATTCAACTAGTCAATGCGCTTTATGCGCTGAGCAATGACCGTGCTGGGGTGGTGGCGGCGCAGGCCGCGCGGGAGTATGCGGCGCAGTCCCTGGCGGCGGAGACGAAAAAGCTGGGCTTGGGGGCCTCGACGACGGCCAACGTGCTGCAACAGGGGCGCAACCTGGCGGGGTCAGATAATACGTTGAACTCGGCGGATGCGGCCTATGCGCGAGACCGTTCGGCGCTGGACCAGATATTGTCCAACACGCTGGATCGTTACGGCATTACGCTGGCGGAGGCCGTGAAGGGCGAGGTGACGCAGAGTCCGCACGTGCCGGGGCTGACACCGCCCAAGCCACCCGCGCCGCCACAGCCGCTGGGAACCACCGCAGTGCCCGCGGGAATGCCGAGTGTGGCCGGCCCGCAGTAGCCGTTGCCGGCAGCTCGGGTAGGCTGAGGTGAGGGCAGGAGCAGACCATGGAACAGGCAACCGAAAACCGACTAGGGCAGGCTGCATCCGCCTATCTGCGCTCCGCGCGATATCAGCCGGTAGCCTGGCATGAATGGGGTGAAGGTGCGTTTGCCGAAGCCAAACGTTTAGGAAAACCGGTTCTGCTGGATATCGGAGCGGTATGGTGCCATTGGTGCCATGTGATGGATCGCGAGAGTTACGAGAATCCAGAACTAGCTGGGCTGATCAATGAGCTTTTTGTCGCGGTGAAGGTGGACCGCGACGAGCGGCCGGATGTGGATAGCCGCTACCAGGCGGCCGTGGCTTCGATCAGCGGGCAAAGCGGATGGCCGCTGACCGCGTTTCTGACGCCCGAGGGCAAGCCGTTCTTCGGCGGCACGTATTTCCCGCCGGAGGATCGCTATGGCCGGCCTGGGTTTCCCCGTGTCCTGCGCAGTATGGCCGAGGCCTGCCGCAGCCGCCTGGATGAGGTAAACGAGTCTGCTGAGAGCGTGCAGGGGGCCATTGAGCAGAATGAGACCTTCGCGGGACGGGGCGGTGAGCCGGGGCAGGAGTTGCTCGGCAAGATCCTCGAGTCGATGCTGCGGCAGTTCGATCCGCGCAACGGAGGCTTCGGCTCGCAGCCGAAGTTCCCGCATCCCGCGGCGCTGGACCTGCTGATCGATGCGGCGACGCGCTCCGGGGCCCTGGCCGAGCGGGCGCGCGACGTGGTGCTTTTGACCCTGGGCAAGATGGCGGCGGGCGGGGTGCACGATCAGCTGGCCGGAGGGTTCCACCGCTATTCAGTGGACGAACGCTGGATTGTGCCGCATTTCGAGAAGATGGCCTATGACAACAGCGAGCTGCTGCGCGCTTATACGCACGCCTTCCAGAGCTTTGTGGACCCAAGGCTGGCGCGGGTGGCCGGCTCCACGCTGCGCTGGATGGATGAGTGGCTGAGCGATCGCGAGAGGGGCGGGTTTTATGCCTCGCAGGACGCGGATGACTCGCTGGACGACGACGGCGACTACTTTACCTGGAGCCGCGCAGAGGCCGAGGCGGCGCTATCGGCCGAGGAGTTTGAGGTCGCGGCGGCGTACTTTAACCTCCGGGCGGTCGGGGACATGCACCACAACCCGGCGAAGAACGTGCTGCATGTCGTGACGGACGTTCCAGCGCTGGCGGCTCGGCTCGGTAGAGGGGAAGGGGACGTGGCGGCGCTGCTGCAGGAGGCCCGCAACAAGCTGCATGCGGCTCGGCTGGAGCGGCGCACGCCGTTTGTGGACCGAACAATCTACACGGGGTGGAACGGGCTTTGCGTTTCGGCGTACCTGGCGGCTGGGAGGGCCCTGGCGTTGCCTGAGGCCGTGCGCTTCGCGCTGAAGACGCTGGATCGGGTGCTGGCGACGGCATGGGACCCGGCGGTCGGTTTGACGCGCGTGGTGGCCTACCGGGGAGCGGAGGCGCCGGCCAAGAGAATTCCGGCCATCCTCGACGACTATGCCTTTGTGGGCAACGCCGCGCTGGACGCCTGGGAGCACACGGGCGAGATGCTCTACTTCGCCGCCGCGGAGGACATCGCGAAGAGGCTGCTGAGCCGCTTCCACGATGCCGCCGAGGGTGGTTTCTTCGACACTGACCAGACCGGCGCTGGGCAGCCTCTCGGGGTACTGGGGGCGCGACGGAAACCCGTGCAGGACGCTCCTACACCTGCCGGCAACCCAGCCAGTGCCACGCTTCTGCTCAGGCTGCACGCTTTAACGGACGATGAGTCGTACCGAAGGCACGCCGTTGAAACGCTGGAGGCGTTCGGGGGCATTGTGGAGCACTTCGGTCTCTATGCGGCCAGCTACGGTTTGGCGCTGCGGCTGGCGATTACGCCTGCGGTGCAGGTCTGCATTATCGGCGGGGATGCCCTCGCCGACGAACTAGCCGCGGCGGCCACGGCGCGTTTTCTGGTGAACAAAAGTGTGGTTCGGCTCCGGCGAGAGCAGCTGGCGGCGTTGCCACCGGCATTGGCACAGACTCTGCCGCACGTGCCAGGCCTGGAGGCGGGCAGCGTGGCGGTTGTTTGCACAGGAAATGCATGTTTGCCGCCTGCCAACGACCCGCAGCAGCTGTTGGAGTTGTTGGGGGAGGAGCGTTGGGCTGGTTCGCTATGAGTTCTCTAGCGTAGTTGGCAGGGTGGAGACTGCTTCTGCGGGCGCAGACCCGGTTCTGCCGGGCGGAGCCGGCTCGGTACGTACCACGGTGCTGGTAAGGGCACCGAACTCGAGGCCTTCGCGGGTGAACGTGACGAGGATGCGCTGGCGCAGGGCTCGCAGGACGCCGTCACGTTGATTGGCACGAACGCGCACATTGATCGGGTAAATGACCTCGGCGCTGGAGACCCGATCGACGCCGAGAACCTCGGGGTTGGCCAGGATGACATCGTTAAACGCTTCGTCGGCACGCACCTCGGCGGCCAGTTGACGAAGGATCGCCACGATGCGGGCGGGGTCCTCGCGCGGGCTGACGCTGAGCGAGAGCGTTGCTACCGAGTAATCGCGAGACATGTTGGAGACGGTGGCGATGCCGCTATTGGGCACGACGTGCAGGGTGCCGTCGCCGTCGCGGAGCTTGGTGCAGCGCAGGGTGAGGTCTTCGACGGTGCCGGTCAGGGTAGCGACCTTTACGACATCGCCCACACTATATTGGTCCTCAACGAGAATGAGGATGCCATTGAGTATGTCCTTGAACAGACTCTGCGCGCCGAAGCTGATGCCCAGGCCGATCACGCCGGCCGAAGCGATGAAGGGGCCGAGCGAAACACCGATGGCGCTGAGCAATTGCAGGAAAAGCGAGAACCCGATCAGCGCCGAAGCGCTGGCCCGGAGGATTCCGGCGACGGTGCGCAGTTGAGCGGCACGGCGGCTGTTTCCGACCAGACTGTCGGCGCGGCGGCGCATGCGATCGACAAAGAAGCTGACCAGCCACCAGGCGAGAGCCGCGATCAACACGGCTGCCCCGATCTTCGGGAGACCAGCCTGGAGAAAGTTGATGAAATCAACGTGCCAGCTGTGCTCAACGGAGAGCAGAGATTGTTCCTCTTGTGGCACAACGTTAGGGAGGTTCATCATGGGATCGTCGGCAGGAACAACGTTTCCTGCAAGCATACTGAACGCGTTCCGTGGAAACCGGGGCAGATGCGCCGGGATATGCACAAGGGGTGACTATGAAAGCTCATTTGCCGCGGCACTCGGTTGGCCGCTCGAGATTCGGTCCGGTTCTGCTGCTGTTGTTGGCAGGCGGCCTCACAGGCGTTGCGGCGACGCGGCGGTTGCAAACACCCTCGGGCAATGTGTCGCACCCTACACTGCCGGGCGGCACTGACACGCGGGAGGCGCACGATCCGTTTGCGGAGCAGACCGCGTCGAAGATGACTCACCTACGCGAGGATGAACGTCGCAAGCGGCTGATTGCGGACACAGGCAGGCTGGTAGCGCTGACGAATGAACTGAAGACCGAGGTCGACAACACGACGCGCGACGAGCTTTCGCTGGATGTTATTCGAAAAGCAACCGAGATCGAGAAGCTTGCGCGGGATGTGCGCGAGCGCATGAAGAACTGAGTCGTCGAGGTGCCGCGGCGGTGGGCCCTGTCCCGTTTTGGGGGCGAACGGGCATTGCCGCTGCGCGTACAATCGCTCTGTCAGTTTTGTTGCGAAGGGAGTGCGGCCGGGGTGGGGGCGAAGAGGCGGGCGGAGAAGGAAGCCGTGGTAAGCGTCACCGAGCCCGCGAGCACTGCGTTCGCCGAGCCAACGGCGCCGGTGACAGGGCTTAGCCGTACGCAGATGCTGGAGTTCTACCGGCTGATGGTGCTTTCGCGGCGAACGGACGATCGTGAAATCCTGCTGAAGCGGCAGCAAAAAATCTTCTTTCAGATATCCTGCGCCGGGCACGAAGCTCTTTTGGTCGCTGCCGGGATGGCGCTGCGACCTGGCTATGACTGGTTTTTTCCCTACTACCGCGACCGGGCGCTGTGTTTAGCGCTGGGCAACACCGTGGAAGAGCAGCTGTTGCAGGCCGTGGGCGCGGGCAGCGATCCGGCCTCGGGTGGGCGGCAGATGCCGTCACACTGGACGAGCAAACGGCTCAATATTGTGTCGCCTTCTTCCTCCACCGCGACGCAGTGCCTGCACGCGGTGGGATGTGCCGAGGCAGGACGGTATTTCAGCCGTCATCCGGACGCTGCCGCCAAGACCTCTGGAGACTATCGCGAATACAAGGATGTGACCTTCCACCCGGACGAGGTGGTTTACGTCTCAATAGGGGAGGGCTCGACGAGTCAGGGTGAGTTCTGGGAATCGCTGAACTCGGCGTCGAATTCGAAGCTGCCGGTGCTGTATGTCGTTGAGGACAACGGGTATGCGATCTCGACGCCGGTGGAGGCCAATACGCCGGGAGGCAACATCTCACGGCTGATCGCCAACTTCCCCAATTTCCACTTTGCCGAGGTGGACGGTACGGACTTCATCGCCAGCTACCAGGCAATGACGGAGGCGGTGGCCTACTGTCGTGCGGGTCACGGGCCGGCTTTGGTGCACGGGCACGTGATCCGGCCCTACTCGCATTCGCTGAGCGACGACGAAACGCACTATCGCTCGGCGGAGGAGCTGGACGCCGACGCGCTGCGGGACCCGATTGCGCGGATGAGTGCCTGGCTGATCTCGAACGGCGTCGCCGATGCGGAGCAACTGCATAGCCTGGAGCTGGCGGTAGAGGTCGAGGTGCAGGCGGCGAGCGACCGTGCCCTTGCCGCGGCGCCGCCGGAGGTCGCGTCGATTCTGCGGGAGGTGTACTCGGAGGTGCTGCCAGCCACCGCCGCAGCGTTTGCCTCGGAGCCGGCCGAAGTGACGGAGGGAGCGCCCGACCGGACGATGCTGGACGGCATCAACGCCTGCCTGCGGGACGAGATGCGCCGGGATGAGCGCATTGTGGTGTTTGGCGAGGATGTTGCCGACGCCACACGCGACCGAGAGCTGCTGGAAGGCAAGCTGAAGGGCAAAGGCGGCGTCTTCAAGGTAACCGCCGGGCTGCAGCGCGAGTTCGGCAGCGACCGCGTCTGGAACGCACCGTTGGCCGAGGCCAATATCACCGGAAGGGCGATCGGCATGGCCGTGCGGGGTGTAAAGCCGGTGGTAGAAATTCAATTCTTTGATTACATTTGGCCAGCTATGCACCAGATGCGCAACGAGTTAGCGGTCATGCGCTGGCGCTCGAACGGGACCTTCACTGCGCCGCTGGTGATGCGGGTGCCGATCGGCGGCTATCTCACGGGTGGATCGATTTACCACTCGCAATCAGGCGAAAGCATCTTCACGCACACGCCGGGGGTGCGGGTTGCCATGCCTTCGAACACCCTGGATGCGGTGGGTCTGCTACGCACCGCGATCCGTTGCGACGACCCTGTGCTTTTTCTGGAGCATAAAAATTTGTACCGCGCGACCTTCGGACGGGCGCCGTATCCAGGGTCGGAGTACAGCATCCCCTTCGGTAGGGCGCGCACCGTTCTGGCGGGCAAAGATCTGTCCGTGATCACCTATGGCGCGGTCGTTCCGCGGGCCCTGCAGGCGGCACAGCGACTGGAACGGGAACACGGGTTACATGTTGAGGTGATCGATCTGCGCAGCCTTGCACCGTATGACTGGGAGGCGATTGCGACCTCTGTGCGTAAGACCAGCAGGGTCCTTGTGGCACATGAGGACATGCTCAGCTGGGGTTACGGTGCGGAACTGGCGGCGCGCATCGGGGACGAGTTATTCCACGATCTGGACGCGCCGGTACGGCGGGTTGGCGGTATGGACACCTTTGTGGCCTACCAACCGCTGCTGGAAGACGTGATCCTGCCGCAGGCGGATCGACTCTTTGAGGCGATGCTGGAGTTGAGCCGCTTTTAGGCCTCCTCTGATGGAACTTGGCCTTTGCGGCCCGGTGGGCAACTTTCACGGCGGGTGAGCGTTTGAACAGGCAGCGGATGGAGTTCGTCCCAAGAGGTGACCTGTGGCCAATAGACTCTCCTTCACCGATGCCAGCGAGTGGGGCTGCGACATGCACGGACGCGATGTCCCCCGGCGTGGCAGCGCGACACGCCGCGGCTTTTTGCGTAATGGGGCCCTGGCACTGGTGGGAACCTCGGCAATCCCGGCGTTCCTGACGCGATCGGTCTACGCGCAGATGGGGAAGGCGGCGGCCTCCGGCAAAAAGCTGGTCGTCATCTTTCAGCGCGGCGCCTGCGATGGTCTCAATGTGGTGGTGCCGTATGCGGAGCCGAATTATTACGCCATGCGTCCCACGATCGCGGTGAAGCCGAAGGAGGTGCTGGACCTGAACGGATTTTTTGGTCTGCACCCGGCGATGGCCTCGCTGAAGCCGCTGTATGACGGTGGACACCTGGCGATTGTGCACGCGACCGGCTCGCCGGATCCGACGCGGTCGCATTTTGATGCGCAGGACTACATGGAATCGGGCACTCCTGGGCTAAAGAGTACGCCGGACGGCTGGCTGAACCGTGCTTTAGGATCGGAGCCGGTGCGGGGAAAGGCCTCAGCCTTCCGGGCGGTGGCGCTGGGCACGCAGGTTCCGCGCACGTTGCAGGGCCGCCTGCCGGCGGTGGCGGTGAACAATCTGCAGGATTTTTCTGTCGCCGGGCAGGGACCGCAGACCTCCCAGCTCTCCAACGCGTTCCAGTCCATGTACGACCAGAGCTCCGACACGATGCTGCATGGGACCGGGCAGGAGACCTTTGAGGCTGTTCGCATGTTGAAGGCCGCGAATCTTTCCCAGTATCGGGCGGCTGGCGGAGCGACGTATCCCAACACACCGTTCGGCAATAGCATGAAGCAGATCGCACAGTTGTTGAAGGCAAACCTTGGGGTAGAAGCGGCCTTTGCGGATATCGGGGGTTGGGACACGCATCGCGACCAGGGTGGCGCCAATGGACAGCTGGCGAACCGCTTGCGGGAGTTTTCCGACGCCATCGCAGCCTTCTGGCGCGATCTGGGCGACGGCGCCGAGCAGGTAACCGTAGTGACGATGTCGGAGTTCGGACGCACGGCACATCAGAACGGAACCGGCGGTACGGATCATGGGCATGCCAACGTGATGTTTGTGCTGGGCGGACCGGTGCGCGGCGGGCAGGTCTATGGCCGCTGGCCGGGATTGGCAAAGGAACAGCTGAACGAGGGACGGGACCTGGTAGTCACCACGGACTTCCGTCACGTGCTCGGAGAGGCCGTGTACAAGACCCTTGGAGCGACGCGCCTGGACGAAATTTTCCCGAGCGCCAACGTCCGGCGCGGGGACTTCCTGAATTTTGTTACGTAGCTCCCTGCCCTGGTATTGAGGCAGGTTCACTTTTCTGTAGATCCGCATGGAATAAATGTGGAATTCGGAAGAACCTTTTGGAATAATGGACGTCTACACAGATGTAGCAACTGCCGGGCTAGCAGTCCCCTCGGTCACCGGCCTCCCCTATCCGCAGCACCCCTCCCCACCTGATACCAAGGCTCCCAGAATACCGGGAGCCTTCACGCCTTTTTGAGACGTTTTGTTGGGACTAAGTCATAGCAACGGCGGAGGATGCGCTACATAGATGTCCAGGAACCGGCGGACTACCTTGGTCACATCCGTGGCACTGGCGCTGCTGGGGAACTCGGCGGTCAGCTTGGGATCCTCGGCACGCTGAACCTCCTCAGGCGGCGGGCCGTCCGTAAGGCTGATGAGGAGTTTGGGCGTTTTCAGGTTGTGGAGAGCGTCGGCCAGCGGAAAGCGCTGATGAAAAAGTAGATTTACCGGAAAGATCCGGGTGCGGGTATCACGGCTAACGCGCGTGGCGGTATCTCCGTCGGCGGACTGCAGGATCAATCCAGAGATTTGCGGGTGCTGCTGGCATAGAGCGACAGCCAGCGAGGCGCCCAGGTGTGTCCCGTAGACGATGAGGCTGGCGGGGGAGAGACGCCGCGTCTCCGTAAGGTAATAGAGGGCCGACTCGGCGTCCTGGCGCATGCGCTGCTGGGTCGGATGTTTGCCGCCGCTGTTGCCATAGCCACGGTAATCGAAGAGCAGGACATTGAGGCGGGCGTTGTGCAGAGCCAGGGCCGCAGGCAAGGCATCGCTCATGGAACCGGTCTCTCCATGCAGCATGAGAACGGTAGGGTCGCTGGGAAGATCGCCGGGGATCCACCAGCCGGCGAGCTGTGGTTGACCGGAGGTGTCGTCGCCGAAACGGACGGGTTCAAAGGCTAGACCCTCGCTGGTGGGTGTTTCGGTCACGGTGCGGGACGGATGCAGCACGAGTTGCCATTGCTGCACGTAGAACAGCCCGCAGACGGTGAGGTAGGCACAGAGAAGACCGATGGCCATGACGGCAAGTCCGCCTTTGACGAGCCATAGAGGGTCCACACTGTTTGGTGGTCGCTTGGCTGGTGAAGCGCCCGGCGGACGAGGTGACTTAGAAGAATGGGACGAGGTATGCACGGGAGCCATAGTGTCGGTGTCTTTTGCATCTTAAGGCTGCGAAGGGGAGGTAAGGAACTTGGGGGAATGGAAGGCGATTTGCTCAGTTGCAGAGGTTCCTGCAAAGGACGAGGTGAGGGAGGTGGAGCTTGATGGCCAGATGCTCTGCCTTGCCAACGTCGGCGGGCAACTGCACGTGCTCGACAACTGGTGTCCGCATCGTCAGGGACCGCTCGGGCAGGGATGGGTGGAGGGAGAAACGGTGGTTTGCCCGTGGCATGCGTGGGCCTTTGATTGCAGAACGGGCATCGCGACCGAGCCGGAGCAGGAAAGTGTAAAAGTGTTTCCTGTACAGATCCAAAACGGGAGAGTGGAGGTGGATCTTTCGTGATTCCTCGTAATTCGACTGCGAGAAAACCTCTCCTGAGGCGCTATGCTCTCACCATCGACGGCAGGTGTTTTCAAACTGCCGGTGATCGAGGAGAGATTACGATGTTGAAGCGAGCGATGCTTTCAGTATTTGGGCTTGCCGTATTATTCGGTAGCTTTGCCCCTGCACAAGCGCAATACCACCACCGCCATCGTCATCACCATCATCATCCCCGCTACAACCGTTAGGTTGAAAGGGATCTCGGAGAGGAGGCCCGGCGGTGGCCGGGCTTTTTCGTGTGCATCCCACCCGGGACTCAGGAGCTTCGCTGCTAAACTGAGTTGACCGCGGTGAACCGGAGAGATGATGCAGGCGATTCTCGCCCTGGAAGATGGGCGCGTATTCAGGGGCCGGAGCTTTGGTGCGCCGGTGGAGCGTGTGGGTGAGGTGGTGTTTAACACCTCGCTGACGGGGTATCAGGAGATCTTCACCGATCCGTCCTATGCGGGGCAGATTGTGGTGTTGACCAATCCGCAGATCGGCAACTATGGCACCTCACCGTCGGATGCGGAGTCGTCCAAGCCGTACATCGAAGGTCTGGTGGTGCGGGAGTTTTCGCCGATCAGCTCGAACTGGCGGTCGACCGAGGTCACCGATGAGTATCTTGAGCGCAATGGAATTCCGGTCATTGCGGATATCGATACCCGAGCCGTCGTGCGACACCTGCGGGCCAACGGCGTGATGCGCGGCTGCCTTTCAACCGCCGTCGCTGACCCGGATGCGCTGGTGGCCAAGGCGCGGGCGCATCGCAGGATGGACGGCACCGACCTGGCGAGCGAGGTTTCGACCAAAGAGACCTACACCTGGGGAACGAGCGAACCGCGCAACAGCACGGGCGACAAGTATCTGCCGAACGTGAACGCCTCTGCCGAAGCCCAAATGCATGTGGTGGCGTATGACTTCGGCATCAAGGAAAACATCCTGCGCATGCTCACGCGAGAGAACTGCCGCGTGACCGTGGTTCCGGCGAAGACGCCTGCTGCCGACGTGCTGGCGATGAACCCGGACGGTGTCTTCTTTTCAAACGGCCCGGGCGATCCGGAGCCGCTGGACTACGCACAGCAGAACATTCGCGAACTTCAGGGTAAGGCGCCCATGTTCGGCATATGTCTTGGACACCAGCTCTTCGGTTTGGCGCTGGGTGGAAAGACCTACAAGCTGAAGTTTGGGCACCACGGCGGCAATCATCCGATTAAAAACCTGGAAACCGGCAAGGTAGAGATCACGGCGCAAAACCACAACTTCAACGTGGATCCGGAAAGCCTGCCGGGCGATGTTGCCGTGACGCACGTGAATCTGAATGACAATACACTGGCCGGTTTGAAGCACAAGACCGATCCGATGTTCAGCGTGCAGTACCACCCGGAAGCCTCGCCCGGGCCGCATGATTCGCATTACCTCTTCCGTGACTTTCGCCGGATGATGGAGGAGTGGAAGAAGTAAATGCCTCGTAGAAACGACATCGCCAAGATTCTTGTCATCGGGTCCGGCCCGATTGTGATCGGCCAGTCGGCTGAGTTTGACTATTCCGGAACACAGGCCTGCAAAGCGCTCAAGGCTGAAGGCTATGAGGTCGTGTTGGTGAACTCCAATCCGGCGTCCATCATGACGGACCCGGAGATCGCCGACCGCACCTACATCGAGCCGTTGACGGAGGCCTACCTCGAAAAAATTCTGGAGGTGGAGCTGGACCGCATGGGGCCGAACCCCGCGGGCAAGTTCGCCGTGCTGCCGACTGTGGGTGGGCAGACCGCGTTGAACCTGGCCGTCGATCTGGCGGATAAGGGCGTGCTGGATCGGCTGGGCATTGAGCTCATTGGCGCCAAGCTTGAAGCCATCAAGAAGGCCGAAGACCGGTTGTTGTTCAAGGATGCGATGAAGAAGATCGGGCTGGATATGCCCCGGTCGATGCTCGTGAACAACCTGAGGGACGGGCTGGAATTCGCGACAAAGCTTGGTTTTCCGGTTGTGATCCGGCCCAGCTTCACGCTGGGCGGCTCAGGCGGCGGTATTGCCTATAACCGCGAAGAGCTGATGGAAATTCTTTCGCGCGGGATCGATCTTTCGCCGGTGCATGAGTGCCTGCTGGAAGAGTCTGTCCTTGGCTGGAAGGAATATGAGCTGGAGGTGGTGCGCGACCTGAACGATAACGTCGTGATCATCTGCTCCATCGAGAACTTTGACCCGATGGGTGTGCACACGGGTGATTCGATCACGGTGGCGCCGGCGCAGACGCTCTCCGACCGCGAGTACCAGCGGATGCGCGATGCGGCGATTGCAGTCATTCGCGAGATTGGCGTGGAGACGGGTGGATCGAACGTGCAGTTTGCCGTCGATCCGCAGACCGGGCGCATGACGGTGATCGAGATGAATCCGCGCGTGTCGCGGAGCTCGGCCTTGGCGTCCAAGGCGACGGGGTTCCCGATTGCCAAGATCGCCGCGCGGCTCGCCGTCGGCTACACGCTGGATGAGTTGCAGAACGACATCACCAAGGCCACGCCGGCGTGCTTTGAGCCGACGATTGACTACGTGGTGGTGAAGATCCCGAAGTGGCAGTTTGAGAAGTTTCCCGGCGCCAACGAGGTTCTGGGGCCGCAGATGAAGTCCGTGGGCGAGGTGATGGCCATCGGCCGTACCTTCAAGGAAGCCCTGATGAAGGCGGTGCGTTCGCTTGAAACAGGCAAAAAGTCGGGCACCGAAAGCATCGATCCGCGGCGGCAGACACAACGCCTGGTGACGCCGCATCCTGAGCGGTTGCAGTACCTGCGCTACGCCTTCGACAACGGCATGGCCGTGCGCGAGGCAGCGCGACTGACCGGCATGGATCCATGGTTTCTGCACCAGATGAAATTGATTGCGGACGAGGGCAAATCGCTTGGCGAGCGCGGCCTGGACGCGCTCGAAGGTTTTGATCTGCAGATCGCCAAGCGGATGGGGTTGTCGGATGAACGGCTGGCCGGGATCTTCGAACTCGAAGGCAAGGAGGGCGCGGAGCACGTGAAGACCACGCGCGAGCGGATGGGCGTGAAGCCTGTTTTCAAGCTCGTAGACACCTGCGCGGCGGAGTTTGAAAGCTTCACGCCTTACCTTTACTCCTGCTACGACGAGGAGGATGAGGCCGCGCCGACCGCACACAAGAAGGTGATCATCCTAGGTTCGGGGCCGAACCGTATAGGGCAGGGCATCGAGTTTGATTACTGCTGCTGCCATGCGGCCTTTGCGCTACGGGAGGATGGTTTTGAGACCATCATGATCAACTGCAACCCGGAGACAGTTTCGACCGACTACGACACGTCCGACCGGCTGTATTTCGAGCCGTTGACTTATGAGGATGTGCTCGCGGTGTATGAGCATGAGGCCTCAGCGGGCGCGGAGATCGGGATGATCGTGCAGTTTGGCGGGCAGACGCCGCTGAATTTGTCGCTGCCGCTCAAGGCGGCGGGTGTGCCGATCATTGGAACCTCGCCGGAATCGATTGACCTGGCAGAAGACCGTAAGCGATTCGGCAAGTTGCTGGAAGATTTGAAGATCCCGCAGCCGCCGGCGGCGATGGCGACCTCGGTTGAAGAAGCCTTGTCCGGGGCACGCCGGGTGACCTATCCCGTACTGGTGCGGCCGTCGTATGTGTTGGGCGGACGAGCCATGGTGATCGCGTATAACGATGATGCCGTGCGGCGCTACATGGCCACGGCGATCGAGTATTCGCAGGAACGGCCGGTGCTGATCGATCACTTCCTGGAGGACGCGCAGGAGGTCGATGTGGACGCGCTGTGCGACGGCGACGACGTAGTGATTGCCGGAATTATGCAGCATATCGAGGAGGCCGGGGTGCATTCGGGCGACTCCTCGTGTGTTTTGCCCGCCGTAGATCTTTCGCCCGAGGTGCTGGATACCATCCGCAGCTATACGCGCAAGCTGGCGTTGGCGCTGGGTGTGATCGGCCTGGTGAACCTGCAGTTCGCGGTGCAGCGCGGGGTGGTTTTTGTCATCGAGGTAAACCCGCGGGCCTCGCGCACGGTGCCGTATGTCTCGAAGGCAACCGGCGTGCAGTTGGCGAAGATCGCCTCGCGCCTGATGACCGGTCAGCGGCTATGCGACCTGCTGCCCGAGCAGGTGGAGAGCGGTAAGGACCTGGGCACGGGCGATCATTATTTTGTGAAGTCGCCGGTCTTTCCCTGGGCCAAGTTCCAGGGTGTGGACCCTGTGCTGGGGCCGGAGATGCGCTCCACCGGTGAGGTGATGGGCATCGGGCGCAGCTTTGGCGAGGCGTTTGCCAAGGCACAAACCGCGGCGGGGCTGATTCTACCGACCGAGGGCACACTGTTCCTGAGTGTGACCGCCCGTGATCGCGAGGGCGTGGTGCCCCTGGCCAAGAAGTTTGCCAATGCGGGATTCCATATCGTCGCCACGCATGGGACGGCCGCGGCGCTGGAGGCGGCTGGACTGCAGGTGGAGCGGGTGTACAAGGTGGATGAAGGCCGGCCCAACGTGGTGGACCTGATCAAGAGCGAACGCATTCACCTGATCGTGAATACGCCCACCGGCCAAGGAGCGGTGTTTGATGAGCAGGCGCTGCGGCGAGCGGCGGTGGCCGCGCGTGTGCCCATGATTACCACGTTGGCGGCGGCGCGTGCCGCAGTGGAGGGGATTGAGGCGCTGCAGTCGGGCAAGAGCAGCATCGAATGCCTGCAGGAGTTGCACGCGGCCTACGCCAAACCGCTCTCGCTGGCTTAACGGGCCGCCGCGTCGTCGCGAACGGCCCAATCTGGATTGGAATCTTTCCTATGTTGCTCCAAGGCCTCTTTGTCCCGTTGACGTGTCCGTTTTATCGTGACGGCGGCAGCTATCTGCGCAAGATCGAGCACAACGTACGTCGCTACTCGCTGGGACCGGCGAGCGGTCTGGTCGCCCTGCCTCCCGACGGAGAGGCTTCCGGACTGACCGATGCCGAAACGCATGACCTGCTGAAAGCTGTCGCGGAGACGGCGGGCAAAGAGAAGGTCCTGATTGCCGGTGTGGAGCGTTCAAGTGTGAAGGCAGCGTTGGAGTTGGCGGAGATCGCCGCAGCCGCTGAGTTCGATGCAATCCTGCTGTCGCCACCGGTGAACTGGAGCCGGCTGATCCAAGGCGCGGACGGAAGTGAGGTCCTGCTGTACTATCAGGCTGTCGCGGACGCCTCGCCCCTGCCGGTGGTGCTTTGGAACGACGCTTCGGCTGCCGCACTCCGGCTGCCGGCAAACGCCCTCATTGAACTGGCGCATACGCCCAACATCATCGGGCTGATTGATGGAGCGTTGACCGTCGAGACGTTGCGGGCTCTGCAAGAGGCTACGGCCGACGTCAAGCGTGAGGTGGTCACGACCACCGTGTTTGAGGCGGTGACCCGGCGCATGATGACGGCTTCGCTGACTCCCGTATCCGCGCCGCAGACGCTGGTGACCATCGGTGCTCCGGCCGGAGGTACGCCCGTTGAGTTACCCACGGTACCTTCCGGTTCAACGCTGAAGACGAGGACCCGCACCCTGGGCTTTCAGGTGCTCTCCGCCGGTCCAGCACAGGGTATGCTGCCGCTGCTGATTGCCGGGGCAGGGGGTGTCATGCCGTCGCTGGCGGCCTGTGCTCCGCAGGGCTGCCACGAGGTCTACGCTGCGTGGAAGGACGGCGACGAGCGGCTTTCGGCAGAACGCTCGCAACGCCTGACCGCAGCGGACGACCTGATGGAGAAGCTCGGACCCGCGGGCATTAAGTACGGCTGCGATTGGAACGGCTACTTCGGAGGCCAGCCGCGACTGCCACGGGTATCGCTAACTGCAGAGCAACGCATGGGTGTGGAGCACGCGTTGGGTGAGGTCCGGAACTGACCTCGGCTATCGCCTTACTCTTACCGCAGCTTTTCGGTCGAATAAAAGCGAGAAGCATGCCAGCTTAGCGGCGGGCCAGGCTGCTGAGACGAAGCTTCGCCTGGGCAGCCTCGGGTGAGTTTGGATAGCGTTGAACCAGGGCACGCAGCTCTCTCATGCCCGCGTCGGTCTGCTTCAGCGCGATGAGGGCTTCGCCCTTGTGCAGGTGCGCTGTGGGAATCTTTGGATTATCCGGGTAGCGTTCGAGTACCTGATCGTAATTCTTGACCGCCGCCGTGGGTTTTTCGCTGCGATTGTCGATCTCCCCTTTGTAGAAGAAGGCATTGCCGGCGAGATTATCGTCCGGATGCGCCTTGATCAGGTCGTTGAACTCGGAGGTGGCCAGGGGATAGCGGCCCGCCATGTAGTCATTAAAGGCGGCGCGATACATGGACGCCACAGGAACGCCGGTGTCCGCGGAAGGCGCGGCGTTGCTTGCGGAGGGCGGCGGCACCGGGCCGTTGGGCGCCGAGGTGGCCGGAGCCGGGATGGGCGAACCCGCTGCCGGCGGTACTGTAGCGGCTCCGGCGCCACCATTTGCGCCGGGTAAGGAGGTGACTACCGCGTTCGTGGACTGGGTCTGGCTTTGGATGTCGTTCAGCGACTTTTCCATTCGCAGCATGCGGGCCTTCAGCTCGTCGAGCGAATCATTCAGGGATTGCACCTGACCGGAGAGTTGATCGCTCTTGGCGCCCTGTGCGTCGGTCTGGTTTTGCAGCTTCAGCTGCATGCCGTTCACGGTGACGGTCATCTTATTGACCGAGTCGACGGTCTGCTGCACAAGATCCTTGAGCACACCCATCTGCTGGTCGTTGGAGCTCTGCAGCCGGGCGAGCGAGTCGATCAGTTGCTGGACCTGGGTCTGCAGCTGAATCATGTCCTTGTTGGCCGCATGCGCCGGCGTGGCGTTGAGCGTGGCAAAGAGGAGGAGGGCGGGTGCGAAACGGCGGCAGCGGTGGACGAGATTCATTGCCGGAGACTCCTGGCGAGAAGTGTAAACAGGAACCGCGCCGTTTGGCCGCCGCAAGGGCTAAACCGGATCGGCGCGGATGCCTTTTGAGCAGATTGGTGAACTAGCGATCGATGCTGAACTGATCGCGGCGGTTTTGCTGCCAGCAGGCGTCCGTGTCCTCAGAGCAAAACTGACGCTCTTTGCCGTAGCTAACGACGCGAATGCGTTCGGGCGAGATGCCGGCGCTTACCAGTGCAGTTTTGGCGGAGTTGGCACGGTTTTCGCCGAGGGTGATGTTGTATTCGGCCGATCCGCGATCATCGCAGTAGCCGCCGATGACGATGCGAATCGCCGGATGCTGCTGAAGGTATTGCGCGGCCTGTGAGATCACGCCCTGGGTGTCGGCCTCAATGCTGTAGCTGTCATAGCCGAAGAAGATGTCCTTTACGTTGGCGTGGAACTGGGCATCGCTGCCCATGTCGCCCTCGGTGCCATTACCGGAGTTTGCGCCGCCGGGAATCTGGGCTACACGCACGGTGACTCGGACACTGGCGTCGGTGGTGCCGCCGTCGCCCTTGACCACCAGGTGAAAGTTGGTCGAGTTCGCCGGCGAGACAGTCTGCGTGCCGTTGACGGGCACATCACCCAAGCCGTCGATGCTGGCGCTGGTGGCGTTTGTCGTGCGCCAGTTCAGCACAACGGACTGGCCGGCGTCGATGGCCGAGGGATCGGCCGTGATGTTGGCTGTGGGTGCGGGACCGCTGGTCGAAGGCGGAAGGGCATTGGAGGGAACGGCGGACGGCTTTTTGTGGCAGCCGGCGAAGGTCAGGAGAGCCAGGCTCAGCGGCAGAACCGCACGCGACAGTTTGGAGGATCTTGCTTGTATGTTCATGAGTGTTCTCCGGTTCGACAACCTGGGCCTTCGTAAGTTTATCGTAGTCCGATGTACGGTCTTCCTGGCCTAGCGGAAGCTCCAGTTCGGCATATCCGCACCTGATGTGCTGAGAGGGTGTTGCGCGGTTCCGTCGGCCAGCATCGTCATGATGCGTGAGTTCAGGTCGCGTCCGCCGGGGTTGTTGGCGAAGACGATATGGCGACCATCGGGCGACCAGGAAGGGAAGTCGCAACGGCCGATATCGTGAGTCAGCTGCATCCAGCGTTTGCTGGCGACTTCCATGACGTAGATATCCTGGCCGCCCGGGGCGCCGGGGCCGTATTTGCGATTCCAGGCAAATACGATGAATTGGCCGTTGGGCGACCACGAGGGTGATGTAGCGTAACCGCCATCGGTCATACGCGAAACGCCGGAGCCGTCCGTGTCCATGATGTAGAGCTGCGGCAGACCGGTGCGACCGCTGATCCAGGCAATCTGCGCTCCGGTCTTTGGGTTCCAGGTGGGGGAGACGTCGTTTTTGTAGGTGGTGATGCGATGCGCCGAGGCACCCTGCGGGTCAGAGATCCAGATCTGCGAATTGCCGGAGCGCGCCGACGAAAAGGCCAGTTGCTGGCCGTTGGGGGCCCAGGCCGGCGAAATGTTGGCGCCTCCTGGCGAGTAGAAGTTCACGGCACGGCCCAGCAGGAGCGAGTACATCTTGATCTGAAAGCCGTCGCGGCCGAGTGCGCTGAAGGCAATACGCGAGTTGTCGGGCGACACCCTGGGGGACAGTGCGATTTCGCCCAGGTGCGTGACCGCGTGCTGGTTGGCACCATCGTAGTCCATCGCCCAGATCTCTTTGTTGCCGTCACCGGTGAAATGAACGTAGTAGATCTTGGTTTCGGCGATGCCCTGGATGCCGCCGCCCAGCCGGAAGATGATCTCATCGGCGAACTTGTGCGCGATCTGGCGGGCGCCATTTACGTCCGCGGCGTCGGTGTACTGTTTGGCGAAGACCTGCGGGAATTGGGCGTTGTGGGTGTCGTCGAGGAAGCCTTTTACCTGTGTCTGGCCGTTGGCGACGGCCAGTGAACCGAAGGCGACCATGCCGGCGCTTGTTGGCGCGGCGGACCACTGACCGAGGTTGATCTCGGCGGGTGAGCCCGGGGTACCTTGCGGCTCCATGCTCTTGGACACCAGATCGAAGATGCCGGCGTTGGCGAGATCACTCTGCAGCGTTGTATTGAAGGCCGTGACCAGCTCACCGGTACCACCGTCGGCGCCCCCCGGCTTGAAGTTCGCCGCTGCTAGGCGCAGCTTCTCGGCACCAGTGCTGGTTTCAAGGTGGAACGGATCCTGCGCACGGAGCCCGGCCCAAGGTGTCAGGGCGAGCAGAGAAAGGCCGGCACCGTAAATGAACGTGCGTTGGGAGAGATGGAGCCAACTACAGACTTTTTCACGAACAGTCATACAAATACTCTAGATGCAACGGGAAGCCCGCGCGGGTTAAAGGAAGTGATGAGGGTTCCCTCCGGCTACGGAGCCTTGTAGTCGAAGCTGAACTCAATGGAGATCTTGTTGCCTGCGGGCAAGGGGCCGAAGCTGTCGATGCGCTGCACGGCGTGCATGGCGGATTGGTCGAGCGACGGCGAGGTGCTGCGGGTCTCCACGTGAACGTCCCCCGGGGTGCCGTCACGGTCAATATCGAAGAGCAGGGTCACGCGCTTGCCCTGCGAGGAGCGCGGGTCGGCCTCACCGGCCACCCAGTTTTGCGAGACCTTCTGGCTGACCAGGCGGAGGTAGTAGGCATAGCGGGCGCCGAAAGCTCGATCCTGCACGGTGGCGGTCGCCGTGCCGTTTTTAACCTGCGAGACGGCCTGCGGCAGTTGCGTGGCGGTCGTTTCGCCCGTCTGGGCCTTGGGCGTGAGTGGCGTGGGAAGCGGACGTTTGGCTGGCCTGGCCTCTGAGGGAACGGTGTGCGGCACCGGCTTGGGTGGAGCCTCGGTGTGTACCGGCGCCGGCTTTTTCGGCGGGGTCTTGGCCTTGATCAGGATGTCGGTCGGCTTGGGTGGCGGTTCGGCGGCCTCTTTGGGCGGCGGGGCTGGCGCCTGGTTCTCGTCTTCGGAGGCGAGCACCTGCTTTTCAATTGGCTTTGCATGGGATGGCAGTGGGATCGCCGAGACCATCGAGGCCTGGATGGCCCCGACCGAGGCCTGGCGCTCGCCCCAGCGCTCCGGCGTAGTACGGCCGAGGTAGGCGGCGGCGATCAAGGCGGCGGCCAGCACGAGGTGTAGCCCCAGAGCCCCGGCCAGGCCATCGCCGAAACGGCCAGTCTCAGCGTAGACGCCGTCCAAGGCGTATGGTTTGGCGTCGTCGGCGCGGGATGTGAAGGGGGAGTCCATGCGTTCGGTGGTTGGCGTTGCCTAGGTTGACCTAGCGTAGCGGCTGGGTCACGATGCTGATGTTCGTAATGCCCGCCTGCTTGACCTCGTCCATCACGGAGGCGAAGGCGCCGAAGGGTACACGCCCGTCTGCCCTGACATAGACCGTTTTGCCGCCGGAGTTGCCTCCAGAGAGCAGCGCGGGGAGGTCGTGCACGTTGACGGGTTTATCGTCCAGAAAGACGTTCTGGTCCTTGTCGACGGTGACCACGCGGTGCTGCTCGGTGAGTTGATTGACGGTGCGCGTCTGGGGCACGGCGACTTCCACGCCGCTCTGCAGCACGGGCGCGGTGACCATAAAGATGAGCAGCAGCACAAGCACCACGTCGACGAGTGGGGTGATGTTGATGCCTTCGAGCGAGGTCTGCGTTCGTCCTTTGCTGGTGGTGAAGGCCATGGCGCCTAAACGGTCCTCCGCCGGTCGTCGTCGGGCAGTGGCGCTGGTTGCGGAGTCGACCCCTGCGGGGCGGGGTTACCGGTGACCAGCGCGGCGTTCTCGATGGCGTTTAAAAGCTCGCGGCCGAAGTCGTCCATGCGGGCGCCGAATTCGCGAAGTTGGGCGGTGAGCTGGTTGTAGCCGACCACGGCCGGCACCGCGACGATAAGGCCGGCGGCCGTGGTGATCAGAGCTTCCGAGATGCCGGGAGCGACCGCACGCAAGGTGGCAGCGCCGGCGGTACCCAGGCCGTGGAAGGCGTCAATAATACCCATCACTGTGCCGAAAAGACCGATAAAGGGGGCGATCTGTGCGATGGTGGCCAGCCACGTCATACGCCGTTCCATCAGTGTGAGCGACTCGCTCGCGGCGGTCTGGGCGGCGCGTTCGAGTGCCTGCGGATTGGGCGGCGTACCGCGTCCGCCGGACTGGCGCTGGTACTCGTCGTGAATTTCATGGAAGACCGCGACGAGGGGACTGGGGCGGAACTGCTCGGCGACGGCGGCGACCTCGCTCAGACGTCCGGACTTGCGGAAGGCGCGCACGAACTTGCGATTTTGGGCAGCGGCCTCGCGGAAGCTGCGCCACTTGGAGATCATGATCGTCCACGAGAAGATGCTGGTGATCAGCAACAATGCCAAGACGGTCAGGGCCGTGGGACCGCTATTATGCAGCATGTCAGCAAGCGCGCCCGAATGTCCGGCAGTGTTCGAAGCATCGGCCGCGGTCGCCGGAAGGTCTTGCAGCCAAAGAGCAAAGGGAGGAGCTGTCATACGCTGCTTCTGAGTGTACTGTGCGGGGTGGCGGGAATGGCGGCAGGGGACTCAAGCTAGGCTAGTACGCCGAGGATCAGAGATCATGGGCGGCCGTGCTACGCTGGCGAGGCGAAGCCATGGCGAAGGTTAGGACTGCATGCTGCTGGAATTGAGAGCGGAAAACTTCGCGGTGATCGATGCCACGGCCGCGGAGTTTGGGCCGGGACTGAATCTGCTCACCGGCGAAACGGGCGCGGGAAAATCGATTCTGATCGACGCGTTGGTCATGCTGCTGGGGGGCAAGGCGTCCAGCGACCTGGTGCGGCACGGGGCGGAAAAGGCGGTGCTGAGCTGCGTCTTCGAGTCCACGCCCGGGACCGAAGCCGTGCTCGAGGCCAATGGGCTCGACTTTGACGGCGACCAGGTCCTGTTACGGCGTGAGGTGGGTGCGAACGGCAAAGGGCGTGTTTTTGTGAACAATCAGCCGGCCACGGTTGGTGCCCTGCGGCAGCTGGCGCCGGAGCTGGCGCTGGTTCATGCGCAGTCGGAGACGATGATCGCCTTCGATGCGACGCAGCAGCAGCTCTTGTTGGACCGTTCGGCGCAGATCGGCACAGAGTTCACGGCGGCGGCGTACCGGCACTGGCGCGCCTTACGGGCGGAGCTCGATGAGTTGCAGAGCGCAGAGGGGGAAAGGCTGCGACAGATCGATCTTTGGAGCTTTCAAGCGAAGGAGATCGAGTCGGCGGGGATCGCCGATGCCGAGGAAGACGTCCGGCTGGAGTCTGAGAAGCGGCTGCTGGTGAATGCGGAGCGGCTTTTTTCCGGCGCCAACGCCGCACTGCAGCTGCTGTATGAGGATGAGGTCTCTGCGGAGGGACTTCTGGGCGGAGCGCTTCGGCATTTGGAAGATCTAGTCCGATTTCAGCCGGATTTTGCGGAAACAGCCCAACAGCTACGCACGGCCCAGGCAGCGATCGAGGATGTGGCGGCGAGCCTGCGCGATTTCGCCGACAGAGCGACGGCCTCGCCCGAGCGGCAGGCCGAGGTGGAAGACAGGCTGGCGCTGTTGGATCGCTTGAAGCGAAAGTACGGCCCGACGCTGGCGCAGGTGGTGGCCTTTGGGAGCGCGGCGGCGGAGAAGCTGAACGATCTGGAGAACCGCGACGCGCGTTCGGCGGAGCTGGCAGGGCAGATGCTCTTGGCGGCCTCCAGCTACCGGCAAGCGGCCGAGGCTTTGACGGCCAGGCGCCAGGCAGCGGCCGCAAAACTGGCATCACGGGCGGAGCGGCAGATGAACGAGCTGGCGATGAAGGCTAGGTTCACCATCGAGGTCAGCCCCCAAACGGATGAGGCCGGGTGGAGCGCGGCGGGATGGGACGCGGTGGCGTACCGGATTGCAACCAACGCCGGAGAGCCGCTGAAGCCGCTCACAGAGATCGCCTCCGGCGGGGAGATGTCGCGCGTAATGCTGGCGTTGAAGGTGGCCGTGGAGGAGCAGGCCTCCGGACTGGCCCGGAAACGGGGCGTAGCCTCCCCGCGCACGCTGGTCTTTGACGAGATCGATATCGGGATCGGCGGTCGCGCGGCGGAGGCGGTGGGGCAAAAATTAAAGGCGCTCGCGCGCACACAGCAGGTGCTCTGCATTACGCATCTGCCGCAGATTGCGGCGTTCGCGGACCGCCACCTGCTGATCGAAAAGAGCGAGCGCGCAGGCCGGACGCGCACCGGGGTACGTACCGCCTCCGACGGCGAAAGTGTGGAGGAGATTGCCCGCATGCTCTCCGGAGCCAGTCTCACCGAGGCCTCAAGGCTCCATGCGAGACAAATGGTGGAGGCCAGCCGTTAAGGCGGGCGCGGGCCAAGCAACACGCGCTGGCTCCCATGCCTCCAAAGTGATTGAAGTATAAGGAGCACAACTGATGGCTGAGACAAAGAAATGCGCACACCCACTTTGCAGCTGCATGGTGAACGACAAGAAATATTGCTCACAGATGTGTGAGGACTCCCAAGCTGTAACTACACTGGGTTGTGATTGTCAACATGCGGGATGCGCGGGCCGTACCTAGAGCCGGAATACCGGTGGTTCGTAGAGGTCCCGCACAAATCCTGGAAGGGATCGGCGGGGCCATTTCACTCTAAGTCCCCCTCGGTTTGGAGGTATACTGGTCGATGTGACCACCCCCACCCTCCAGCCCGTTGATGTGCAGCCGGAAGCTGGCTCTGCACCCCATACCAAGCGTGTTCTGCTTCTGAAGCCCCGTGGCTTTTGCGCTGGTGTTGTGCGGGCGATCGACATAGTCCGCATCGCCCTCGACACCTTTGGCGCACCGATATATGTGCGCAAAGAAATCGTGCATAACTCGTATGTTGTGAACGATTTGGCCCAGAAGGGCGCTATCTTCGTCAATGAGTTGGACGAGGTTCCGGCCGGTGCCCGCGTCATTTACTCCGCCCATGGTGTGTCTCCGGCTGTTCGGCAGCGTGCCAAGGATCGTGATCTGAAGGTGATCGACGCAACCTGCCCCCTCGTGACAAAGGTTCACGTCGAGGCCATCAAGTTCGCCAAGCAAGGATATTCGCTTGTTTTGGTCGGCCATCGCGACCATGAAGAGGTAGAAGGCACCCAGGGCGAAGCCCCGGATGTGACCCAGGTCGTTTCAACGCCGGAAGAGGTTGCCGAATTGGTGGTGCCTGATCCGAACAAGGTCGCTTACCTGACGCAGACGACGCTGTCGCTGGATGAAGCCAGCACAATGATTCAGGCGCTCAAGGAGCGATTTCCTAGCATCACCGGCCCGCACGCGCAAGACATCTGCTACGCAACGGAGAACCGGCAGACGGCCGTGAAGAATGTAGCGCATGGGGCCGATCTGGTGCTGGTGGTCGGGTCGCGCAACAGTTCCAACTCCAATCGCCTTGTGGAGGTCTCCCAAAATCTGGGAACCGGTTCCTACCTCATTGACAAGGCCGAGGACATCCAGCCTGAGTGGCTGGAGTCGGTTTCTACCGTGGCGATCACGGCCGGAGCCTCCGCGCCGGAAATTCTTGTGCAGCAGGTCGTGACTTTTCTGCAAGGCCGGGGTTTCTCCTCTGTGGAGGAGGTGGAGGTAATGCCGGAGAACGTACGTTTCGGCCTTCCGCCTGAAATCGTCCAGGCAATTGCATCCGCTCCCCCGATTCACCCGGCACCCTAGCTCATCCACTGCTGCTCGCCGACTCGGGTTTTATTCCGGGTCAACGCTGGGCGTGGGTGTTTTTCGCAAACGAGAGTACATGAGTTCAATGGACGGAAGCCCTCAAGGAACGAAGCAGCCCCGGTTTGGGCGGCTCGACCTGGGAATGGATCAGGTAAAAAAGGCCATCGATCAGTCGGTGACCTGGCTGCTGGGTCAACAGGACGAGCAAGGCTACTGGTGCGGCGAGCTTGAAGCCGACAGCATGCTTGAGGCCGACTATATCTTTCTCCATACCCTGTTGGGTACGGGAGACCGTGGCCGGATGGAGCGCTGCGCCAACGAGATCCTCCGCCATCAAAACGACGATGGCGGCTGGAGCATCTACCCCGGCGGGCCATCCAACGTCAGCTATGGCGTGAAGTGCTACCTGGCCCTGAAGCTGATGGGCCGAGGAATCGATGATCCGATCATGGTGCGAGCGCGGGCCAACGTGCTCTCCCTTGGTGGCGTGGTCGAGTGCAATACCTTCACCAAAATCTATCTTTGCACCCTCGGGCAGTATGACTACGATGCCGTACCGGCGGTACCGCCGGAGATCGTCCTGTTCCCGAACTGGTTTTATTTCAACATCTATGAGATCAGTTCGTGGTCGCGAGGTATCCTGGTACCGCTTTCGATCCTGTATGCAAAAAAACCGCTGAGGCAACTGACGCCCGAGCAGGGGATCGATGAACTGTTCGTCGGTGGGCGTGCCAGTTCCAAGCTGCACCTCCGCTGGGACCGCAAACCCGTTTCCTGGCGCAACTTCTTTCTATTTTTCGATCGCATGACGCACTGGGCGGAGCGGTTTCACATCCGTCCGCTGCGCCGCTTGGCGCTGCAGCGCGCCGAACAGTGGATGCTGGACCGGTTCGAGCGTTCGGATGGCCTCGGGGCGATTTACCCCGCGATGTTGAACTCGATTGTGGCGTTGCACAATCTCGGGTATTCGCAGGACGACCCGCATTTTATTCGCGCGATGGATGAGTTTGAAAAGCTGGCTATCGATGAGCCGGAAGGCACGCCCGCGTACCCAATCCCGACGCTGCGGATGCAACCCTGTTTTTCCCCGGTGTGGGATACGGCCCAGGTGATGACGGTGCTGGGTGAGGCAGGTCTTTCCAAGACCGACCCTTGCCTGTTGAAAGCAGCTGACTGGATCTTGGCGCGCGAGGTACGGCACAAGGGCGACTGGGCCGAGAAGGTCAAGAACGTGGAGCCGGGCGGCTGGTACTTCGAGTTCAGCAATGAGTTTTACCCGGATGTTGATGATACGGGGCAGGTTCTGCTCGGTCTGAAAGCTGTCGATAACCCCCGTGAGCGCTACCAGCACGAAGTGGAACAGCGTGCCGTGAACTGGGTGATGGCGATGCAGTGCCGCGAGGGCGGTTGGGCGGCCTTCGACAAGGACAACACCAAGAGCATCTTCCAGTACATTCCCTTTGCCGATCACAATGCGATGCTCGATCCGCCGACGGTGGACGTTACCGGGCGCATCCTGGAGATGCTGGCTGCCTACGGCTACACGCGGCGGGATCCGCGCGTGGAAAAGGCCGTGCAGTTTGTCCTGCGCGAGCAGGAGTCGGACGGCTCATGGTTCGGTCGCTGGGGTGTGAATTTTCTTTACGGCACCTTCTTGGTGCTGCGTGGTCTACAGGCGATGGAGTACAGCTACCTGGAGACACCGGTGCAGCAGGCGGCTGAGTGGATACGCATGGTGCAGAATCCGGATGGGGGTTGGGGGGAGAACTGCGGGACCTACGACGATGCGACAGGTAAAGGTGTGGGGCCCTCGACTCCTTCGCAGACCGCGTGGGCGCTGCTCGGCTTGCTGGCTGCGAACGACACCCGGTCGGACTCAGTGGCCAAGGGTGTTCGCTGGTTGACCGAGCGGCAGCACGAGGATGGCAGCTGGGATGAGTTGATTCCGGGACGTAACGGCGAGAGCTACTACACTGGAACGGGTTTTCCGCGGGTGTTTTATCTTGGCTATCATCTTTACAAGCAATATTTTCCGCTTTTGGCTTTGACGACCTATCGCAAGGCATTGGAGCGCGAGGCAGCTGAAGCGTAAGACTTCGGCGTTTCATCTGATACCGGGCTGATGCAAGGCCCGGGGCAGTGCAAAGGAGTTTTCGGATGGCCGTTCCCGTATCGCAGGCGTTTACTGTCGCGAGCTACGTGTTGAAGCAGAAATTCAAAGGGCGCAAGCGGTACCCGCTGGTGCTGATGCTGGAGCCGCTGTTTCGCTGCAACCTGGCGTGCGCCGGCTGCGGCAAGATCCAGTACCCCGCGCACATTCTGAAGGCGGAACTGACTCCGGAGGACTGCTTCCGGGCCGCTGAAGAGTGCGGCACGCCCATGGTAGCCATCCCGGGCGGTGAACCTCTGTTGCATCCGCGGATGCCGGAGATCGTGGCCGGCCTGGTGGAGCGCAAGAAGTATGTGTACATGTGCACGAACGCGCTGCTTCTTAAAGAGAAGCTTCACCTTTTCAAACCGAGCAAGTACCTCAGCTTCTCCGTTCATGTGGACGGCGAGCGGGAGCACCACGACTTCGGCGTGTGCCGCGAGGGTGGCTACGACATTGCCCTTGAAGGCGTTCGCGCCGCGGTAGCTGCGGGATTCCGCGTAACGACCAATACGACTTTGTTCGATGGAGCGGATCCGAACTCAGTGCGCCGGCATTTTGACCAGATGATGGAAGCCGGTGTCGAATCGATGATGGTTTCGCCCGGTTACACCTACGACAAGGCGCCGGATCAGAACCACTTTCTCGGTCGTGCCAAGAGCCGGAAATTATTCAGCGCCATCCTTTCAAACCGCAAGAAGCATTGGGAGTTCAATGCTTCACCCATGTTTATGGAATTTCTGATGGGCCGGCAGGAGCTGCGCTGCACCCCTTGGGGCATGCCGACGTACTCGATTTTCGGCTGGCAAAAGCCCTGCTATCTACTGCAGGACGGCTATGCGGACACCTTTCAGGAGTTGATGGACGAGGTCGAGTGGTCCAACTACGGCACCGAGAGCGGCAATCCTCGCTGCGCCAACTGCATGGTGCACTCGGGCTACGAAGCTTCGGGCGTGAACTACACCTTTGGATCGTTGAAGGGCTTCTATCAGACAGCCAAGGCTTTTCTGAACCGCAAATACGATGATCCCAGAGCGCAGGCTCTGTTGAACGATTGGAAGCCGGAAGGGCACTTTCCCCTGGTGCAGATTTCGCCCGGTGGCGTAACTAAACCAACGCCGGTGGTGGTGACGACATCGGTCGATAGCTCACTAGCAGGCGTGGCGGGGGACTGACATGGCGACCTTGGGACAGGAACACCTGAAAGTCGAGCAATTGGAGCACGCCAGCCCTGACGAATTGGAGCACGCCGCAGGCCGCGAGCGTGAAAACCTGGAAGGCTGGATCCCGGCCCTGGCTACCGATTCCGAGATCCGTGAGGCGCTCGAGAAAGCGTTTGATTACCGTGGCAATGTCACGGTAACGCGCAAGGATGGCAGTCAGATTGAAGGCTATCTTTACGATCGTCGTACCGGCGCTACGCTTGCGGATTCAATGATCCGCATCATCCCCTCGCCACCTAAAGGTGTACCCGCTGAGACAACCGTACAACGGCTGATGATTCCGTATGCCGATGTAGCGGCACTGCAGTTCTCCGGCCGCGACACGGCGGCAGGCAAGACCTTTGAGGCGTGGGTGCGCAAATATTGGGAGAAGAAGGCAGCCGGCGAGAAAAACATTCAGATTACCCCTGAAGCGCTGGATTAGCTGTGCGGCTGTTTGTTACCGGAGCGACTGGATTTATTGGAGCGCATGTCGCCCGACTGGCGGCGGAGCGTGGCGCCGAGCTACGGTTGCTTGTCCGGCCATCCTCGAATCGTGCCTTTCTACCTGCCTCGGCGGATCTGGTAACGGGGGATTTGCGGGATCCTGATCGTTTTGCTTCAGCATTGCAGGGTTGCGATGCGCTGATCCACGTCGCTGCGGATTACCGCCTGTGGGTGCCCGACCCGGCTGAGATGTACAAGGCCAACGTCGAGGGAACGCGTCGCCTGCTACAGGTGGCGCACGCTGCGGGTGTGCCCAGGGTGGTGTACACCTCGAGCGTGGCCACGATGGGCTTCCGCAAAGATGGAACCCTCGTGGATGAAACTGCGCCGGTGACGGAAGCCGACATGATCGGGCATTACAAGCGCTCGAAGTGGATGGCGGAGCAGGTGGCGTTGCAAGCAGGAAGGCTGGGGCAGCAGGTGATCGTGCTGAATCCAACGACGCCGATCGGATCGCTTGACGCGAAGCCCACGCCCACAGGACGCATCGTGGTGGACTTCCTCAATCGCAACTTTCCAGCCTATGTAAAAACCGGATTGAACCTTGTGGATGTGCGCGAGATTGCGCGCACGCACCTGCACGCCCTGGAAGCTGGCCGGCCTGGCGAGCGCTACATCCTGGGCGGCGAGAATTTGACCCTGAAGCAGATCCTGGACCGGCTGGCGAGGCTAACCGGGTTGTCTTCGCCCAAGGTGCAGGTGCCGCATGCGGCGGCGATGGCGTTTGCGTTTTTTGACGAGACGATCACCGGTAAGCTGCGCGGCAAGGAACCGCGTGCCACGGTGGAAGCGGTCCGCATGGGACGCAAAATGATGTTTGCGAGCTCGGCCAAGGCGGAACGGGAGTTGGGCTTCCAGGTCCTGCCGGTGGATGAGGCTCTTGCGGAGGCGTGCCGGTGGTTTGTCGCCAACGGCTACGCCCCAGCGCCGCCGCAGCAATCATGAAGATTTCAGTTCCGTTCGCGATTATCGCTGCGCTGCCGCGTGAGGTGCGGGGTCTGGTTGGGAGAACGCGCCCTGAACCGGCGCTGTTGCGTTCGGGAGTCCACCTGTACCGCCTTCCGGCCGCGGTGGTGGTGACGGCCGGCATGGGTGCCTCGCGTGCGTCGCTGGCGTTTGCTTCCGTTCTTGAGGCGTTTACACCGGAATGCGTTATCTCAGCCGGACTGGCCGGCGGTTGCGGCGCTTCGGCTGCCGCGGGGATGGTGTATGAGGCGGGGGTGGTGGTAAGCGCGCAGACAGGCGAGCGGTTCCGTACACACGACGGCGACGCATCCCAGGTGCTAGTTACGACCGCGACCATAGCCGGCGTGCGGGAGAAAGCCCGGCTCGCCGCATCCTATGCTGCGACCATGGTCGATATGGAAGCGGCAACGGTGGCGCGGCTTTCGGCAGCGCATGGGCTAAGCTTCCGGGCGGTGAAGGCGATCTCCGATCCGCATGACTTTGAACTTGCATCGCTGTCTCGCTTCGCGGGGACGCATGGACAGTTCAGAACAGCGGCATTCGCGATGCACACGGCGCTCCGGCCGCACCATTGGCGGCACGCTGCGCGGCTCGGCAGGGTGAGCAACCGTGCACTGAAAGCGATGAGCGCGCGGCTTTTTGAGATCATTTCCCAGACCTGAGCGGTAAGGGCTGCGTCTCACGAAGAGTGTGAGGTGGCTTTGTGACCTGGTTCGCCTATCTGATCGCACTCCTGGCAGGAATTGCGAATCCCTTCCAGTCGGCTACAAACGGACAGCTGAACAAACAGTTTCAACAGCCGGTATGGGCGGGCATCGCGGTGTATGCCACGGGTCTGGTCGGTATGTTGGTTGTGCAGGCTTTTGTGCGGCAGCCCCTGCCGGCTTTGCACCTTCGTTCCGTGAGCTGGTGGGCCTGGATGGGAGGTTTGATCAGCATTGCCTCCACGATGGCAGGATTGACCCTGGTACAAAAGTTGGGTGCAGGGACGTTCACATGCCTCAGCATCACCGCGGCTCTGGTCGTTTCGGTGATTTTGGATCAGTTTGGGTTGGTTGGCCTTAAGCAGCATACGGCCTCGTCCGGACGGCTGATTGGGTGTGCTCTGCTGATTGCCGGTGTATGGCTGGTGAACCGGTCTTAACGAATGCAGGCATGGAAATGCCCGATACACTGAAGGTGATCATGTCCAATGCACTTCCCAGCACCATGCGCGCGGCTGTCTACCGCGCCCCCGATGAGATCGTTACCGAGAGTCTTGACTTACCGCAGATTGGTCCCGGCGAGGTGCTGGTGCGGCTGGCCGCCTGTGGCATTTGCGGGACGGATCTGAAGAAAATTCACACCGGGTCTCATCCGGGTCCGCGGGTTTTTGGGCATGAGATGGCGGGCACGATTGCGGCCGTGGGCAGAGACGTGCGGGGCTTTGCTGTAGGCGATCGCGTGATGGCGTTCCACCATGTGCCGTGCGGCCAATGCTTCTACTGCCGGAAGCAGACCTTTGCGCAATGTGAGCAGTACAAGAAAGTCGGGACGACTGCGGGGCTTGGGCCGGCTGCGGGTGGTGGGTTTGCGGAATATATCCGGGTGATGGATTGGATCGTTGGCGATGGGGTTACGCCGGCGGGGCTGATCCATGTGCCGGACGATATTCCCTTCGAGCAGGCCGCGTTTATTGAGCCAGTGAACACCTGTTTTAAGGCGATTCGGCTGCTCGCGCTGGAGCCGGACGATACGGTGCTGGTGGTCGGGCAGGGGAGTATTGGAATTATTCTGGCGGCGCTGGCACGGCGTACGGGGGCTACCGTGCTGACGTCGGACCTGTATCCGGAGCGTCATGCGGTGGCGGCCGGGTTTGGGCTGGAGCATCCGCTGGATGCTCGGGGAGATGTGGTGGGAGCCTGCAGGGCGGCCACGGATGGGCGTGGAGCGGATGTGGCGTTGGTTGCGGTCGGCTCTGATGCGCTGATCGGAATGGCGATGGGGGCCATTCGGCCGGGTGGTCGGGTGATGCTGTTTGCGAGTACCCAGCATGGGACGGCGCCGTTTGATCCGGCAGCGGTTTGCATGGAGGAGAAGACCCTGATGGGGTCCTACTCGGCCTCAGTGGCGATTCAGCAGGAGGGGATCGATCTGGTGTTTGAGGGGTATCGCACCGGCGAGTTGGACTTTACGCGGCTGATCTCGCACCGGTTTCCGGTGGAGCGGGCTGCCGAGGCTGTGCGGCTGGCCTCGAACCCGCAGCCGGATTCGCTCAAGATCATGTTGCAGCTTTAGGGGCACGCTGTCCCAGCGTACTTTCGTCGTAAAGTCTTTGAAATAAAGCGTTTAGATTCGCTGGTTCCATGCAGGACCCGGACGTGAGCATGGGTCTCACGGTTAGGTCAGCGATGCCTACTTAGGAGCACGGTTCCGGCGACGAACAGGGTGCCTGCGGCTCCCCCAAGCAGGTAGATCGCGTGACGGTAGGCTGCCTGTACCTGCGGCGGGGTAGCCCGGGTGCTGTCCAGGCATTGGGCGCAGCCTTGCCCGTGAACCGTGGGTGTACAGAAAAACGAGCATAGAAAGAGAATGGTCGTCAGGCCCAGGCGGCTTGAGACTCCCCGCCACGTTGGCGTCTCTGGCTGACGGTTGAACTGTACCAAGCGCACCTCAGCGTCTAAAGCCATCAGGACTTTGTTTGTGAGTGCGGCACGGATGAAGCCGCTCCCTCCGGTCCTGTCACATCGGTCTTGGGTGGAACTTACCTGTCCAGTTCAAAGTTTGAACTTGGTTTCGGGTGTAAAAGAGCTATGAGCCGGGGAGCTATGAGTTAGAACCTTAGCGAGGAGCGTAATCTACTGAGCGTATTCGAGGAGGGCGAAGAGGAAGATCCACAGAACGCCCATTACATGCCAGTACCAGACGGCGGAGTCGACCACGACCTGCCGCGTTGCCATTTGGCGGGAGTAGACCAGGAGCCACAGCGCCCACATGAGGCCACCGATACCGAGAAAGAGATGGGCGGCGTGGGTGAAGGTGATGAGATAGAAGAAGTGGCTGCTCGGGTTGGAGCGAAAGTAGACGTGGGCGGCGGCTAGTTGGTCCCAGGCGATCCACTGGCCTACGAGGAAGACGAGTCCCAGGGCGAGTGTGATCGAGAGCCAGATCATGGCGCGGGTGGAGGTTGGGCGGCCGTAGCCGAACCACTCGTCCATAACGTGGTGCTCGTGAAACATGACGCGACGGGCGGCTTCGGCCGTGGCGGAGCTTACGACGATGACGGCGGTGTTGAGCCAAAGAATCGACGGAATGGCGGTCGGAAGCCACTCATTGATGTACCGGTCGTAGGCGTCGAAGTGGCCGTTGGCCTTGGTCACGAAGAAGACGCTGATGAGTGCGACGAAGAACATCAGATCGCCGCCGAGGGCGAAGAACATGCCGACGCGTGCCTGCGCGAGGCGTTCACGGGGACCGCGGCGCCCGGTGGGGCGGTCTTTCCAGTTTTCGTTGTCGCCGTTGCCGCCGGTGCGTTTGTCGGTGGGGGGGCGACGGCCTGAGCCGTTATCTCCTTCACCTGTGTGGTGGCGGCGGTCGATCTCCGGGGGCGTGAGAGTCGTCGGCATGGGTGCCTTTTGTCGCGCGATGGGGTGCGTGCAGAGACAGATTACTCCCGTTGGGGAGGGATGTCGTGCTCGATCACAGCATCCGGTGTCCATTGGGGTGAAAAGGTGTTGTCGGACAGACTGTAGGAGCAAGGTTGGCGGTGAACGATAGCAATGACGGCGGGATTTTGGGGGTCGAGGGCGGCCGGAGCCCACTCCAGGGTCGTTGCCTGCCAAGGATTTTCCTCAGACTCGCGGGGACGCCGGAGCGCTAATACGAGATTGACGAGGAACGGCAGCTGAAAGAGGGCAAGGCCGAGGGCCGAGGCGCTGATGTGGCGCTGCATGCCCATGGTGCCGGCGAGCAGGTCGGTGGCGGGACCAGGAATGGAGGCGAGTTGGGCGTAGTGGCGGGGCTCGCTGGTGAGGCCGGTGAGGTGCATGGGGAGGAACGTGCTGTAGGAGAACAAGATTGTTCCCCAGAAGTGGATTTTGCCCAGGCCTTCAGAAAGGCGGCGGTGGAACAGGATCGGCGCCCAGTAGTACAGGCCGCAGAAGAGACCGAAGACGCCGGCCATGGCCATGATGAGATGGAAGTGGGCTACGACGAAGAAGGTGTTATGGAGATATTCGTCGAGGATGGGCTGGGCGAGGATGGGGCCGCTGAGACCGCCGGCGACGAAGAGTGAGACGAAGCCGAGGGCGAAGAGCATGGGCGTGGTGAAGCGTGGGCGGGAGCGCCAGACAGTGGCCAGCCAGCTGAGGACCTTGGCGGCGGAGGGAATGGCGATAGCAATCGAGGAGGCGCTGAAGACGGTGCCGGCAAATGGGTTCATGCCGGAGACGAACATGTGATGGCCCCAGACGAGGATGCCGAGCAGGCCGATCAGCAGCGTGGTGGCGATCATGAGGCGGTAGGCAAAGACGGGGCGGCGGGCGAAGTTGGCCAGCACCATGGAGGTGAGGCCCATGCCGGGGAGGATGGCGATGTAGACCTCGGGGTGTCCGAAGAACCAGAAGAGGTGCAGCCAGAGGAGAGGGGAGCCGTCGCCGGTGTGCCGTAATAGGACACCGTTCACCAAATCCTGCGAAGGGACGTAAAAGCCTGTGTGGAGGTGGCGGTCGCAGAAGAGGAGCAGGATGGCGGCAAGAAGGACGGAAAAGGCCAGAAGTGCCAGAAGCGCGGTGGTGAACCAGGCCCAGACGGTAAGCGGCAGCCGCTGCCAGGTCATGCCTTTGCAGCGCAGACCGATGACGGTGGTGAGGGTGTTCACGGCACCCACCGTGGAGGCGACGGCGAAAACGGCGAGGCTGGCGAGCCAGAGGTCGAGCCCGGTGCCCTGACCGGGGCCGGCGAGCGGCGTTGCCGAAAGGGGAGGGTAGGCAGTCCAGCCGGAGATGGGCGAGCCTCCGGGAACGAAGAAGGCGGAACAGAGGATGAGAAGGGCAAGAGCGGTAAGCCACATCGACAGAGCATTGAGGCGTGGGAAGGCCATGCGGGAGGAGCCGATTTGTGACGGCAGGATGAGGTTGCCGAAGCCGGATTGCGGGGCAACCGTCATGACGTAGAAGAGCATGAGGGTGCCGTGCATGGTGACGAGAGCGAGGTACTCCTCGGGCAGGATGGGACCGTGAAGGGGGAGCTCCCATTGGGGCCAGGCGAGGTGGAGGCGCATCAGCAGGGAGAGAACCGTGCCGATGATCACGGCGGCGGAGGCGATGAGGAGATAGCCGATGCCTACGGTGCGATGGTGTGTAGAGAAGATGTGTCTTCCTGAGGCTGCAACCCACCTCCATCCGATGTTGCCGCGCGAAGAGGAGGCACCCGTTGTTTGGGCGGGGGTGGAGATCTTCATGACGGCGCTCCCGGTTGCGTTGGGTGGAGGGCGGCGGTTTTGGCGGCTTCGCGGTTGGTTAACCATGTCTTAAAGGCCGGCTGCGGGAGGACGCGGAGGACGGCATGCATACGGTAGTGACCGAGGCCGCAGATCTGCGTGCAGAGGATGGCGTATGTGCCGGGGGTTTCGGGCGTGAAGTGAATGTGGGTGTCCTGGCCGGGGACGGCGTTCTGCTTGACGCGCATTTCGGGGACGGCGAAGCCGTGGATCACGTCCTGGGCACGGAGGGTGAGATCGACTTCACGGCCGGCAGGAAGGACGAGTTCGCCGCCGACGAGGTCGTCGCGGCCGTAGGGGTCGTGCGGGTCGAGGCCGAGAGGATTGCCGGCGCCGGGGTCGGCCAGGGCGAGAGCCGTGTGACCGAAGGCGCGATCGTGGCCGGGGTAGCGGAAGTACCAGACAAACTGCATGCCGGTGACTTCCACCTGCATGGCGGCGGGGCTGGCGCCGGTGTAGCGCTGGGCTGCCCAGAGTTGCTGGGCGCGAAGACCCAGCCAGGCGAAGAGCAGGGTGAAGAGAGCGAGGGGGATGTATTCAAGGGTGAACTTATGGATCGGGCGTGGGGCGCGGCGGCGGAAGGCGAGGCCGGCGAAGAGAAGGACGTGCAGGAGAGCGAGGAGAGCGAGGGCGATCCAGAGGTTCAGAAGCAGGTGCTGGTCGAAGGCGGAGCCGTGACGCGCGGCGTCGGCCGGCAGGTGCCAGAAGCGGAAGCTCGCGGAGGGCTGCGGTGCGGCGGGCACAACTTTATTGTAGGGCGGCTCTACTGCCGGGTGCCCTGGTGAAACCGCATGCGCCAGCAATCCTGTTCAAGAGTCCAGACCGAGCTTCGCAGGGATGAAATGTTTTCGCCGGCCGCCGAGGTGCGATGCGCGCGGTAGGTGACGAGCGCAACATTCGAGGCCAGGAGGTCACAGGAGAACTCGGTCAGTGCAATCGAGGACGGAACTTCTTCGGCGAGCTGTGTGAGGATGGCCTGCTTGTCAAAGACCCGGCCTGAGCTGCCGAATTCCGTGAAGTTTTTCGTAAGCAGGTTGCTTACGGCTTCGCGGTCCTGGCGAACTTTGGGGTCCAGCAGAGCTTGCTCCAGGGCCTGGAGGTGCGACAGGAGAGAGGGGGGGGGCGGCTGGAGCAATGGAGGATCTCCGCTGTGGGCTAGCTGAGGCTGGCGGTGACCATGTCGAGGAAGAGTTGATGGACACGGCGGTCCGGGCTCAGCTCGGGGTGAAAGGTGGCGGCGAGGATTTTGCCTTGGCGGACGAGGGTGGGTGAGCCGTCGCGGCCGGCGAGGGTTTCGATCTCGGGGCCGAGGGCGCTGAGGCGGGGGGCGCGGATGTAGACGGCCTCGAGCGGGCCGCCGGGCAGTGCGGTTTCTTCGGTGCGGATCGCGGAGTCGTTCTGGCGGCCATAGGCGTTGCGCTCGACGGTGGCGTCGAGAACGCCGAAGCTGCGCTGGGGCGGGTTAGTGACCTCGCGGGCGAGCAGGATGCAGCCGGCGCAGGTGCCGAAGACGGGTTTGGTGTGGCAGAAGTCGTTCAGGATGTCGTAGAAGCCGGCGCGCTCGAGGTGTTTGAGGAAGGCGGTGGATTCGCCGCCGGGGATGACTAGGGCGTCGAGTTCAGCGAGATCTTCGGGCTTGCGGACGAGTCGGGTAAGGGCGCCGAGTTCGGCGAGGCGCTGGGCGTGGACGTCAAAAGCGCCCTGGAGGGCGAGGACGCCGATGATGGGAGTTGGGGCGGGCACGATGTTGAGGATAACTTGAGTCTGAGGCTCAGTGCTTTGGGGTTCGATGGGTTCGCCGAAGCGTAGGAGATTTCCGTCAGGATCGGTGAGCACAAATTCGTTCATACCCCAGGCACGGGGAGCGAGGGGCGATGAGATAAGCGCACCGGCGCTACGGAAGGCGGCCTCGGTTTGAACGGCGGTGCCGGGCTCCAGGTAGAAGTAGACTCCGGTGCCAGAATTTTGGCCCTCTACGAGCAGGTCCGACTGGCTGAGGTGAACTTCGGTTCCGTTCCACCAGAGAAAGGCATAGCCGTCCCCGCCGGCGTAGCGCTTCGCCTCGAAGCCCAATACCATGTAAAACGCGAGAGACCGGTGGAGGTCTCTCGCGCACAGGATAGGGACGACCCGTGGGTTTGGAGCTGGCATCGGCTACCAGCCGCGGCTTTGCATAAGGTGCTGCTCTTCGATCGCGGCGGCCGCGAGGCCCTTCATCGCGCCGGTAACGGCTTCGGAGGCTTCGGCAACGAGTTTGGGATCGTTGAAGTGGGTGGCGGCGAGGACGATGGCCTTGGCGCGATTCACGGCCTCGTCATGATCCTCGGGGTTGCGTGGATTGCCGATGCTTTCCTTGCTGCAGAGGCCGATTTCGGCATCGGCGGAGGTCCAGGCGCGGACGTCGAGCGGGGTGGCACCGTCCTTCATAAAGATGCCGGAGCCTACGAAGACGGTTTCTGCGCCGAGCTGCATCATGAGAGCGGCGTCGGCGGGGGTGGCAATGCCGCCGGCCGAGAAGTTGGGCACGGGGAGCTTGCCGGATTTGGCGACCATGCGCACGAGCTCGTAGGGGGCCTGCAGATTTTTGGCGGCGGCATAAAGTTCGGTGTCGTCGAGAACGGTTAGGGCTTTGATCTCGCGGACGATGGTGCGCATGTGGGTTACGGCGTGCACGACGTCGCCGGTGCCGGGTTCGCCCTTGGTGCGGATCATGGCCGCGCCTTCGGCGATGCGGCGCAGCGCCTCACCGAGGTTTTTAGCCCCGCAGACGAAGGGCGTGGTGAAGGCGTGTTTGTCGATGTGGTGGGACTCGTCGGCGGGAGTCAGGACCTCGCTTTCGTCGATGAAGTCGACGCCGAGCTGCTGCAGAACCTGGGCTTCGGCGAAGTGACCGATGCGGGCTTTGGCCATGACTGGGATGGTGGAGACGGCCATGATCTCCTTGATTAACTTAGGGTTGGCCATGCGGGCAACGCCGCCTTCGGCACGGATCATGGCGGGAACACGCTCCAGCGCCATGACGGCGACGGCGCCGGCGGCTTCGGAGATGCGGGCCTGCTCCACGCTCATGACATCCATGATGACGCCGCCCTTGAGCATCTCGGCTAATCCGGTCTTGAGGCGCAGGCTGCTGGTTGCAGGTGTTCCATCGGCTTCGTTGCCGTTGCCGTTCAGGGGGTGCTGTGCCATGCGCGTCTCCTCAAATTTCCTTCAGTGAACAGGGCAAACTCGCCCGTGGGGGACTCCCAGTTTATCCCACAAGCAGCCACGCGAGCGCTTCGGGGAGTAGTTCGTACCTATGGAACGAAAAGGATCGGCTCGCATACCCCGCATTTTGCATACCCGCAGCACTTTGTGAAAGCGAGCTTTGACTGGGGGTTCGGACCTAAGCCGGATCTGACTCGGCCGGCTGCATCGTTTCCGGGGAGATGGGGGTGGAGCGGAGATCGTGCGTCTTGGACTGCAGCATGAACCAGTCCTGGGCGCTGAGCAGAGCTTCGCCGTCCTTCTTGCCGGCTTTTTGCGATGGATACGTGTAGGATCCGTCCGATTGCAGCAGTCTCGATTTGAGCGTGTCGCGGAGGTAGGCTTCCAGGATCTCGTCACGCAAGCGTACGGCAGCCGCCGGCGCGGAGACGGGGTAGACGACCTCGCAGCGCTCATACAGGTTGCGCGGCATCCAGTCGGCGCTTCCGGCGAAGACCTCTGCGTTGCCGCCGTTGGCAAACCAAAAGATGCGGCTGTGCTCCAGATATCTGCCGATCACCGAGCGCACACAGATGCGTTCGCTCAGGCCGGGAACGCCGGGGCGGAGGGCGCACATGCCGCGGACGATGAGATCGATCTCAACGCCGGCGGTGGACGCTTCGTAAAGTGCTTCGATGGTTTTGCCGTCGAGGAGCGCATTCATTTTGGCGATGATGCGCGCAGGGCGGCCGGCACGGGCGTGTTCGGTCTCGCGGCCGATCAGGCCGAGGACGTCCGTGGCCAGCGAGATGGGCGAGACCAGCAGGGGACGGTAGGCATCGGGCGCGGCATCCCACTCGGCCGTGAGGTAACGGAAGACGTTTTGGACCGCAGTGGTGATGGCGGGACGCGCGGTGAGGAAGCTGATATCGGTATAGAAGCGCGCAGTGACCGGGTTGTAGTTGCCGGTCCCGAGATGCGCGTAGGAACGGATGACGCCATCGCTGTCTCGCCGTGCGATCAGGGCCAGTTTGCAGTGGGTCTTCTGGCCAAGTATGCCGTGAAAGACCTGCACCCCGGCGTCTTCGAGTTCGCGCGCCCAACGGATGTTGCTGGCTTCGTCAAACCGCGCCATAAGTTCGACGACGACGGTGGTCTCTTTGGTCTGCGCGGCTTCTTTCAAGGCGCGGAAGATGGGCGAGTTCGCACTGGTTCGATAGAGCGTCTGCTTGACGGAGATGACCCGTTCATCGCTCTGGCCGGCTTCCACGAATTGCTCCACGGTGGTGTAGCTGTCAAAAGGGTGGTGCAGCAGAACGTCACTGTTCCGTAGTTCGTCGAAGATGTTTTTGTTCCCCGCCGAGAACTTCAGGCACCGGCCGTGAAACTCGGGAAATTTCAGTTCCGGCCGCTGGACGGCGGAGTACAGATCCATCAGCCGGGACAGGTTCACGGGGGCCTCCGTGGGGAAGATCTGCCAACTCTCGAGTTCAAAGTTCGCTTTTAGGCGATCGACGATGTCTTCGTCTGCGGAAGCTTCGATTTCCAGGCGAACCACATCGCCCTTGCGCCGGTTGTGGAGCTCCTCGCGAACGCTTTCCAGTAGTGAGCGGCTTTCTTCATCCTGCATGTACAAATTGCTATTGCGGGTGACACGGAAGGTCGCGCGGCTCAGGATGCGGTAGCCGCGGAACATGCCGTCCGCCTGCGATGCGATCAGTTGATCCAAAGGCAGAAAGCTGCGGCGTTCGCCGCGCTGCGGCAGCTCCAGAAAAGCCGGCAAGGTGCGCGGAATGGTGAGAATTCCGAAGATGTTGTGGGTGCGCGTTGTGGCGGCGCGGCGCTTGGTGCGAAGCAGCAGGGCCAGGCAGAGCGCCTTATTGAGCACACGCGGGAAAGGGTGGGTGGGGTCCAGGGTGACCGGTGTGAGCAGCGGGTCGATCTGCTCCTGAAAGAAGCGGCTGGCGAAGTCGCGCTCCGAGGTGCGGAGGTCCTTCCAGCGCAGGATCTGGATGTCCTCTTTGACGAGGGTGGGTTTGACAAGATCGTTCCAGCACGCCGCCTGAACCTTTGAAAAGCTGTGGAGCTCCTGGCCGAGGCGGTCCAGACGCTCGAGAAAGCTTAAACCGCCCTCATCTATGGAATTGGCAACCTCCGCACGGTCCTCGAACTGTTGGAGGTAACCCGCGACGCGAATCTCAATGAACTCGTCGAGGTTGCTTGCCGTGATGGCGAGGAACTTTGCTCGCTCCAGCGGCGGATTCGCCGCGTCCTGGGCCTCTTCAAGAACCCTCCGGTTGAAGAGCAGCCAGCTTTCTTCCCGGTTAAAGTAGCGGCTGAATACCGGCGGTGGCTGGAGTTTGTTCGACCTTGATGAGCGGGGCGGCCGGCTCTCCGTCCGAAGATCCGCCCTGGTTTTGCGTTGCGTGGCCACTGCATGAGCTTAATGCAAGGGCGAGCACCGGAGTGTGAAGAGACTCCTGACATTGTGAGGGCTCGCGGCTGGGTCCGAGTTCCCCAAAGGTGTTATACGGAGGTTGCCAAAGTACCATAAATTGGTGGTTTTTCTCCGTCGAACGGGAGTGACTGTTGATGTAACCTACAGAAGCTTTTCCACGGTTGGGAGTATTTGATGGAAGCGGGGCAACGTACGCGCAGGTCACGTCGTAAGAAAAGCGCTCGATGGATTGTTGCTTCGATTGTGGTGTGTTCCGGTATGAGCTGCATCGCTCCGGTGCTGTATGCCTCTACGGATTGCAGTCGCTGGCTCGCCGAGTACAAGCAGGGCGTCATGCAGCGCAAGGCGGCGCGGCGGTTGCGTTCGGCGAAGCTAAGACTGACGGCTGCCATACATCCTTCGTCCCCACCCCACGTGCTGCCGGCCCGACACAGAATGGGTCCTCTTGAGTCGCTACGACGTTTCCAGATTGACTGCGGCGACCTCGAGGAGCCGGATACACCCTTGAATGCCGCAATCCTTCCACCAGCAGCGCCCGTTCTGCCAGAGCCCATGTTCGCGATGGTCGATTTCGGCGATCCCGTGCCGGACCTGCCGCCGCCCAGCACCCCTCTGGTCGCAGAGGCTACGATTCCACCGCTGTTGGACATTCCAGCAACCCCGGTGATTGGCGCTGCCCTCCCTCCGGTTGTTACACCGGAGCCGGGCACCTTTCTGCTGGTACTCTCGGGCTCCGGTGCCGTCGTCTACTTCGCCCGGCGTAAGCGGACCGAGGACGATGGTGAACCGGCGAAACTCGCCTAAGTGAAGCGTGGTTCGATAGCAGGATCGCTGTTGTCCAGAGCTGTGGCCTAAGGTTCAAAATTAAGACTTGTAGAAGAGGCCGGCTTTGCTCGCGAGCAAAGCCGGCCTTTTCCGTTGTAACGCTCAAGATTGTTCCGCCGCCTTGGCGGGATTGAGTTAGAGGCCGAGGCCGGAGGAGGTCTGTCGGCTTGGGGTCGAGCTGTGATCGTTGCTGGCGTTCAGCGTCTCGTGCCAGGCGATTACCTGCGCCTCGATTATGCGCTCGTCATGGGTGTTCAGCTTGATGGAGGCGAGCTCGTGGGCTACCATGCGCTGCAGCTCGTGTGTCTGCGGTCCCCGCATCCGGGATTCGCGAAGATAGGTCACATGCTCGTCGAGATCCGTATCGGCGGCTGACTCGTCGAGAGCGACTTCGCCCCGCTGCGCGACGGCCATGTAATCCTTCCAGCCCTGCTCGCCGCAAACGATGACGAAGTGCCAATCTTCGGGGGCGTTCAGACGTGCGGCGGTGGCCCTGACCAGTTCTTTCGCGGCATTGCAGGAGGCACGCTCGGGGGCGCTCAAAGCCGTTAAATCCCCACCGATGCAATACCGTGTTTGGGCGACGGCCGGGATGCAAACCATGGTGGTGATCAGAGCAGATCCAAGAGCTTTGAGTGAGAAGGTCATGATATTACCTCAGGCGAATGCTTTCGACAGAGCCAACTCTAGCAACCGTACCTAGATGGTCACTTAGCACTAACGGGTCAATCGCTCTCCGCCCGGGTAAGTTTTCGAAAAAGCGTTCCAAAACGGGGCAACCCCTCTTTTTGACATGGCCCAAAAAGGGAATCCCTCGTTAGCCAACCTTTCCTTCGATGCCGGTCATCGCTGCTGATCTGTCTGGAAAAGCAAAGGGACGGCATGAAGCCGTCCCTTTGCTTTGACCTACTTTCAAAGCTTGTAACCGTGTAGCGCTAGCAGCGCACAAGATGCGGCGCGGTCAGGCCCTTGGTTGCGTTTCTTGTATCCACTACCAGCTGCGACTGCTCCACGATGTTCTTGTAGTCATAGTCGGAGTGATCCGTGACGATAAGTACGCAGTCATACTGCCCGAGGTCGTCGAGCGGCGTGGACGTCATATTCAAGCTGTAGTGGCGACCGTGGCCAACCTTTGGATGGTATGGGTCGTTGTACACCACCTCGGCACCCTCATGGCGCAGGAGCTCGATGATGGTGAGGGAAGGCGACTCGCGCAGGTCATCGATATCCTTCTTGTACGACATGCCGAGCATGAGGATGCGCGAGCCATTCAGGGGCTTCTTCTGACCGTTGAGGGCGCGAGCGACCTGAGAGACGACGAATTCGGGCATGGCTTCGTTGATCTCGCCGGCGAGCTCGATGAAGCGAGTATTGAAGTCGTATTCCTTGGCCTTCCAGGAGAGATAAAAGGGGTCAATGGGGATGCAGTGGCCGCCGAGACCCGGGCCCGGATAGAAGGGTTGGAAGCCGAAGGGTTTGGTGGCCGCAGCGTCGATGACCTCCCAGATGTCGATGCCCATGCGAAGCGACAGCACCTTGAGCTCATTGACGAGCGCGATGTTCACGCAGCGGTAGATGTTTTCGAGCAGCTTGGTCATCTCCGCGGAGCGCGTAGTGGAGACGCGAACGGCGCGGGTGAAGATCGATTCATAGAGCTTCGCAGACAGTTCCGTGGCGATTTCGTCATGACCGCCGACGACCTTGGGGATATCACGGCGCGCTACGGCCGTGTTGCCCGGATCTTCGCGCTCAGGGGAGAAGGCAACGTAGAAGCCGGTGCTGGCGTCGCCGTTGGTGTGCGCCTTGAGCGAACCGGGGCTGCCCGCATCGAGGAGAGGGATCAGGACGTCTTCGGTCGTACCGGGGTACGTGGTGCTTTCGAGGACGATGAGCTGGCCATCGCGCAACCAGGGCGCAATCGCCTCGGCGGTCTTGGTGATGAAGCTCAGATCCGGTTCGCGATGGGTGGTGAGCGGGGTGGGCACGCAAAGGATGATGGCGTCCTGCTCTGTAAGCTGCGAAAACTCCGCCGTGGCCTTAAATCCGTGTGAGCGCGCCGACTGGATCTCTTCGGCTTCGATACGGAGGATGTAGGAGCGGCCCTCGTTCAGTGCCGTTACCTTGTTCGCATCGATGTCAAAGCCGGTAACGGGAAAGCCGGCCTCAGACAACAGGAGGGAAAGGGGCAGTCCAACGTAGCCGAGGCCGATGACACCAATGCGCGCCGTCTTTGATTGGAAGCGGTTCATCAACTCGTTTACAGGAATGGGCTCCTGCCGAGCAGAGCTCCGTGGCTCGTGTTGGTTGGTGTTTTCGATCATCGTGGCGTTACCGGTCGTCATAGACTTGAAGTGTCCTTTCTGCGAGGATAGCCTAAACCGTCCCCCCGGAAGCCGTCGAGGAACATAAGTAGCATTGACCCTCCGGTCCAATTCATCGTGAGCTATAGACAGGATATCCGTACCGGCCTAGGCCGGTCGTATCCAGAGAATGGAGTGTACCGGTGGCGAAGTATCTGATCACGGGAATCGCAGGCTTTATCGGTTCCACCCTCGCGAGGGCGCTCCTGGAGCAGGGACATGCGGTGCAGGGCATCGACAATTTGTCCACGGGACGGATGGAAAATCTAACCGAGATTTTGCCCTCGATCCAGTTCGAAGTGGCCGATCTGCGCGACGAGGCGGCGATGCGGTCAGCTTGCGAGGGCGTTGATTTCATCTTGCACCAGGCAGCGATGGCCTCGGTACCGCGTTCGGTGCGCGATCCGCTGAGCACGCATGACAACAACGTGAACGGCACGCTATGTCTGTTGCTGGCAGCGCGCGACGCGGGTGTCAAGCGGATCGTGTACGCAGCTTCGTCTTCTGCCTACGGCGACCAGGCAGGCCAGGCAAAGCAAGAAGAGATGACGCCGCGGCCGCTTTCTCCCTACGCGGTGCAGAAGCTAACCGGAGAGCACTACCTGCAGGCCTTTTGCCGGGTGTACGGCATGGAGGCTGTTTGTCTCCGTTATTTCAACATCTTCGGACCGCGGCAAGCTGCGGATTCGCCGTACTCGGGCGTGATCGCACAATTCATCTACAAGATGCTCGCCGGGCAAGCGCCCACCATCAACGGCGACGGCATGGTGAGCCGCGATTTTACCTACGTCGACAACGCGGTGCAGGCAAACCTGCTCGCCTGCACGGCGCCGAGCCAGGTGGCTACGGGTCGTGTGTTCAATGTGGGTACGGGTGAAACGCATACACTGAACGATCTGTACGCCGGCTTGGCAGAGATTCTGCAATTTCGCGAGAAGGCGGGTTATGGCCCGACGCGTCCTGGTGACATTCTCCATTCACAAGCGGACATCACGCGGGCGAAGCAGGAGTTGGGCTATGCGCCGACGGTGGGTTTCCACAGCGGCCTGGAGCGAACGGTTGCCTGGTATGCGTCCGTAGCGGAGCAGATGACGGCGGCCTGAGGCGGGTGCGGCGCGGATCCGTTCAACCCTTTGGTTGTAAGGCCGAGTTGCGCTCTATAAGAGCGGAGTTGCAGGCAGTTGGAGTAGGGCAGAGGAGCACAAACAGTAGATCCCTGCGGGATGGCACAAGAGGCAACGGGCGGATCTATTGTGCGCCGCGTCTTCTTAGAATTGTCTTGATGGTTTCAAACATAATCAGCAGATCCAGGCCGAGCGACATGTGCTTGACGTAGTAAAGATCGTACTCAAGCTTTTCACGATTCTCCGCCATCGTCGCACCGTAGCCAAAGCGTACCTGGGCCCATCCGGTAAGGCCGGGGCGGATGAGGTGCCGAAGGTAATAGAACGGCATCTCCGCGCTGAGCATGGGGACGAACTCGGGCCGCTCCGGGCGCGGGCCGACGAAGCCCATGTCGCCGCGCAATACATTCCAGAGCTGTGGAATTTCGTCCAGGCGAGTCTTTCGCATGAACATGCCGAACTTTGTGACACGGGGATCATTCTTGGTCGCCCACTTGGCGCCGCTGGCTTCGGCGTTGGTGAACATCGACCGGAACTTGTAGACGGAAAAAGTTTTGCCGCCGAGACCCACGCGAGTCTGACGAAAGAAGACCGGGCCCTTGGAGGTAAGGCGAATCAGAAGGACAACGATAGGGAAGAATGGGACAAAAAGCAGAAGTCCGATTGTGGCGGCGATCATGGACGCTATCTGCCGGATGACCTGTTGCGAGCGATCGATGCGGAAGCCTTCGCTGTAGAGAAAATTACTTGGCCGAATGCCGTTCAGCTGGATCTTGCCGGAGAGGCGTTCGTGCAGATTGGTCGCGCTTTCGACGGCGATGCCGGTGAAACGAAGATTCAATAATTCCTGAACAGGGAGCTCGTCACGTGCATCCTCGACGGCGACGATGATGCGGTGCACGGCTGGACGACGCTCGGCGATCTTCTGCAACTCCTCAATCCAGACCTGCTTGCGGGCAGGCTTGTCGAGCTGAGAGATGTCCTGCCAATCGGAGACCTCCATGCCCAGTTCACGACGGGTGCGGAGAGCGTTGACGATGGCCCCGGCGTAGTTGCCCGCCCCTAGGACGTAGACGCGCTCGCGCAGGAGAGGCTTGCCCAGAATCCACTCATACAACCTGCGCCAGCAGAGCAAGGCGGGGGTGAGCAGAAGGAACGCCAACGCGTACACGTAGCGATGGATGGAGACGCTGGGGAAGAACAGCATGAGGGCAGACAGCAGGAAGCAGTCAAAGCCCAACACCAGCAGAATGCGAAAGTAGATCTCCAGCGGAGCGGAGACAATCTGCGGTTCGTACAGGTCAAAGTAGTAGGACAGCATCAGGCTGGCAACCGTGATGCCGGCAATCTTCAGGTAGCCCTGCTCGTAATTCAGGGCGAGGTAGGCGTCTGCCGGACCGATCAAAGCAACCGTCGCGATCAGGAAGCAGCTACCGACGATGATTGCTTCGCAGAGAAGCAGAATCACTGTACGAGTTGGATAATAAACCCCTAGAAATCGAAGCATTCGTTCTACGTGGTCCCGGTGTAGGCTTCCGCCTTATAGCCTTCATAGCTGCCGTAGTAGTCAGACTTAGCCGGCAATTTGTGAACTGCGTTAAGGACAAAGCCGAGAATGTTCGAGGTCTTGAACTGCAGCTGCGCCTGCTGCGCTGTCTTGAATTTGGTGACGCCTTCACGACCTACCAGCAGAACGCCATCGCAGGAATGTGAAAGATTGACGGCGTCAGACACGAGGTTAGCAGGGGAGGAATCCACGATGATCCAGTCGAACGTGTTTTTTGCTTGCTCGATTAGCTCGCCGAAGCGGCTGGAGGCGGCGAGATCGCCGGCCTTGGAGCCGTCCTTGCCGCCGCTAATGAAGACCAGGGAGGACATGCCGGCGGGCAGGCTCGCGGCGCCCGAGATCTGCGGCCGCTGCATGACTTCGGTCAGAGACATGGCGCCAGAGAGAAACTCGGTCAGGCCTGGCTCCGGAACAGTCCCGAGGATCTTGTGCAGGGAGCTGCGGCGCATGTCGCCGTCGATTAGAAGAACACGGTTGCCCTTGTGCCGCGCGAAGGCGAGCGCCACGTTTGCGGCCACAAAGCTCTTTCCCTCACCGGGCAGGCCGCTGCTGACGAGCACGGTCTTGACCGATCCCTGTTCACGAAACTCGGCGATGCGGGAGCGCAGAATCCGGAACTGTTCGACACCTTCCCCATGTTCGGCCAAGGCGGGCAGAGCGGCAATCAGGGGCCGCCAGATTCTGGTGGGCACCAGCGAAAGATCCAGCGGGCCGTGGAGGTTCACGGCGGGAGCAGGAGTTTCAATACCGCCCGCGAAGTGTTCCCGGATCAGCTCATCTTCTTTTTCGATCTGCGGAAAGGGTTCTTCGGCGACCGGCGCGAGCAGATTGTCCATGGACAGGGCTTCCGGCTGGCGCGGCGCACCCACGTTGGTAGCCCGTTCTAACTCAGCTCGTAAAAGTGCTTCATAGATCTTGCTCATAGCGATTTTCTCTAGCCTAATCTTTCAGGCGATACCTGGAACTTAGAACCGGGCAGTTCACTTGGAAACCAGAATGGACGATGGGAACTGTTCGGATTCATCTATCCCTAGATCGTGTATCACAGCTGTAACCATGGACGGTATGACCCTTTTGGACTGCTCGGCATAGGCGGTGATGAGACAGTTCTCGCAAATCAGATTGACGATGCGGGGAATACCGCCACTTGCCTCGTGAATCAGTGCCACCGACTCGGCGTCGAAGATCTCCTCTTTGGTCCCTGCAATTTCGAGGCGGGTTCGGATATAAATCTCTGTCTGTTCGACTGCAAGGGAGCTTGTTCGACACCAGAACGCGATGCGCTGCCGAAGTTGCCGGACATCGGGCCGCTTGAGCCTGTCTTCGAGCTCTGTCTGACCGGACAGAATGATCTGCACAAGCTTTTCTGACGAGGTTTCGAGGTTGGTGAGGAGCCGGATCTCTTCGAGCATGTCGGTGGAGAGATGCTGCGCCTCATCGACGACGATGACACAGATCTCTTTGCGGCTGAACCGTTCGATTAACCAGCGGTTCAGCTGAATGAGCATGGAGGCCTTGGTGCGCTGCGCGGGTATCAGGCCGAAGTCGTTCAGGATGAACTCGAGAAATTCCAGCGCATCTAGCCTTGGATTGAAGACAAACGAGGTGTGGACGCGAGTTTTGTGAAGAGCATCAAGGGTGCGTCGCAGCAGCGTTGTTTTGCCGGTGCCCACCTCGCCGGTGAGCACCATAAAGCCGCGACGCGAGGTGATACCGTACTGGAGCGCGGCGAGCACCTCCCGCGTCTCCGGCATCATGTAGAGAAAGCTGGGATCCGGATTGAGGGTGAAGGCATCCCGCTTCAGTTGGAAATAATTTTCATACATGATTTAACCCTGGGCGCTTGCTACCTGATTGGCGCGCCGGAATGGTAAGCGCATGCGGCGTTTGGCTCCTGGTCGAGCATCCTGCGCCTGTTGCGAAAAGCCCACCATGCCGAGGGTAGGAAGTTTTGTGAAATGCCACACATCGCGCTCGGACCGGAGCGTGGTGTCGCGGAACTCGATCAGGCCGGCGATGGCGAGACCCAGGGCCAAACCGAAGGCGGCACCGCTACCGAGAAAGAGACCGCGTTTCGGCGAGAAGGGCGCATCCGGCAGATTGGCTTCGTCCATGATGCGGAACTGCTCGCCCTGCTGACGCTTTTCGAGATCCGTCGCCATGTTGGCCTGGTTCATCTTGCCGAGCAGATCGTCGTAGAAGCCCTGCGCTGTCTGGTAGTCGCGGGTGAGCTGCTTGTACTGCTCCTCGACGGCGGGGCTGGACTCGACGCGAGACTGGTAGTTGCCGATCTGCGCCTGGATCTGCGCCTGCTGTTTGCGTCGTTCGTCGAGGCCAACATCGGCCGAACGCAGCTGTGCGCGAAGCTGCTGAATGCCTGCGGACTCCCGGCTGGGTGCGAAGGCGGGGGAGGAACTGGAGCTGACCGTGGCTCTGGGAGCCTGCGCAAGCCGTGTCTTGGTCTCCGCGATCTTTTTGCGGATGGCGATCACGTCCGGGTAGTCACTGGTGTAGTGCGACAACAGATCGGCTTCCTGGGCTTGCAGCGCCTGGAGTTCAACACTGGCTTCCTGCTGCGCGGCGCTGGGAACAGAAGTGTAGGTTGTTGTGCCGTTAGAGGTAGTGATCGGCGTCGCCTGGCCCTGTTGTGCGAGCATGGCCTGCATGTAGCTCTTGTCCTGTTCGGCGCGAGCGATCTGCTGGGTGACGGCTTCCAGCTGAGTGTTCAGGCTGCTGAGCATGTCCGAATTCGAGGCTGCCTCGCCCGGCAAGCGGCCAATATACTGGCGCTCAAAGGCGGCGAGCTTGGCGTCCTGTTCGTCGAGGCTATGCTTGGCATCATTGAGCTGGCCTTTGATGAAGTCGGTGGTGCCTTCTGCGGACTGCTCGCGCAGACGAAGATTCTCGTTGAGAAACAGGGAGGTGATGTCACTACAGACAAGTTGAGCGGTGTGTGCGTCGTCAGCCTTGAAGGTGATAAAGAAGCCGGGCAGGCCGCTGGCGTGGGCGACCTCGGAGTGAATGGGCTTGATCTCGATGTCCTTGCGCACCAGATCGATGCGGTCGTCGAGATCGGTGTGCTGATTGCCGTACAGGTTATAGCGTTCGATGATGGGCTGCAGGTGGGAGCGGCTGAGGATCTGCTCCTTCATGGAGGCCAGGCGGCTGTCGAGATCCGTTGAAACGACGGAGCGCACGTAATTGTCAGGAACCTTCTGGCCTTCGATCAGCACCAGCGTCTGCGAGAGATAGCGTGGCGGAATCAAATAGCTGAAGGCATAGCTGATCATCGGCAGGATAAGCAAGGGGATCAGAATGATCCACCAACGACGCTTGAGGATGCCGAGGTAATCCTCCGGAACGAGGGGGCGATGGCCGATCATTTTGGTTGGCTCCTTCTATCTGCCAAAGAGGAAATTGCGCGGAGAGTAGCTCACCCCTACCGCAAAGATCTGGTACACGCCGTTGAACGCGTTGGCTGCGGGGCCGGTGTTCTGCCCGAAGGATTGCTCCTCAACGGTGTAGGAGGCGTAGCCATAAAAGCGGCGGCTGAGAGCCCGCGCTACCTGACCGCTCGCGGTAACGCCCTGGCTGGAGAACACAAACGCCTGAAAGCCCGGCAGCGAGGACACCTTTGAATAGCCGAGGTTGCCGGCCACGTTGTAGACCCGGAGGAAGATACGCGAGACGCCCGCATTCACCTGATTGGAGAAGGAGCCCGGGATGACTCCGGAGCCGTTGTTGGTACCGCGTGCGAAGTTGAGGGTATAGAAGGTGTTCCGGCCCAGGTACGAGGCGCTGGCACCGGCCGCAACCTGGGCCGTGGAGGCAAACAGGCCTGAGCTTGAGCTTTCAAACTGAGGCCCGGCATAAACGGAGGTGGAAAGGCGCCGGGTCCACTGGCGAGCGTAGCCAACGGTGACGCCCTGCGCGATAAAGGTGCCGTAGGTGGTTCCAAAGCTGAAGCGCGAGTAGTTGTAATTGCCAAAGAGGCTATTGCGCTGGTCAAAACGGTAGGTGAGACCGGCGGATCCGCCTTCTCCCGAGTTGTTCAGCCCCTGGGCTGAGTTATCGCCGATGAACTCCTGCACATCCTGATAGCCGCCGACCTGTGCGGAGAGGTGTGGGGTGATGAATCGGCTGGCTGATCCGGTGACGGTATTGCTGACGCGGGGACCGTACGACGTGAGAATGCCGATGCCAGCCTGGGGTCCGATGGGAACCGGCGAGATGCCCAGATCCCCCACGCCCGGAATGCCGGAGAGACCGGAGACCGGGCTTTCCGGAAGGTAATTGACGGAATCCTGCACGTTGAAGTTCCAGTTCTTGGTGCGCAAACTTTGCGATAACGACAGGCTCTGATAGCTAGTAGTCGGCTGGCCGGAGTTCTCAAAGAGAACTCCGCCGGTGTACACCATATTGAACGGATGAGAGTCGCTTTTGGTTTGGTACACCGCGGTGCCGGAGAGGTTCGTCGTGAGGTTAACCCCGCTACCGTAGTAGCCCGAAGAGATGAGCTCCGATGCGTTGATGGAGTAATTGAAGCTGCCGGCGAGAGGCCGGGCGCCAAACCCAGTCGAGGGTGCGGAGCCGACGCTGGGGGCAGAGCCAACGGTAGCGGGGATCGACTGGGCACGGGAGACCATCGACGGAACAGCGGTGGGAATCAACAGGAGCAGGGCGTACTTTGAGAATCTCTTCATGGGACCACGATCGTATCTCCCGCAACGAGAGTAACGCCTTGCAGATTACCGTCTTTGATCGCCTTTTTATAGTCAAAAGCAATCTTCGCCGTCTTGCCTCCGGCCGTCCGTAAGATGTAGATGCGACGAGAGTTTGCGTAAGCGGTTAAACCGCCGGACGACGCGATGGCCTGCAGGGGTGTCATTCCCGGCGAAAGGGGAAGCTCTCCTGGCTTGAGGATTTCGCCCAGCAGAAAGATCTTCTTGCTGTTCACGGCAAGTACCGTCACCGTGACCAGGGGGCTGTTGATGTACTGCTTCAGGCGTCCGGCAACAGCCGTGCTCAACTGCATGGGCGTGAGTCCGGCGGCCTGAAGATCACCGATCAGTGACATCGAGATCATGCCGTCGGGGCGCACGGGCTGCGGTCCGGAGAGGGTCGGCTCCTTCCACACGTTCATTTCCAGCGAGTCGTTGGGCCCGATGACGTAATCGGGTGCGACGTTGGCGCCCACCGGTGCAGGCGGGGGAGCCGAGGTCTGCGCGGCTGCACTGGACGGCGCCGGCGGAGTCGCTGGTACCTGTGGCGTCTGCACGGCGACAAACGCCACGCCCAAT
>CAXSBL010000006.1:85164-105438 GCA_964235515.1 uncultured Bryocella sp.
AACGGGCCACTCCTCTTGCGAACGGTAAGCTGCCCGCGTGCTTGCTTCTGAAGACGTGGTAGCAGTGTCTCTTGCCGCGAAGTTCGAAGCAAGAGTGAAGGCCACTTTGAAGGGCCTGCGTGCGCCCATTTTCTTGAACACGGAATGGTGTATAAATTCCTCTAAAGGACCAGAGAAGTTTTATTTAAAGCCCTGTATGGTAGTAGGGAACTCGTGCGCCTCTTCTCTCAAACAGCGACAACGGAGTACACCGCAGCCCCAGCGGCCTCCATTCCCATAGGGCGTACCGGAATTTCTGGCGATTCGGGGGGTGGAGCGGCGGCGCGACCGGACCCAAGCCGGACCTACCTGATGGTAGCCCTTCTCGCTCTGCTGGTGGCTGTTCTCTACCACAGCATTGGCGTCAAGCTGGTGACCGACTGGTACGAGCTGCCGGATTTTTCTCACGGTTTTCTGATTCCGTTCTTTGTCGCCTACATTCTGTGGGACAGGCGCGCGGTGCTGGCGAGCACCCCCGCGCGGCCCAGCTGGGCCGGCTTGCCCGTCGTGCTGGTTGGCCTTTTCTTTTTGCTGGTCGGCGTGTTTGGAGCCGATCTTTTCTTTTCCCGCATCTCGTTTGTGATTCTGGCGTGTGGCATCGTGTGGATGCTGGCGGGTCTGCCGATGCTGCGGCAGGTCAGGTTCAGCCTTTTTGTTTTGGTTCTGGCGATCCCGTTACCGACGCTGATCTTCAATAAAATCACCTTTCCGTTGCAGCTGTTCGCCTCCCGTCTTGCCAGCATGGCGTTGCCCCTGTTGGGAGTTCCGGTGTTGCAGGACGGCAACGTGATCCAGCTGCCGACGATGCAGCTGGAGGTGGCCGAGGCCTGCAGCGGCATCCGTTCCTTGCTGAGCCTGTTTACGCTTGCGGTCATCTACGGGTACCTGCTGGAAAAAAGTCCAAGGAAGCGCTTGATCCTCGCGCTTTCGAGCATTCCCATTGCCGTAGCCGCCAACGTGGCACGCATTGTGGGAACGGGTTTGTGTGTGCAGTATTGGAATCCAGACAAAGCAGTCGGATTCTTTCATGAGTTTTCCGGGTGGTTGATGTTTCTGGTCTCGCTTGCCTTGCTGTACACGGTCCACCAAGTTCTGCAAATCGGCACGAAGCGCCGGGAGGCCGTGGCCTCATGAAGTCGCCGCAGTTCTGGTCCATAGTTGTTCTGCTGATCGCGACGATGTTTCTGTTGCATGCCCGAGGCGATGTCGATCATGTACCGCCGAGTGCCCCCTTGAACGAAGTGCCGGACAACTTCGGCCATTGGGTGGGACAGGAGATCCCGATCAGCGCGGAGACGCTCGAGATCCTGGGCAAGGGAGATTTTTTGAATCGGGTTTATACGTTCGACGGCGCCGGCAGGTCGACGGTGCCCGCCCCCGCTGCCAACCCGAGCACGGTGCCTGCGGTACAACTCTTCATCGCGTACTTTCCCACGCAGCGGACGGGGCAGGCGATTCACTCGCCGCAGAATTGTCTTCCGGGATCCGGCTGGACGTTTCTGTCCTCCGGTGTAACAAACTTTACGGATGGAACGGGCAAGGCCTACAAGGTGGGCGACTACATCATCTCTGACGGGCGGTTGAAGCAAGAGGTCCTGTACTGGTACCAGACCCATGGCAACAGCATTGCGAGCGACTACTCAGCCAAGGCACACATGCTGATGGATTCCATTCGCCTGGGCCGCACCGACGCCGCTTTGGTTCGGGTCATCACCGCCATTCCCGCCAACGAAAGCAACGCCCAGGCACATGCGCGGCTATTGGATTTCACCAAGCGTGTAACGCCCCTGCTTCCGGCGTATGTTCCTAATTAGTGATTTGCAGTCCAGCAGCACCACCTCTGAAGACCTTGAAAGAGAGAACAGAAAGTATGTTTCTCATGCACCCTGAACAGCAAAAACGGCTCCGGATCGCCGCCCTGTCGCTTTTAGCGATTTGTGGTCTGGCCGGCTGTAAGCACGACCCGAACGTGCAGAAGCAGAAGTATCTTGAAAGCGGTAAGCGGTATGAGAAGGAAGGCAAATACCGCGAAGCCACCATTCAGTTTTCGAATGCGTTGAAAGTGGATCGCAATTTCGCTCCGGCGCACTATGAGTTGGCGAAAACGTACATGCAGCTGGGGTCCATGATCGCGGCATACCAGGAGCTGCAGCGTACCGTGAGTCTGAACCCCGGCAACATCCCCGCCCGTGTCGACCTGGGCAATATGCTGCTCGCCGGCGGGCTGCCGGACCGCGCTAAGGAGCAGGCGAACACCATCCTTGGCGCGCAGCCGAATAACGCGGACGCGTATGCTCTGCTCTCGCATGTGGCGCAAAGGCAGGGCGACACGACGCAGGCCCTGGCCATGATTCAAAAGGCGATCTCACTCGATCCCAAAAACAGCAGTTTTCACACCTCTCTGGGCGTTTTGCAGGCCACTACGCCGGGCAGTGACAAGAGCGGTGAAGGGGAGCTGGAGCAAGCAATCTCCTTGAACGCGAAAGACCCGTCCGCGCGCATCGCCTTTGCCGAGGTACTGGCGAAAAAGGGCGACCTCAACAGTGCGGAGCAGCAGATGCAGGCCGCGGTGCAAGCCAAACCGGACGATCTCCAGGCACGTGCCCTGCTGGCTGCGTTATATCTGAAAGAAAATAACCAAGCCAAGGCCGAGCAGACCCTGATCCAGGCAACGAAAGATATGCCGGATAAAGATCAGCCGTCTGCGCTGCTGCTGAGCTATTACGGACACAACCATCAGCTCGGGCAAGCGGAGAGTACCTTCGCCAGCCTGCACGGCAGCCTTTCCAAGAGCATTCCAATCGGCACGGAATACGCGCAGGCTTTGCTGATGGAAGGAAAGTTCGATCAGGCGCGGGATGTGTTGAAGGATGTGAGCAAAACCTCCGCCAACAAACCACAGGTGGAGCGCCTGAATGCCGATCTGCTACTGCATGACGGCAAGACAAACGATGCGTTCACGCTGTTGCAGAAAGCGGTAGGTGGCGCGCCCGATGACGTGCGGCTGCGGCTCATGCTTGCGCAGGTGGCCGCCAACCTCGGTAAGACCGGTGTTGCGGAGACAAGTCTGCGCGAGGCGGCTCGGCTTGAGCCGCGCAACCTGGATGCGGCGCGTGGTTTGGCGGCGCTCGCGTTCGCGCACGCCGACATGGGCCAGCTGAGCCAATTGGCTACGCAGACCATCAGCTTTCACCCGGAAGCACCGGAGGGCTACCTGTGGCGCGGCGCCTCCGAAGCGAAGCAGCAGCAATTCGACCAGGCCAACAGTGATTTTGAAACAGCGTTGAAGAAGGATCCCAACAACGAAACGGCCATGCTGGATATGGGCGAATTGCGTCTTGCGCAGAAGAAGACGGCTGAGGGAAGAGCGCAGCTGGAACAGGTGCTTACGCGGGATCCGAATCAGATGACGGCGCTGAATCTGCTGGTCTCCGCGGATCTGCAGGACAAACAGCCAGAGAAGGCGATGGCTCTGATCCAGGCGCAGATCGCCAAATCGCCGAATAACCCGGCGCTTTATGCCGATCTCAGCGCGTTGCAGCTGCAGTTGAAGAACTTCCCAGCGGCGCAGGACAGTGCACAAAAGGCTCTTGCGATCAACAAGTCTTACGAACCGGCCATGCAAGTGTACGCACAGGCGCAGGTGGCGCAAGGCAACACAGACGGCGCCATTGCGACGTGGCAGCAGTGGTTCAGCGCCCACCCGGAGGATGCACGTGCGGCGATGTTGCTGGGAACTTTGGAAGAGACGAAGGGCGACCTGAACAAAGCGATCGACTTCGATAAAAAGGCGCTGCAGCTTGATCCTTCGCAGGCGGTTGCAGCGAATAATCTGGCGTACCTGATGGTGGAGACGAATGGAAATTTAGATGTGGCGCTGAGCTATGCGGAGACAGCGCGCCGCTTGCTGCCGAACTCTCCGGATACGGCCGACACACTGGCGTGGGTTTATTACCACAAGGGAACGTACTCGCTGGCAAGGGACTTGCTGGAGGACGCAGCCAAGCTCGAGCCAGCGAACGCTTCAATTCACTATCATCTCGGGATGACCTACAGCAAACTGGGCAACAAAACGGATGCTGCGACACAGCTGAAAAAAGCAGCAGACCTTGCCCCTGCGACCCAGACGGGCAAGGACGCGAACACCGCGTTGAGCCAGCTTGGGTAAAGAGAGAGCATTGAACCCAGACTTGCGCGCGGCGTGAGTAGTTCGCAGCGCGATTGCACTGCCGTTCCTAGGTGTATAAAGCAGACGGGGCTGGCCTTTGGGCCGGTCCTTTGTCTTTGTCCGGGTGACGTGGAGCTGAGGATGAGCATGCATCGATGGACGAATGATCATCAGCGTTTTATCTGCTGAGCTGCCAGAGCCGATGACCCTATCTCCAACGTAGCAAAGCCGGCCACCAGGGCCGACTTTGCTGCAGGGCAGAACGTTCGGTTATGCGAGGTTAGAAGCGTTGCGGCGACGCGACACGAGCAAACCAGCAGCGCCGAGTAGACCGGTGCCCATCAGCAGGAGGCTGTTTGGCTCAGGGGTTGCCGCAGCAGTGCTCGTGATTTCGAAGTCGGTTACACCGCTATCGGATGCGGTCAGCAGGAAGGTCCCTGCCGTGTCAGCGTAACCGGTCTCAGAGAACACGCCATCGCCTGTGACATCGAGGAGTCCCAGGCCAGCGTTGTAGAACGCGACGGTGGCATCGGTCAAGGTGTAGGACAGCGTCCCACTTGGATCTGTGACAGTAAACAGCGTGACACCATTGGCGGAGGCGTAGGTGAAATCGGACAAAGTCGCAACCATGCCCTGATACACCGACGTTGTGCCTGTGGCGTTGGAGATTCGGCCACTATCAGGATTAAAGGCGATCGAGTTATTGTCGAATTTGACAGATCCACCGACCGTTTCGTTTACCGAAACAGATCCAGAAATCGGGGTAGCAAACGCGAGAGGTGCCGATGCGGCAAGCACCGCACCGAGAGCAGCAAATTTAGCAAAGTTGTTCATAAAGCTCCTTAAAGTGCCGCCGCAGCGGGGTGGACCGGAACCCCGGACTAAAGCTTATCCGGGTGCAGACTTCTCCTCGGTTCGCTTGGGGGCACCCGTGTGTCGCGTCGTGCCCTACATCCCCTACTAATGTCCCTGTTGCGAACGGTTTGATCATATCCCAACCAAAGTTGTAGGCAAGGTAATTCTTTTTATCTTTAGTAACCAAAGGATGTGACCTAATTAAGTGCCAGTATGTCGTGATACGAAGCAGCTATCTTCTGCATCATCGCGTCCGCGGAAAATACGCCTTCTGCGCGGCTTTTTCCTAAAGCTCCGAAGGTTCGGCGCTTTTCCGGAGAGGACAGCAAGGTCAACATCGCGGCCGCGAGTGCTTCGTGATTTTCAGGCGGAACGATAATTCCTGTTTTATCTTGTTCTACCGCCTCCGCGTTGCCACCGACCTCCGTCGCAATAACGGGCAGTCCGCAAGCCATTGCCTCTATCAAGGAATTTGAGAATCCTTCGCTGCGCGAAGGCAGGACAAACAGGTCGGCAGCCTGGAGTTGATGCGGGAGATCGCTTACCGGGCCGAGAAAGAGAAAGGTGTCTTGGAGTCCAAGGGAGATCACCAGGCACTGGAGCTCGTGAAAGAAAGGAGGTTCGAGGACATCGCCGGCGACGAGAAAGCTGACATGCGGAAGCTTGGCGTGGACGAGAGCGGCCGCTTTGACGAAGACGTCGTGACCCTTCACGTGGCGAATGTTGCCGATCGTGAGCACGACGAGAGGTTGATCGCTTGTCTTTTGAGATTGTTGATCGAAGCCGACGAGATCCAGGCCGTTGTGAATGGTCACGGTGCGCGCCGGCGGTACCCTGTCGACGTGAATGGCATGGGAGCGCACCTGCTCTGAGACCGCGTGAACGCTGTGCGGCAAGCGACGGAGCAGACGATACGCGGTGGCATGCTTGCGGCCGCGCAGGATGCCCATGTCGCGCCGGCTCCAGATCAGTTTGGCCGGTGTGAGCAGTCGTGCAACCAGCCCTGCCCAAAGGTCAGAGCTCTCAAAGAAGGTCTGCACGATCTGTATCTGTTCGCGGCGGATGAGGCTGCGCAGGGCGAGGGCGCCGCGCCAGGCCTCCAGGTTGTAGGTTTTCGTGAGGGGAAGCAGGTACAGAGGGCACGGGCTAGCCTTGGGCTGGAAGCTGCTCCCGGGGTCGAGGGAAAAGGTGAGAATGGACACGCGAAAACCGTAGGCCGGCAACAGGGCGCCGAGTCGTAATACGACACGCTCGCCCCCGCCGAGGGAGCGGGGAAAGCCGTCGAGGACCAGCAATACATGCGGCAGCGAGGGATCGGGTGGCTGCGCCGTACCGCTGGAGAGCAAATGCAGCTCCTGGCCGTGGGAAGGTGGGAAGTCAGCCGGCATAGACGTATTGTGCCGGCATGTCGAGGGTAGTGGGCGAGGCTTCAGCAGGGAGTGCTTCGCGGGCCAACTGGTCAGCGCGTGTGGCTGCTCCCATCAGGACCCACAAGAGTCCGTTGATCTCGATGTAGGTCCAACGGTCGCCGAAGAAGTTGGTGATCGCGAGCGAACAGCAGCAGACAAGCAGGCCCAGGCCAAAGCCGCGATACATGGGATCGCCCCCGCGCCGAAAGAGGCTGATGCTGAGGCCAAACATTGCCTGCAAGAGGAAGAGCGCGATGATCAGGCCCACGATGCCGGTTTCGACCACGACTTTGACGTACCAGTTGTGCGTGTCCTTCAGATTGGCGACGTGCTCGCCGTACATGAAGGTGGCAAAGCCGGTACCGAGGAGGGGGTAGTGGATGAAGGTCTGTTCGGCATCGGTCCAGAGGTCGACCCGTTCCTGCGCGGAGGCTTCGAGCTGGCCGTCCTCGTTGTGAGTCATGTTGACGCGTTCGGTGACGGCCGTGGGAACGATGGCCTGCCAGGTGAAGAGAAAGACCGCGGCGATGATGAGCAGCTTGCGGTCCTTCACGATGCCCAGAACGATCACGCTGACAATGACAGCGAGGTAGGCACCGCGTGAGAAACAATACATCGTGGCAAGAAGGGTGAAGCTGATGATTCCGTAGCTGATAAGAACGAGCTTCTTGCGCTTCAGAAAGCGGGAGAAGCCCCAGAAGAACAGAGCGAATTGCGCCAGAAAGGCGGCGGTTTGATTGGAACCGTAGCCCAGGGGACCGCCGCTGCGCTTGTCCTCATTGAAGCTGGTCCAGCTGTGGGAGAGGCTTTCCATCAACGAGCTGCGATCGATCATTACAACCGAGAAGGCGGTGATCATAATGGCGATGCGAATGGATTTGCGGTCTTCAAGCGTGAGTCCGGCTGCCGCGAAGATGAGCGGCATCAGCATGTAGTCTTTCCAGGCGTCGAAGTTGGCTTGTCCAAGCCAAAGCGGCGCGGGTGCCGCGGTCAGGGCGGAGCCCATCCACATGGAGAGATACAGGTAGATACCGAAGACCAGCCAGATGAGGTACATGCGGTTCTTCGGCAGGCGCTTACCCCGCACCACGGCGCCGAGCAGTGTGGCCAGAACGAGGATGGTCAGCACATTGCCGCCGAGAGGCCAATCGAGAAAGTGATCCCGCATGGTGCGGTAGGGAAGGAACGGGATCATGTAATACAGGCCCCAGACGGGCTTTTTAAATATCGCGAGCAGGCTCACTACCCAGAAACCCAGGTAAGCGATTAACGGGATGAAGTGGCCGATTCCTGTTCCCATGGCGTTGTGCTGCAGCTGAGGCGATCAGGCCCAGCGTGCGCGGCCTCCCACGAAATTGTAGAACGCCATGGCGGCGGCGGCGTTCAGCATGCAGAAGGTATACGGAATGCCTACAGCGCGGCCCCGGCGGGTGGTGGGCCGCAGCAGGCCTATCGTCGCTAGCAGGTAAAAGAGCATTTGCAGGGCAAAGACAAATTTGTAAAACGGCGCACCGGCGAGAGCGGAGCTGAACAGCAGCACCAGCAGAAATAGCGGAACCACCAAGCGCAGGAGCTTGTGGCTGATAAGGCGAAACAGCAGGGGATTGGCCGGGCTGAGGAGCCAGGGAGCCAGTTGCAGCATCTGGTAGTTGCCGGTCAGTGTGCGGACCTTGCGGCCGAACTCCTTGCCGCGGTCGGCGAAGATGCGGTCGCGGGCGACGGCGCCGGAGTGGAAGATGACGCGCTTGCCGGCGCGGGCGACCTGCATGGGAATAAGGACGTCGTCCAGCAGCGTGCCCTTGGGGATCGGCCGAAACAGTTCACGGCGGATCGCATAGATGGCTCCGGTCACGCCGACCACGGAGCCGGTCGCGGATTCGAGCTTGCGGGTGAGCTTTTCGATCTTCCAGTAGATCCCGAGACCATCGGCGGAGGGTTGACCGGTGGCATCTTCGAGCAGAAGCTCGCCGCTGACGGCGCCCACCGCCGGGTCAGCGAGGCAGCTTACGAGTTGCCGGATGGCGTCAGGGTCGAGGGACTGTCTCACATCGAGACAGACCAGGACCTCGCCGGTGGCGCGCCGGACGGCCTGGTTGACGGCTTCGGCCTTGCCCACCGAGGGTTGTAGAAGGACGGGAACCACGTCCGGAGCCTCCCGGAGGATCTCTTCAGTGGCGTCTGTGGAGCCATCGGAGGCGATCACAATCTGTAAAAGTTCGGGCGGATAGCTTGAGGTGCGGAGGGCGGCGAGTTTCCGCGGCAGATTGGCTGCCTCGTTTTTTGCCGCGAGAATGATGGAAACCGTCGGAGCGTAGGGGCCTCGGATCAGAGGCTTCCTGATACCGAAGACCCGTAGGAGGATGGGGTAGCCGGCGTAGGTGTACAGGATGCCAGCGACCGAGATCCAGAAGAGAAGCTGCATTTGGCTGTTCGTCCGCGAGTCAGGCGCTCATCGAAGACTAGGGCTTAACGCTCCGAGGCGGTCAAGAAACCTGACGAGACCTGATGATAGCTCAGGCGAATATGCACTTCCGTGTTAGACCGGCCACCGAGGGAGGACTCGCGGCGGTCGGCAGTGCCACTATACTGACCACGGCTGCGCAACGGCTCGGGGTCTCTGTCATGAGCCGCCGCTCGTGCGTTGCAGCTGGCTTGATCGTGGCACAGAAAGAAGAGAAGAGACTTGCAGCTTCGGTTCCGTCATATTGCGCGCAACGTCTTTTCCAATTGGCTCGCGACCGCCGCCAACATGGGCGTCGGATTTTTTTTATCACCCTTTATCGTGCACCGGCTCGGCAACGAAGCGTATGGCATCTGGGTGCTGGCCATCTCGTCAATCGGCTATCTGGGGCTGTTGGACCTGGGAATGCGCAGCTCCGTGCTGCGCTTTGTTTCCAAGGGGCACACCAAAGGCGATCACCAGGGGGCCTCCGAGGCGCTTTCCGCGGCACTTTGGGTGCGGCTGCAGATTAGCGGTGTCATCCTGCTCGCCTCGGCGACTCTGGCCTACGCCTTTCCCTTGCTCTTCAAGGTGCCTGCGCGGCTGACCACCGATGCGCGCTGGGCGGTGATGATTATCGGGCTGAACCTGGCGCTTACGATGTCGATGGGTGTGTTTGGCGGCGTGATCTCCGCCCTGAACCGGTACGATCTGCAGACCCGTGTCACGCTGCTGCAACTGGTGATTCGGGTGACGGGCGTGGTGCTGGTGTTGCGGCACGGGTACGGCATCGTGGCGATCGCGTTGTGCGAGCTGGCCGCGGCTCTGCTGGGCAACGTGATGCTGGTGAACATGGCACGCCGTCTTTACCCGCAGTTGCAGTTGTTGTGGAAGCGACCGGACCGCGAGATCCTGCGTGCATTGTGGTCCTACAGCGTATATGCCTTTATGACGTCGGTGGCGATTCAACTGGTGTACCAGACGGACAATCTGGTCGTCGGGGGCTTCATTTCCACGTCGGCTGTCGCGTTCTATTCGATCGGCAACGCGCTCTGCCGGTACACGGATCAGCTTACCGGTGCCATGACCATGAGCTTTGTGCCCGCGGCGAGCACCTACGAGGCGGCCGGCGACGTCTCGAAGCTGCGGTCCCTGTACCAGATCGGCACACGGGCGATCATGGCGCTGTCGTTGCCGGTAATTACGACGCTGCTGGTGCGGGGGCGAACGTTCATCGGCCTCTGGATGGGACCGCAGTACAGCCAGCGGTCAGGGACCGTCCTGATTATCCTTGCCGTGGCCCTGATCTTTTCGCAGGCCAACAACACGGCCTTTGCGATTGCGTTCGGCACGGAGCGGCATAAAGTGACGGCGAGGTGGGCCGTGATTGAAGGCGTGTCCAACCTGGCACTTAGTATCACGCTGGTCCAATTCATGGGAATCAACGGGGTGGCGGTTGGCACGTTGCTGCCGAACCTGTTCTTCCAGGTGGTAATGTGGCCGCGGTACATCGGCAAAATGCTGGACTTCAGTCCGTGGGCCGTGATCTTCAAGGTATGGACGCCGATGCTGCTGTGCGTGGTGCCGTTCGGCGTGGCTTCGTATTTGCTGAACGCCTATATGCCGCCCCGTAGCATTGTGATATTTCTGCTGCAGACCGTCGCACTGTTGCCGGTATTTCTGGTGGTGGTGGCCGCCGTATTTCGCGAGGAGGTGCGGTCCCGGGTGCTGCCGGCAGCGCGCAGCTTCTGGCAAAACAGGGTGGGTGCTCCTGCTCATTAAAGGATTGAAAGGACCGCTGAATCAGTGGCGGACGGCTCTGTCCTGTTGTGACTGGCTGCGGACTCAGGTCTTCTTTTCGCGGTAGAAAGACTCCATGCGAGCGAAGTGACGGCCGTAGATGAAGCCGGCGAGCTCACAAATGGCGAGAACCCCGGAAAAGGCCTCGCCCGCACTTCGCTTGATCCAGCGCAGACGAGGGTAGTCGACCAGACCGCGAAGGGCGCGGCCGATGCGGTACCGGGGAACGCCGCCAAGCTGCGGAACCGGCTCCGGCGCCCCGCGCGCCTGCGATCCCAGCGAGACGGCTCGCCAGTAGACCCAGCGGCGGTAGTACCGCTTGGTGAGGCGTTCGGGAGCGATGTAGTGGTGGATTGCGAGGTCCGGGACGTAGAGACCCTTCAGGCCGGCCCGGCGCACACGTCCGAAGAACTCCGCGTCTTCGTCCGAGAGAAGACCCTTGGCGCTGCGTCCGAGGCGGGGGTCGTACAGGCCCACACGTTCAAAGACGGACCGCCGCAGGGCGCAGTTGCCTCCCATGAGGTTGCCCCCGAATGAGTCGTCGATCACCGCGCGCGGCTTTGGAGGGACGGCTCCGATCACGGCGTTATAGCCGGCCGGCATCCAGCCGGGAGCAGCGCAGATCCAGTTCGGCAGGTAAGGACCGCCGATGAAGAGGATGTCCGGGGCGGCAAATTCACGCAGAAGTACGCGGTACCACTCACTGTCAATTTCTTCATCATCATCGATAAAGGCGACGATGTCGCCTGAGCCAGCCAGGATTCCGGCATTTTTCGCGGCGGAGCATCCCTGGACGCTTGCCGGAACGTAGACGATCGGAAGCGAGGCGGTTTGCCGCTTTGCTTCAACGAGCGCCCGGGTGTCGTCCGTGCTGTTATTGTCGGCTACGTAGAGGCAAACCTCGAGGCCCGGCGGAACCGGCGCTCTGAGCAGGCTATCCAGCGCCAGGGAAAGCAGATGGCTGCGGTTGTAGGTAGGGACTACGACGTCGAGCTTGAGGCTCTCCTGCACTTTGTTGCTGCTCCTTCTATAGTAAGCCTTCAGTCAGCGACGGTTCGCGACGCCGTCCTGGTAGTTCTACGTGCCCCGAATGGGTCAGATTGCCTGCTCTCCAGCATGAACTGAGACAGGGGCTGCCGTCAGTGAAACCTTTGTGTGACTTCTACACTACCTCTGACAATGTAGGCTGAGAGGAACAGATGAGTCGTTTTGGGGAGGACATGGCGCGGTACAGGGAACGGGGATACACGGGCAAAGGCCTGTGGTTGAACCCTGCCGTCTGGTCGATCGCGTGTTACCGGTTGGGCCACTGGGTTTATGTGGAGAAGCCCAACGCACTGCTGCGTCTTCCGTTGAAGATCGTGTCGTTCGTTTTTACGCTATTTTGTGTGGTGTTTATGGAGATGGATATCGACCCGCAGGCGGACATCGGCGGCGGTCTGTACATAGGGCACATCGGTGGGGTGCATATCAACCCCGGCGCGGTGTTGGGGCGCAACTGCGATCTGGCGCACCGGGTGACGATCGGGGCTTCCGCGATGGGGCGCAAGGGGTTGCCGGTGCTGGGCGACGAGGTGTACATCGGGACCGGGGCGACGCTTGTGGGCAAGATCAAGGTGGGAAACGGAGCAAAGATCGCCGCGAATACGCTGGTGATGACCAATGTGCCTGAAGGGGCAACGGTGATGGGCGTACCGGGCCGGATTGTGATGCGGCCCCGGCCCGCGGCGGTGGTTGCGCCTGGAGAACCACCCGCCGCGGCGGAGAGGACTCTGGCCCATGTTGAATGAAGTGCAACGCAGCGAGTTGCGGGGACGCATCTCGGGATTGACAGGGGACGGGGAGGCTGCGGCCGCCCTCTCTGCCGTACGGCTCCTGATGCGGGAGACGTCCAAACCCGGCGCCGATGCGAGCTTTTGCCTTTCTGCCCTGACGAGGGTAGCCGAGGCGCTCACCAGTGCAGGGAGGCTACGGCGATTGCGGACGTTTGCGGTGCGATCCGTGACCCTGGAGCCGATGGTTCCGATGCTTCGGGTGGAGGCGGCGCTCGAGGGGCTCTGGCTGGAGTTGCAGTTGGGCGACTACGGTTCCTATCTGGACGATCCGACCAACCCTTCCGGCGCACTGGCGCGGTACGATCCCGATCTTGTGCTGATTGTGTTGGATCTGGAAGATGTCGCCGCTGACCTCCCCCAGCGAAGCGCCGTGGGTTCGGGACAGGGTGTGGATGAGGCGATTGGCGCTGCCTTTAGCCTCGTGGAACAGCTGTTGCGGGGGCTGCGGCGGTTTTGCAAGGCGCGCGTGGTGCTGCAGGGGTTTGAGGTTCCGGACCTCGCCTCGACGGGCGATGTAGCGGACGCCAACCTGACAGCGAGTCTGCCGTGGGCCGTGGCGGAGTTGAACAACCGTATGGCCGGCCTATGCCGGGAGCTGCCGGATTGCGTGTTTTTCGATGTGGATCGGATAGCAGCCCGGTTTGGTCGTGGGAGCTGGCGCGATGCTCGCCTGTTTCTGGCGACCCGGCTGGCCGTCTCGACAGCCGCGCAAGGGATGTACGCGCGGGCGTTGGTGCGTTCGGCGGCGGCGCTGTACCGTGCGCCGCGCAAGGTGCTCTGCACGGACCTGGACAACACACTATGGGGTGGTGTGCTGGGCGAAGAGGGGTGGGCGGGGATCGCGACCGGCACGGCCTTTCCGGGGAACTGCTTCCAGGCGTACCAGCGCTATCTGAAGCAGCTGTCCGCGCGGGGGATCCTGCTGGTGGCGGTCTCGAAGAACAACCCCGGGGACGTGGAAGAGGCCTTCGCGAAGCGCGCCGCGGACCTGCTGCTCACGCCTGACGATTTCGCGGCACGGAAGATTAGCTGGTCGGACAAGACGGATGCGCTGCGGGAGCTGGCTGCGGAGTTGTCGCTGGGGCTGGACTCCTTTGTGTTCGTCGACGACAACCCGGTGGAGTGCGAGGCAATGCGCCAGCAGCTGCCGGAGGTGGCCACGGTGTGCCTGCCGGCCGATCAACCCTGGCGCTACGTCGAGATGTTGGCGGCAGAGCCGTTTTTTGACACGCTGGCGGTGACAGAAGCGGACGCGCAGCGCACGGAGGAGTACCGGGCCCAGGCGAAGCGGTTACAGCTGGCGAGCGGTGCGGGCAGCCGTGAGGAGTTTCTGGCCTCCCTGGGCATCGTGTGCACGGTGTTGCCGGTCGCGGAGGCGCCTCTGGCCCGTGCCGTGCAACTGCTTGGCAAGACCAACCAGTTTAACCTGACCACGCGCCGGCACGGAGCTGCGGAGGTGGAGCGATTTGCCGCAGACGGAGCGGCTATCGCGGTGCGCGTGCGAGACCGTTTTGGCGATGCCGGCGTTGTGGGTCTGGCGCTGATCGCGGCAGAGTCCGGGGGGGCTGTGTGGCGAATCGATTCATTTCTGCTGTCCTGCCGGGTCATCGGACGTGGGATCGAAGCGGCGATGCTTGCGGAGATCGCGGCCTTGGCTCGCAGGGCCGGGGTACGCCGGCTGGTGGGCGAATATCTGCTGAGCGCGAAAAATGCGCTCTGCGCCGAGTTCTACCCCGATCACGGATTCGCGATCGAGCCCGCGCCGCAGGAGAACGATAAGATCGTGCGGTACGGTTTGACACTGCGGGATGATCTACTGCCCGTCCCCAGCTGGATTCAACAGGAACACACAACGGAGGAAACCCTGCACCGTGAGCCAATCACTGCCGAACACTTTGCGTGACACCATCGCTGACATCCTGGAGATCGAGCCAGCGGAGGTTACGCCTGAACTGAGCGCCACGAGCGTTGAGTCCTGGGATTCGTTCCGTCACCTGCAGCTGATCCTTGCCCTGGAGAGCGAGTACGGCGTGCAGTTTGATCCCGGCGTCATTCCTGAGCTTACCTCTGTAAGCAAACTGGCTGAGGCACTGCAGGCCAAGGGAGCCAATCTCGGTGGGAACTGAGGAGAAGGCTGGCGCGGCGGTTCCGGCGGGGCTGAACTCCGTCGCGGAGCGCTTCGGCTTCCGGCTTCGGCACGTTGGGGTAGCGGTCCCGAAACTGGAGAAGGCGGCGCAGACATTGGAGAGGCTGTTTGGGTACAAGACCGTCTCAGGACCATTCGACGATCCGATTCAGCGAGTCACGGTCAGCTTTTTGCAACAGAGTCTGGTGGACGCGGCGGAGATTGAGCTGATTGCTCCTTTGACCGAGGACGCGCCCATTCGTGCGATGCTGGCCAAGGACATCGGGGCCTATCATTTTTGCTTCGAGACGACGGATCTGGACGGTGCTCTGGTTCACGCGAAAGAGCAGGGCTGCATGGTAGTCAGCGGACCTTCGCCGGCGGTGGCCTTCGGTGGGCGGCGGATAGCCTGGCTTTATGCCCCCACGCGGCAGCTGTTTGAGCTCGTGGAAGCCGAAGTTGAGACAGCTGCCCCAGCATCACCTGAAGACACAACCGCGGGCGGCTGAGCGCGCAACCTGGACCTGCTCGTATGCAACGACTCTACTTTCTGTATCACGAATTACGACCGGAGCCGAGCCAGTACACCTACGTGGTGTCCTGCGCGGAGTTCGAGGAGCACCTGCGACTTTATGCAGCTACACAGTCAGAGGAGCGCACTGAACGGCTGCGACCGGAGATCTCCTTTGACGATGGGAACCTCTCTGACTGGCGCTATGCCTTGCCACGGCTGCAAAACGCCGGTCTGCGGGCACATTTTTTCATCACCGCCGGATGGACGGGGAAGCGGGCAGGTTTCATGGCGGATGCGGAGCTGCGAGCGCTACACGCGGCCGGAATGACGGTGGGCGCGCACGGTTGGAGCCATAAGCTGCTGACGACGTGCTCGGAAGAGGAGCTGCGGGTCGAGTTGGTGGACGCAAAGGCGCGGCTGGAGGATGCGTTAGATGCACCGGTAGAGACGATGTCATTGCCTGGCGGACGGTTCAACCGGCGTGTTTTGCGAGCGTGTTGGGAAGCCGGTTACACGACTGTATTTACGTCCGAACCCAAGAGCTCCAGCGACAGGGCATTGCCCAACGAGAGTACGGTGGGCCGGCTGAATCTGCGAAGCGGCACAACGACGGCTCGACTGGAACAGCTTCTTAATCCTGAGACGGGTGCCTTGGCCAGCCAGCAACGGTCTGACCGCGTGAAGGGCGTGGCGAAATCGATCCTTGGCGATCGGCTGTACGCCAGAGCCTGGGCGCTTGCCAATCGCCAGGAGGCTGAGCCGTCGGAGGCGCAGGCCGATCGATGAAGGTACTGCACCTGATCAGCAGTGGCGGCATGTACGGCGCGGAGGCGGTCATCCTGAGCCTGATGCGCGAGTTGAATCGCCCGGCGGAGCATGAGTGTGCTCTCGCGGTTTTCGGTAATCCGGATGGGCCCCGGCCGGCATTGTACGAGGCCGCCTTGGCCTCCGGGATCGATTCCCGGCTGGTGCAGATTTTGCCATGCCGCGGTCAGTTGGACCTCCGTGTGGCGACGCGGCTGCGGGGGATGGCAGCGGGCGTCGATGTGCTGCATGCGCATGGATACAAAGCCGATATTTACTCTGCGTTTGCCTGGAAAGGCAAGAGGCCGGCGCTGGTGTCCACGTGCCACACCTGGTATGACAACGACCTGGCGGTGCGGTTGTATGGCGCGCTAGACCGCCGGGTTTTGCGGCGCTTTGAGGGCATTGTCGCAGTCTCGGCGGAGGTGGAGGAGCGGCTGTTTGCGGCGAAGGTACCGCCAAGCCGTGTGCGGCTGATCCGCAACGGCGTCGCGATGGAGGCGTTTGTGGCGGCGGGTACGCAGCGGGAGGCTCGTCAGGCGCACGGGGGGCCGCTGCGGATTGGGTTGGTGGGGCGGCTGGCGCCGGAAAAGGGTGTTGATGTGTTTCTGCAGGCCGCGGCAATCCTGCTGAAGGGGTACCCGGAACTGCGGTTCGAGGTGGCCGGAGAAGGTCCGGACCGGCCGGCTTTGGAGACCTCTCTCCGTGCCTTGGATCTCACACAAAGGGTCACCCTGGCGGGAAGCCAGAAGGATATGCCGGGGTTTTACGCCGGTCTCGATGTCCTGGTTTCGGCGTCGCGGCAGGAGGGCTTGCCGATCGCGTTGCTGGAGGGCGTGGCGAGTGGATTGCCCGTGGTGGCGACGCGGGTTGGCGCTGTGCCGGAGGTGGTGGTGCCGGAGGTGACAGGAATTTTGGTTGCGCCGGAGTCGCCGGGGGCTCTTGCTGAAGGGATCGCCCGACTGGTTGCCGCGCCGGAGCTGCGCGCGCGGTTTGGGCAGGCGGGGCAAGGGAGAGTGGCCGCGGAGTTCTCCGCGGAACGGATGACGGCGGACTACCTGGGAGTTTATCGGGAGGCGCTCGCGGTGCGTGCCGGGGAACGAGTCGGCTCGGTTGGGCAGGAGCCGCGTGAGTAATTCCGCTCCTTTAGATAGTTCCAGCCCATCCCGGACGGTTCCCCTACAGCCGCTTCGGGTGCTGATGCTGGACTTGTGGGCTACGGTGCCGTACTACACGGCGTATCTGTCGCGGGCGCTCCGGAGCGAAGGCGTGGAGGTGCAGGTGGCCTCGATCACCTACTATCTCGACCGGGCTTGTTTTCGCCGCTGCGGCCTGCGCTTGCAGCCCGGGGCGATGGACCTGATCGGGCATTTGGACCTGCCGAGGACGGCGCGACGCATCCTGAAGCTGACGGAGGGGGTGCTGAACCTGCTGGGTCTGGCGGCTCGGGTGCTGCTCGACCCGCCGCAGGTGTTGCATGTGCAGTATCTGCCGCTGCTGTTATCAAGATTTCCGCTGGATGCGTGGTTCGTTGCCTTTTGCCGGCGGCGCGGCGTGCCCTTCGTGCTGACCGTCCATGATCTGCTGCCGCACGATACAGGGGAGGCGCACCGGGCGGCCTACACCCGGCTCTATGCACGGGCGGATGCGCTGATCTGTCACTCGCCGCACGTCAAGGCCCGGCTGGAGCAGGAGTTCGGGATCGCCTCTGAGCGAATCGCCGTGATCCCGCACGGTCCGTTTTTCTTCGATTTGCCGGCCTCTGGAACGGAGCATGTTCGAGACGTCCCCGGAGTTGGCGCGGGGCAGACGATGGTGCTTTGGCAGGGAATTATCTTTCCGTACAAGGGCGTCGATCTGCTGCTGAATGCCTGGCAGCACGTGGAAGAGAAGGCCGCCGGCGAACTCTGCCTGGTGATTCTGGGCACAGGGGATCCGGAGCTGCTGGCGCGGTTGCAAGCGCAGGCACAGCAACTCCGGCTGCAACACGTGCGATTCGAGCTGCGATTCTGCTCGGCGGAGGAGCTTGTGGCGGCGTATCGTGCTGCCGCGATGGTCGTCTACCCCTACCGCGCTATCACGACGAGTGGAGCGCTGGCCACGGGTCTTTCCCTGGGCAAGGCGATCGTGGCGAGCAGATTGCCGGTCTTCGAAGAGCTTCTACACGACGGGGAGAGCGCCCTGTTCGCTGATCCGGAGGATCCGGAGGAGTTGGCCGGTGCGATCCTGCGCCTGGGGCGGGAGCCGGGTCTACGGGAGCGTCTGGAAGACAGAGTGCGGGCGATGCAATTCAGCGAGCGGACCTGGGATGCCATCGCAAAGGCCACCAGTTCGGTTTATCAATCGCTGCAGGGATCGCCGGCCGATTAGAGTGCGGCGTTCTCCACGTCTACGTTCTGCCAATCGCCGTGCATGATGCCCTGACGGATCTGCTGCGGCGTTTTGCCCAGCTTCGTCTGCTGATAGGTGTACACGGCCTGACGCATGCAGGTCGCGCACACCGCGCCGTGGGTGCCCTCAAAGCAGGAGTGCAGGCTCTTGTGGTGCAGGGCAAGATCGCAGCGGCAGTAGCAGGGCTGGGAGAACAGCACCTTCTCCACCCTGGCAGCCATCTTGTAGGCCGTGACCTGGTATGAATGCGAGAAGTAGGGTCCGGTGAGTTGATCGCCGCTCAGCAGGGGAGCGTAGTCGCTCTTCGGGGCCGCGCTGTAGTACGCCGGGGTGTTCTCGGTCGGCGCATTCCAACGCGCTGTACCGGCTACCGTCACTACCGCAAGAAGACTGTATCTCGCCCACACGTACATGCGGGTAGTATCGCATTCACGGGGCGCTGCCGGCAGGGTCAAAACGCGTGTTCGGCGCCTCGCGGGTGAAGCGCTTCAGGAGAAACTCCTGGAACAGGGTGCCGGAGGCGCCGGTCGCGGCACCGACCAGCGTGTTGGTGACCGTGACCGGAACGCTGTGCTGGTCACGGCGGAAATAATACAGGGTGGAAAGGCCTCCGGCGGCGAGATCACCCAGCAGGTTGGAGTAGTTCGGCTGCCAGCGCCTATTGTCGCCCTTGCAGATCACCACCATCGAGATGGCATACAGCGCACGCTAGACGACGCTGCCGTTGCGTGGAGGGAAGGCGGCATGCCGCTTTGTTATGCGAACGCGGCGGAAGCGATGCCGGTTTGCGGTAAAGGTTCAGCGCCGCGTCACTTTAGGATCAAGTTCTTCGCCTTCTCTTCGTCTATAGTGGAGCGGTGATGGTCACTGGTGGCCGTGCTTCGTCAGGAGCACTTCGGCGTGAAATTTCGGCCAGGCACCGTTTGCGCGAAGAGCCGGCGGACGGGCGTGAGGTCAGCTTTGGCCGCAGCGGCAGCGTGCTGTACCAGACTGACGGCAACGGGGAACACGGCAACTTCCTGGCGGCCTCTTATCGCCGCATCGTGCGCGATCCGGAGTGGGCGCGGCGGTTGGAAAAGACCTATACAGGAGACCGGTGGATGCCGCGGGCGCAGGACCGACGCCGAGCCGAGCTTGACTGCGCGAGCAGCTCCGATGCATTGCTGATGAATGTGTTCTGCTATCCAGGTGTACTGCGGCGGAGGGGCTTGTGCGCCTGCCTGGGGGTGGAGCCCGGGGTGCGGCCGGCATTTGGCATCAGGCCGTCGCTGCCGATGCGGCGTGGCGAGGTCGACCGGACGGAACTCGACATGGTTCTTGGGGACGTGCTGGTGGAAGCGAAGCTGACGGAGGGCGGCTTTGGCAAAGCTTCGCACGACCGTCTACTCCGCTACTGCGGCGTTGAGGAGATCTTTTCCGTGGCGGACCTGCCACACCCGGGGCGAGGGTATGAGGGATACCAGATTGTGCGAGGCCTGCTGGCGGCCGAGCGCAACGGTGGCCGTTATCTCGTGTTGCTGGATGACCGACGCGCAGATCTGGCGGAGATCTGCTTCGGGGTCGTGGCGGCCGCGCACACCGCGGCCTCGCGCAGCCGTTTTCAGTTGAGGACCTGGCAGGAGATCGCGGCCTGCGTGCCTCCTGTTGTGCGCGGGTTTCTTGCCGAGCGCTTTGGGATCGAGCCCGCCGCCTGACTCCTCACGGATCGGCGACAATGGTGGACGCCTCGTGGTCGCGTAGGCCTGGATATCGGACTTAATCTGCCATGGCGTGGATCTGCATCGCCAAGCAGCGTTTCTGATCAGCATCCTATGTCTGATAACAGATATTCTGTTTCGTTTGTGTGTAGGCGCCCACGTAAAAAGGTCCGATCAGGATGAGTGAACGCGATCTG
>CAXSBL010000007.1:0-5013 GCA_964235515.1 uncultured Bryocella sp.
ATGTCCACGCCGCTTGAGCTCGCGCTGCTTTCCTGCCTGTTGCTCGGGCTGCGGCACGGCTTTGACTACGATCACCTGGCCGCCATCACGGACATTACGAGTGTGCAGCGGGGATGGCGCGAGGGTATGGGGCTGGGGCTGCTGTATGCGCTTGGCCATGCGCTGACGGTGGCGGTGCTCGGGGTAGCGGCGATCTCGCTGCATTTGCCCATTCCGCAGCGGCTGGACGCGGTCGGCGAACGCCTGGTGGGTGCCACGCTGGTTGCCCTGGCGATCTACGTTGCCCTCACGTTATGGCGTTCCCGGTCGGACGAAGCGCACGGTCATGCGCATGTCAGCCGCAGCCGCATTGCCCTGCTGATCTCCGGTGGCCGCTACGCGCATTGGAGGGTACGGCGGCTATTTGTTGGGGACCTGCCGCGGCCAGAGCCGTTTGCGTTTCGCTACGACCGCGGTTCGGTGTTTGCCGTGGGCATCATTCACGGGCTGGGGGCAGAGACGCCGTCGCAGCTCGGCCTGTTTCTGTTGACGGCGCACCTGGGGGGCACGGAACGGGGTCTGTTCGGTCTGCTGAGCTTTCTGTTGGGTTTGCTGCTGATGAATACGCTGATGACGGCAAGTGCCTCCGGCGTGTTTTTGGGCAGCGCCTACCGTCCGCGTCTGCAAACCTTTGTTACCTCACTGACGGCTGTGTACAGCTTTGCGGTGGGCACCATTTTTCTGTTTGGTTTGAGCGAACGGCTGCCGGCGCTTACACACTAGGGGCGCCGGTGCACCCAGCGCAGGAGCTTAGAATGACATCGATGGAGTTGGAGCAGAAGTCGGCGCGGCTGGACGCGTTTTTGGGCGGCCTGGGTTCCGTGATGGTGGCCTACTCCGGCGGGACCGACTCCGCGTTTCTGGCGTGGGCGGCGCATCGCGTGCTGGGGGAGCGGATGCTGGCGGTGATCGCGGATTCCGCCTCTCTGCCACGCAAAGAACTGGCCGCGGCACTGGCCTTTGCGGAGGCCAGCGGATTTCCGGTGAAGGTGATCCACACCGCCGAGCTCAGCAATCCGGACTACCAGCGCAATGACGCGCAACGCTGCTTCCACTGCAAGGACGAGCTGTTTGAGTGCATGGCGGAGGAACAGCGCAGGCTCGGTTTCGCGCACATTGCTTATGGCATGAACCTGGACGATCGCGGAGAGATCCGCCCCGGCCAGCGGGCCGCCGCCCTGCATGGAGCACTGGCGCCACTGGTGGAGGCCGAGCTGAGCAAGGCGGAGATCCGCACACTGGCCCGCGATGCCGGGCTGGCGGTCTCAGACAAACCGGCCAGTGCCTGTCTTTCTTCGCGCATTGAGTATGGCCGGCCCGTGACGGCGCAGGCGCTGGAGCAGGTGGAGCGGGCCGAGGATGGGTTGCATGCGCTCGGCTTTACGCAGGTGCGCGTGCGGCACCACGGCGATCTGGCGCGGGTGGAGATTGCCCGGCCCCAGCTGCCATTGGCGCTTTCGCTCGACATGCTCGATCGCCTTACGGTTGCCGTGCGTGCCGCGGGGTTTGTCTATGTCGCGTTGGATACGCAGGGCTACCGTTCCGGTTCCATGAACGATGTGCTGCCTGTTTCGGCGATTGCCGCGGCCAGGGGATAGCGAGCCTTCGCTCCGCCGCATCTACTCTTCTATGCAGCGCTGCTTGGGGTTCCCAAGGCGGCGTCGCTGCAAGTTGCTCCCTTTTTGAAGGTCTAGTCTCACCATGCGTATCGCTTATCTTGACTGCTTTGCCGGGATTGCCGGTGACATGTTTCTTGGCGCTTTGCTTGACGCCGGTGTTCCGGTTGAGGTGCTGCACTCTGCCACGGCTGCGCTGAACCTCGATGCCAGTTTGCGTGTGGAAACCGTGGACCGCAGCGGCATCTCCTGCACCAAGGTGCATGTGCTGGAAGGCGGTGAGCTGGCCGAAGGCAAGGCGCACAGCCACTCCCATGCGCATGGCGAAAACCACACGCACGCGCATACAGAGGACGGATTGGCCGAGCAGGAACACCGTACCCACTCGCACCAGATCAAGACCCAGCACCAACACAAGACCGGGCACGCTCACGGTCATGACCATAAGCATGACGAAGCAGGTCACAAACATGATGAAGCCGACCACAAACATGATGAGGCGCATGAGCACGGCGGCGAGCATGGCAAACACGAGCACGGCAAAAGTGGAAAGCACGGGCATGTGCATGGACGATCGCTGACCGAGATTCGCGCCCTGATTACGGCTGCGCCGCTGCATGAGGCCGTAAAGAGTCTCTCGATCCGCACATTTGAATTGCTCGGCCGCTCTGAGGCCAAGATTCACAATGTGCCGGTGGATGAGATTCACTTCCATGAGGTGGGCGCGGTGGATGCCATTGTCGACATTGTGGCCTCCTGCGCCGGGATCCATCACCTGAAGATCGGCGCCTGGTATGCTTCGGCCGTGAACGTGGGCGGGGGCACCGTGGACTGCGCGCATGGGACCTTTCCCGTGCCGGCACCGGCGACCGCGGACCTGCTGCGCGAGGTGCCCACCTACTCCGCGCATGTGCAGAAGGAGTTGGTGACGCCTACGGGCGCGGCCCTGCTGCGCGCGCTGTCCCCCACCTTTGGACCGCAGCCCGCCATGCGTGTGGAACACATCGGCTATGGCGCAGGCACACGCGACCCGAAGGATTTTCCCAACGTGCTTCGGCTCAGCGTGGGAGTTGGCGTGGGCGAAGCGGCGATGCAGGATGCGTCCGTGACCGAAGTCGGCTCCTTCTCGCACAGGGCGGAGGAGACGCAAGGCGATGCGGAGATGGTTGCGGTGCTGGAGACAGCACTCGACGACGCTTCCCCGCAGCTGCTCGCCTATGTCGCGGAGATGGCGCTGGCAGCAGGGGCGCTTGATGTGATGCTGACGCCGGTGATCATGAAGAAGGGCCGGCCCGGCACACTGCTGACGCTGCTATGCCGCCCGGAGTCGAGTGCTGAGTTCCAGGCGATGCTGCTGCGTGAGACACCGACGCTCGGTCTGCGCATCCGCGAGGATCGCCGGGTCTGTCTCGAGCGCACGCAGATGCCAATTGAGACGAAATATGGCAGCATTCGTGTGAAGGTGGGCAGTGCCGGAGCCGAGGAACGCAACGCCGCGCCCGAGTTCGAGGATTGCCGCGCCGCCGCAAAGGCGCATAACGTTCCCTTGAAGCTGGTGCAGGAAGCTGCCCTTGCCGCCTACCGCGCGACACAGGCCTGACACGATGACGCAGACCGATCTTCTGCAACTATTGTCTGCCGTGGAGCGCGGCGAGACCTCGGTCGCCGCCGCCGCGCAACGGCTCGCTACCCTGCCCTTTGAGGACCTGGGACACACGCGTGTCGATCATCACCGCAGCCTGCGTACGGGGCTACCGGAGGTGATTTACGCCGCGGGCAAGACGCCTGAACAGACGGCGGCCATCTTTGCTTCGCTGGCCGCGGACGGTGTGGATGTGCTGGCCACACGCGCTTCACAGGCGACGGCGGATGCCGTGCTGGCCCAGCATCCGCAGGCCGTGCACAACAGCACGGCCCGTACGCTTTCGCTGCGGCAAGGGCGTGCGCGGGAGGTGAGGGGTCACGTGGCGGTGTTGTGCGCCGGCACCAGCGATCTGCCTGTCGCGGAGGAGGCCGCCGTGACCGCGGAGACCTTTGGAACGAAGGTGACGCGACTGTACGACGTGGGCGTTGCCGGGCTGCAGCGGGTGCTGGCCGTGCGCGAGCAGATGGCCGCCGCGGATGCGGTGATCGTCTGCGCGGGCATGGAAGGTGCGCTGCCCTCGGTGGTCGGTGGGCTGGTTGGGGTGCCGGTGCTGGCCGTGCCTACGTCGGTCGGTTATGGAGCTTCGTTCGGTGGGGCTTCCGCACTGCTGGGGATGCTGAACTCGTGCAGTCCCAACATCAGCGTGGTGAATATCGATAACGGATTCGGGGCGGCTTACAGCGCCGTGCTGATTGCGCGGGCAACGGCCAAGGCGCGCACCGCCTGAGCAGCAGAACTGTAGCAGGTTTCCAGCAGGGGTAGACCGCTGCGGAGGGAATACAGAGATCCTTCGCTACGCTCAGGAGGACGCCAGCTGTGTGACTTATACGAAGACAGCTTTACATCAATGCAGAGCGCCTAATCCGGCGGCGCCTGCTTATTCCATGGCCTGTGCGGCGGGCGAAGATGGCACGGGGTTTGCACTCAGGATGTGATAGGGACCGTACTGAATCGTGAGCGTGGCATCGCCGCCGAGCCGGATGTGGCTGTTGGAGATCATGCGGGCCGGAAACCAGAAGTCGCCAACCTTGCTGTACTCGGTACGAAACGAGCCATTTTTGACCCAGAAAGACGGTGTTTCGACGGGCTCGGCATCGATGCGAACGATCGCAAAGTCCGTACTCTGTACCCAGATCTTCCCACGGTAGGTAAAGCGATTGTTGTGGCGCGGCGTGACGGAGAGCACGTAGCATTCGCCTTCGGGCAACCGCTCGGTGCCGAGCAGCTTCATCTCGTAGTTGGCGGGCGTCAAGCGAACGTCGGTGCGGCCGGCGGCCTCCTGTTCGCTATCCATGGCACGCTGGAAGACGCTGTCGCGCAGCAGCGGCGAGCCGTCCGCGGAAAGAATAAGAAACTGCTTGGAGCCGGGAGCGGTGTAGGTCATCTGCACCGTCTCAGACGCCACCTTATCGGCCAGCTTGCCCTTATAGGACAGCGTCATCACACGCCGGCTCTCGTAGCTACGCAGGGCAAGAGCGCGCGTGTCACTGGTGTGTTGGATCTGCGCCGCAATCTGCTCGACGGTCAACGGAGGCGGGGTTGCTGCATTATCGGCCGCCTGGGATCGCAAAAGGCCGCCGGCAACCAGGAAGAGTGCAAGACACAACAGGATTGCCGTCAGCCACGTGCGATGCGCGCTTCGGACGACCGTACGTCCAGGCATTGGGCTCCTCGGGCAATCTGCGAACTTGGATGCGGGTCTCGGACCTTGCG
>CAXSBL010000007.1:5113-44226 GCA_964235515.1 uncultured Bryocella sp.
GGGCCCCGGTGCCCGCTTACAGTAGCACGACGGTAAACCTCATGGTAAAAGCCGGGTAGACTCACGTCTTAAAACGTTCTGGGGCAATCCGGAGCGATTCCACTGAGACAAAGTGGAGCAGGCGTTCATTCTGAACTGCAACCCAAGGCGAAGGGAGTGCTAACCCGCTCCCTGGGAGTCGTTGGGGTCGGTTTTCTTTAAAAGAAAGGCTCCAGGAACACAGATGACCAGCACCAGGAACATGTAACGGAAGACGTCGACGTAGGCCCAGAGCTGCGCTTCCCGGGTGAGGCTCGCGCTGGTGAGGGAGATCGCACGGAGGCGCGCCACGCGAGGGCCGGCGTGCTGCAACATGCTCGCCGTCCGCAGCGCGAGGGTTCGCTGATAGATCCAATTGCTCCCGGAGAGCCAATGGAGCAGCTCAAACCGGCGGGATTGGGAGTGGCGCTGTGAGATGGTGTTCGCGGCGGAGATGCCTACGCTGCCGCCCACGTTGCGCATGAAGTTGAAGACACCGCTGCCGATGCCTGTCTGCTTTTGCGAAAGCGTACCCAGGGCCACCTTGGAGAGAGGAACGAAGACCATCGACAAGCCCACGCCGCTCCAGGTGATGGGCCAGAACAGAGACCAGGGTGAAATTTGCAGCGTGACAAACCCCAGCCACAACGTTGAACAGGCGACCACGGCAAACCCGATGGAGACAATTTTTCGCGGGTCGAACTTGGACGTGGCCGCACCTACGGCCATGGCTGCCACGAAGGCCCCCAAGCCACGCGGACTGACGGCAAGTCCCGCTTTGAAGGCATCGTAGCCCAGCAAGTCCTGAAAGAAGACGGGCAAGATGGTCGTTAGAGCGTACAGACCGATGCCCAGAATAAAGATGAGCACACAACCGATGGAAAGGTTGCGGTCTTTAAAGACCGTCATGTCCACCAGCGGCTTGGGGTGCAGCAGCTCCCAGACGACAAACAGGATGAGCCCCCCGATCATGACACCGATCGCCCAGCGGATGCGGATGTCGCCGAACCAGTCCTGCTCTTGGCCTTTGTCGAGCATGAACTGCATACCCGCAATCCAGAGAGCCAGCAGACCAAACCCTATACCATCGAACCGGCCGGGTTTGGCGTTTTTGATGGAGGGCGGATCTTCGAGAAATTTGCTCTGCAGCAGCAAAGCCAGCAGGCCCATGGGCACATTGATGTAGAACGCCCAGCGCCAGGAGAGCGCCACGGTAAGATAGCCTCCGAATACCGGCCCAATCACCGGGGCAATGACAACACCCAAAGCGTAGAGCCCCAGGGCCTGTCCCTGCTTTTCCGGAGGAAAGCTTTCCACCAAAATCGCCTGCGCCAGGGGCTGCAGCGCACCGCCCGCCGCGCCCTGGATGATGCGCGCCAGCAGAATGAAACCGAGCGTGGGTGAAAGGCCGCAGAGGACAGAGGCGACGGTGAAGATGGCGATGGAGGTCATCAGAAACTTCTTGCGCCCGAAGCGCTCCGCGAAGTAACTGCTGGCGGGCAAAAAGACGGCATTGGCGACGAGGTAGACGGTGAGTACCCACTCGGCCTCATCGGTGGTTGAAGCCGTGGAGCCCGCGATGTACGGCACGGCCACCGAAGCGATGGACGTGTCCATCACCTCCATGAAGGTGGCGATCATGACCGCGATGGCAATCAGCCAGGGATTGACCTTCGGCTTCCAGCCGGCGTCCGCACCGCCGGGCATCAGGCCTGATCCTCAGAACTACTGGAGCGGAGCGGCACTATTTCACCCAGACCTTTGGTTCGACAGACATACCGGGGGTCAGGCGCTCGGCGCCCGGCTGACCCGGTTTGAAGCGGATGCGCACGGGCAGGCGCTGTACAACTTTGACGTAGTTCCCGGTGGCATTTTCCGGCGGCAACAGGCTGTAGACCGCACCGGAACCACCGGGCAGAGCTTCGACGTAGCCGTCGAAATCCTGCTTGAGGGCGTCGACATGGATGCGCACGGATTGGCCTGCGTGCATGTTCGTCACCTCGGTTTCCTTGAAGTTGGCCGTAACCCAGATGTCGTTGGTCTGGGTAAGGGCGAACATCTCCTGCCCGGCCGTGACCTGCGAGTTAAGCTGTACGCTCTTGTCGCCGATGATCCCATCTTCGGGAGCGTAGATGCGGGTGTACTCGAGATTGAGTTCGGACTGATCGGCATTGGCAAGCGCCTGTTTCTCGCTCGCCTGACGTTCCGCCAGTGTGGCCCGTTGCATTTCAATCTGGCGGGGCAGATTGTTCCGCGCCTGCGCGAGAGAGGCCTGTGCCTGTTTGAGCTGCGCCGTAGCCTGCGCCACCTGCTTGGCATCGGCCTCCGCGGTCTGCTGGCGGGAGCTGACCACGGCGGCCTGGGCCCGCTCCTGTGTGGCGCGCTGGTCATACATCTCGCGTGAGACCTCTTCCTTCATGACCAGCTCTTTGTAACGCTCCTCTTCGCGGGCGGCGTTGGCCTCGTTGGCCTCCGCCTCGCGAAGATCGGAGAGCGCGGCCTGATACCGCGATTCGGTGCCGGTCACGTTGGCCTCGGCGCTGGCGACGTTCTGCTGTTGCGTGAGAACCTGCGTGCTCTGGGTGGTTGCGGTGATCGGCACGTTGGGTTGCTGCGCGGCGACGTTGGCCTTTGCCTGACCGAGCTGTGCGGCGGCCTGTTCCTTGGCAACCTGGTAGTCGCGTGGGTCGAGTTGCAGCAGCAGCTGCCCCTTCTTTACGAAGTAGGTATTTTCCACGTAGACGCCGCTCACGAAGCCGTTGATGCGCGCGCTGATGGGATCGGTGTGACCGTCGACAAAGGCGTCGTCGGTCTCGACATACTTGCCGAGATAGATGAAGAGCCAAATGACGGCGATGACAAAGAGGATGAAGCCAAGGAGGATGAGGAGACTATAGAACGGATGGCCCTTGATCCAGGCGCCTACGCGCTGCGTGACGGGCGGCTTCTTTTCCTTGTCTTTGTCTTTGTCGCCCTCCTTGTCGTCACCGTCCTTCTTGTCCTTGTCGTCGCCGTCCTTCTTGTCGCCCTTGTCGTCGCCGCCGTCTTCCTTCTTGTCGCCTTCTTCTTTTTGGGAACGCACGGTTTCGAGCTCGGCGCGGAGCCTGGCCTGCTCGTCGTAGAGCATGCGCAGCAGGAGGTTGTTCTGTTCTTCTGCCGGCGTGGAGCGCATTGCGTCGTCAGGACCGGGGAGCGGTGAATCGGGCATGCGTTATTTCCTTAGCGTCTATTTCCGTAAGAGCTGGGGCAGATTTGCTTCGGCGTTGCCCATGGCACGGGCGAGCGCGATCTTGCCGAGATTGTGTTCGTAGACAGCGGTGATGAAATCGTCATCGGCCTGCACGGCAGACTGTTCCGCTTGGACAAGCTCTACGGTGTCAGTGACACCAGCGGCGAAACGATCACGGGACTGCTCAAGCAAATTGTGAGAGAGGGTTACGTTGCTTTTGGCGACGCCGACCTGATCGGCGGCGGCATTCAGATTGATGAAGGCCTGGCGAACATCCTGATCCACTTGGCCACGCGCATCTTCGAGTTCGGATTGGCGCTCGTGCAGGGCCGCTTCGGCCTGCTGAATTTCACCATGGATGCGACCGCCCTCATACAGCGGGATCGTGAGCAGGCCGGAGACCGTATACACGCCGGTGGCATGATGGGACGGCGTGACGCCGGCGGCGCCGAAGTTTGCATCGACGGCTAGATTCGGCAGACGTTCGGCATGGGCTGCCTTCAGGCTCTGCACCGCGGAGCGAACGCTTGCTTCCGCGGCCTTGATATCGGCACGGGATTGCATCCCGCGCTGCAGGGCTGTATCGAGCGTGAGGTCGGTAAGCGGGACGAAGTGAAAGGCCTCTGAAAGCAGGAAGTCCTGCCCGAGCGGAAGACCGATGATGCGACTGAGGCGTAGCTTTTGAGAATCGCGATCCGCTTCAAGCGAGCGCAGACGCTGCTCTTCGGTGAGCAGTTGGACCTGGGAGCGTTCCGTGTCAACGCGCACAGCCACACCTGCGGCGAAACGATCCGCCGCCTGTTTTGCGACGGCGCGGGCGTTTTCGACCTCGGCCTGCTGCGCGCTGAGGCGGGCCTCGGTCGCGTTCAGTTGCAGGTAGCTTCCACCCACGGCGAGCACAACGAGGTCGCGGGCGTTTTTGGCTAGTTGAAGGCTGGCCTTGACGGCCTCGCTGGCGCTGTGGAGGTTATCGATGCGCACGAGATCGAAGACGGACTGTTGCAGACGGGCGGCGCGGGCGTCGAAGTAGTTGAACTTTACGGCTTCCGGAATAAGGGAGATCGAAACGCCCAATGTACGAAGATTTTCCCGCTCAAACGTTTCGCTGATGCCCGTGTTCAGATTGGGCAGCAGCGTACTTTTGGCGATTGTGCGCTGACCTTGGGCCATCTGCACGTTGTTGCTCTGCTCAATGGTGCCGAGATTATAGCGAAGGCCCAACGCCAGAGCGTTCGCCAACGTAAGTGATACGGCACCGCTGGAGGCCTTGCCGCCCGGCACGCTGCCGATGTACGGCGGCATGATGGAGATGGTCGTATTGATGGTATTGACGTTATTCGCACCACCCGCACTCGCCGTGTTCTGCATGACCGAAACAGCGGCGCTTCCCTGACCCTGTTGCCCGGAGAGCGGCACTTGCGTTGCCGGGGTGGGGGCCATCACCATGGATGCTGGACTTTGCGCCATTAGGGATGGCGCTGCCGCAGCGGCGAAGAGGAGGCTCTTCACCGCTGCGGAACAGTGTCGGATCTGTCGTGAGAGTCGCAGCCTAGCCAATGCCCAGCACCTTCTCCACCGTAATGGGCAGATCGCGAACGCGACGGCCGGTGGCGTGAAAGATCGCATTCGCGATCGCCGCACCGGTCCCGACGATGCCAATTTCGCCCAGGCCTTTGGCGCCGATCGGGCTGGCTCTTTCGTCTTCCTCGTGCACGAAGATGACGTCGATGGCATCGATGTCGGCGTTGACCGGCACATGGTATTCCGCGAGGTTGTGATTCATGAACCGACCGAGTTTTTCGTCGAGGAATGACTCTTCTTCGAGCGTGGAGCCGATCGCCATCACAACACCACCGAGGATCTGGCTGCGCGCCGTCTTTGGGTTCAGGATGCGGCCCGCGGCGACGGCCACCACGATGCGCGTCACGCGCACATTGCCGAGATCTTCATCAATGCGCACCTCACAGAAGATCGCGGAGTGCGTATAGCTGACATAGCGCAGCTGCTCGATCATGCTGGGCGAGGCGCTGCTTTCGGCGACCAGTTCGGTCTTGCCGGAGGCGCGAACGGCTTCAGCAAGGCTGACGCTCTTTCCGGGATCGTCCTTACGCGCGATGCGGCCGTTGGCGAATAGAACGTCATCGATAGCGGCGTGACCGAGTGGCCTGCCATCGATATTGGCGGCTGCGGAGATTAGGTCTTTCTTTAGGTCCTCGCAGGCGGCCTGCACGGCCGAGGTGGTGGACGCCGCGCCCCAGCTGCCCCCCTCGACGGGAGCCGCCGGCAGATCGGAGTCGCCCAGCTTGGCGATCACACATCCAATCGGCAGACCGAGGGCGTCCGCACCGGTCTGGGCCATTACCGTATAGGTGCCGGTGCCGATGTCCGAGGTGGCAGAGGCTACGGTGAGATAGCCGTGCGAATCCACCGTGGCACGGGCGGCGGTCTTCTGCAGCAGCGCCTCCCATGCACCCGAGGCCATGCCCCAGCCGATGAGTTCCTTGCCTTCACGCATCGAACGGGGTTCCGGGGTGCGCTCCGCCCAACCGAACTCCTCGGCGCCTTTTTGAAAGCACTCACGCAGCGCCTTGGAGGTGAATTTTTTACCGGTGTTGTGATCCCGTTCGGTGTAGTTCCGCAAGCGAAGCTCGATCGGATCGATCCCGACCTTGTAGGCCAATTCATCCATGGCACTTTCGCTGGCGAACTCGCCGATCACGGCGCCGGGCGCGCGCATGTCACTGGGCGTTGCGGTGTCGGTTTTTACGAGCTCGTAGGTGAGCTCGACGTTGGGCGCGTCGTACATCATGCCGATCCAGTTGACGACCACCTCCTGGTGATCCTCATACATGGAGGTATTGGCGACGGCGTGATGACGGATGGCGTTCAGTTTGCCTTCGGGCGTTGCACCCAGCTCGACGGTTTGTTGGGTAAGAGGGCGGTAGCTGAGGCCCCACATCTGGTCGCGTGTGAGCACGACGCGCACGGAGCGCTCCAGGGCGCGCGCGGCCATCACGGCAAAGAAGACCTGGTGCTGCGGACGCAGGCCCGAACCGAAGCCCCCGCCGACGAAGCTGTTCAGCACGTGCACCTGATCCTTCTCAAGATCAAAGATGTTCATCACGTACTGCTGCACGTTCTGCGAGCCCTGGGTCTTGTCATACACGGTCAACGTGCCGTCGCCATTCCAGACACAGGTGGAAGCGAAGGGCTCCATCGCATTGTGGTGCTCAAAGGCGACGCTGTACTGCGCGCTCAACTGCTCCGGAGCCGAGGCGTAGGCTTCAGCGAAGTCGCCGCGCGGCTTCGGCGGTGGCGTGATGCCTGAACGCTTCTTCGGGGGAACATACGCTGTATCGAGACGATTCTTAAAAGAGACCTCGTTCGGCTCCGCCGCGTAGTGAACGCCCAGAAGCGCCGCGGCATCCCGTGCTGCCTCAAAGGTCTCAGCAACGACGAGCGCGATGGGTTGTTCGCTGAACAGGATGCGATCGTCGTGCAGGGGACGGAAGTGCTCGCCGGGCGGCGCTACCTGGTCCTTGTAGTCTTTGGCTTTATCCGAAAGCTCGGGCCGATTTTCGTGCGTGAAAATGGTGACCACGCCGGGAATCGCCATCGCCTTTTCCGTGTCGAAGCGCAGGATACGGCCCTTTGCAATGGAGGACGAGACGATCTGTCCGTGCAGCAGGCCGGGAGCGCTGTATTCGGCGGCGTACTTCGCGGCGCCGGTGACCTTGAGTGGACCGTCTACGCGGCGGGTCGGCTGACCCAGGGTGGGAGGTGCTGGAAGTGTGGCCATGGTACCCCTAACTGCGGTGAGCGATGCGGTGAAAACAAAGCTTAAACGATGCGTTTGTCTGCGATCGACTGCGGCGTACCTTCGGCAGCCTGCGAGAGTGCGCGGATGATGGCGCGTCGCGCGAGTTCGGTTTTGAAGTCGTTGCCGCCCTGGCCCACGGCACCTTCAAGCAACGAGTCGGCAACCTTGCCGAAGACCTCGTCGCCGGGTTGCCGGCCTTCGAGCAAGGCTTCCGCTTCGGGTTTGCGCCAGGGCTTGTGAGCCACGCCGCCCAGGGCGATGCGTGCCGTACGGACCGTGCCGTCCTCTGCCATGTCCAGCGCCGCAGCGACGGAAACAAGAGCGAAAGCATACGACTGGCGATCACGCAGCTTCAGGTAGGTGTAATGCCGGCCGTAGCTGTTTGGCGGGAGCTCGATGGCGGTGATGAGTTCACCGGGTTGCAGGGTATTGTCCAGCTGCGGCTCATCCCCGGGCAGGCGATGGAAGTCAGCCATCGGAATACGCCGTATGCCGTTGGCACCCTGGACCACCACGAAGGCTTCAAGCGCAGCGAGCGCGACACACATATCCGACGGGTTCGTTGCGATGCACTTGTCACTCGCGCCGAGGATGGCGTGAATGCGATTGACGCCACCGATGGCCGGGCAGCCCGAGCCGGGGTTGCGCTTGTTGCAGGGCGTCATGGAGTCATAGAAGTAGTAACAGCGGGTCCGCTGCAGCAGATTGCCACCGTTCGTGGCGGCGTTGCGCAGTTGCCCGGAGGCGCCGGCGAGGATGGCGTGGGCGAGCAGAGGGTATCGCTCGGCGACGCGGCTGTCGTATGCCGTATCCGTGTTGGAGACGAGGGCGCCGAGGCGCAATCCGCCCTCCGGCGTGTCTTCGATGTCCTTGAGCGGAAGGCGGCCGATGTCCACCACGGTCGACGGGTGCTCGACGTCATACTTCATCAGGTCCACGAGATTGGTACCGCCCGCGAGGGCCCTTGCGAGGGGGTCTGCGGTCAGCACAGCGACGGCATCTTCAACGGTCTCGGCACGATGGTAGGTGAAACGATTCATGAGCCTGCCTCCGAAAGCTGTACCAGCTGCACCCGCTCCTGCGCGCGGCCATCGGCGCCGGTCTTGCCCATCACGTCTTCAATGGCATCGACGATGTTGCTGTAGGCACCGCAGCGGCAAAGATTGCCGCTCATGGCTTCGCGGATCTCTGCACGCGTGCGGGCATGGCCCTCCGCGAGCATTCCAACCGCGGAACAGATCTGGCCGGGGGTGCAGTAGCCGCACTGGTAGGCATCATGCTCGACGAAGGCATCCTGCATGGGGTGCAGCTCGCCGAGATGCGAAGCGAGACCTTCGATGGTGGTGATCTCGGCGCCGTCCTTGGACACCGCCAGAACCAGACAGCTGTTCATACGCTTGCCGTCGATGATCATCGTGCAGGCACCACATTGACCGTGGTCGCAGCCCTTTTTCGAGCCAGTGAGATCCAGCCCATTGCGCATGAGATCGAGCAGCGTGACCCAGGGCTCAACCTCCAGCCTTCGCCGCGCACCGTTGATGTTTAGTGTGATGGGTATTGCCATGAACACAGCTCCGTTCCCGCCGGATGGATGCAGGTGTGTTGGATCCGGCACGAAAAAGGGTTAGGCGCTCGTGCTGCCTTTTGCACTTTGCTGCTTGAGATGCACCAAACGCAATTTGGGCTTCTTTACTCGATTTGATGAATCGGACATTGCGGCCGGTTTACTGCCAGCCGCCCCCGAGAGCGCTGTAGAGCTGTACCAGCGTCAACGCCTCGCTTTGCTGCGCACTGGCCAGATTGAGCTGTGCCGTGAAGAGCGTCGTGTCCGTGGTGAGAACCTCCAGGTAGCTGGTCGCCCCGCCGCGGTAGCGAATCCGGGCCAGGCGCGTGGCATCCTGCGCCGCCGCGACCAGCTTTGCCTGCTCAATGCGAGCCGCGCGCTGCTTGTTGACTGCGATCAGCGCGTTGGAGACGTCGCGAAAGGCGGTGATGATGCTTTTCTGGTAGTCCAGCACCATCTCCTGCTTCTGCCGTTCGGAGAGCTGCACCTGCCCGCGCAGCTTTCCGCCTTCAAACAGCGGCTGGGCGAGGGTGCCGAGACCATACACCGTCTGGCCGGAGGTGTTGAAAAGACTGGCGAAGGTGTTGCCGCCGAGCCCACCGGAGGCGCTGATGGAAAGCTGCGGAAAGAACTGTGCCTTGGCCACGCCAATCTGCGCATTGGCGGCGCGCAGCTGTGCTTCCGCCTGCTGGATGTCGGGGCGACGTTCGAGCAGCTGCGAGGGCAGGCCGACGGGCAAATCCTCCGGCGGAGGCGCAAGCGCATCCGGATCGGTGTGCGCCACTAAGCCAGGGTTCTGGCCGAGCAACAGGCGCAAAGCATTTTCATTCTGCTGAATCTGCTGTTCCAGCAGTGGAATCTGGTTGCTGGCGGTGTAGAGCAGCTCTTCGGCCTGGCGCACGTCAGAAAGTGGCGAGGCCCCTCCCTGCTCCAAGGTGCGGGTCAGGTTTACGGAATCCTGGCGCACCTTGAGCGTTTGTTGCGAGACGGCCAGCTGCTGATCAAGCAGCCGCAGCTCAAAGTAGGTCGTCGCCACCTGCTGTACGAGGCTCAACCGCACCGCGCGCTGCGCCCAGACCTGCGCCAGCAGGGTATCCCGGGCGGCCTGCGTCTGCTTACGGTAGATGCCCCAGAAGTCCGGCGTCCAGGCAGCGGAGACGTTGTAGCTGCCGAAGGTGAGGGGGCTGGCGATGGTGCTGCCGAGATTGTCAGGGAACTCGGCACCCACGCCCGTGCCGCCGACGGTGATCTGCGGAAACTCCTGCGCACGGGTGATCTTTACCTGGGCCTGGGCTTCGAGTACGCGCTCGGCGGCGATGCGGAGATCGTAGTTGTTTTCAAGCGCCGTGCGGATGAGGCCTTGCAGTTCGGGTTCGCGGAAGACCTGTGCCCACTGCTGATCGCCGAGCGAGCCATTGGGGTCGCTGGAGACAGCGGCGTTATCGGCGCCGCGGAAAGCCGGCGGCACCGGGGTAGCGGGGCGTTGGTATTTGGGGCCGATGTTGCAACCTGCGAGCGCGAGGCTCGCAACCGAGAGACAGACCAGCCCGGCGAAGGGAAGAAGGCCCTTGACGTGCTTGGTAGAGGTGTTGGTCATGTTGAGCATGGCGATCTCCTTTCAGGCCGGGTGTTGTAGACGCTGCGTGTCGTCGTGATCGGGCGGGCCGTCAAGGCCAGGCTCGGCGGAGTGTTTTGAATCCATGGTGGTGCCCTTGCCGCCGTGACTGAAGCGATGTGAGAGGTATTCGACCACCGCGAAGCAGACGGGAACCAGCAGAATACCGACGACGGTGGCCAGCAGCATGCCGCCGACCACGACCGTGCCCAGGATGCGACGTGAGACGGCACCGGCACCGGTAGCCGTCCACAGCGGCAGACAACCGAAGATAAAGGCCAGCGCCGTCATCACAATGGGGCGGAAACGCAGGCGCGCGGCGTTCAGCGCGGCATCCGAGATGGATTGGCCGCTCTTGTAATTGGTGACCGCGAACTCGACGATGAGGATAGCGTTTTTGGCGGAGAGCCCGATCAGCATAATGAGGCCGATGGTGGCGAAGATGTCGTTTTCAAAGGCACGCAGCGTGAGGGCAATGTAGGCCCCAAGGATGGCGACGGGCGTGGAGAGCAGAACGCTGAAGGGCAGCGACCAGCTTTCGTAAAGTGCGGCGAGGATGAGGAAGACCACAAGGATGGAGAGTGAAAACACGGCCCAGGTGGGAACGCCGAGCGCGGCCTGCTGCTCCTGGTAGCTGATGCCGGAGTAGTCAAAGCCCATGCCCTTGGGTTGGGTTTGCTGAAAGACCTCTTCCAGCGCGGCGCGGACCTGGCCGGAGCTGTAACCGGGGGCGCCGGCGATGTTCAGCTGCGCGGCAGGAAACTCATTGAAGTGCGTGATGAACTCGGGGCCGGTGATCTGCTTCACGTGCACCAGTGAACCCAGAGGGACCTGACTGCCGTTGGCACTGCGCACATAAAACTGATCGATGTTTTTGATACTTGTGCGTGAGGAACCTTCGGCTTCGACGTAGGTCTGCCACTGGCGGCCGAAGCGATTGAAGTAGTTGACCAGGTAGCCACCCATAAAGGTAGACATGGTGGTGTACACGTCAGGCAAAGCGACCTGCTGCTCGCTTGCTTTTTCGCGATCGACGTCGGCATAAAGCTGCGGGACGGCGGGCAGGTAGGACGGGATGGCCTGAGCGATCTCCTTGCGTTTGGAGGCAGCACCGAGAAAGGCGTAGAGATTTTTGGTAAGGAAAGTGGGATCGTCCGTGCCGGAGCGGTCTTCCACCTCCATGGTCACGCCGCCCGAGGTGCCGATGCCGGGAATGGCAGGTGGCGGAAAGCTGAAGGCCAGACCCTGGCCCACGCCGCCGAGCTTGCGCCCAAGACTGGCCTGGATGCTGGTGAGTTGTTCGGCCTGCGATTTGCGCTCGTCCCACGGCTTGAGAGAGACGAAGAAGAAGGCCGTGTTGGTGCTTTGCGTGAGTGTGAGCAGGCTGAAGCCGTTGACGGCGATGACGCCGCCGATGCCGGGTGTGTCGAGCAGTGCCTGTGTCACGTCCTGCGCGGCGGCGTCGGTGCGCTGCAGGCTGGACGCGTCCGGCAGCTGTAGTGCGACGAAGAGATAGCCCTGATCTTCGGTGGGGATAAAGCCGCCCGGCAGCCGGGCCGCCATCAGGACGGCAACCACCGCCACGACCGCAAGCACGATCATGGCGAGACCGGATTTGTGGATCAGCAGCTTGGAGGTGGAGACGTATTTGTCAGTGGTTCTGCCGAAGAAGCGATTGAAGGCGTCAAAGAAGCGCTGCAGCGGACCCGGCTTGCGATTCTTGTCCTTGGGCTTGAGCAGCAGCGCAGCGAGCGCGGGGCTGAGTGTGAGGGCATTGAAGGCCGAGATCAATACGGAAACGGCGATGGTGACGGCGAACTGCTGATAGAGGCGGCCGGTAATGCCGGGGATAAAGGCCGTGGGAATAAAGACCGCGGCGAGGATGATGGCGATGGCCACGACCGGGCCGCCGACCTCCTCCATGGCGCGAATGGTGGCGTCCTGCGGACTCAGACCTTCGGAGTCGATCAGGTGCTCCACGGCTTCAACGACGATGATGGCGTCATCGACGACCAGGCCGATGGCCAGCACGAGGCCGAAGAGCGAAAGCGTGTTGATGGAGAAGCCCAGCAGCGGAAACAGCGTAAACGTGCCGATCAGGGATACGGGCACGGCCAGCAAGGGGATCAACGTGGCGCGCCAGCCCTGCAGAAACAAAAAGACGACCAAGATCACCAGCAGCAGGGCGATGGAGAGCGTGATGATGATGTCGTGAATGCCCGCGCTGACGGCCTTGGTGGTGTCGAGCGGCACCTCATACTGCAGGCCCGCCGGAAAGCGCGCCTTGAGTTCATCGAGCTTCTTGCGAACATTCGCGGCGGTCTGGACAGCGTTCGAGCCGGGCAGCTGGTAGATGCCGAGCACGCCGGCCGGCGCCTTGTTGTAGCGCGCGGTGAGGTTATAGGCCTGTGTGCCGAGTTCGACGCGGGCCACGTCGCGCAGATGCAGGACCGAGCCGTCAGGGTTGGCGCGCAGAATGATGTTGCCGAACTCTTCGGGCGAGACAAGGCGTCCCTGCGTCTGTACGGTGTAGGTGAACTGCTGGCCTTTTGGAACGGGCTCGGCACCGATCTGGCCGGCGGGGTTCACGTTGTTCTGCACGCTCAACGCGTTGATGACGTCGGTTGCCGTGACACCGAGTTGTGCGAGCTTGTCCGGCTGCACCCAGACGCGCAGAGCGTACTGTCCGCCAAAGACCTGCACGCGGCCAACACCGTGCACACGCGTGAGCTCATCCTGCAGATTGATAATGGCGTAGTTGGTGAGGAAGTCCGCGCCGTACTGACCGTTGGGCGAGCTGACCGAGACGATCATCAGCGGCGAGGTCTGCGCCTTTTGCACGAGAATGCCGGCGGTGTTGACCTGCGCGGGCAGCTGCGATTGGGTTTGGGAGACGCGCAGCTGCGTGAGGACCTGATCGATGTTTGGGTCGGTCTTGACGTCGAAATCAACGTACACGGTCGCCTGGCCGTTGTTGGCGTTCTCCGAGTACATGTAGATGCTGTTGTCGACGCCGTTGATCTGCTCTTCGAGCGGCGTAGCGACCGATTGCACCAACGTGTGCGCGTCAGCACCGGGGTAGGTGGCCTGCACCTGGATCTCCGGCGGAACGATGTTGGGGTATTGCGAGATAGGCAGTGAACTTAACGTGACCAGGCCGATGATGACGGTGAGGATCGCGATGACGATGGCGACAATGGGTCGCCTGATAAAGAACTTCGACAACGGTTACCTCCCTGTCGCGTCGTTACTGGTGGAGGCCACAGGCTGTGTGTTGGCGTCGGTGAGAGTTGCCTTCACGGGGGCACCTTCGGCCAGCTTTTGCAGCTGATCGGTGATGACCTCGGCGCCCGGCTGCAGGCCGCTTTTCACGACCCAGTTCTGACCAATCTGCGGACCGAGTTGAATGGTGACGACGTGCACCTTGCCGTCGGGGCCGACGACATGCACCTGCTCTTCGCCCTGCAGTTCGGTAACGGCGATCTGCGGGATCAGCAGCGCGTTGTGGAGGATCTGCGTGTCGGCGGAGACGCGCCCGAATTGTCCGGGACGAAGCACGTTGCCGGGATTCGGGAACGCCGCCGCAATGCGGATGGCGCCCGTCTGCTGGTTGATCTGACGATCGACGAAGATGATGTGACCCGTCTGCGGGTACTTGTCGCCGCCGGCAAGGGACAGCGTCAACGGCAGCTTGGCGCCGATATGCAGAAGGTCGGCGTGACCGCTTTGCGCGCGGCGCACAAGGGCGAGATATTCCGCGTCCGAGATGGAGAAATAAACCTTGATGGGATCCAGTTGCGAGACCGAAGTGAGTATGGATTGCGGACCAACAAGGTTGCCGACCTGCGTGGTCGCCTGCCCGGCTACGCCCGAAATCAGCGAACGCACCTGCGTGAAGCCGAAGTTCAGCTTCGCGGTGGCAATCTGCGCGCGGGAGGTGGCGATCTGTCCCTGCGCGGTGGACGTCTGCGCCTGCGCCGAACGCACGGCTGCCTGTGCCTGCGTGAAGCCCTGCTTGTCATTGTCCAGCTGACTTTGCGCGATGGCCCGCTGATTGGCGAGCGGTGTATCGCGATTGACATTGATCTGCTGCAGACCAAGCGCGGCCTGCGCCTGACCTACCTGGCCCTGTGCCTGACCGAGGGATCCCTGTGCCTGCGCGAGTTGCCCCTGCGCCTGCTCGAGCGCAGCCTGAAAGGGCCGGGGATCGATCTGGAAAAGCACCTGCCCTTTGCTCACCGTCGAGCCTTCGCGGTACAGCTGCTTCACCAGATAGCCGCTGACCTGGGGCTGAATATTGGCGTTCACGTAGCCATCCATGGTGCCGACCCAGGAGCCGGTGACGGGCACATCGGAGGTGGTGACGCGCACCGCATGGACGGGCATGGGCCCCCTGGGCCCGGCGGGTGGCGCAGCGGGCTTTGCGCAGCCGGAAAGCAAGAGCGCGCAACCGGAAAGCAACAGCGTGCCCGAAACAGGCGAAGCCGTCACATTGCCCGCGGTCAGCAATTTGAAGCGCGTACGCCCTCGGAAAAATTGAGCTTTTTCAATCATAAACAGGTGTCCCACGTTTGCAGTATGTCAGAAACATACACGCATGTATCGATTCGTGAGACTCTGAGGGTGCCGTGAAGGATTCAGAAAAACCGTCATCCTCTCGTGAAACGGGCGCGAACGCCGCCGAGCCTCGGCAGGCAAGGGCGCGCGCGACGCGGCTTGAACTGGTTAATGCGGCACGCGAAATTTTTGCACGGGACGGCTTTGAACAGGCGCGCCTGGAAGACATCGCCGCCGCCGCGGGCAAGACGCGAGGAGCTTTCTACGCCCATTTTCGGGATAAGGAGGACGTTTTCTTTGCCATCTTCGAGGAAGATCTGGAGCGCGACAAAAAGCGGGTCCGCGCCGCGCTCACAGGCAAAGACTCGGTAGAGCAAAGGATTGGCGCGTTGACCACGCTGCTGGCGAGCCTGGCGAAGAATCGCCGTCGCATGCTGCTGTCCATCGAGTTCAAGCTGTATGCGATTCGCCGGCCGCAGCAGAAGCGGCTCGCCGCCCTGCACAGCGCCATGAAGATGCGCTGCGCGGAACAGAACATCGACGAACTGCTGCCCGAGCTGACAGGCAGATCAGCCGCACGGAAGCGGGAGACAGCGGCGCACTTCGGCGCACTGGTGGATGGTCTGGCACTCAACCGGCTCTTCGATTCACGTTCCATGCGGGAGGCCAACCTGCGCGTGCTGCTGGAGGCCGGCGTGAAGGCGACCATCGCGCTCGATCGCACGACGATTCGCAAATGACGGATCCTCGCCAGGCGATGACTCCGATGACTCCGTCGCTACCTACAAAAAGCGGAAAGGACCTGCCCGCCTCCAAAATTCTATGGGGCGGGCAGGTCCTTATTTGCTGAACCGACGTGAAGGCTAGTAGGGCGAGTAGTAGCGAGGGCGATAGGCCGTGTTCGCGACCGGACCGTAGGGAGCGTAGCCGTACGGCACGACCACGGACGGCGGCGGCGGCGGAAGGTAGCCATAGAGCACCGGCGCAGACACAAACACAGGCTGCGGCGGAGCGGCGTAGAAGACCGGTTGCGGTGGAGGAGCGTAGGCGTATGCCGGCGGGGGTGGAGGAGCGTAGCTCTGCTGCACGGGCGGCGCATAATATTGTGGAGCGTAGTTTTGTGGAGCGTAATTCTGTGGGGCGTAGTTGCCCTGCGGAGCGTAGCTCTGAACGCGCGGGATCAGACCTGAGTCCTGGGCGACCTGGTTGCGGTCCGGGATCACGAAATCGTCCATGACCTTGAGCGTCAGCCGGGTTTCAGGCTTCAGCGTGGGACGCGGGCCGCGCCGGGGCAGGTTGAGAAGGTCGATGGGCCAGAGCACGGGGATGGCCCACTCGATGGCATCGCGGACGGGGTGTCCGGTGCCATGGATGCGGCCTTCCTTGTCGACCGGGTACTTGGGCACGTAGACCACCTTGCCGGCAAACGGTACAACAGTGTTGCCGAGGATGAGGCGGTCAAACTTGAGCTCCATCCATCCCTTGCCAACGAAGTGGCCGGGGTCCTTGTAGTCCTCAAAGCGGCCTTCGAGATAGGTGCCGTAGGGAAAAACCGAGCGGCCGTAGAGCTCCACGTGGCTGACGCCGCAGAGCACGGGGTCACCGATGGATTCGGTCTTGGAGTTGATTTTGGGTTCGGCAACCGTGCATTGGATCAGCGATCCGGCCGGGACCAGCTGCTCGGCGGCGCGCGCGGCCTGGGGAGCGATCACCAGAGGAGCGGCCAGGAGCAGCAGCGGGGCAAGCAGATGAGCTTTCAGATTCGGTATCAAAGGGACGTCCTCCCAGACGTGCGTGCAAGGCCAGGTGTTGGCCGGTTGCGGTTGCACATGCCCTACGGAACGTGAAGCGGTGCCAGCGAAATGAGCTGAGCACAAAAATGGTCTTTCTGCGAAGACCCAGTGTACGGTTGGCCTCATCATCCCCCCTTTGCGCGCGATCGTCAAGGCCCCCTGTGACGGATGACGGGTGCCGGGCTGTCCGGCGGAGGTCCGGCGTGGGCGAGGCGTGCACTTTTGCTTGCATTTGGCCACGGATTCTTATCTCCGGGAGCGGGCAGATCGCGGAAAGTCCGAAAGTCACCTTATATTCTTCTTCCAGCTTTACCGTGTGGAGTGTGCGCCGGGCATGGCAAGCGCCGCGTTCCGTATGGGAACGTGACAAAGGTCACAAGCCACGGTCGTTACGATCGTTTCCCAAAAGGGCTGGTACTCCCGGCCAATCGGCGGGATAATCGGGAAGACGCAAAGTCCAACACCTTGCCCGCGAAAGTCTGCCCTGAAGTGCGGGTGCAGCGGTGGTCATGGGTGTGGGCCGAAGGTACGGAACAGGCATACGGAACGGCAACAGGACGCGAAAACGGTCGCCTTACACTTCAAGATGGCGACAAAGGAAAGGCCGAGGCAGGATGACGGAAACAATCGTGGTAACGGGGGGCGCGGGCTTCATCGGAGGCAATTTCGTGCTCCATTGGCTGGGCGAAAATTTGGGTCCCGTGGTGAATCTGGACAAGCTGACGTATGCGGGCAATCCCCAGACGCTGGCCACGGTCGCCGACCGGTCGGACTACACCTTTGTGCAGGGTGATATTGACGATCCCGCCGTTGTGGCCAAGATCTTCGCCGAACACCAGCCCCGCGCGATCGTGCACTTTGCGGCGGAGAGCCATGTGGACCGCTCGATCCTGGGCCCCGAGGTGTTCCTGCAGACCAACATCCACGGCACGTTTACGCTGCTCGAAGCCGCGCGGACGTACCTGGGAACGTTGAGTGAGGAAGACGCGAAGAACTTCCGTTTTCTGCATGTATCCACCGATGAGGTGTACGGCACGCTTGAGCCGGAAGACCCGGCCTTCTCCGAGGCCACGCCCTATGCGCCCAACAGCCCCTATGCGGCTTCCAAGGCGGCTTCGGACTTCCTGGCCCGCGCCTGGGTGCATACCTTCAAGATGCCGGTGCTGGTGACCAACTGCTCGAACAACTATGGACCGTATCAGTTTCCGGAAAAGCTGATTCCGCTGATCATCAACAACGCGCTTGCGGGCAAGCCGCTGCCGATCTACGGCGACGGTCTGCAGGTGCGCGATTGGCTTTATGTGGTGGATCATTGCCGGGCGATTGCCGAGGTGCTCAAAAAGGGCCAGATCGGCGAAACGTATAACGTGGGCGGGGTGAATCAGCGCTCCAACCGCGAGGTGGTGAACACAGTGTGCGCGCTGCTTGATGAACTGGTGCCGGATTCGCCGCACAAGCCGCACGCGCAACTGATCACCTCCGTGAAGGATCGTCCGGGCCATGACCGCCGCTACGCCATCGATGCGACCAAAATTGAGCGCGAGATTGGATGGAAGCCGCAGGAGACGTTTGAAACTGGGCTGCGCAAGACCGTGCAGTGGTACCTGGACAACCGCGAGTGGGTGGAAGGCGTGACCAGCGGCAGCTACCAGCAGTGGGTTTCGGCCAACTACGCCGACCGCACCGGCGAGGCGGTTTCAAAATGAAGGGCATTATTCTTGCAGGCGGTTCCGGCACGCGGCTTCACCCGGTGACGCAGAGCATCTCCAAGCAGCTGTTGCCGGTGTATGACAAGCCGATGATCTACTACCCGCTTTCAGCACTGATGCTGGCGGGGATCACTGACATTCTGTTGATTTCAACACCCCAGGACACACCTCGCTTTGAGGCGTTGCTGGGCGATGGATCACAGTGGGGCTTGAAGCTGCAGTACGCCGTGCAGCCGTCACCCGATGGGCTGGCACAGGCATTTCTGATCGGCAAGGAGTTCCTTGCAGGCGATGGTTGTGCCCTCGCGTTGGGCGATAACATCTTCTACGGCCACGACCTGGCCAAGAGCCTGCGCGCGGCCGCGGGACGGACGGATGGTGCCACCGTTTTTGCCTATCCGGTAAACGATCCGGAGCGCTACGGTGTAGCAGAGTTTGACAAGGACCGCAAGGTTATCTCGCTGGAAGAAAAGCCTGCCAAGCCGAAGTCACGCTATGCGGTCACCGGCATTTACTTCTACGACAAGCAGGTGGTCTCGGTAGCGGAGGGCATCAAGCCTTCGCCGCGCGGTGAGTTGGAGATCACGGACGTGAACCGCTGGTACCTGGACAAGGGTCAGCTGCACACCGAGGTGCTGGGGCGCGGTACGGCGTGGCTGGATACGGGGACGCATGAGTCGCTGCTGGAGGCTTCGAACTTCATCCAGACGATTGAGCACCGGCAGGGGCTAAAGATCGCCTGCCCGGAGGAGATCGCCTACCGGTTGGGGTACATCGACAAGGATCAGCTGGAGGCGCTCGGAGCCAAGCTGGGCAAGAGCACCTATGGTCAGTACCTGAAACGCATTGTGACAGAGACGGTGTACTAGTGGCCGACCAGGAGATTTCGCAAGGCGCACCCAGGGTTTCGGTAGCCGGCCCCATTTTGCTGACCGGTGTGAATGGGCAGGTTGGCGGTGAGTGCCTGCCGTTGCTGCAGGCCATGGGCGAGGTGATCGCACCGTTGCGGGCGGAGCTCGATATGAGCGACCCCGAGGCGGTACGAGCGTATGTGCGGAGGGTGAAGCCGCGCTGGATCGTGAACCCCGCCGCGTACACGGCGGTGGATAAGGCGGAGAGCGACGTCGACGCTTCAAATGCAATTAACCGGGATGCCGTGAAGGCATTGGCGGAGGAGGCGGCGAAGCTGGGCGCGCCGGTGCTGCATTTTTCGACGGACTACGTCTTTGCAGGAGACGGAACGGAGCCTTGGCGGGAGGTAGACCCGACTGCGCCGCTGGGAGTTTACGGTGCTTCCAAGCTGGCGGGCGAACAGGCACTAGCCGCTAGCGGGGCGCCGTATCTGGTGTTCCGTACGAGCTGGGTGTACGGGGCACGGGGCAAGAACTTTCTGCTCACGATTCTGCGGTTTGCGCGGGAAAGACAGGAGATGAAGGTGGTGGCCGACCAGCACGGGGCGCCGACCTCGGCGCGTGATCTGGCCCGGCTCGTTGCCCATGTCATCGAACGCTTCGAGGCTGAAGCCGCTGCCACGGGCAAGCCGCTGGCAGAGGTGGTGATGCCGTCTTCCGGTGTGTACCACGCCTGCGATGCGGGCTTTACGACGTGGTTCGGTTTTGCCGAGGAGTTCGTACGGCTGGCGAAGGTGGCCGAACCGGAGCAGCGCTTTGCCCGGCTGCTGCCGATCACGACGGCGGAGTACCCCACGCCGGCGAAGCGGCCGTCGAACTCGCGGATGAGCTGCGAGAAGCTGAAGGATAAATTGGGCTTTGCCATGCCGATGTGGCAAGAGTCGACGGCTGAGATCATGGGTGAGGTTTTGCGTAAGCCGTAACCCCGAGGTGGTGCTGAGCAGCAGCTACGGCGTCAGCACCATCTCACACGAGCTTTGTGTGCAATTCACGGTTACCCGGTGAACCAGCTGCACGTAGGAACCTTTGGCCGGGAACAGCGGTGAAACGTCGGCGCGCGCGAACAGGGCGTCAATGGCGGGGCCGTTGAGATCGCCGGAGTCGCGATGGGCGTGAATGACCTTGCCGCGCGAAAGCAGGATGCGGTAGTTCCCTGTTCCCTTTCGTCCCCCGGAGGGTCCCAACGGGATGGAGCGCAGCCGCTGGAGCGCAGCATCTGTACTTGCGGAGGATAACCCTGGACCACGCTGGCCGAGGGCGGCTTCGATGGCATTGAGGTGAGCCCCGACGTCGGCGTGCGGGTTGTTGCGCCAGGAGGCTCGCACGAACGGTTCGGCTCCGGCGGGCTTGCCTTCCTTAAACAGGATCCAGCCCATGGTGTCCCAGGCGGCGGTGAGCAGCTGTGTGCAGAAGAGCGGGATGCCCGGGTTGCCGTCGAGGCTCCAGCCCTCGCTTTCGAGCTCCAGTTGGTTGAGAACAGAGCGTTCGGTGGCCTCGGCTGCGGGTAGCTCCACACCGGCGTCGGCGAGGGCATAGGCGATGCTGTTGCGAGTGGAGGTGTCGTTTGTGAGCTGCAGCAGCGCGGTCATGCGCCTGGCGCCGGAGGCCTCCTTGCCGCCCTTCAGCTCGGCAGCGGCCAGCGAATATTGCAGCTGGAGATCGTTCCGGGCGGATTCGGGCAAGCGGGCGAGACCGTCGGTACCTGCCTTTATGGCTTCCGACGTCTCGCCGCCGGCAAGCAGTGTGCCGACAAGGAGGCCGACGGGCTGCGGATCAGTCGGGACGGCGGTGCTCCAGGCACGCAGGGTCTCCAGAGCTTCCGGGCGGCGCTTCAGGACCAGCAGCGTCTGCACCAACGGAGCGTAGACCTGGACGGCGTCCGGATGGTTGGCGAGCTCTTTCCGGAAGTCGATCACGGCCGTGGAGGCGTCGTTCTCGCGGAGGCTCAGCAGACCGTAGGCCGACCAGAGACCGGGCTGTTTGGGGTCGAGCAGGCGCAGGCGATCAAGCAGGGTGTGCGCTCCCGCCAAGTGATTCGCCCCAATGGCCTCGACGGCCGTGCGCAGCAGGTCTTCGGTGGACTGAGTGGTGGCCGGGTCGCTTGCCGGGGAGCCTGGCAGCGATGTCTGCGCCGTCGCGTGAAAATGGGCGGCGAGCAGGGTCAACAGCAGCGCCGAGTGCCGGAGAAGCCGCCGTGAGTGCATGGATAGCTTGTACCAGATGCCGGCGTCGCTGGACGAAATTTTGGCGTGGATGGGCGTGAGCTGCCAGAGAGCGAGCGGCGAGTGAGCCCTGTGGATATGGAGATCAAGCGGGGAATTTGGGAGGACCGCTGTAACCCAGTGTTTACCTCCGGTTTACAAGCGGGAAATGGCAAGCGCTTTAGTTTGGACATCATGCCTAGGAATTTCTGGTTTTCTTCCCGCCCCGCGCCGGCGGTTCTGTTTGCCGGTGCGGCGTTGTTTGCGCCGTTGATGCACGCCCAGTATGAGAATGGCAGCGTTGTAGGAACGATCAAGGACCCGAGCGGAGCGCCGATCGCCCACGCCGCCGTCACGGTAACGAACACCGCGACAGGAGTGGCCAACAAGGCCGAGAGCGGCGATGCCGGCGAGTACGATCTGCCGCAGCTGCGAGTGGGCGTTTACACCATTTCGGCGACGGCCCCGGGGTTTTCGAGCGCCGTGGCCAAGAACATTACAGTTTCGGTCGGCAACCGGCAGCGCATCGATCTAAGCCTGCCTGTCGGCACCGCGGAGGCCTCCGTCGAGGTCAGCGATGTGGCGCTGCAGCTGGAAACCGAGCAGACCCAGCGTGATCAGACGTTCACCAATACCCAGACCGCAGGCCTGCCCCTGGTCAACCGGAACTATGAGGATCTGCTGGGGCTGGTGACCGGCGTGCGGCAGGCGCCGAGTGCGGCGACCACGTCGAGCAACCTGAATGCCCTTGTTCGCACGGGCGCATATAACGTGAACGGTCAGCGCTCGGTGTTCAATAATTTCCTGCTCGACGGCATGGACAACAACGCCTATGGCGAGTCGAACCAGGGCTTTGACAACCAGATCATCTCGATTCCGCCGGATTCCGTGGCGCAGTTCAGCGTGGTGACCAACAATGAGGGCGCGGAGTATGGCCGCAGTTCGGGCGCGACCATCAACGTGGCCTCACAGAACGGCGGCAACACCTTTCACGCCACGCTGTATGACTTTCTGCGCAACACGGACCTGAATGCCGCGGGCTTTTTCAAGCCGAACACCGTGGTCGGCACCGGGGGCGTGGTTCCCTTCCGCAAACCTACGAGCAACCGCAATCAGTTCGGCGGCAATTTCGGCGGGCCGCTGCTGCACGATAAATTTTTCTTTTTCCTGGACTACGAGGGTCTGCGCAGCATCACCAAGCCACTGTATGTGCTGTCACTGCCCACGCAGAACGAGCTGAACGGCATCCTGGTGGTTCCGGTGCGCAATCCCTTGACCGGCACGACGTATGCGGCGAACACGGCGATTCCGACCTCGGCCTTCAATCCACTCTCCCTACAGATCGTGAACGCGTTTAAGCAGAATGTTCCCGGCCTGCCGGTGAACGGGTTGGCGACCACCGGCCTGGCAAGCAGCGATTACTCCGAGCAGGTGCCCTTTAACGATCACTTCGATAAGGGCGACCTGCGGCTGGATTACACGCCCAATGCAACGTCAACTTTTTTCCTGCGGATCAGCGATCGCAAGGAAACCGGTGTCAATTTCGCGCTGATCCCGCTGCCGCTGGAGGGGCAAAGCTCCGGTACGCAGCGGATTCTGGACCAGCAGGTGGCGCTGGGCTACACGAGCAGCTTCGGCTCGAACCGGATTCTGGATCTTCGCCTCGGCGTGTCGAGGACCAAGGCCGGCAAGACGCCGCTGAGCGTCGGCACAACGCCGTTCGGCATTCCCGGCCTGCCGACGGCGGCGAACCTCTCCGGCGGTTTGCCGGCGGTGAGCATCTCGGGCGGCTTTACGGCGTTTGGCCGGCAGACGACCAATCCGCAGTTCCAGGATCCTTCGCTGATTGACCCCAAGATCAACTACACGTACGTGAAGGGAAACCACTCGCTGAAGTTCGGTTATGAATGGGAGAAGGTTTGGATGGGCGTGCTGGATAACGGCCCGCTGTATGGCTCGTTTGCCCTTGGCGGCGGTTACAGCAGCTGCCCGGCCGGAACCGTCATCGCTGGCGTAGGCGCCTGCTCCGCCGCCGCGGGCACGCCCACGCGACTGTCCACGACAAAAGTAGCCGACACGTACTGGGCGGATTTCCTGTTCGGCACCAGCAGCACGTATTCATTGGGCAACTACTTTGAGGCGCATCTGCGGCAGACGATCCAAAGCGTCTATGCACAGGACGATTGGAAGGTCACGCCGAGCCTGACGTTGAGCCTGGGCCTGCGTTGGGAGTACGGTACGCCTTACTCCGAGCAGCACAACTACATCTCCAACTTCGACCCCATTACGCAGACGGTGCTGACGCTTTCGCCGGGCGCGGTCGCCGGCAACGGCATCACGCCGACCAGCGGCTCCGGCGTGTACGGCCGCACGCTGCAGGATCCGGATCTGAACGACTTTGCGCCGCGGTTCGGCTTTGCCTATGCCATGACGCCGACGATTGCCCTTCGCGGCGGCTTCGGCACCAGTTATGTGCATTACAACCGCGCGGGGTCGGGCAATATTCTGGCGATCAATGCGCCCCAGGCGCAGTTTGCGGCCGTGAGCCAGATCGCGCCTAACATGACCGACCATTGCGCCTCTCCCCTGCCGACGCAGATTGTCCCGATCGGGTCCACCACGGAACGCTGCTATGCCACCATCGACCAGGGCTTCCCGGCGGGGCTGGCCACCAACTTCAATTTTGCGACGGACAACGTGACGTGGTCGCCGCGGCATAACCGCGACAGCTATGTGGAGAGCTACTACCTGGCCGTGCAGAAGCAGCTGTTCAAAAACAGCCTGGTGGATGTGGCCTACGTCGGCAATCATGGGCTAAAGCTGCTGCAGTTCCTGAACGGCAACCAGCGCAATATCTCCCCCACCGGGACCTACTCGCGGCCTTTCGGCAACTGGCCTTCGGATATCACCGAAGCGCTTGATGAGGCGTACTCCAACTACAACTCGCTGCAGGTGCGGTATGAGCAGCGCATGGCCGGCGGACTCACGCTGCTGAACAGCTTCACGTGGGAGCACTCGCTGGATAACGCCAGCTCCTCACTGGAGGGCAACACGCCTTCGCCGCAGGATGCGAACAATCTGCGGGCGGAGTATGCGCAGTCGGATTACAACCTGCCGGTGGCCAACGTGACCAGCCTGGTGTACGACCTGCCGTTCGGCCGGGGACGCCACTTCGGCCACGACATGAACCCGTTTGTCGACGCTGTGGCCGGCGGTTGGCAGGTCAGCGCGATCAACACCGCGCAGGCGGGCACACCGTTCAACCTGACCTATACGCCGAACACCGCGCAGCTGGCGTCCACGCAGATCACGGCGAGCTACCGCGGCGTGAACCTGTACCGTCCCAACCGCGTGGCGGGCGTGCCGCTCACCCAGGGCCGCAGCGTGAAGCAGGCCAACACCGGCTACATCCAATACCTTAACTACAATGCGCTGAGCTTCCCCTCGATCAACAACACCGCAGGCGTGCTGCAGGAGCCGTTCGGCAACCTGGGGCGCAACCCGGGGCGCACGCCGGAGTTCAACGAGATGGATCTTGACCTTAACAAGCGCTTCTCCACGCCCATCGAGAGCTTGAAGGTGGAGTTCCGCTCCGAGCTATACAACATCCTGAACCACACGAACTTTTACCTGCCCAGCAGCCCCACGGGAACGCAGGGTCTCAACCCAACCGGCGGCGGCCTGATCTCCAGCACCTTTGCGCCGCGGGTGGTGCAGTTCGCGCTGAAGCTGATCTACTAACTCGTCCGCTCGCAGCGCAGATTCCCTTTGCGGCCCGGAAGCTCGGGCCGCTTTTGTTTTGGAGCAAAGTTCGTGGCAGACGAGCCATGGACGCCATCGTTACCTGTTCGGAAAAGACAGTGCAAACACACCACCGCCCAGGCCGATACCCGCGAAGGAAACCTTTGCATCGTCCGCCGCTACGGCCTGCGCGATCCACCTGAGCCAGGGCCGGGGAGCATACACGAGAACAGCGTCCTGCTGCGCTCGCATTTCCTCAAAGGAGGCTCCACGGAAGGGAAGATCTGTTTTTCCCGTCAGGATCCTTGCTGTCAGCGATGTAAGCACCGTGTCGTTGAAGCGCCGTTCCAGTGAGTCGGAGTAAAGGCACCGGATGCGAGGGATATAGAGCGCGTCACCATAAAACGGGTACAGAATGCAGGCATCCACGCTGAGATAAATCGGGGCTTGCGGATGGCTCTGCAAGAACATCTTCGCTGCTGCCGTGTCCTGATACGAGGCCGTTTCGATTCGGTTCTGCTGTACCTGTCCGCGGATCAGGCGTGCCGACTTCAGCGCCAGCAGAAGCACGCCGCCAACAGCCGCGGTCCGCAGGGCGGGCCTGTTCCAGCGCTGCGTGAGGCGCGCCAGAGTAATCGCGAGCAAGGCGACAAAGGCGGGAATACTCTGCACGGCATAGCGAGGCTGAAAGTAATGCGTCACGAAGTGTGCGATGAACAGCACGGGGAGGGGGATCAGCGTAAGGGCAAGCAAGGCTGACCAGAGCGCACGGCGAGCCGTGGCGCTCTCTGCGCCGGGAAGCTGCAGTCCACGGCGGGGAAGCGAACCGAACACTGCGGCACACAGGGCGAGCCAGATGCAATTGTTGCTGCCAACGACACGAACCAGCGGCACAGGGAGACTGAAGAAGCCCCAAAGGTAGGTGGCCGCGAGCGAGTTGAGATTGAGATCCACATTGAACGGAATGGAGGGCCGGTAGGGCCGCACGGCTCGCAGAGCAGGCACATCCAAAGCGATCGATGCCAGGCCGAGCAGGAGCGCACAAAGAACCCACTTATCGACCGGTTGTCGCTCAGAGAAGGAGGCAACAAGTTCGGCAACAATGATTGGAAGGACGATGATGGCCCCAAGAAACTGTGACGTGGCCGCGAGCGCGATAACAGCGGCCAGAGCGAGCGCATACCAGCGGTAGTGAGCGCATCTGAAACGAATGCGGTACCAGAGCAGAAGCCCCGCCACGGTCAGCATGGCGATCAGGGCGTACGGGCGGCATTCCGCACCGTAGCTGAGAAATTGCGTGATCAGCACCGCACCGACGGCGACGATCCCCGCACGATAGCCGCCCACAAGGGTCGTCACGCGGTACAGAAACCATTGCAGAAGCAGAAAACACAGCATGGCGGAGGAGCGCATTGCCTGCTTCGAAAAGCCAAGCACCTGGGCTGTACACCAGAGGATGACATCGTTGCTGGGAGGCTCAAGAACCAGCGGCGTGGAAGCTTGAAAGCGAAGAACGCCGAGCAGGCTTCTGTGATGGATGGTGTAGTACGTCAGAGCTTCGTCGTTCCAGAAGTACTTCGCCCTTGAGTACAGCAGAAGCACAGCGGCGGAGAACACCAGCAGCGCAGCAAGCTTCCAGGGGCCGGTACGCGGGTCTTTGAATACAGCAGGAAAGGTGGCCGTTTGAGGTTCGACAGACATTGTCCTGAGGATAAACCGCAGAGGATCTTACCCCGGCCGAGGCCCGGCACAGACCCGCGAAAGCAAGCAGACCCTGGTGTATGGTGAAGAGGTTTACTTCCCCGAGTGAGAGGCTGACCCGTTGCCGCAGGAGCAAACACGACAAACGTCGCGAATACTTTGCGAAAATCTGGCCGTAACGCTTCCCTTTCTTCTGCTGTTCTACGCCGAACTTTTTCACCATACACTTTGGCGCGATGAACTGAACGCGTTTGGTATCTCAGCCGGCTCCCCCACGTTGTCCGCGCTGTTTCAAAATGTCCGGTACGAGGGGCATCCATGGCTGTGGTATCTGCTGCTTTGGCTGCTAGCCAAGATGACGCACGACCCTACCGTCCTGAAGTGGCTGCAGGTGGTTATCGGTACAGGCATCTACTTTGTCCTGGGCTTTCTGTCGCCGTTTCGTTGGTGGGAGAAGGTCCTGCTGTTTCTCACGTACTACATCGCATTTGAATACACGGTTCTTACGCGCATGTACGGCATTGTTCTACTGGCAGGCATGCTTTACGTGCGGCGGAGAATGAGCCGCACGGAAGGGTTGCCGGGCAACGTCCTGCTGCTTGGCTTGATGGCAAGCGCCGACGTCACGGGTGTCTTTCTATCCTTGGCCTTTCTCGCGGAGTACCTCTACAGCCTGCGATACCGGAACCAATTTTCGGCACCGGCCCCAAAGCGGGCGACAATCGCCGCGGCAGCCTTTGTCTACCTCATGTTTCTGGTGCTCGCGGCTCTTTCCATGTGGCCGCAAGCGGATGCCGGACAGAAGCGGGAGCAGGGCCTGCTTTATGGGTACAGCAGCCACAATTTCCACTTTCTGCGCGTGGTCACCAGTGATGTCGTGATTCCCTACCTGCCGACGGCGACCGGGGTGCGGGGAAGCTTCTGGGACACCACGATCAACGCGCATACCCATATCTTCATGCTTGTCCTTCCCTTCTTTCTGCTGGCCTACTGGCTGGTCTTGCGAAGGTACCCGAACCTGCTTGTGCTGCTGGGGACCGATGTAGCGCTCACGGTGGCTTTCGGCTATCTGGTTTACCTTGGAAAGCCACGTCACTACGGCATGACGTTTCTGACGTTCTTTTTTTGTTTGTGGATGTTGCGTGCCGCAGGGAAACGGATTCATCCGGCAGCTTACGTCTTGCTGGTTTTGAGCGCACTCGGCGGCGTGCGTGCGTTGGCGGCATGGCGGCCATTTTCCAACGATGAAGCAACGGCGGCCTGGCTTCAGCAGACGGGTCTGAGCAAGTTGCCGCTTGTCGGCTCGGAGGACTTTACCACCTTTGGGGTCGCCGTCGCCCTGCAGCAGCCGATGTACATGCTGGACTGCAACTGCGAACGAAGCTTCCTGCGCATCAACTCTGCCCGCGACAGCTATACCTGGGATCAACTACCGGAACGTATGCCGGCAGCTTACCAGGCGGTGCACGCGGACAAGTTCGCGCTGGTCACAGAGCACGTGATTGCCCCAAAGGAACTCGAGGAGCTGCGTCAACGGCGCTTTGACGTCACGCTCTTGAAGCGGTTTACGGGAGCCGAGGTAGGCGAGGACAACTTCGAGGTGTACCTGGTGCAAGTCAGGCCAAAGGCGTAAACGCCATGGGCGAATACAATAGACAGGAGAGCCCGGTCATTTACGGCGTTCGGTCTCCTAACCGTGGGAGCATCTCATTTCAGGCCGTGGAGGATCCTATGCTGAACAATCGAAGAATCGCCGTGGTGCTGCCGGCTTACAACGCTGCAAAGACATTAAAGCGGACGATTGATGATGTTCCGCATGACCTGGTCGACGACATTATCTTGACCGATGACTGCAGCAAGGATCATACGGCGGCGCTGGCTCGCGAGCTGGGCCTGGTGACGGTGCAGCATACGAAGAACCGTGGTTACGGCGGCAATCAGAAGACCTGCTACGCAGTGGCGCTGGCACGCGGTGCGGATATCGTGGTGATGCTGCATCCGGATTACCAGTACACGCCGAAGCTGGTGACGGCGATGGCCTCCATGATCGCGTATGACGAGTTCGACTTTATTCTGGCGTCGCGCATCCTGGGCAACGGTGCACTTTCCGGTGGCATGCCGCTGTACAAGTATGTCTCCAATCGCGCGCTGACGTTTGCCGAAAACATCCTGCTGGGACAGAAGATTTCGGAGTACCACACGGGTTACCGGGCGTGGAGCCGGGCGGTGTTGGAACGGCTGCCGTTAATGAACTGCTCTGAAGATTTTGTGTTCGACAACCAGATGATCGCGCAGGCCGTGCACTTCGGCTTCCGGGTGGGTGAGATCAGCTGTCCGACGAAGTATTTTGAAGAGGCCTCGTCCATCAACTTCCGGCGCAGCTGCACGTATGGTCTGGGTGTTCTGGGCACGGCGATGCAGTACCGCATGCGGCAGATGGGTTTGAGCAAGCCGGCCATCTTTGAGGACGCGCCGAATGCGCACCTGGATCAGAGCGCTGCCTATAAGGCCTATGTGACAAACGCGTAAAGCGTCGACGTAGAAGAACAGAGGCCCCGCGCGTCCTGTGACGAGCGGGGCTTTCTGGTTTTGAGCCTATGTGGAGGCCAGGTTGAGACCTGCGAGCACGACCTTTGGCTTTTCGCCGCGGGCATCGGCTGCGCTTAGCTCAATGTGGATGGTGCGGCTCTCCCCCGGCATGAGCGTGATGTAGTTTTCGCTGAAGGTGGCCGGCAGGATGCGGTCGCCGCTTGTTTCGCGCACGACTTTCAGGCGGGCGAAGATGGCCGGCACGGCTGACGTGTTTTGCAGGTTCGTCGTCACGATCCATTGGCCATCTCGCTGGGCAGCCTCCGTCGAGTTTTGGACCTGAGCCTTGCCGAGGGTGCGCAGGGCACGGTAGTCGGCCTGTTCGAGGCCTCGCATGTAGAGGTTCTTCGAGACGACGTTCCCGTTTTCCGTCAAGGTCAATCGCAGAAAATGCAGTGATGACAGGCCCGTAGGATATTCCATGTGGACCGGCGTCTGCGTTGAATCCTCAGGGCTGTCCACCGGGACGGAGCGCTGCAGCATGGACTTTCCATCCATGTTAAAGACCTCGACCACCGCCGTTAAAGCTTTACGATCTCCGCCGCTGTAGTTCACGACCTCGATGGTTTCGTCGTAGGAGTTCCATTGGATGTGGAGCGGTTCGGAGCCGAGTTTGCAGCCGAAGTAGGCGGCGGTCGGCGCGAAGTACCAGTCGTATGTCTGCCAGACGAAGGACGGCCAGCAGGAGTGGCTCATCCACAGCAGAAGGCCCTGACGGTATTTGCTCTGCGCCTCGAACATGGCGCGATAGGCCTCATAACTGACCATTTCGCCGAGTGTAATCCAGTCATCGACGTTGTTCGCGCCGCCATAGGATTCGGTGACGAGCGTGTTGAAGGCGGTGGCCCCTTGTGCGCCGGTGAGGGTGTAATCGTGCAGACCCCAGTCGAGACTCATGGGCCACAATGCGGACTCGGGCATCATGGCGCGCACGCTTTCGATGGGCGGGATGGCGGGGGCGCCGATTTCGGAGTGAAGCTTTTTGTCGGCGAGGCGAAAGTAGTTGGGCACCGAGAGCGCGTGGTAGGGGCCGTGGCCGCTGACGGGACCGTCGGCGGAGCTGCCGATGTATTTGATGTCCGGATGCAGTTCGGCGAGTAGCTGCTGGATGCCGGCTTCGAGCACCTTCGGCGGGAACCACTCGTTGCGGCCGCAGTAGATGCCGACGCTCGCGTGGCGGCGGATGCGGGCGACGTAGTCGCGGGAGTTGGCGAGAAACAGGGCGTTGTCGTTCGGCACGGGGCCGTCCCATGGGTTGGCGAGCCAGAAGTCCTGCCACACGACGAGGCCGTACTTGTCGCAGGCGTCGTAGAAGCTTTCGTCGCCGATCTGGCCGACCCAGTCGCGGATCATGGTGAAGTGCATGTCGCGGTGGTAGCGTACGGCGACGTCAAACTCGCGGGCACGGAAGCGGAGCATGGATTCGCCGAAGCCCCAGTTGCCGCCGCGCGCGATGAAACGCCGGCCGTTGATAAACATGTGCAGCGAGCCGCCGTTTTCGTCGTAGGTGAACTGGCGGATGCCGGCTTTGAATTGGAGGGTGTGATGAAGGTCGCCGTGCGCGCCTTCCATGCGCAGGGTGACGTCGTAGAGGTGCGGTTCGCCGTAGCCGACGGGCCACCAGAGTTCGGGCCTTTCGAGGCGGAGCTGCTTGTGGGTTTCAGGCGAGAGCTTGACGACCTGCCGGGCCGAGGCAGGAACCGTGATGCGCTGCTCGAAGTGAACGTTGCCGAAGGTGCCGCGCACGGTGCCGGTGACGGGCTTATTGGAATGATTGACGGCGACGAATTCGAGCGCGATGTCGGCGCGGCTGGTGTCCGGCAGGGGCAGCGTGGAGGTGACGAGCGGATCTTCCAAGGTGACCGCACCGGTTTGGGTGAGGTAGACGTCGTTCCAGATGCCGGTGTTGCGGCCGCGAATGGTGGAGATCCAATCCCAGCCGACCGAGGCGTGGAAGGTGGGGTTGTCGGCACCGAGCGCGCCGCCGTTTTTGCCGGGGCTTTCGAGGGTTTTCTGCTTGCAGCTGCCGGGCGTGTCATTGCGCAGCACGCGAACGGCGAGTGCGTTGGGGCCGGGCAGCAGCTTGCCGGTGACGTCGAAGCGGCCGCGCATGAAGCCGCCTTCAATGCGGCCGAGGTGGACGCCGTTGAGGTAGACCTCGGCCTTCCAGTTGATGCCGTCGAAGTTTAGGGTCTGCACGCCGTCGCGGTGCGCGGCAGGAGCCTGAAATTCGGTGCGGTACCAGAAGTCGGCATGGAAGTAGGAGTCGGAGAGGTGAAGCTGGTTCTGGCCGAAGTTCGGATCCTGGATGGCGCCGGTGTTGAGGTAAGAGGTGAGCGTGGTGCCGGGCACCGTAGCGATCATCCAGCCAGCGTCGTGGAACCCCGTTTTGGAGAGCTGTTCGCCGGTGAGATTGTCACCGGACGCCGGCGTTGTGTCCCCGGGGTGTGCGTGCGGGATGCGTTGCAGGCGCCAGGCGCCACCGGTGATTGCCAGGCGGCCTTCCGCGTTCGCCGCCGGCATGGGCTTGGGTTGGGTGAGGAAGCCGCCGTGGCCAAAGACCTCCAACTCGCTGAGGATGTAACCATCGGGCGAGGTCGGGCGGGTCATCAGCACGCGCACGTAGCGGCCCTGGGCCGCGGAGGAGAGGCGGATGTCGTCTGTGAGGCCAGGGGCGCCTGTGGGCAGTGCCTGCAGATCGGTCCAGGTGCGGGCGTCGTCGGAGACCTGGAGCTTGCCTTCGGCGGCGCGGGCGATCCAGTGGAGCTTGACGTTGTCGAAAGCAAAGCGGCTGCCCAGATCGACGTAGACCCATTCCTCGTCGAGGCCGGCGCTCTTCCAGGCGCTGGTAAAGCTGTAGGGCCCGCCGACGTCGACGCGCTTCGTTCCGTTGTAAAAGGCCACCTGGCCGCAGCGCCAGGAGAGGTAAGGGACTTCGGCGGCCATGGCGGCTTCGACGGTACCCGCGTTCGCGGTGCTGATGGCGCCGGCCACCGCCGAGGTCGTGCCGAAGTCGATGCGGTAGAACCGTTTGCCGGTCGCAGCGCCCAGCGGAAGGGTGACATTGAGCAGATGCGCACCGTCTGAGAGACCCGGAGGATACTTTTCCGGAGGCAGCGGCGCGGAGCCGCTCACGGCCGGGAACTTCTGCCAGAGATGACCATCGTCCGAGGTGGACGCGGCGAAGGTGAGGCGTTCGACGGGCACCGACTCAGGCACGACGACGAAGACTTCGAGCCGGTCGATCGCCGGGGCCTCTGCGCCGCCCATCAGGTGTAGCTCGACGGTGGGCGTGGTGCCGGTGAGGGCCTGCAGGGCGGCTTGGAAATGATCGGTAAAGATCTCGCGATCTTCCTTGCGCAGGATTTCACCGTCGGCCATTGCGACGAGCCAGCGCGGGGTTTCGGTGTCGACGATGCCATCCGTGACCAGTTGCGCGGTGAGGTTGTAGTCGTAGCTGGAGGAGCCGTACGCCGGGCGCAGGAGAGCGAGGTTGCGGTAGGGAGCAGAGGGATCGAGGCTGACGGTGGGACCGAAGTCCTGCTCAGGCAGGCCCGGGTAAATGCCCACACCGCGGGTGAAGGACGAGGGGGCGGAAGCAGTCCCCTGACCGGCAGCCGCAGTCTCTTCCGTGAGGAGCGTCGCACCGCTTGGGGCCGTGGCCGCAAGAGCCAGTTTTGGCAACGAAAGCCCCGCGCCCGCAATCAAGCCTGTTTTGACGAAGTCCCGCCGTGTTGCCATGTACTCTCTCCGTGCTGCGTGGTCCGTGCTGTGTATTCATGCTGCGTAGTCATGCTGCGTAGATGGTTGCGCCTTGGGCGCAGTTTGGGAACTGCCGTCCAACCTGGAAGGGAGGCCGCTAGCGACCGAGGTGTGCAGTGAAGAAGCGGGCCATCATCTCGTCTGCTTCGCGGGTTTCCGGCAGGGATTCAGTGTTCCAAAAGGCGTGCGGCAGGGCCTCAAAGACGACCAGTTGCGCGTCGTCGCCGGCACGCAGAAAAGCGCGGTGCAGGATCACGGTGCCGCTGAGCAGAAGGTCGCGGGTGCTGGTGAGAAACAACGTGGGCGGCATGCCGTGGAGGTCAGAGAACAGGGGCGACAGGACGGGGTCGGTCAGTGGTGTGCCCGCGGCGTAGTGCACCTGCGACTGCACACGGGGATGGGGAATTTCGAGGTGTCCGGAGAGGCCCTGCAGCGAGAAGAGCGCCTCGGAGTCGCCGTGTTTACTCCAGTCGCCGAAGCCGGAGAAGATGCCCAGCGCGCCGGGTTCGGGCAGGCCGAGTTGCTTGAGGCGGGCGGCGACCTCGCCGGTGAGGATGGCACCGGAGGAGGTGCCGTAGATCGCCACATTCCCCGCTTTGTGAGTCTTCAAAACCTCTTTGTAGACGGCGAGAGCGTCGTCCAGACCGGCGGGAAAGGGATGTTCCGGGGCCAGGCGGTAGAGCACGGCGATCGTCTTTGTGCCGGCGAGCGCGGCGACGGGCACGGACTCGGTGAGCGAGCCGGAGTCGGAGTCAAAGCCTCCGCCGTGGAGGTTGATCAGGATGCGATCGCGGTGGTCTGCCGGGATGGCGGGTGGCGTAAGGAGGCGCACCGGCACGCCGGCTATCTTGGTATTTTCCACGGTGACGTTGTAGTGGACGCGGAAGCTTTCCCCCGCCCGCGCCTGCCAGGCATCGGTGCCTCGGCGGCGTTCGGCGAGCGACACAGGCGTGGGGTCGTCCACGACGGGCTGCGCGAGGAATTTTTGCGCCTCCGGGCTGATCGTCGTAGGCACGGGAACCACGCGCGTGATGTGGGCGGTGCCGTCCGGGGCGATCGTGCTGGTGTCAGTGTGCGGGCTGGCCTGGAGATGTGCGCGGGCTGAGGCGGAGGTTTGCCCATAGGTCGCCGGCGGTGAGCACACAAGAAGTGAGGAGAATGCCACCAGGCAGCATCGACGACCAAACTGCTTCTTCAACGAGTGTGTCTCCTCAACATCGAGTCCTGCAGTGTCAGCGCCGATTGCGTACCTACACTATACGATTTGGCGGGCGGCGGTCCCGTGCTTTTGCGGAGGGCAGCGGCCAGACGGAGGGTCTGCGACATGCTCGTGAAGGCGGTGGCGCGGCCGCGGATGCGCTCCGGGAACCAGTCGCGCACGCTTTGCACGCCGGCGGGGTAGAACGGGCTCTCGCCAGCGCCCAGCAGCACACGAAGCACGAGAAACCGGGGCAGGCTGCGAACCAGACCGATGAGCGCCTGCGCTGCCGACCACAGCAGGAGGCCTCCACCCAGGGCGAGCCGCGTTCCGAAGCGCGGAAGCAGCCGTATCAGCGGCAGTTGGGCGATGCCATAGGCCAGCGAAAACGCCGACAGCAGCCAGCCCCATCTGCGTTCCATCCAGATGCAACTCGGCACGGATGGTGTTGTTGGCGACCGAGAGCGAGGTGCGGTCGAAGAAGTTCACCACGCCGGCGCAGAACAGAAGCGCGAGCGTGATGGTTTGGCGACGTGTTCGCAGATGCACTGTTTCATCGGTCAAGCCACCAGCTTAGAGCCTGGCGGCTTGACGCGACGAGGTGTGAGAGCAAGGAGTTATTTTGCGACGTAGGCTGGAGGCAGCTCGGCTTCCTTGAAGAGCGAGCCGACCGCATCCTTGGCCGAGACCGAGGGCGTTCCGATACCTTCGAGCGGCCAGGCGATGTTCAGCGTGGGATCGTCCCAGCGAACACAGCGCTCGCCGGCCGGGTAATAGAAGCCGGTGGTCTTGTAGAGCACATTGGCGGTCTCGGAGACCACGACGAAGCCGTGTCCGAAGCCCTCCGGGATCCAGAGAAATTCGATCTGATCGCCGGTGAGGTCGAAGCCTGCCCATTTGCCGAAGTCCGGCGAGCCGGGCCGCAGATCGACGGCGACATCCCAGATGTGACCGTCAAGCACGCGCACCAGCTTGCCCTGCTGTTCGCCGAGTTGGTAGTGCAGCCCGCGCAGCACACCGCGCCGCGAAAACGACTGGTTGTCCTGCACAAAGCGGTCGGGCAGGCCGGCCGCGGGGAAGCCCTTGGCGTTGAATACCTCGGCAAACCAGCCACGGTCATCCCCGTGCTTTTTGGGGCGGACGAGTTTTACATCACGAAGGGGGGTTTCGACGATCTCCATAGAGCTATTATGCCGACCGTGCATGAATTCCTGAAATGTTGCGGGAAATGAAGGTAATGCCCCAACTCGGACGGGTTCTCCCCCAGAAGCAGCAGAAGAAGGTCCCATCCGATTGCCTCCATCGCACGATACTTTGATAAGACCACTCTGTCTGGTGTGAACCGAAAGAAGAGACTGTGCTCGGTAAAATTGTTTTGCGGAGTCTTCGCAATTTCCTGCGGCTCTCACGCCGCGCAGCGCTTATTACACGCCGCTCTCCCGCGGTGTGGTTCGCGACGGCTGTTCACCTAAGCCAGCTGCAATGGGGCTTTTATCGACTGCTCTGGTGGCGTCCGGACATCCTTCTGCGCACCTCCGTGCTGCTCGACGTGTACCTTTACGAACTGAACAAGCTGGGAAAATTTCCAATTCCCTGGCACGTTGTGGGTGCGGAGCACCTGCGCTGCGGCACGTCCTGCGTGACTGGCGGACAGCACGAAGGCGGCACACTGTATTGCGCTGCTCACCTGCCCCTTTTTTCAGCGCACGCCCGCGTGCTGGAAGAGATGAACGCCGCGCCTTCGCTGGTAATTGCCCTGGCGGGTGCGATCGACAAAGACGGTGGCTACCCTCTGCCCGGCATGAAGAAAAGCATACCCGCTTTCCCGCCCAGCACCTCAACCCTGGTCAAGGTGCATCGTGCCCTGCAGCGGGGCGCGACGGTGGGTTCGATGATCGATGCGTATCCGGGGGGACCGCTGAAGCCGCAACTCTTCCGGCTGGCCGGCAAGACCGGCAGCCGCGTCGTGTTTCTGTACTCAGAACTCGATGAGGCACGGCGGATGAAGTTTACGATCGCCGTGCCCCCGCATCCGGTGCCGGATACGGAGGAGAAGGTGCAGGCGAATCTGCTGGCGTACGACAAGGAACGCAAACGCATCCTCGCCCACTACCGCGGCGACCATCCGGCCTCTCAGCCGAGAAGCGCCTGAGGCGCCGGGGAACCCGGCTGGGCTGAGACCGCAGTCTCATCCGAGGGCGCCGCCGCAGCGGCCAGGCGAACCGCCAGGGGTTGACGGGCAAAGTACGCGAGGTAGCCCGCTGCGAGCTTGCCGGCCTCGGTCTCCCAGGCAAAGCGACGCGCCTGCTCCAGGCCGGCAGATTTCAGGCGTTCGGCGAGGGACTCGTTGCCGAGCAGACGCTCCAGACAGCCTGCGATGGCCGGCACGCTGTACGGATCGATCAGCAGAGCGGCATCGCCGGAGACCTCGGGCAGCGCCGTGGTTTGCGACGTCATCACAGGGACGCCGGAGGCCATGGCCTCAATCACAGGCATACCAAAGCCTTCTGCCAGGGTAGGGTAGGCAAAGACGCGCGCGTGGCGATAAAGTGCGGGCAAGGCGGCATCGCTGACGTGCTCGAGGAAGATCACCTCGTCGCCCAGGCCCAGCTTGTCTTTGAAGGCAAGGATCTCCGCGAACCGGAAGTCGCGTTGCCCCACAATCGCCAGCTTCGGGCGCGGCTGCGGCAGGCGGGCGTAGGCCTCCAGCAGGCGGCGGTGATTTTTGCGCGGCTCCAGGCGGCCGACGGTGAGCAGGTATTCGCCCGGGGTAAGCCCCAGAGCCTCCACCAGCTCGCGGCCTTCGGGGCCGGGGTGAAAGCGGTCCAGATCCGCGGCGTTCCAAACCACCGAGATCTTTTCCTTCGCAAGCCCGTACCTCTGCACAAGTTCGTTTCTGGAAAATTCGCTGACGGAGTAAACGATCTGCGCACGCCGCGCGGAATACCGCACCAGCAGCCGGGAACGGAGGCAAAAAAAGCGTGTGAAGAACTCAGGGAAGTTCTCAAAGAGAATGTCGTGCACCGTGAGCGCACGGGCGCAGGGCAGGCGTGGCGGCGTGATGTACTGGCTGTGCAGCACATCGAGCCGGTAACGCGCCGCGAGGCCCGGCAGCTGGCGCAGGAGACGCTGCGCCGGATTGCTGTGCGGCATGTCAATCAGCTCCACGTTGGGAGCTTTCAGCTTCGCGATAGCACCCGCATCGCAACGGGGAAAGTCCGCGAAGAAGAAGAAACGGCTCTGTGGCAGCAGCGCCGGCAGCCGCGAAAACAGCTCCAGGCAATGCGTTCGAGAGCCCTGGTGCAGACCCTCCAACGTGTGCAGATCCACGCCGATGCGGAGACGAGCCGCTCCCCGCGCACCCTTGGTGCCCTTTTCCGGTTTGGTGCCAGTCCTTGGAATTCGCATGCTCCGTGTATGTTCAAACGGCGATGCATGCGGGGTAATCCCGAGGTTGTGGCAGTGCCTATCACCCGGTTGTGCTGCCGGCTGCCTCGACCCGGGGTCCGGCCAGGGCCATTGAGATATCCTTTGCCGCGGAGCGCAGGCCCGAGCCGTAACACCGGTAGCCCCCGGCCAGCAGAAGTCGCAGCAGCACGGGCATCGCCCAGAGACCACGTTTTTGTACCTGCAGACGGCCCAGGAAATAGCGCCGCCGGGCTGCCAGCAAAGGGATCAGCACGGCACCGATCTCGGAGTGAAACTCCAGGGCGGCGATGCCGTTGCTGAGCCGCTGTACCTCGTTTTCATAGAACGAGCTGGAGCGCTCGCGGGCGATTCGGAGCTTTGCCGCGGCGTCCCATTCGCCCGTGCCGAGCTGCTGCTGCGCATGCTGGCGGTATTGCGTGACCGGCACACTCATTCTGGCGGCCGACCCCACCGCGCTGCCGACCAGGCCGATCCACTCATCATGCATCCACAGCGCCGGCACCGGCAGAATGGCCGGCTTCAGGCTGGAGCGAAAGGCCATCGTGGCGCCGCAGAGCACGCTGTAACGGCGAAGCACGGGCAACAGATTGCCGCCTCGACGCAACTGCGCCGTGTCACGAGGCCGGATGGGCAGGCTGGCGTAGAGGGTGCGATTCAGGGTGTGGCCCTCGCCGTCAATCAGCGGAGCGTCCGTGTAGGCGAATGCGGCCTTCGGATCGCGCTCGAAGACAGCCCGGGTTTGCGCGACGCGATCGGGAAACCAGACATCGTCCTGATCGCAGAGCAGGACGATGTCGCCTTCGCAAAGCGAGATGCATCTGGCGAAGTTCTGCGCGGGCTTCAATGTCTTGTCGTTGGAATGGAGGCGCACTGGAAAGGGAGCCCGTTCGCGGAAGCTTTCGAGTACAACCATCGTCGCATCGGTCGAACGATCGTCGCAGACCACGAGCTCATCGGGAGGTGCGGTTTGACCCAGGATGCTGTCAAGCTGCCATTGCAGAAAAGCCGCGCCGTTAAAGGTGCACATGGCGATGGAGACGGTGAGATTGGAGGGCGAATGGATGAGCCGCTGTATCGGAATGACACACCTTCCCGGGAAAAGAGCTCGGGCTTTCATTGCTATGCTGTGCCTGACGAGACGTATGCGCCAATCCCTCACAGTAGTCATGCCGGATGCGAAAAACGGAACGGGTGCCGAAGCGGAGCTGGCCGCTGCGACGACGGCGGCCGTGACGGCTGTAGAGGAAACAACCCCCTCGGCGACAAGCTCTGCGGC
>CAXSBL010000007.1:44326-48410 GCA_964235515.1 uncultured Bryocella sp.
AGCTCTGCGGCCACGAGCGCCGCGCGGGTGTACTCCCGCAACGTGATCATCAGCGCGGCGCGCATCGGCGTGTTCGCTTGCGCGGGCGTTCTGCTGCCGGCGTTTCTGACGCATCGCATGCCCACATCCGTATTCGGAGCGTGGACACTGATTCTGCAGATCGCCGGCTATGTGGGCTATCTGGAGTTCGGGATTCAGATTGCGGTGGCCAAGTACGTGGCAGAGTTCATCGCCTCTGGCGACACGGACAGCTGCCACCGCCATGCAAGCGCAGGGGTGGCCATCACCGGAGCGACGGCGGCGCTCGGCATCACGTTGAGCGTCCTCTTTTCCCTGCTGGTTCCGCGCTTATTTCCGGAGATCCCACCGGCGCTGGCGAAGGATGTCTCGCATGGTGTGCTGCTGGTCGGCTCCTCCGCGGCGTTGCTGCTGGGAACCTCCGCGTTCGCCGGCATTTTTCTGGGGCTGCAACGGTATGCCGTGCCGACCTCGATTGCCATCATCAGCAAGCTGCTGTACGCCGTGCTGCTGACGGCCATGGTGGCGCACGGGCGAAGTCTTACCGAGATGGGAGCCGGCGTGGCCATCCTGAATACCGCGACCGCCCTCACGCAGGTGCTGGCCTGGCGATGGATGGCGCGGGAGGTTCGTGTCGGGGTGAGCTGGCTGCAGCTCGCGGTGATGAAGCGGGTGCTCGGCTACTGCGCCGTACTGGGATTGTGGACCGCCGGCCTGCTGATCATCAGCGGTCTGGATACGACGCTGGTGGGCCGGCTGGACTTCCCGGAGACCGCCTTCTATGCCATCGCCGCGACCCCGCTCACCTTTCTAACCATGACGCTGCAGGCTGGGTTAAACCCACTGATGCCGGCTGCCTCTGCCATGAGCGTGACGCACAGTGCACAGCAGATGGGCCAAACCCTGTTGCGGGGCACGCGCTACGCCTTTTTTATCCTGCAGGCCACCGGGCTGCCGCTGTTTCTATTCGGCTTCTCCATTCTGTCCGTCTGGGTGGGGCCGGCGTATGCGCGCCACGGGCTGGCGCTGCTGCGCGTGCTGGTGCTGGCCCACATCGTGCGCAACCTGTGCGCACCCTATGCCACGATGGTGATCGCCGTGGGCATGCAGCGCTACGCCACCTGGGCCGGCCTGTGGGAGGCTGTGGTGAACCTCAGCCTGAGCATCCTGCTGGGCATGCACATGGGCGCGATCGGCGTGGCTCTGGGAACCCTGGTGGGTGCGGTGGTCGGCGTGGCGCTGCACTTCCTGCTCAGCATGCGGCACACTACGCGGCTGCTGACGATTTCGCGCCGGCAACTGCTGCGGGACGGTCTGTTGCACTCGTCGCTTTCGCTGCTGCCTACCCTGGTCCTGCTGCCTGTGTTCTGGCGGCCGGAACCGGTGGCGTACACACCGGTGTATGTGGCGGTGTGGGCGATCGTGACGGCCATGATGCTCTGGCGGACGAATCTGACTGCCGAGGAACGCGGTGCGCTCTCCGCGAAGGTACGCAGCAGGCTGCATTCTGCCCCGCTCACCACAGCCACGAGTTCCTAAACGGAAGCTTGGGGGGAATCGGTAGCGGGTCCGACCTTACGCCTTCAGCAGACGCTCGGAGAGCTGAATGTAGCGGGCGGCCATGCCGTGTGTGGAGTAGTCCTGCTGTTGAAAGCGTCGCTGCGCTCGTTGCACGAAGCCCTGCAGTTCGGCGACGGTGCAGCCCAGGACGCGGTCACGCAACGCGGCAGGATCGCTGGGCGGCACATAGATCATTTCATCCTCGGTGAAGTAGGTGGGAATGCCCCCGGTGTTGCTGGACACGACGGGAACCCCTAAGCTCGTCGCCTCGAGCGCTACCGTGATGCCGGAGTAGAGATTGGCAATCATCGGAACGACAACCACGTCGGCCCACTGATACAGGTCCCGAAACTCCTGCATGCTTGGGTTGCGGGGAACGCGCAAATTTTTGTACTGCGCCGCGTTGGCGTCCGTGAGCCAGCCGCAGATGACCACCATCTCAAAGCGGTCGTCATTGCCGAAGGCCTCCAGCAGAGTCTTCCAGTCACGCGTAGGGTCCGAACCCATGGCGAGAATGCGTCGGGGCGTGTGCAACTGAATCGCCGGCTCGCTCCACGGAAAGGAATCCAGCGAGATGCCGAACGGCAGCAGCATCGGCTCGCTTCCTGGCACCAGTTTGCGCACGATCTCCAGATACTGCCTGGAGTGGAAGGTGAGCGCGTCGGCGCGCAGCAGCAGCTTGCGCAGCATGGCACAGCGAACTGAGGAGAAGGTGTTCCACTTGTTGAAGAGCCACACGGTCTGCGCGATGAGGCGAACGCGTTTTGTGCCGGGGACGACATACGGCAGTGCGCAGACCGCAAGGAACTGAACCTCCTCCATCGTCCAGACGATATCGGCCGAGGTAATCAGCTTGCGATTGTGATACGCGTGCAGAATGTCGAAGCCGAGCAGCTTGATCAGGGCGCGGCGAAGAAAGTTGCCAAGGAAGGACTCAGGTTCGTCGACGGAGTAGGTCAGCCGCCAGCCCATGGATTCGGCGTGGTGGAAACCATACGGCGTGACGTCAGGAACTTCGCCACGAAGCGACTTCTGACGGTAGCACGCTACATCCAGACCGTACTTAAGATGTACATGCGCCGTGCGCTCTCCCATGTGGCGAGCCTAGCACAGGACGGGGGTCGGAGACATGACGCGGACCTACAGTGACCATTCGGATGCCCACTGGTTGGCCAGAACGACCAAATGGTAACCCATCAAGGGGAGGCTTGGGTACTCTTGCCCGTGCCTGGGAGTAACTGGCCACCGCCGCTCCGGTCAGAAAGAGCACCGGCATGAGCTCTCCCTTGTTGAAGATCCCGGTGATGACCCCCTGTGTGGCGACGATGACCAGCGGCGTCCACAGCAGCGCCAGGCCGGCAAAGGTGGCCTCCGGCGTGCGCAGGCGAAGGGCCTTCCAGGAGGTTGCGAGAAGCTGAAGAATAAACAATGCAAAGAGGCACAGGCCACACACACCCGTCTTTACCAGAAGGTACATGTACCCGTTGTGAGTGATGGGGATGTACTTGAACGCCTGCGTGGAGCTGAGTTGCATGGCGATGCCCAAATCCACGAGCGCGCCGCCGCCGCCGCCGAAGATTTTGTCGCCTGTGGAGTAGCCCTCGTAGGTCTTCTCCGCGCGGTAGGCCTCAAAGCCACGCCAATGGTTGTTAATGTCGGCGAAGGTCTCGTAGGCGCGTACCTTGACCTCGGAGCCCGAGTTTACAACCTTGTTCATGAACATGTTGAGCGGACCCGACTTTGCCTGCGCGAGATAAGAGCCTCCGCCGATCAGAGCCACGAGCATCAGGAGCAGGCCGATACCGCCGCCGCCGGTGACCCGGCGCACCACCGAGCGCCACTGCAGCGTGCACAGGGCCCCCGCGGCGAGCATCAGGATGTGGGTTCGCGAAAAGGTGATCAAAATAGCCAATGTAGAAGAAACGTAGAAGAAGACACGCATCGTCTTCCAGCGATCCAGGTTCCATCGCTGCGTGCTCAGCGCAGGAAGCCTGGCGCGTCGCAGCAGCAGTACAAGGATCAGCGGCAGCATGGGGATAAACGTGCCCGTGCCGGTGACCTCACGGTAGGCATCCACCGAGGAAGCGGTGGCGAGGCTGTCGCGGTGCACCACGGCATTGATCACCGAGAACACAGCGATGCCTCCCCCGGCGATCAACATGGGTTGCACAAAGCGTTGCCAGCTACCGACGCGCTCAAAGGCAAGATAGCCGAAGCTGAGATACACGATCGAGAGCGTGAAGTACCAAAGATCCTTGACGAAGTCGCGTGCGGGATGGCCATAGACGCCGTGCAGCGTGACGCAGAACAGCAGCAGGGGAAAGATCAGCAAGTACACCAGTCCGCGCGGCAAGGCCAATTCTCGCGAGCGCCTCCAAAGCAGCACGATGCTGGTCAGCAGACCGAAATAATACGCGCCCAGCTCCAGCGACGGCAGCGAGCTGAGCGAGAGCGCAATCCCGACGATCACGAGCAGAAACATACGCGCTCCCCTTCCCTTTCTCCC
>CAXSBL010000007.1:48510-104492 GCA_964235515.1 uncultured Bryocella sp.
CCGCCCTTCAGCGCGGCCCGCATCTTGTCAGTGGGAATGAAGACGATGTCGTCGGAGAGCAGCACGGGATCAGGGCCGGCGTGCTTCAGAGCGTCTCCGTAGTTGAACCGGATTTCGGTGCGCTTGCCGTCGATCGTGCGGACGATCTCGGCCTTGTCGGTGATGCCTTCAAAGCCTGCGCCGCCGGCCAGGGTGACGGCTTCCACCGCCGTGGTCGGCGAGGCGGTCTTCAACTTGTACACGCCGGATGTTTTGACCGCGCCGACGACATAGATCACGCCGACCGTGCCGACCGCCACGGTATCGCCCGGAAAGACGGGAATGGAGCCCACACGCGAAGTCGTCGGATTGGCCCCGAGATTCAGCGTGTAGGTCCCTTCGGCACCGCCGGCCGGATCGGGCCGGATCAGTGTGATGGTGCGGCTGGCCAGCTCCTTCAGACCCTCCGCCTGCGACAGCACGCTGAGCACCGTCGGCGTGCCAAAAGCGGAGTAGTTCCCGGGTTTTTGGACCTCGCCCGCCACCGTGACGATCTGCGACGGACGCTCCAGCACCGTGACGTGCACGTGAGGGTCGTTGACCATGCCATCTGCTTCCAGGCGACCCGCGATGGAGGCTTCGGCCTCCTCCGCCGTGAGCCCGCGCACGGGGAGGGACTTCAGCAGTGGCATGCCGACCGTGCCGTCCGTGTTGACGCGGGTTTTGTAGTCGTATTTTTCGATTTCAAAGATCGAGATCGCGATCTCATCTCCCGGCAGGAGCGTGAGTGCGGGACGAGGAGCTGCCAGCAACGCTGTGATGGCGTCGGCGCCGGCCGGCAGCCCCGGCCGGGGTGCCAGCTCATGCACCGGCGCGGCGCCAAGATACTGGCCGCACAACGTTGGTGGAAGACTGGCCGCTGCAGCGAGCAGCCCTGCTGCCAGAACCAGTCGCGGCCCCCTGTGCTTACCCTGCATCGGCCTCTCCCGCGGCCGCGGCATGGTTGCCGAAGCCGTAGTTTCCATCGCGCCCCTTGTATTCGTAGTACTCCACGGAATTTTTCTGCATGCCATTGAAGACAAAGCCCGGCAGCTGCGCACCGAGCCGTAACATCTGCACGGCCGCACGCCGTACCGTCTTGCGATTGGCGACGCCGTCGCGCACGACCAGCAACACCATGTCGACGCTGGCCGCGAGAATGCTGGCATCGGCGATCGCCAGGCCCGGCGGCGTGTCCAGGATTACGAAATCGAAGTCGGTGCAGGCCTTCTTGAGCAGCAGACGCATCCCGTCGGAGCCCAGCAGCAGGCCGGGCGAGGGCACGGCTGGACCACTCGTCAGTACCTGCAGAGTCGGCACAGCGGCAATCTTTTGTGCGCAGTCGGCGAGGCTGCCCTGGCTGTTCAGCAGCGTGCTCAAACCCTTGCGGTTCGGGATGCCAAACTGCTTCTGCAGTGTCGGGCGGCGCAGATCCACATCGATCAGCAGAACACTCGCCCCGTTTTGCGCGAGAACGCAGGCCAGATTGCTGGAAACCGTGCTCTTGCCTTCGGACGGCAAGGCGCTGGTGAACATGAACGACCGCGGCGCCTCGGCCATGCGCGTCAGCAACAGGCCGGAGCGCAGCAGACGAATGCCTTCCGCAAAGGGCGAGATCGGATTTTCCAAGACCTCGATCGGCGGCGGGTCGGGTTGGACGTCCGCTTTCAGACCACCGGAACGTGGCGTTTTTTTCTTCAGACCTTTGGGATCGAAGCAGGGCAAAACGGCAAAGGACGGCAGGCCAAGGTAGCGCTCCAGATCGTCCACGCTGTGCACCGAAGTGTCCGCCGCTTCGACCAGCATGGCCACGACGAACCCGATGACCAGCCCCAGGACAAGCGAAATCGCCATCAGCATCAGCGGACCGTAGCCGCTGGGCGTGACTGGCAGAAGAGGAAGATCGATCAGTTCGATCTCGGCAGATTCGAGCCCAGAGACCACACCGGCTTCGCGCAGGCGCTGTGTGAGGCCTTCATAGAGCGTGCGGCTGGATTGATAGTCGTGCAGCAGAATTTCGTACTGCACCATGTCATTGCGCTTGCCGAGCGCCTTGCCTTCTGCCTGCGCGAGTGCGCTCTGCGTCATCGCCTGATTGCTGGACGCGGCGTTGAAGGCGATCTTGGCCTGTTCCAGAACCCTCGACTGCTCCTTACCGACCCCAGCCGTGGCTTCAGCAAGCTCAGCCTTCAGGCGCTTGGTTTCCGGGTAATTCGGGCCGAACTGCTCACTGACGTTGGCGTACTGCGTGCGCAGTTGAGCCTCCGAGCTGCGCAGGGTCTGCAACAGGGAGCCCGGTGTGGGCTGGGCGTTTGAGGAGAGCATCGGCGGGCCGCCTTCAACGAGGTCGGGCCGTTCGTCCTCCAGAATGCGGTAACGCGCCTCTGCCGTGATGCGGCTGATATCGGCCTGCTCGTTGGCGCGCGCGAGGTCTTCCAGCTGTGAAGTGACGAGGTTATGCGTGTCGTCAAAGCCGATGACGCCGAGCTTGCCTTGAAGATCGACGAGCTTTTGCTGATCTCCCAAAACCTGATTTTTCAGGTCGTTCAACTGCCCGGCGAGAAACTGGGAGGCGCGCTGTGTGGAACTGAACTGCGTGGTAAAGATGCGTTCCACATACTGGTTCATCAGCGTGCTGACGATCTGCGTGGAAAGCAGCGGCGACGTCGTGGTGCAGCTGATGGTGATGGTGTCGGTTTTGGGAATGCGCTCGATCTTGATCATGCCCTCAAGCGCGGCGATCATGCGCGCCTGTACGACCGGGTCCGTCATGGACGCGTGCTGGCTGGCGGCCTTGCCCAAAATTGCCGAATTGGAAGCAAGATGCAACTGTTCGGCGACCTTGAGATAAAGGGATTTACTTTCCAGCACGGAGACTTCGGACTCGATACGGTCATCGAGGTCGAGAGCGCTGCTGCCCAACCCGCTGTCGCCAAAACGGAAGCGGTTGGAGGAGCCCGAACGCACCTGCAGCGACCCCGTCGCGATAAAGACGCGTTTGCGATGTGCGAGGTACAGGCCCGCGAGCAGGGAAAGAAGCAGGACGCCAAAGACCACATTGCGCTGACGCAGAAGCACACGCCAGATCGAAAGCAGGCTGATGTCGTTGGCTTCGACGCCGGTGGGGGTAGCCCCATCGGTCCAGGGCGAAGCCGGCGGCAACGTGGTGTCAGGGGGCATCAGGCGCTTCAACTCCGCTCTTTCGCAGGACCGTGAATGTGGACGCGTTGTACTTCGCCGGCCGGCCCGCATCAGGCACAACGGAACGAACGGCTTACAGAATGCTTCCAGTCTCCCGTTTTTCGGAAAGATTAGAAATCACCCATCAGTTGAAGGGCGACTACGGCATTTCACCGGGAAGGGCACTCCCGCACGACTGAAAAGTGTGCGATAGAACATGCTGTGGCGTGCGCTTAGCAAGCTTCACCAGCTAAGAACGCGAAGGGCGGAAGTGCTCTCCGAGCAGGGCAGAGAGATCTGCTGAAGGACGAGGGCCGATGGGTAAGGGCTGGCGGGTGCTGGGTTTGGGTGCGAGTTCCTTCCAACTCCGCAGCACGTCGGCAAATCGCTGATGCTTCCTCCGGAACGCCGGGCGGTGGGTAAGGAAGGCGAGCAGACCATAGACGACCAGCCTGGGCGCAAGGCCGAGCAGCAACACCCACTCCGCCCGCCGGCGCATCGCCGGGCTGGAGCAGGAGGCGTGGAAACGGCGATATCCGGCGTAGAGGTAACTCATGCGCTCCACACTGTATCCGCCGAAGTGGAGGTACATCAGCCGCGAGCAATGCACGGTGCGCAGGCCCCGTTGCAGGGTATGGGCGCAGAATTCGACGTCTTCGGTGTACATGAAGCCGCTTTCGTCCATGCCGCCAACGCCTTCCCAATTACTGCGCCGGGTGAGCAGAAAGGAACCTTCCACCCAGTCGTGCGCGAAGGCACCGAGCGAGGGCTCGCCGACGGGATGCTGCAGGGGTTTGCTCCATTGCAGGGTGAACTTCCAGAGGCGCCACGGCTTTGGGAAGTGGCCTGTGTTGGCGCGCAACTCGCCATTACGGCCGTACATGCGCGCCCCGACGACGCCCACCTGCTCGTCTTCGAGCAGAATGCGCAGACCCGGCGTGAGATCAGTCAGCAGTACCGTGTCGCAGTTGAGCAGCAGCAGGAAGGTACCGCGCGCGTGCCGGGCGGCAAGGTTGTTACCCCCAGTGAAGCCAAGATTGGTCTCACTTTCAACTACGCGCACGGCGGGGTAGAGCGTGCGCACATGGTCGGCTGTGCCATCGGTCGAGCCATTGTCGACGAGGATGATTTCGTGCGCTGCACTGACGTGCCTGCCAATGGAGCGGAGACAATCGTCCATGTAGTGCTTTGAGTTATAGGAAACCAGCAGGATGGAAACCAGTGGCTGCTGTGTCTCTTCCGTCGTTGGGTGATGGCGGCTCAAGTGGAATCCTCTGGGTGTTCCGTCGGTGTTCTTAGTCCCACCCTACCCCGGTCCGGTCAGGCTAGAAATCCCAAATCATGTGTAGGAAACTCCGCCAGCGCAGGAAAGATGGCGGACATCTGCGACGGTGCCACACCGAACCATTTGGCAAGCGTGGCACCGTACTGGCTGCTGGCGGTGGAGGGGATCCAGCGGCCATTGCTCCCGGAATCATCCGGGCCGTTGAGGGCCAGCGTGGGATAGGTGCCGTAAAGCGCTCCGCCTTTGACCGCGCCGCCGAGGACAAGGTGGTGTGATCCCCAGGCGTGATCGGTGCCGTCGCTGGAATTGGGCTGCAGCGCACGGCTGAACTCGCTCATGGTGAATGTGGTGACCTGATTGGCGAGGCCTAATTCCGCAGTGGCCTGCTGAAACGACGCGAGTGCGGCATCCAGAGTGCTCAGCAGGGACGCGTGGACTGCGAGTTGCGAGCCGTGTGTATCGAAGCTGCCGAGATTGCAGAAAAAGATCTGCCGGTTGGTGCCGAGCGCCGAACGGATCTGCATGATCTGCGCTACCTGCTGCAGTTGCGTTGCCAGGCCATTGCCTGCGGGGAAGGCCGTCTTCAACGGCTGCACCGATTGCGCGGCGGTTGCGAGCGCAGAGGCGTACCGAAAGGCATTGCTCGTGATGCCGTTGTCGGCCTGCACGAGAGAGACACCGCTGTTTAGCGTGAGCAAGGCCTGCTGTGCGGAGGCGCGGGCCGCGCAGAGGGCGCCGGCGGAGCACGTACCCATGCCGAGTTGTCCGGGCGTCACCGTGAGGGCGCTGGTGTTGGCGCCGTCGCACAGCAGAGCGTCACCGCTGACGGAGGTGACCATCGGGATGCTGGCGTTCGGGTTGTATTGCGTGCTGAGGGCATCGGCGATACGGCCGGCCCAGCCGCTGTGCATCTCTCCGCTGTTGCTGGCGTTCTGCCATTCCTGCGTCTGGTCGAGATGCGAAAAAAGGTTCCACGGCGTCGTTCCGCCGGCGAGATATTGAGCCCGCGTAATCGGCTGTGTGAGCGTGCCGACGTTGGCCACCACGGCCGCGGAGCCGCCGTCGATCAGGCCGCGCACATTGCGCAGACTAGGGTGCAGCGCGAAGCCCGGCAGAGTGGCCGTCTGAAGCAGAGCGGACTGCGCGAGCGCAACAGGTCCACGCAGAGCGGCATAGTTCGCGTAACCCTGCGCGTCAAAGGGAACGAACATGTTGTTGGCATCGTTTCCGCCGCTGAGGAATACACAAACTAGCGCCTTGTAACCGCTCCCGTTCTGGGCACCACTCTGGGCCGCGGCATTCAGCATGCCCAGAGGACCGAGGCCCGCGGCGTTGCCCGCAGCCAGCAGGGCGGCGGAGCGGACAAATGTCCGGCGACTGAAGCTCATTTGATTTGTACGCATCGGGAACTTGTCTCCTGCACGGCTTGCTAGTGATTGATCTTGTACTGCGCTGAGGTGATCACGAGATAGAGAGCCATTTGCAAACGTGCCTGCGGGTCGGTGCCGGGAGCGAGCGAAGTGAGCAGGCTGGAGCGCATAGCGGCCGGCATTTCGCCGTGCAGAAACATGGTGCCCAGCAGATCAACCAGTGCCTCAGGCGACTGCGCGGAGGCCTTGCCCAAGGGACTGCTGGCGCCGAGGTTGAGGTTCAACTGCCAGAGACTGTTGGAGGCGACAAGATCGGCAAAGCTCATCCTTGCGGCAACGGAGGCCGTGTTTTCGATACCGAATTCAGGAGCGTTGAGCGTGGTTTGCGGGATCACGTAGCCGGGAGGAAAAAATCCGAAGACACTGGGTGCATTCATAGGAAACTGCCCCATGGTGTTGGCTTGCCATAGCAACAACGTGTAAGGCCATGGCACGGTTGGGTCGGTCGGCGTGGGGGTAAAGCCGATGGCGCGCAGCACCGAGGCTCCATAGTGAAGCGGTTCGCGCAGGTGGCCGCCATCGTCGGTGGCATCGGTATCGCCGGCGCGGGCCTCCGGATCGAGCAGGATGGCAGTGACGACTGCCTTCATATCCCCACGCACGCCGAGGCCGTTATCGACGAATACGGCGACGACACGAGCGACATAGGCGGGGCTCGGCCGGCTGCTGACGAGATATTGAATCAGCTGGCGACAGATGAAGGGCGGAAGATTTGGGTGAGCGAAGATGCTGTCAAGCGCACCGTCGAGATCCTGCCGTGCACTCTGGCCTGCCGGCAGAACCGTGCCCTCGAGCAGAGCCTTGGCGGTGGTGTCATGCTGGTCTTCCACGGCTCCCATGGGCAGGTCCATGCGGCCCGAGTAGACCGGAAAGGCCGCCGGCGGCTGCCCGGGGCCCGGGGCATAGGTCCAGCCGGTAAAGGCGCGCGCGAAGGCCTGCACCTGCGCCTGCGTGTAGGCAGGAACGGTGCCGCCGGTGCTGTCGGTCTGCGGCGTGCCGTTCGCGTTCAGCAGGTTGGGACCAAGGCTGAACAGCTGCATGTTTTCGCGTGCAAAATTCTCATTGGCGATCTGCCCCGCGGGCGCCTTGGCGCTATTTGCCATGTTCAGGAAGTCGCCCATGCCGGGCGACAGCGTGACGTCGGTCATCAGCTGCCGCCAGTTGGTGAAGGCATCCTTTAGCAGGATGTTGTAGTAGAACGTGGTAGCGCGGCCGCCGAGTGAGTCGTTGCTGATGACGTAGATGTGGCTAAGCGCGAAGGCCACCCGCTGCCGCAGTTGATCGGGCGCGGTCAGCGCGGCGCCCCACCATTCGCTGCCCCAGGCGCTGTCCTGCGAAAGGCTTGGATCCTCGGCGACGTAGCGGGCCGGCAGTGGATTGGGGATAGGAGCGAGCAGGGTGGGCTGTGAGGCAAACTGGGTCGCCAGCCAGGCCTTAAGGCCTTCAGCCTGCACCAAGGTGATGTTCGAGGCGGTTGGCCCGAAGGTGGCCTGATCCAGAAAGCGGGCAGCGGCACTCGACGTGGCCGTAGCGGTAAACCCTGCGGATCCTGTGCCAGCGCCTCCCTGCTCCACGCCGGTGCTTCCCGTGGAACCCGTGGAACCCGTGGAACCAGTGGAACCGGTGGACGCTGTCGAGCCGGAGGTTCCGGTGCCCGCAGCGGAGCCGCTTGTGCTCGTCGTGCCGGGCGCAGGGTCGGTGATGGGCGCTTTCGTCACCGAACCGAGTGAATTTAAAGGCAAACTGACCATTCCGCACCCTGTTAAGACCAGTATGAAACTCAGCATGAAGGCTCTCAGGTACTGTTGCACGTCTCGCTCCTGCTACAGACAACGGCAAAACAAAGGCAAAGGTGAGGAGTGTCCCAAAGCGAGACACAAGATCCAGAAAGCTCCCGGCGACCCAACGGCATCACGCCGCGAACTATCCAGGAGCTGAACCCAGGAGATGATCCCTTGTCCGTCTCACCCACTACTTTCACGACTGAAACACGGTGGTGGATGGGGTATTTCCGTGGCTCGAATGTGGCATTCGCCGTGGTCCTTTTCTCCCATGCCTTGCGCTTTCCGGTCATTGATGCGGACCGTTTGTAGAGCCGATAAGTAAGCATGCGTATCTCGCGTCTTGTTTCCTTTCTGCTTCAACCCCGAACGTCAAGGTACTCAGCGGTCCGCGGTGCACGGAATGAGTACCGCGGGGCTTTTCGCGTCCTTTCCGGCGCCGAGCCTGTTCGCGAGTTGTTTCCATTCCGCTCGAAAGGGATCGCAGAAACCAACCGCGCAGGCAGTCGTGGCCGTTGGGCCGGCGCAGGGGTGGCATCAGCTGCCCTGGCCGGCAGCCTTGCGCTTACGGGCTGCGGCGCAAATCTACAGAACGCGGTCAGCGACGGGCCGGTTACCTCTACGCGGGCCATCGCCGGCCAGGTGCATGGCGGCGTCTTTCCGATTCAAAATGCAACCGTCCGCCTGATGCAGACGGTGACGGGAAAATCCAGCGGCTATGGAAGTACCGCTACCACGCTGGGAACGGCAACGACCGATGCGAACGGGAATTTTAACTTCAGCCAGACCTATAGCTGTTCTGCCTCGTCGGAGTTTGCTTACATCACGGTCACGGGCGGTCACAGCTCCAATCTGACGGGAACGGCCTCAAACAACGCAATCGTGCAGGTAGGCGTCATCGGCAGCTGCGCCACACTGGCCGCCGATTACAGCACCATTCAGCTGAACGTGAGCGAAGCGAGCACGGTGGCCGCGGCGTATGCGCTTGGGAACTTCATCACCATCAACGCGAATACAGGAGCGGGAGCCGGACAGCAGATTGTGAACATCGGCGCTCCGCAGCGCAACGCCTACGGTTCACCGGGCTGCAATGGAACCGGCTCCAGCATGATTTGCAACGCGGCCGGCCTGGGCCATGCCTTCCAGAACGCCTACAATCTGGTCGATCAGGTCTCACTCACCACGGGCGCCTTGCCCACAGGTGCCGCACGTTCCGCAAATCCTTCCGCGACCACGATTCCAGGTTTGGTCCCGCAGCAGATGATCAACACACTCGCGAATATCTTGCAAAACTGTGTGGATTCACTGAGCACCAGCAATTACTGCAGCACGTTGTTCAACTACAGTACGCCGCCCAGCGGAACGGCACCGACCAACACCCTGCAGGCGGCCATGAACATGGCCAAGTACCCGACCAATAACATCAGCAACCTGTACGGTCTGCAATCCCGAACACCGTACTTCACGCCTGACCTGGATGCCGCGCCGACCTCCTTTACCGTGAGCATCTTTTACGGGATCAACGCCGCCGGGAACACCACGACGTTCCCGTATCCGGTTGATCTGGCCCTCGATGCCTCAGACAATGTGTTTCTGCTGTACGGCAGCGCCGCGCCAGGCGCCAGCACGGTCACGGCGGTTGCGAAGATGTACCCTTCGGGGGCCAGTGCCGGCTATGTGGCCAACAACAAATACGGCTACCCCAGCCAGATTGCAGTGGATACGAACGGAAACGTCTACACCACGAACAATGACGGAAGTACGGGTGCGGTGTTGCACATGCTGAATGCCAGCACTCTCAATCCGGTGGCAACCCTCGCCAATGCGTCCGGTGTGGCTGTGGATATCAACAACAATCTTTGGATCTCCGCGGCAAATACGTCCAGCGCCAGCATCAACGAGTACAAATACGGCAACATCTCCGGCTCGACCGGGTCGGCTACGCCGGACTTCTTTACCGGCGCTATCGGCAACATCCCGGGTCTGGCGATTGATGGATTGGGCAATATCTGGGGTGTGAAGAACGTCTCCGGCGGCAATTCCACCGTGGTTGATTTGTACAACAGCGGCTCGGTAGGCGCCCCCAGCTACAGTGCGACGGCGTACAACACATTCGGGCTTACAGCCGGCAACGGATTTTCCATCTCGCTGGTGCCGACCTCGACGGGCTACTCGGGCGGTTACTTTCCGCTGAACGGGCAACTGGCGACGGCAGGCGATGTCGCTCCTCACGGAGGTCTCTATAGCGGTCCCGTGGCCACCACCACCGGTTCAGCTGCGCCCAACCGCAATGCCATGGATGGCGCAGGGAACATTTTCTGGTCGGATCTTGAAAGCAACGGCCTGCTCTGGATCTTTACTCCCTCCAGCAATCCCACACAGACGGCCGGCACCACGGTTTCGCTGCTGCCCTGCTACCCCGCGCCGGACGGCTCCGGATATAGTTGCCTGTCGGGCGCAAGCCTGGGGGGATCCTACCTGCGCGGCATGGCGGTGGACAGCGCCGGCAGCGTCTGGCTGGGCGCCGACACCGGTTTGGGGACGTTTATCGAGATCATCGGCCTGGGTGCGCCCACCTGGCCGCAGCTCAGCTACGCAAACCCGGGATCGATGCCGCAGTAAACCCTCCTTCTAACAGGGCAGGTTCGTGGCGGCCTCCGGGTCGCCGCTTGCTTTTCCACCGTGTATAGCCGAAACCCACAGCTTTTGCCGAGCTCCGCCTAGCGACCTGCCCTGTCCGTGGGCAAATGTAGTGCGGCAATAGCCTAACCTTGATCATGATGGCTGCACTCTCACTTGCTTCACCTACCGTTGAAGGCGGTCTTCCCTCCTCTGTGCAAACGGAAATCACGGTGCTCGGCGCGATGCTGCTGGATGCGGTCGCGATCACCGATGCTACGGCCCGGCTGCGCCCTGAAGACTTTGCGCTCGATTCACACCAGCGGATCTATCGCGCCATTACCGATCTGCTCACGCACGGCACTGCGGTCGACCTGATTACCGTCTCCGATGCCCTGACGCGGCGCAAGGAGCTGGATGCGATCGGCGGCGTGGCTTACCTCTCCTACCTGACGGAGGGCATTCCGCGGAATCCCAACATCGACAGCTACGTCCGCATCGTGAAGGACAAGAGCCTGCTGCGGCAGCTGCTCGGGATCTTCAACGAGGGCATGGCGCTGGCCTCGGACCAGAGCGAAGATGCGACTCAGGTGCTGAACAACGTTGAGGTCAAGCTGGCCGAGGTGGCCGACTCCGCCATCCAGCGTGGATTTTCCAACATTCCCGATATTGTGGCGTCGTCGTTCGGTTCCATCGACGCCCTGTATGAGCAGGGCCGCGAGGTCACCGGTCTAGCCACGCATTACATTGAGTTCGACAAGATGACCTCCGGCCTGCAGGACAGCGAGCTGATCATCATCGCCGCGCGCCCTTCCATGGGAAAGACGGCCTGGGCCATCAATATCGGGCAAAACTGCGCCGTGCGTGACGGCAAAGTGGTGGCGATCTTTTCACTCGAAATGAGCAAGGAAAGCCTGCTGCGCCGCATGCTCGCCTCGGAAGCCATGGTGGGCAGCCGCAAGCTGCAGACCGGCTTTATTCCCCGGGAAGACAAGGGCAAGCTCATCGCCGCACTCGACCGGCTGATGAATTCCAAGATGTTTGTCGACGACACACCCGGAATTACGCTGGCGGAGATGCGTGCCAAGTGCCGCCGCCTGATGCAGCAGGAGAACGGGCTGGACCTGATCATCATCGACTACCTGCAGCTGATGACCGGCACAGCCGCTGGCGGCAAACGGCCGGAAAATCGCGTGCAGGAGGTGGCCTCGATCTCACGCGGTCTCAAGGCACTGGCTAAAGAGCTACGCGTGCCCGTGATCGCGCTTTCGCAGCTTTCGCGTGGGTCTGAGCAGCGCACCGGGGATAAGAAACCGCTGCTGAGTGATTTGCGCGAGTCAGGATCAATCGAGCAGGATGCCGACGTAGTCGCGTTTATCCACCGCGAGGAGTACTACGATCGCGAAAACGAGGATGTGAAAGGCAAGGCCGAGATCATCATCGCCAAGCAGCGCAACGGCCCCACCGGCAGCATCCAGATGGCCTACCTGAGCGACTTTACACGGTTTGAGAACCTTGCCCACGGGGACGAGGTGGGCGGCGACGCCTACTGAATCTTGCTGTGGACCGATAACGGGTACGGTGGCTGCCGTACCCGTTTTGCAGGGACATGGCTTTAGGCCGTGCCACCTACGGCTGTCTTGGGGTTGATCTTCACAGCTTTTTTGTCATAGGGCCGCGGCTTGGCCAGCTCGGCTTCCAACCCCTTGTTGTACTCATAAACATCGGGGAAGAAGTGCATGCTGCCGTCCTCGTCGGCGTTCGCGGTCAGATACATCAGCGAGACAGTCAACGGTGTTTGCAGGTTGACCTGCTTGTTGTTATAGGCGTCAGGATCAGTGGTGTTGCCGCCGGAGTCGGCATCGGCCGAGGCTTTGGGAGCGGTTTCCTGCTTCCCGGAGTCGTCCGCATTGTTGGCCGGCTCGCCGAACATGGCCTGGTGAATCTTCGCCGCGTTCCAGTCTCCTTGCCCGTCCAAGACCCAGTTGGCCATCTTCTCCACATCGTTCAGGCGAACGCAGCCGTGGGAACGGTCGCGGTCGGTGAGGTTGAAGAGATTCATCTCCGGTGTTGAGTGCAGATAGATGTCGTATTCATTGGGGAACATGAACTTGATCAGACCCAGCGAGTTCTTGGGCCCCGGTTTCTGCCGCACAAGGTAGCGCGAGTGCTCCAGATCGTCCACTGACCAGCTGTCTACCGGCTTGCCAGCCGTCGTGGTCACCTCATAGCCATGGGCTTCGAAGTAGCCTTTGCTGGCGTGCTTTAACAGGTCCTTCTTGACGATATCGTTCGGCAGATTCCAGTACGGCCGAAAGATCATGTACTTCATCGTGCGGACGAACACCGGTGTCTCGTGGTTGTCTTTGCTTTGGCCGTCGATCACCTTCATTTTGAAGGCTTCGTTGCCGTTCGCGTCGTAGGTGCGCACGTAGTATTCAGGTAAATTGACCAGCACGCGCGGTTTGACGAAGTTGTCCGGCAGCCAGCGCCAGCTCTCGAGCGAGTCGCCGATCTGCTGCACACGAACGCTCATGGGCACGTTCAGTGCCTCGATGGTGTCTTTGGTGAGCTTGCCGTCGGTGGCCAGCCCGTGACGGGCCTGAAAGTGTTGCACGGCGGTGGAGAGCTCCGGCGTGTACTGCGTGCCCGTGGCCTGCACCTGTCCATCGCCCAGAAAGGTAAGCCGCTTCGCGAGCTGCTCGGCGGCGGGGTAGGAGCCGCCGGGGGCAATGGGTTTCGTGACGGCGGGCAAGGTTCCGGCCTGCTGCGAACCTTCCTGCGTGGCGAGCTCGAGGTAGTGCGGCAAGGCAGCTTCCGTGGCCTTGTACATCGCGTTTTGCGGTTCCTGGGCGTCGAGAGCTTTGGTGACATCATCGGAATCCACGAGCTGCTCATTCAGCAACGTTGGTAGATCGTACTGCGCGCGGCGGGCCGGGACATCGATGTCGAAGTTCAGGCTCTGCGGATTGATGCGGCCCAGGTGCAGATCACTCATGTAGCGCATTGCTGCCACGGTCAGCTCGGCGTCAAACTGCGCGAGCGCGTCGCCATTCTGTGCGTTGCCCTTCAGCCCGTTGACACGCTCAGACCAACGCGAGGCGTCGTAGTCGTCCGGCTGCAGCCCTTTTTTTGCGGCGTCCCCGAAGATACCGATCAGGTGCGTGGCGGCGTCGGTAGGCTTGCCATCGCGTGTCCAGGCCAGCTCCCAGTTGCGATTCCCGTAGAACTGCTGCACTTCCTTCTGGTAGTCGGCGAAGTTCGCCCATTTCATGCTGGAAAGCTGCGGTGAACCGGCGACGGCCTGCAGATTGGAGGCGAAATCCGAGGAGTTCGGTTTGGCGTTTGACTTGCCTTGGTGAAACATGCGCGTCACGCTTGAAACATCCAGCGAGTGGCCCTTGCAGCCCGACAGGGGCGCGACCGAGAGGAGAACCAGGGCACCAGCGAGGGAAGAAAACCGCGGACGGCCACTCGGGACGGAAGAGATATGGCCAGAGCATAGAAGGGGGTGTAACTTGGTCACGGCGGGTTGTAAGCCTCGATCTTTCTCGGGTACAGCGTTTATTGTCCTATCCTTCGATGCGAACACCCAAGCCAAAAAATCTGCCTGGCATACGCCTTCCGTGGGACGCGGGATGGCATAAAGCCGGTCGGCGACCCAATCTAGCTTAGCCCGGCACTGCCGAACTGATCCAAATCAGGCAAAGCACGGCCTGGGCGGCGATCACAGCGCCCGAGAGCAGCAGGAAGACTTTGCGCTGTCTGGTTTCAAGCGCATCGGCAAACACACCGCCGATGAAGGTGAACAGGAAGGGTAGGGCCCAGACCCAGGGAGCTGAGAAGACCTGCGTTGTGTAGAGTGACACCAGCAACAGGGTCATCAGCAACGGAACGGTGTTGCCGAAGTACCGCGACCGGCGTACCCCGGCGTAGAGCACCAGCGCCACAGTCGAGGCGACGAGAATGCCCGCGTTGGTTGGTTGCTGGGCGAAGTTCCGGGCGGCGTCGAGTGAAAACCAGAAGCGCATGCTCCCGCCGGTGAGCACGTAGATAAACGCCGAGGGACGAAACGAGAAGCTGGCAAAGAGGAGAGCAGTGGCACCCAGGGTCGCGAAGATCATAATCTGGGCCACATAGCTGCGGCGGCGCTCGGCGAGGTAGTAAAACAGCACCGTTCCCACCAGCAAACCTATCGCCGCGGCCAGCAGATGCGCGGCGGCCGTCAGGCCCAGCGCAAAGGCGAGCAGCCCGATGCGCGGTTTCCACTTGCGGCGGGGACCCTGCAAGGCGTGGGCCACCCCGATTGCCGTGTACAGCAGGCCATAGAGCCCCCAAAGTGCGAGAATTTCATTGTTCGGCTCGGAGGCAAAGTGAACGATTGCCGGGCAGAAGACGTAGAGCGAAAGTGAAAGTGCGCCTCCCTCGTTGCCGAAGAGCCGGCGTGAAACCCACCACAGGCCCCCGCCGAGCCATACAGCGAAGAGCACAAAAGGCAGGCGAATCAGCCATTTGACGTTGGAGATCTCATGCCGGGCCTCCCAGGTCGAGCCGTTCAGGGACGAACCGCTGCCATAGAGGCGATTTTCCGGCCGGCGCAGGTGATCGGCCCCCAGCAGGGCAAGCCGCTGCACCGTAAGGGGAAAGCCGGCGAGGCGGTAGGCCAGGGTTCCGTCGCCGTTCAGGTTGCCGCAGGTTGTGAAATAGCCTTGCAGGGGTGAAGGCCGCTCCCACATTTCGCGCCCACAGCGTGCAAAACGATAATCGTCTGAATTTAGCGGTTGGTGAGCGATGGTCCAGAGACACTCGCCCAGCAAGATGAAGAGAAGGACGGCCGCGATCCGTTGCCCTCGACCGATGTAGAAATTACGCCAACGCACCCCAACAGGGTACAAGGTCAATGCGGCTGCCGGGAGTGGCAACCGCATCCGACCGTTGACTCGCAGCGATTGCCGGGTTATTTCACAGCGACCGCGGCATGAGCGTAGGACAGCAGCGGCCAGCTGTTGGCGGCAAAGCCGAGCGTTTGCACCACGATGCCGGGCGAGGTGACCGCCACGTACCAGATGGCGCCGGAGCTGTCGATCGCCATGCCGCGCAGGTTGGTGCTGGTGCCGTAGCACTGGTTGTTCAGCGGAAAGCATGGGGAGACCGAGGTCAGCGTGCCGTCCGTGATCTTGCCGTCGCCGCCGGGGACCATTTTGAAGAGCTGGCCAGTGCTTTCATAGTCTGTCCAGTGAATATTGCCTGAGCCGTCGATGACCGCGTCCCCGGGATTGGTGAACTTTGAACCCGTGGACGAGGTGCCCGTGTAAATTCCCTGACTGTTCGCATTTGTGGAGATGGTGGCGATGTTGCCATTGGCCGTGGCATTCGCGCTGTTCAGCGTTCCGTTCAGCGGAAGGTAGGCTTCGTCCGTGCTGGTCATGGCGATACCAAAGCCGCTTGCCGCACTCAATGCGCTGGTAGTCAGGGTAGCTCCCACCCCGAGCGTACTGTAGCCGAACACATAAAACTGCGCGTTGGCGCTTGACCCGCTGGTTACGCCGAAGACGTTCTGCTTGGAGTCGATGAATAGCCGCTTATTGGCCGCGCTCAGTACCGGAGCTTTCGTTCCAAAGGTCGCGGTAGCATAGCTGTTGGATTGCACATAGTCGTAGATGGACTGGTTCGCATCCGTCGAGTCGCGCGAGATCCAGACGTCGTTGGACTCATCCAGAGCCACGCCCCCCGGATACCCGTTCGTTACGGGGAACGAGGCTTTCGTCACTCCCGTGGCCGTCGACACCTGATACAGCTTGCCCGTGGCGGAATCATCGGTGACCCAGGCGTTGCCAAGGTTATCCAAAGCGATCTCGTTTGGGTTGCTGATCGCATAGTTCGGCGTTCCGGCAAACAAGCCAGCACCGCCAGCGGACAGGCCGTCCACGGTCGCATAGTTGGCGCTCTTCGTTTTGTCGTACCCCGTGTAGACGACATAGGCGTTGTCGCCGGCGTCCAGCGCGATGTGGACGGGTGTGCCGAAGCCGGGGTCCCCGGTGAGGCCCGTGCCCTCGTAGAAGATGGAGATGCTGTACGAAATCAGCGTATTGGTGGTGTTGCTGACCACGTCGGTGGTCAACGCGGGGGTAAAGAACGTCGTGCGCGGCTGCAGTTTGAACAGATTATCGACGTTGTTGTTGGGGTAGGTGGCGATATTCTGCGCTACCTGCAGCGTGTTGGTGGGCGAGGTGCCGCTCGGGGGCGTGGCGTACTCAAACAGCGTGCCGCAGAAGGAGCCGTCCGACGTGGTCGCGGTGATCTTGGCACTGTTGGTGACGCCGGTGGAATCAACGCAGGCCTGCAAGATATTGCCCAGCGTGTTGATCATGGCCAGCGGCACCACGGTCTGCTTGTTGCCGGGAATGGCCGTACGCGCCAGCCCGGTGGGAAAGCTGCCGTCATACCGCACGCTGTCCACCAGGTTGTAGGCATTGGTGAAGCCATGCGCCAGACCCGCGGCGGTGCAGGCCATATTGGCTCCTGAACCCGTGCAGGAAGAGGTGGTGGCATTATTCGCGGCCGGTGCGGAGATCTCGGCCAGCAGACCGTAGGTGGTATCGGTGGCGATCGTGATGAAGTTGTTCAGGGCATAGGCCGCGGCGACCGTGCTCGGCTCCGAGAGGAATACGTTCACGCCGTTGATCTCGGCCGCTGTGGCGAGATCCGTGGAGCAGGCGCCGATGACGCCCACCTGGATCACGTTGTTATTGGTCGTGGTGCTGTTCAGCACGTGACCGCCGGCGGTCACGATGTAGGCATACTGCCCGGCGTCGCAGGTCCACTTGCTGTCAAAGGTGAAGTAACCCGTGTTGTCGGACTTCACCTGTTCCAGAACCTTGCCCGCGCCACCGTAGCCGTTGCTCTGCGTTTCCATCAGGGTGATGTTGGCCTGCTGAATGGGGTACGCACCGCCGTGAACGTGGCCGGCGACCGAGACACCAGGAATCACTCCGGGAGCCGCCGTATTCTGCAGGTTCCCGGCGCATCCGGTCAGGGCCAGGCTGGCGAGGGTGGAAATAAGAAGAGCGCTCAACGTCAGTACACTTGCGGTCCGCCTCCGGTGGCGTCCCAACAAGCGTTCCTTGAGCACGGGGAGAGACCAGCGTTGAGGTTTCGCGTTGCGTAGCGTAGACATGCTCCGTATCTTCGGCAGTCCCGGATGGGGAAACAATGACCGAAGACGACACGATCACGATCAAAAGGGGCAGTCCGCTAACACAATCCGGCAACATCCGGTTTCTTACACGAAAGAGGCAGCCCGCAGGCCGCCTCCCCCGAATCTCGTCGGACTCGCCGCTACGCGGAGCGCTTATCCCACTCCGCGTACGCCTCCTGCGCGCCGATGAGCGCGTCGCCGAACTTGACGCCCAGCTGCGGCAGGCTCTTCACCACCACCTGCTCCATGGCGCCCATCAGGGCAAGCGTGTCCATGTAGTCGAAGAAGCCGAGGTGTGCGATGCGAAAGATCTTGCCCTGCATCTCGCCCTGGCCGTTGGTGATGATGGCGCCGAAGCGTGCCTTGAGCTGTTTGACAATCAGGCCGGAATCCACGCCTTCGGGTGCATTGACGGCCGTGGCCGCCGCGCCCGGCGCCTGCGAAAACAGCGTGAGCCCCATGCGCAACACGGCCGCGCGAGTCATCGAGGCGATCATCTCCGCATTGTTCACCAGCTTCACCCGTCCGGCAGCGAGATCTCCCGCAGGATTTTCCGGCGTCGCCGCCTGCGCAGCGATCCAGTCCAGCGCCGCACCCAGGCCGGCGATCAGTGCCACCGCGGGCGTGTAGGCGGATTCCCCGTTTCTCGCATTCTTGCGCTCCTTGCGAAGATCGAAGTAGTAGCGCGGGTTGTAGGTGGCCTCCATGCGATCCCAGGCGCGCTCGCTCACGGCAAGGTAGCTCAGGCCGGGCGGAATCATGACCGCTTTTTGTGAGCCGCCGATGAGCACGTCAATCCCCCAGGCGTCCATGTCGAGGTGCGTGGTGCCGAGCCCGGTGATGGCGTCGACGACCAGCAGAGCTTCGGAATGCTCGTCCTTGAGCAGCTGCCCGATGGCCTGGATGTCATGGCGCGTGCCGGTGGAAGTTTCATTCGACTGCACAAAGACCGCGCGCGTTTCGAGCTTCAGCGCGGCCCGGATCTCTTCGATGTCGAAGGTGTCGCCGTAGGGCTTGGACAGCGTATCCACCGCGCAGCCGAAGGCCTTGCCCAGCGCCGCCCAGCGCTCGCCGAACTTGCCGGCTGAAAGCACGAGGATGCGGTCGCCTGGCGAGGTGAGATTGGAGACCGCCGCCTCCATCGCGCCGGTGCCGGAGCTGGACAGGACGATGACATCGTTTTGCGAGCCGACAAAGGCCTTCAGCTGCTCCAGCACGCGCTTGAACAGGGCGCGGAACTCCGGCGTGCGGTGATGAATGTCGGCCGCGGCCATGGCAAACTGGGCGGCGGGCAACAGGGGCGTGGGGCCGGGCGTAAATAGACGCGTCTTGCGGATCATGGGTTACATTCTATCGATTTGCGCGGGCTCGTTCCTGCTCAAATCCCCCGGCAGGGTGCCAAGCCACGTTTCAGCTCAAGGAAATCTGCAGGGCCGGACGTCACACGCGGCCGGCAGGCGCAGACGGCACACGATAAACTCATATCCGACAAGGAGCACACCCATGCCGTCCATCGCGGAGCGCATTAATACCGACATCACCGCAGCCATGAAGGCCCGCGAACAAGATAAGCTGACCACCCTGCGCATGGTCAAATCGGCGCTGCGGAACAAGGAAATCGATAAGCGCGAGCCGCTGACCGACGCCGAAGAGCAATCGATCCTGACCACGCTGCTGAAGCAGCGCCGCGACTCTGCCGAGCAGTTCACCAAGGGTGGCCGGCCGGAGCTGGCAGAGAAGGAACGCACCGAGATCGGCATGATTGAGGTGTACCTGCCCAAGACGGCGGCTGAAGACGACATCCGCAGCATCGTACACGGGGCCATCGAGCACATCGCGGCCGGCAGCGAAGGCCGGCGCCCAGGGCCCAAGGACATGGGACCGACGATGCGCGTGGTGCAGCAGCGCATCCTGGCCAGCGGTCTGTTCGTGGATAACAAGGTGGTCAGCGACATGGTGAAAGCGGAGCTGGGCAAAAGCAGCGGCACCGATCCGAACACGATTGAAGATGCGGGGTACGGCGGGTAGGTTCCTCGCACAGACGTCCAAAGGACTGGCGCCTCGATTTCACCTACTGAACAATATGTTTTTAGGATGAATACAACGACGGCTTCTGTGACAAGCCGCTCAGGACGGGCAACGAATTACGGCATCGTCGCACCCTATGCTCATCGAGCTTAATGGCGATGCGGGTGGGTAGACGCCTGACCCGGAGAACGGTTTCCCGAGAAGAATCAGCCTTGATTTCTACAAGAAGTGGTCCGGAGCTTTAGCCGCTGCCGCTTCTACCCTACGCAGTGATTACACATTGCGATTGGAATTTAACCCGGCGTGGCCGGAAACTTTTGTGTGTCTGGCACCCCACCGTGCGCAGCTGCACTGTCTTACACGATCTACCTAACAGGAGCGAACGACATGTCGAAGACCATCGTAGGACTTTTTCCCAGCACCGCTGCCGCCCAAGAAGTTAAACAAATTCTCACTACGAACGACTACGATTCAAGCGATATCAAGATCGTTGCAGCCGACAGCAATGACATCTCTTCCAACGAGTCTGGCGAGGGCATTGGCGAAAAGATCAGCAACTTTTTTCACGGCCTCTCCGGTGGCGATGAGCATGCTCACTCGCACTACGCTCGTGGCGTCAACGAAGGTGGTGCTCTGCTTACCGTCAAGACCGACGACGAAGATGCCGAAGAGATGGTCATGCTGATGAAACAGCACGGCGCCCGCGAGATTGAAGGCGGCTACGGTGAGACGACGGAAACGACCGGCGCGGGGTATGCCAGCACCTCCCAGGCTACGGGCACGGATTACTCTGCTACCCGTGAAGCCTATGCCGGCAACGATGTAGCCGGCCAGACAGCTATTCCGATCGTGGAAGAGGAGATGGTCGTCGGCAAGCGTGAGGTGGACCGCGGTGGCGTTCGCGTGTATTCACATGTGGTTGAAACCCCGGTGCAGGCCCAGGTCGATCTTCACGAAGAGCGTGTGAACGTGACGCGGCGCGCGGTGGATCGCCCGGCGACGGCGGCTGATTTTGAAGTCGGTAACCGTTCTACCTTCGAAATGCGTGCGATGGGCGAAGAGGCTGTCGTCGGCAAAACGAGTCGCGTGGTGGAAGAGGTGCTCGTGGGCAAGCAGGGCAGCGATCGCACTGAGACGATCAATGATTCGGTGCGCCGCACCGAGGTAGATGTGGATCGGATCTCGGGCGAGACCGTCGAGACAGCCGTATCGTCGGACAAGCTGAATCGCTAGTCGGATCGCACCAAAGCACATGAAGCGAGGGGATCCGTATGGGTCCCCTCGCTTCATGTTTCGGCCGCTCTTCTGTTCGCCGGCTTTGCTATGGTTCAATTTCGTACCACCAGCAAGGGCGGGAGCCCGGCAGTGATTCCCGGCATAGTCCCCATCGAGGTGATTACAGAGCCGGGCCCGTCCGTCTATGCTGGGTGGGTGGTCCGTGGAGCATCATCGAAGCGCGGTTGGGAGCGGTGCATAAGCACGATTGCCGCAGGCGCTGCTCTTTTGCTGGGCGGAGCTTCGGCAAGCCTGGGCCAAACACGGACACAAACCCCCGGGGACGGCGCATCCACCATACCCTTGCCCTCCGCTCCTTTGGCAGCCACTGGTTCTGCCGGCGCCCTCAGCGGCACTGTCACGGACGCTCAGGGCGCGCTGGTAGGTGGCGCTCAGGTGAATCTGCAACCGGCCGTGGGACCGGCCCGCAATGTGACCTCGGACCGCGACGGACGATTTGCTTTTGAGAATGTGGCAGCCGGTGCTTTCCATCTGGTCATCACCTTGCCGGGCTTCGATCCGGTGTTCCTGGAGAGCACCCTACAGGGACGGCAGCGGCTCACCCTTAACGTGCCTCCACTGCTGCTTGCCACGCTGCATGAGAGCGTGGATGCTGTGGCTTCTTCCGAAGAGCTGTCCACCGAGCAGATGCACGCCGAAGAGCACCAGCGGCTGCTCGGCGTGCTGCCAAATTTCTTTGTCAGCTACAACTGGACCGCACCGCCGCTGACGACGAAGGAAAAGTTCACGCTGGCGACACACAACGCGCTCGACCCCGGCAATCTCGCGCTCGTCGGCCTGGTCGCCGGCGTGCAGCAGGCGACAAATTCCTTTCCCGGCTACCACCAGGGGGCGGCCGGCTACGGCAAGCGGTACGGAGCCGACCTCGCAAACCTTGTGGTCGGCACCTACATGGGTGGAGCGATCCTGCCAACGCTGTTCCATCAGGATCCACGCTATTTCTATAAGGGCACGGGATCGATCCGCTCACGTTTTCTGTACGCGGTGTCAACGGCGGTGATCTGCCGCGGCGATAACGGTAAACGGCAGCCGGCCTTTGCCAGCGTGCTCGGTGATCTTTCGGCCGGTGCCATCTCCAACCTCTATTACGCTCCGTCCGATCGCCAGGGTGCCACACTGACCTTTCAAAATGGCCTGCTCGGCATTGCCGGCGATGCGATGAATAATGTCTTTCAGGAGTTCGTGCTGAAGAAGCTCACCTCCAAGGAACATGGAGCTTCTAAGTAAGCCGACGCGTAAGGCTGCGTCGTCGCATTTTTGTCCCGACAGATCCGCACTGCAAAGTACCCATGTCCAATACGCTCTCCAGACCTCTTTCCACGAACGCTTCCCTGCTCGTTACCGGCGCCTCCGGCTTCTTTGGCGGTGCCTTGAAGCGTCGTTTGCTTCGTGAAGGGCACAGGGTCGTGAACCTCGATCTGGAACGCGACCCGGATATGCACCCCAAGCTGACCAGCGTTGCAGGAGACATCCGGGACGCCACCTTGGTAAAGGAACTTTTTGCAAAGGGCAGCTTCGATGCCGTGTTCCACTGCGCCGCGCAGCTCGCCCATGGAGCGCGTATCGACGAGCAGCTGCTGTGGACCTCCAACGTGGATGGCACGCGCGTGCTTGCCGAACAGGCGCGCGCCGCCGGGGTACGACCGTTCGTCTTCATCTCGTCCAACTGTCTATGGGCCTCCGATCTTGGCCATGCTGTGGATGAAGTCAACGATCTACCCGCGCCGATAGAACTTTATGGCCGGTCCAAGCTCGCCGGTGAAGAGCTCCTGCAGGAGTTCAGCCATGACCTCGATGTGGTCACGCTGCGCTGCCCCACGATCATGGACGCGGGCCGGCTCGGCCTTCTGGCGATTCTGTACGAGTTCATCGACGATGGAAAAACCGTGTGGGTGGTGGGCGACGGCGGCAACCGCTACCAGTTCATCTACGCCGACGATCTCGCCGATGCCTGCATTCTCGGCGCGCAGTACGGCCGCAGCGCGCTGTTTCACATCGGCTCGGACGATGTGCGCTCCATGCGCGAGGTGTACGAATCGGTGATCCAAGCGGCGGGCAGCCGGTCTCGCGTGCGTGCGCTGCCGAAGGGGCCCACGGTCGCGGCGATGCAACTGGCGCATCGTCTGAAGGTTTCGCCGCTGGGACCCTATCACTACCGCATGATCGCCTCGAACTTCGTCTTTGCCACCGACCGTATCAAGCGCGAGCTGGGCTGGCAGCCGACGCTGACCAACGCAGATATGCTGCTGCGGGCTTATCGTTTCTATGCGGAGAACCGTCGCGAGATCCACGCCCGCACGGATGTGTCGGCACATTCCAAACCGGCTTCGATGGGGATCATTCGCCTGCTGAAGTGGATCTCCTGAGCCTCACACAGCAGCGGCGCGCGCGGGCTGCTCGGACCCCATGCGCAAAGCTCCCTCGCCGAAGCGCAAGCGCAGCCAGCGGTTCGCCGGCTCGGAGTAGAAGCGACCCACGAGTTCTCCCAACAGGCCCGCCAGCAGGATCGTGCCGGCAAACAGAACCGGCACAAAATTCAGCTTGGCGCCATGCGCAACGAACCAGTCAAAGCCTACGAACACGACAAACATGTGCGTGAGATAAATTTCGTAGCTCCGCCGGCCATACGCCAGCAGCGGGTTCAGAACAGGTGGTGTGCGCCACTCGGTTCCAGCCGCTGCGGCGATCAACAGGCAGGCTCCCAGACCCACCAGGGTCATGCCCAGGCCCGCATCTTCGAGACCCAACCTGCCCACCGTGCGCGAAAATCCTAAACAAAACACCAGGGTCGCCAGACCCGCGCCCACGAATGCCCGCAGCGTTCCAGCCGACAACACGCGGCGATGCAGAAGCAGGGCGGTCAGGCACCCCATCGCGATCGCGTCGGTGCCGCCGAGATAGGAATATTCCTGCCATGTCTCATTGCCATGCGTCAGCACGGTGCGTCCAAACGGCCCGAGCACGATGAACGCAAGCAGCACAAAGAAGATCCAACGGCCTCGCACAAAGCGGCACATGAGTGGGAAGAAGAGGTAAAACATCTCCTCTACGGAAAGCGACCAAAGCACATCCCAGTTGCCGGGCAGATACCCGCGCGTGGCTTCCAACACATTGATGCGAAAGGTAAACGCCGCAAGCAGCGCCGCGCGCAGGCCACCTGTCTCCCCAGACACGGTGTAGTTAGGAACGTGCAGCCCATGCAGCACGCTGAGCAGCAGAAGCAGCGTAAGAAACAACGGTGCAATGCGGGCGAAGCGCAGCAGGTAGAAATCTCGAAGGCTCACCCGCTCCAGCGCACCCCAACGCCGCAGTGAGGTGGCCGTGATCAGAAAACCCGATACCGCGAAGAAGATCTGCACACCGTTCTGCCCCTGCCAGACCAGCGAGGCCGCCAGTTGCGGAGGCACACCGTGCAGGTAGTGATTGTGGCTCAGCACCAGCCGCATGTTTACGTGATTCATCAGCACGTAAAAGATCGCCAGCGCTCGCAGGCAATCGATCCCATCCAGGCGTGACCAGCTGCGGCTCGGGTTGATGGTTGAAGCTGAAACTGCGATCGTCGTCTGCTTCGCTCGGGCGGTCACTTACACATCCATGCCTTCCTCTGACGCGGTCTGGCCAATGTCGGACTGCGCTGCCACGTGGTCGGCGGGGGCGCTGCTTGCCGCGATATGGCCAAGCCCGACGGAGAGAACGCACAGCACCACGGAAAGGACGACATTCACCAGCGCCCGTGCCCACGCCCCCGTACGCAGGAGGTCGAAGGTCTGCAGGCTAAAGGACGAGAAGGTTGTAAAGCCTCCGCAGAGGCCAACCATCACAAACAGGCGCATGTTCGCAGACGCTGGATGCCGTCCGCTTGCCAGCGTGTACGTTCCAAAAAATCCAATGACGAAGGAGCCGACCACGTTGATCAACACCGTGCCCCAGGGGAGCTGGGTGCCCAACGAGGCCGTCCAACGCGTGGCGGCATAGCGCGCCACACCACCCAGCGCGCTTCCGAATGCAACCCAGACAAAGCCCATGCCGCTCTTGTTCTCCGCATCTCTCAAATTTGTCGTCGCCTTCCGGCGCGAGGGAGGCGATGCCCTAGTCTCGCATCTCGGTGCGGCCCTCCCCCGCCTTTTGCAGAGACCTTCTCAGCCAGGCTGTGCGACGATGCGGACAGTGCTGACAACCAGGGATACCGGTAGCTCACCGGAGTCTCACCCAGGCTCCGGAAACAGCCATGCGCTGAAACGTCAACTGCGGCTGCGCGATCTTGTGCTGGCGCAGATTCTTACCGTCGTCGGCAGTTCGTGGGTGGGCCTGGCCGCGGGGCTTGGACAGGCCCAGCTGGTCGCCTGGCTGATCGCCTTTACGCTCTTCTACACGCCGATGGCCGTGGCCGTGTACCACCTGAATCGCGAGATGCCGCTCGAAGGCGGACTGTATGTTTGGGCGCGGCAAGCGTTCGGCGACACGGCCGGCTTTATGACCGCCTGGAACGTCTGGGCCTACGGCCTGGTGATTATCGCTCTGCTGATGACACAACTCCCTTCGGAGCTGGCCTACTTTCTCGGGCCGCGCTTTGCCGCGCTGCCGGAGAATAAACCTCTGGTAGCGGCGATGCTGGCGGCGTTTCTTTTGCTGCTGGCTTGGACCGCGCGCCGTGGGCTGGCGCTCGGCAAATGGATTCATAATGCCAGCGGTGTGGCCATGCTGGCCGTGTTCGGTCTGCTGATCCTGTCGCCGTTGTGGGCCTGGGCGCACGGTGTGCACCTGCACTATGCTCCGCTCGCCTTTCATCTGCCGTCGCGTGACAAGACATCGCTGAGCTTGTTGGGACAGACCCTCTTTGCGGCCTCCGGGCTGGAGTACATCGCCATCATGGCCGGGGAGACGCACGCCGCCGATCGCGATATCGGCCGCTCGGTCCTGATCGCCTCGCCGATCGCGTTTCTGATGTTCGTGCTTGGCACCGCTTCTGTGCTCAGCTTCCATGAGCTGCACCCAGGGCTCGCCATCAACTACGTCGCGCCTATACCGCAGACGCTTTCGCTCGCCTTTGGGAACAGCGGCGCCGCCGCGTTTGTGGCCAAGCTTGCGATCCTGCTGCTGCAGATTCGCATTCTCGGCATCGGCAGCTTTATCTTTACCGGCGTGGTGCGCCTGCCGATGGCCGCGGGCTGGGATCACCTGGTGCCCCGGTGGTTTGCGCGCCTCGATCCACGCTTTGGCACGCCCGTGAATTCGATCACACTCACGGCGATCGCCGTGGCCGCGCTGCTGGTGCTGGGCTCCGCGGGCGTGCATGCGGCCGAGGCGTTTGCGGTGCTGAATGACACCTCCTCTGAGCTCTATGCCCTGGCCTATCTTTCCCTTTTTCTGATTCCGCTGATCGGCGCAAAGTCCCTTCGCCGGAAGCTTCCCCGCTGGATCGCGCCGGTGTGTGCCGTGGGTCTTTTGACGACTCTGTTTGTGCTCGTCTTCAACGCGTATCCGTTTCTCGATGTGGCCAGCCCGGGTGCGTTCGCGGCCAAGATTGTTGGAACGACGCTTCTGCTGAACGCCCTTGGCTACGGATTCTACCGGCTACGCTCACGGCCTGCGCTCCCCGGCGCCTGATGCCCACAAGCATCGCCGGAGCGCTCCGAGCATCCATCAGACATGCCTGAACTTCCCGAGGTGGAGACGGTTGCCAACGGCGTGCACGCCCGCGTAGCCGGCCAGCGGATCGAACGCGTCTGGACCAGCGGCAAGCCGCAGACCTTTAAAACGCCGGAGCCGGAGATCGTCGAAGCGCTCACAGGAGCGCGCATTCAGGGGGTGCGCCGCGTTGGCAAAACCGTCGTCGCCGACCTGCAGCCGCAGGCGCAACTGCTCGTGCACCTCGGCATGACCGGGCGCCTGCTCGTCTCCGCGCCGGAGGTCCCGTGGCCTCCGCACACCCACGCCGTGCTCTCGCTTTCCGGCGGCCGCGAGCTGCGCTTCGTCGACCCGCGCCGCTTTGGCCGGCTCAGCATCGTTCGCCCGCATCCGGAGTCGGGCGAAGGCTACGGAGGCCCCGGCGCGGAGCCGACAACCATTGACGCCGACGCCTTTGCGAAGCTCTTTCGCGGCCGCAAGCTCGCCATCAAGGCCGCGCTGTTGAATCAGTCCATTTTGCATGGGGTCGGCAACATCTACGCCGATGAAAGCCTGTTCCGGGCGGCCATCCGCCCACGCAAGGCAGCCGGACGGCTAACGCGAAGCGAATTGAACCGCCTGCACACCGCTCTGCAAGGGGTGCTGGCGCGAGCGATCGAACTGGGCGGTTCCTCGGTCTCTGACTACGTGGACGCCGCCGGCGTGCGCGGCTTCTTTCAGCTGGAGCACAAGGTGTACGGACGCTCCGGCGAACGCTGCCGCGACTGCCCGACACCCCTCAAAAAGATCGTCGTTGGCGGCCGGACCACGGTCTACTGCCCCAGCTGCCAAAAGTAGCGGCAGAGCTTCGAGAAGCCCCGCTAGCAGCGGCTGTAAACCTGCTCCGCCACGACCGCCGCGCCCACAGCCCGCGTGGCCTGATCGTCAGGCACGATCTCCAATTGATATCCCTGCAGCGGACTCATCTTCACCATCTCGTGCAGGTACTGGCGCAGTAGGTTCAGGTCAAGAAAGCGAATATTGTAGCCCGTAAAGAAGAACTTGCCCGCGCCGGTGTTGTGAATGCTGGAGGCCGTCGCCGCCGCCAGCGCGCGGTGCCAGAGATTGCGAAACTCCACGCAGCGGCTATCCGGAGCTTCGCGGCGGGTGGCAGCCGCAAAGACCTCCTCCGGCTCCATATCAAGGAAGCGCAGACGCATCGCACGATGGCCCATGATGCCTTCCAGGTGACCCTTGCCGCCGCAGCCGCAGTAATTTTCGCGCTCATCCAGCGTAACCGTGGTGTGTCCGCCCTCCCAAACCTCGTCCGTCATGGGATAGGTGCCGTACCCGATGCCGGTGCCGAGCGTCCAGACCCGAATGCGCCGGTCGAGCTTTCCATACTGCGCCGCCAGCCCGGCCGCCATCGCGTCCGCATCGTTGCTCACGATCACGGGCGCATGCAGCCCCTGCAGACCCAGGTGGTGCACCACCAATTCCGCGACGCGGGCCCCCTTCAGCTGCGGCAGATTTGGAGCGTCTTCCACAACGCCGTTGCGCACCAGACCAGGCAGGGTCAAACCTACGGCCGTCAGCGACTTCCGATGCGATCCGGCCACCCGCAGCGTCAGCTCACACACCGCCAACACCAGGGCATCGGTGTGGAACTCCGTCAGCGGGTTCTCTTCGAGGTCCTCCTCTGCCTGGACCTCCGGAAACACCTGCAACGCCCCGGAAAGCACACCGTTGATCAGGAGCCCGGCGTACAGGCGGTCCGCCAGCACGATCCCCACAGTGTAGGTTCCGTCACCGCGCTGCTCTGTCTTGTCGAGTATGTCCATGGCCAACATCATTGCCTCCCGTATTCTCTGGCGAGCAACGCTGAAGCTGCGGCCCACCCAACAGGGGGGACACGCCGGCAAGTCAGCGTGGAGTGAAAGTAGCCTGACAGGGGCACCCTAGTCAACAGACGCAAAAAGACGGACGCCGAGGCGCCCGCCTTTTAGGTCATTCCGAACGGTTCCCTGTCTCAATGGAGTCAGGAAATGTCGGTCAGGCCGCTAATCAAACTTGGCCAGCCGGTTCAGGCCATTAAACGCGGCCACCTTGTAGCACTCCGCCAATGTTGGGTAATTGAAGACCGTCTCCACGAAGTAATCCAGCGTTCCGCCCAGGGCCATGACCGCCTGGCCGATGTGCACCAGCTCGCTGGCCCCTTCGCCGATGATGTGCACGCCCAGCAGGGCATGCGTCTCCCTGTGGAAGATCAACTTTAGCCGCCCGGTCGTGTCGCCACGAATCTGCCCGCGGGCAATCTCGCGGTAGTAGGCCACACCGACCTCGTAGGGCACGTCCTCCTCGGTCAACTGCTCCTCGGTTTTGCCCAGAAAGCTGATCTCGGGGATCGTCCAGATGCCGTACGGGTAAAAGCTGGGGTTGGAGACGATGCTTTCATCGCCGAAGGAACGAGCCGCCGCAATGCGGCCCTGCTCCATCGAGACCGATGCCAGCGACGGGAAGCCAATCACATCGCCGACAGCAAAGACATTTGGACACTTGGTGCGGAAATCCTTGTCGACCGGAATGCGGCCGCGGCTATCGGAGTCCACACCGATGGCGCCCAGGTTCAACTCGTCTACATTGCCCTGTCGCCCAACGGAGTAAAGCAAGGCATCGCCCTGCACCTTCTTCTTCGACTCCAGATGCGCGATCACGGAGCCATCCGGCGCGGCTTCAACCGACTCCACCTCTTCGTTCAAGCGCATGGTCACACGAGCATCGCGAAGATGGTAGCTGAGCGCTTCGATGATCTCCTGATCGGCGAACTCCAGCAGCCGCGGCCGTCGTTCAATCAGGGTCACCCGCACACCCAGTGCGGCGAACATGCAGCAGTACTCCACGCCGATCACACCGCCGCCGACGATGATCATCGTCTTGGGCAGGTTGGTCAGGTTCAGCACCATGTCAGAGTTGATGATGGTGGTGCCGTTTACGGGGACCTTGGGCGAGGTTGCCGGCTTGGTGCCCGTGCCGATCACAATGTTCTTGCCCTCGTACACGGCAGAGCCCTTGGAATTGGTCACACGGATGTGTGTCGCATCCTCAAAGCTCGCCGTGCCGGTCAGCATCTCCACGTTGTTGCGCGAAAGCTGCGCATCGGTGACGTCGATCTCGGTCTTGATGACATGCTGCACACGAAAGGCAAGATCCGCCATGGTGATGCGTTCCTTCACCCGGTAGTTCATGCCGTAAATTGACTTGTAGTTGTAGCCGGACAGGTGCAGAACGGCTTCTCGCATGGTTTTGGAGGGGATTGTGCCTGTATTGATACAGGCTCCTCCTACTACTTCACGCATCTCGACCAACGCCACGCGCTTGCCGTGCTTTGCGCCATAGATCGCGGCGCGCTGTCCAGCGGGGCCGGATCCGATGACGATCAGATCGTACACAATTCCCATAGAGGTTCGGTTGACTCTCCTCGGTTTGGAAGACAGACCCGCAGGGTCTACGCAGGTTGGTCGCAGGCGTAAGTTCGCTGATGCCGTTACCTATCATAGCCCCCATTTGTTTCCGGGGCAGGTGGTAGATTGCCGGACAGGAGGGTTACAGGATTTGGTAGCCACCTGCAGGCCGTTCCGTTGCGCCATCACGGATCTTTCTTCCTGTTTATCTGACTCCGCTGCGGATCGTCGGTTGCGGCTGCAAGGCGACCTGCGACGCTGGGCTGTTGATGGCGTCGATACCGTGCAGCTGCGGGAAAAGGCGCTGAACACGGGCGAGCTTTTCGCTCTCGCCACAGCCGCCACCGAGGCTCTCCGAGAGCTTCCCGAGGCCAACCGACCCCGGCTTTTGGTCAACGGCCGGCCGGATGTAGCCCTGGCCGCCGGGGCCGATGGCGTGCACCTCCCAGCCCAGCCCGGTGCTCTGACGCCGGCGCAGGTCCGGGCGGTTTTTGCCGGCGCAGGCAGGCCTCAGTGCCTGATCAGCCTCAGCTGCCACACCCTGGACGAGGTGGCGAGGGCGCGCGCGGGAGGTGCGGATCTGATTCTTTTCGGTCCCGTCTTTGAGAAAAGCGTTCGCGGCAAAGTTGTCGTCGAGGGCAGAGGTCTGCCACTTTTGCGTGAGGCCTGCCTCTTGGCAAAATCCACGCCGGTGCTCGCGCTGGGCGGGGTCACCCCGGCGCGGCTGGACGCTTGCCTGCAGGCAGGGGCCGCCGGGTTTGCCTCCATTCGCGCCTTCGCCTGAGCCGCGTGTCAGCCCGGCCGCAACCAGGACGGACGGCAGGCTAAACGAGGCGCAGAAGCGTGAGAAAATAGAGATATGGTCATTCAGCCGGCCCTGCTTGTCGATGAACCGCTTTCGCTCGATCTTCAGCTCCCCGAAGGCTCCATCACCTACACCACAGATGTGCGCCAGGTGGGTCCCTTGGCCGTGGATGGCCAGGCGGAGCTCCTGGTCGAGCATCGCGGGCACAAGGAAACCGTGGACGATATCCGCATCCGGGCGCATCTGGCCGGCACCTTTGAGCTGCTATGCGCGCGCTGCCTCACGGCGGTTCCGACGCCGCTCGAGGCGCGTTTTGACCTGATCTTCCGGCCGGAGGATGTCGATGCGGAACCCGGCGAACATGCTATCTCGGAAGATGAGACGGAAATCGGGTACTATGAGAAGAGCGGCCTTCCGCTGGAGGATGTTGTGCGTGAGCAGGTGCTTCTGACCCTGCCCAGCCGGGTTCTCTGCCAGGAGGCGTGCAAGGGCCTTTGTCCGCACTGCGGTATCGATCGCAATGCGGAAGATTGCAACTGTGTCGAGGCGACCGGAGATCCCCGTTGGGGAGCTTTGGCTGCCTTCAGCGCAGCCAAAGCTTAAGGCCGAAGCTACGCAACTGTTTTGTTTCCTCCGTTACGGTCGCTCTTTGCGTGCCGGACGGCATATCTGAGTTTTAGTTCTTTTAGCGAGGTCTACTATGCCGAATCCGAAACGGCGCCACAGCAAGCAGCGCACCGCCAAACGCCGCTCCCACGACTTCCTCACGCCCATGGGCGTCTCCGGCTGCCCGAATTGCGGCGAACGCAAGCTGCCTCATCGCGCCTGCAAGAAGTGCGGCGAGTACAAGGGTCGTGCGGTGCTGGCCGTCAAGGAAGCGGTCTAGCTTCAGTTGCCGGCAGTCAGCAGTGGCTTGGGAGTTCTCAGCGGGTACCCCGTTGAGAACTCCTGGCTTCACATTGGAACCTTGTGATCTGCGGTTGACGGAGCCGTTGTAGAACAGGTCGCAACGGCCGCTATGACTTCCCTTTCACCCCTCTGCCTACTCCTCCGAGCCCGCACGCACACCTGATGCCAATCGATATTTTTCTCGATGCTATGGGCTCTGACAAAGCACCTGATCCTGAGATCCGCGGCGCTATTCTTGCCTGCCGGACCTTGGATGTGCGTGTGCACCTTGTCGGTCCGGAGGAGGTACTTCGGCCCCGGCTGCGGGAGTGCCTGAAAGCTGCCCGCGGCAAAGAACCCCTGCACCTGCCGGGCACACGTGCGCCCAAAGTTCCCAAGCTGCCTATCTTTATCCAGCAGGCGTCCGAATGGATCAGCATGGAAGACAAAGCCGCTCAGGCGGTTCGTTCCAAGCGCGATTCTTCCATGCGCGTGGGCCTGAAGGCCGTGCGCGAGGGCCGTGGCGCGGGCTTTGTGACCGCCGGCAACACCGGCGCCGCCATGGCCACCGCCAAAATGGTGCTGGGATCGTTAGCGGGCGTGGATCGCCCGGCGCTCACCACGGTGCTGCCCACCAGCAGTGGTATGCCGTGTGTGTTTCTCGATGTCGGCGCAAACGTGGACTGCAGTGCGGAAAACCTGCTGCAGTTCGCGGTGATGGGCCACATGTACGCGCAAAGCGTTCTGCGCATCCATAATCCGCGCGTGGGCCTGCTTTCAATCGGTGAAGAGGACTCCAAAGGCAATGCGCTGATACATGAAGTGCTGCCTTTATTGCGCGGCCTGGCCGAAGACGCGGGGCTGAACTTTATCGGCAACGTCGAAGGCCGCGATCTGTACAACGGCCGTGCCGATGTGATCGTGACCGACGGTTTTGTCGGCAACGTGGCGCTAAAGACCAGTGAAGGCCTTGTGAAGCTGGTGAGTTCCACGCTGCGTGAAAGCCTGAAGTCGACCGTCACCGCGCAGGTCGGCGCGTTGCTGAGCCGCAAGGCCTTCGACATGTTCAAGAAGCGCTTCGATTACAGCGAATATGGCGGCGCTCCGCTGCTGGGGGTGCGCGGCGTCTGCATCGTCGGGCACGGTTCCTCGAATGAGCGCGCCATCATGAACGGCATCCGCGTCGCTGCGGAGTTTGCTTCGAACCAGGTTAACCCTGCGATCGAAGCCATGCTCGCCAGAAATCGGCCAAAGACGAAATAGGCTTTCGGAACTGCTCGCCGCCACTAACAATGGGCGATTTGAAGCTTATGGTTTTGCCGGAGTGTGCTGCGGTTCATAGCCCACCAGGCCGGCGGCCCGTGTCACACCTCGACTCACGTGGCCATCTTTGGTTTCCAGTCCCACAAGGAATCGCAGCGGCGCGAAACCTACCATCACCTTTGTGATAGCAAGTGCGAGGCCGTATACGACCAAGATGACGAGTAGCCAAAACACAATGGCAACTACCCTGCCTCCGGCCAGTGAGCCGACGACCACGCGCAACGGGTGTGTGTTCAGGGCAGGCCAGAGAAGTAACAAGACCAGCGGGTGTGCAAGATACACCCCAAACGTGTCGTCTCGTACATGGACGAATCGGGGCCAGGTAGCCCGCCGAAACTTATAAATCAGCAGCACCGCCGCGACGGAGAACACCTGATTGCTAAGCCGTAGCGAGTTCATTGGATCTTCGGCGCCCCGGTGCCGAAGCAGCAGGGCCTCGCCATACGCCAGGAACGCCGTAAGGAGGGCGAGGAGAAAGAACCAACCCAGCGAAACTTTAGCCATTCCGCGATCAAAGGCTGCGTGTTCACGGGAAGCATAGCTGCCCAGCCAGAGATAAAAAACAAAGCCGAACAACGCTTCCGTATGTCTGCTCGGAATCCAGGTCCAATAAATATTTGCAGCGTAGAACAGGCTTAAACAAAACAGGGCAGCGCCAAACCAAGGATTACCGTGCATTTTACGAAACAGCAATAGAATTCCGAGGCAAACCAGCAGATTGGGAACAAACCAGAAAGCCGTATCAAAAAAACTAAAGTAAAAGTCACGTTCCAGAGCCCCAAAAAGGGCATGAGACTGCGGTACAAGGCGATGATGAAGCAGGTCTCTGGCGAGTAAGGCGAGGGTTAGCGCGGCGATCCAAAAGCACCACGGTGGCACAATTCGCTCGATACGACGACGCAGATAAATCCAGGGATGGGCGGTTTCCACGCCACGTCCGGCGAGAAACCCGGACATTAAAAAAAACGCGATCGTGCCGAACTTGATCGGCGTCGTCAGCATCATGACCAGAGTGGGGCGCAGATGGACGACAAACCCCAGAATTTGCGAGCTGTGCAGAGCCACCACGGCAAACATCGACCAGAACCGGACGTTATCGACAAACAGATGAGAGGGCTTCGGTTGCGGTACCCCGGCCTGATACGAGCGGAGAGGGAGTCCCTCCCCAGGTCCATCCAGTGCGGCCAGCGAAGTCGTAACGATGTTCATGCGCCTACCGTTCATCGAATGTTGACAGAATGTTAACAGACAGACGGCTAAGGTTGCCCAATTGTTTACGGCTGGAGAGAAATATAGTAGGGACGTGCATCCGGAGGAGGGTTGCTCCAATGAAGCGGGCAGACGCTTGAGCCGGCGAACGGGGAGCTATGCCGTCGGGCATCGCAACCAGGCCCCGCATCATCCCAACCGATGAGAATGCTTGAACACGTGAGGCGTTCCGTACGTTCATGTGGAGGCTTTTTATGCCGGAAGTGTTAGACACCACCCACCTGCCTGTGTTTCCCGCCGGTGCGGGCAAGGGCGGCCATTTTATTCCATTGCCGCAGGATGTGGAGAACGGCGAGATGCGTGCCCATACGCAGCAGACCATCAACGCCTCACGCGAGCATCTATATAAGCTCTGGCGCGATGTCACCAATGCTCCGGACTTCCAGGAGTATGTCGTCTCCGTTGAACCCAAGTCACAGACCCGCAGCACCTGGACCTTCGGCAATCCCGAGGATCCGAACGCGCCGCGCCTGACCTACGACACCGAAGTCTATGAAGACGTGCCGAATGAACGCATCGCCTGGCGTTCCGTGGACACCGAATTCAAAGAGCACGGTGAGGTGAGCTTTCAAGAGGCACCTGGAGGTCGCGGTACGGTCGTCATCCTTCAGGAAGATCAAGTGATTCCTGGCGGCCGGCTTTCCATTGCCGCGGCCGCCCTGGCCAAGCGCACACCGCGCCAGATTGTGATCGAAGATCTTCGCCACTTCAAGGAACTTGCCGAATCCGGCGAGATTCCGACGGTGGTTGCCAACTCCCACGGACCCCGGGGCTTTGTTGGCTCAGTCAAGACCAGGCTTTACGGTGAGAACAACCCCACACCTCCGGGTACAAGCAATCTTCCCAACGCGGTTGCTTCGACCACCGATCCTTCCTGACGGCTTGAAGCCTGCCACCCCTGGTTTACCTACGCATTCGCCGGATATACGGCACCAACAAACTGGAGCAAATTATGAAGGCTGTCTGCTGGATGGGCACACGCAAGATCGAGGTTCTTGAAGTTCCCGATCCCAAAATCGTTAATCCGCACGACGCAATTCTCCGCGTAACCCGCACCGCCATCTGCGGTTCAGATCTGCACCTATATGACGGTTACATTCCCACCATGGTCGCTGGCGACGTGCTCGGTCATGAGTTCATGGGCATCGTGGAAGAGGTCGGTCCCGAGGTGAAAAACCTGAAGCGCGGTGATCGCGTGGTGGTTCCTTTTACTATCTCCTGCGGCAACTGTTTTTACTGTAAGACCGATCTGTGGAGCCTCTGCGACAACACCAACCCCAATGCGCAGATTGCCGAGACAATGTACGGCTACTCCGGCTCGGCGCTCTACGGCTACTCGCACATTTACGGCGGCTACGCCGGCGGCCAGGCGCAGTACGTACGCGTTCCCCACGCCGATGTAGGCCCAATCAAGATTGAGTCTGATCTCGAAGACGAAAAGGTGTTGTTTCTCTCCGACATTTTTCCCACGGGCTACATGGGCGCAGAAAATGGCAACATCAAGCCTGGTGACACGGTCGCGGTGTGGGGCTGCGGTCCTGTGGGCCTGTTCGCCATCGCCTCCGCTTACATGCTCGGCGCCGAACGCGTCATTGCCATCGATCGCTTTCCGGAGCGGTTGCGCCTGGCCCGTGAATATTGTGGCGCCACCACGATCGACTACACCGATAAGGACATCACCATCGTCGAAGCCTTGCGCGACTTCACCGGTGGCATGGGTCCTGATGTCTGCATCGATGCGGTGGGCATGGAATCGCACTCGAACACCGCCGTCGGTCTGTATGACAAGGTCGAGCAGATGCTGATGCTCGAGACGGATCGCCCTTTCGTGTTGCGACAGGCATTCCAGGCCATTCGCAAAGGTGGCACCCTGTCCATTCCCGGCGTCTACGGCGGCGTGCTCGACAAGGTCAACTTCGGCGCGGCTTTCGGCAAGGGTATCAAGATGGCGATGGGCCAGACCCATATGCAGAAGTATCTGGCACCGCTGCTGAAGCGGATCGAGAACAAGGAGATTGATCCCAGCTTCCTGATCTCGCACCGCATCGGCATCGAGGAAGCCCCAGAGATGTACAACGTCTGGGCGAAAAAACAGGACGGCGTTACGAAAATTGTGATTGACCCCTGGAAGGATCGGCTGGGCGAGCCATTGAAGGTCGCATAAATTTTTGCGGCTTGCCGAACTGCGTCCTTAAAAGACAAGCCTTGACATGCACAGCATAACCAGGGATCTGCTCTACACCTTGTACGAAGGCCGTAGAGCAGATCCCTTTTGCCGCGTTATTCATAGCGATAGAAGAATTGGACAGCAGCGATTCAGCCCTTCGTGGCTCCGTCGAGAACCTGCCGGGCCACACGCAATCCGCTGCGCAGCGCCGCCTGCACAGTGCCCCAGTGTCCAGTGATGTCTGTGTGCTCGCCTGCGAAATAGAGTGTTCCGGCTACCGGTTCTCCTATGGCGGCGCTTGCGTCCAACGCACACGCCGGAACATAGCTGTACGATCCGAGCGAGTAAGGATCCGTGCTCCAATCGTAGGTTTCGGTGCTGACGAGCGTATCTCGAATCACATCCTCCGCGATACCGAAGACCTCGGCAAGATCATGACAGGCCATATCGCCCAGAGCAGCGGCGGACCGCCCGCGCAGATCTTCGCAACGCGGACCGCCGATCCAGCCGACCAGTGTAGGCAGCGACTCGGGCTCAGGGTGGCGTGTCCACCAGACCGGCGGCATGCGCTCCGGGGTGAAAATAAATCGTGTTGTCTGCAGGGCTTCGCTGCTTAGTCCGGGATGGGCGGGGAGCTGTGCCCACCAGCGCTCACGAAAGACCATGGTAAAGCGCACCACATGTCCCATCGCCAGGCGTCTTGCTTCGAACAGCGGCCGCGGCTCAGGCTCTATGCGCACGCTGGACGGCTCGCTGGAGTTCGCGGCGTGCAGCACACCAAGCGGCAGCGTGACCACGCAACGGGGTGCACGCAGATCACCCTGTTTGCCGCTGACAACCACCTCGCCTTCGCGCCAGCGAATCGCATACACGGGACGGCCGAGTAGGATCTTGCCGCCGGCAGCCCGCACACGATCAGCCAAAAACTCCGGCAGGCGCGCATAACCCGCCGGAAGGTGCCAACCGCGGTCGCCTTCGCTCGCCTCCTCGGCCGCTTGCTGGATGCCCAGCGATCGCGCACTGATCCGGCGTGCATCCGCGGCGTTGAAGCCTTCCACATAACCGGTAAGCGCCTCACGCTGCCGGTCGGGAAGATCGGCTTGCTCCAGCCACTCCGCGAAGCTGACATCCTCGCCGGGCAAATGGGCAAGCTCCTCGAGCGCGGCAAAAAAGTCATCGCCGCGCGCATCGTCTTCCATCAGGCCGTCGCCGCGTATCTCTTCCTGCAACATCGCACCGCTTCGCTCCACGGTCTCAAGTCCAGCCTCTTCCAGCACCGACCAAAGCTCGGGCACACGGCCGTGAACGAACTCCGCACCATGCTCCACCAGCACACCATCTGCCAGACGCTGGGTGTAGATGCGGCCGCCGACGCGATCACGCGCCTCCACAACCATCACACGAAGGCCCTGTTGCGCAAGCATCCGCGCGGCCGCCAGGCCGGCCACTCCGGCGCCGATCACCAACACATCGGCATCGTGTCTTGTGTTTGTACCCATCAGCAAATTGCCTTTCCCCGTCATCGTCCCTCGGGCGCTCCGAATTGCGATATGACCAACGCCAGCGCGGTCTCGCGGTCCACCGCCAGGCCTTCCAGCTGTGCATCTTCAGTGGCGGTCAGCATCTCCTTAAACCGCGGTCCCGGACGGTAGCCGGCCGCGATGAGATCAGCCCCGGTGACCAGCAAGGCGGGCCGAATCTGCTCCTGCCCCATCTCCGCCAGCGCTGATTTCGCCGTTTGGTACGGTCCCAACATGCCGTGCGAGCTCATCACGTCTGCATAGTGCAGGGCCATGTGCTCCTCAAACCGCGGCATGCGCAAAAAGCGCTTCAGCGTGGACTGTTTCATCTTGGGCACGTCGCCGAACTGCATGTGGTGTTTCACAAGCTCCAGGATCTGCGCGCTGTCTTCGTTGGAAAATCGCAGCCGGTTCAACATTGCGCGCGCTACGGCAACACCGACCTCGGCATGTCCGTTGAAGCGAATGCGGTCCCCTGGCTTTTCCGGATTCGGCGGGGTAAACGTCGGCGGCTTGCCCACATCGTGCAGCAACATGCCCCAGGCAAGCGTGGCGCTCGCCCCCGCCGGCAGGTGATCGAGCAGCATGAGCGTGTGCACCCACACATCGCCCTCAGGATGGTAAGCCGGTGGCTGCTCGCAGCCCTTCATGCGGGCGACCTCGGGCAACAATACAGGCAGCAGACCACTTTCATCCAGCAGTTCCAACCCGCGGTGCGCCGAGCCTTCAGTCAGAATTTTGGTCAACTCCTCCCGGATGCGTTCGGGCGAGACCTGCGTGATCTCCGGCGCCAGCCGCTGCATTGCGCGCATCGTCTCAGGCTCGACCGCAAAGCCGAGCCGTGCGGCAAACCGTACGCCCCGCAACATGCGCAGCTTGTCTTCCGTGAAGCGCCGCACGGGATCGCCGATGGCGCGCAACGTCTTCGCAGCCAGATCCGCACGTCCGTCTACAAAATCAAGGACACAGGCTTCGAGAGGCTCACCCGCCTCAAACCGCAGCACGTCCAGGAGCAATCCGTTGACGGTGAAATCGCGACGCAGCACATCTTCGCGCGGATCGCTTGAGAAGGTAACCGCATCGGGCCGCCGGCCATCGCTGTAGGATCCGTCGGAGCGAAAGGTCGCGACCTCGGTGGCGATCCGCTCGCCCTCTACCTCATCGATGACCAGAACCACGCCGAAGTGAGCACCGACGGCCTCGGTTCGCGGAAACAGGCGCATCACCTGCTCGGGCGTCGCGACTGTCGTCACGTCGAAATCTTTTGGAAGGATCCCCAGCAGCAGATCGCGGACGCAGCCGCCGGCGAAGTACGCCGCAGAACCTTCGTTATGCAGCCTTTGCACGATCTCCAAAGCAGCACGGTATTGCGGATTTTTGAAGCTAAACACCACTATGGGATGCGGCTGGCCCACGGTAGGCTGCGGTCGCGATCGCGGGCCGCACAGGGCGGGCAAGCTGCTTAGTGCAGCGTCTCCGGAATGACCGCGTATTGCAGCAAAATTTCGAAGGGCACAACACCGAGCGTAGCCTCATGCGTGGCCTCGAGCACCACCGGACACGGCGCTCCCGCGCGCTGCGCCTGCAACCAGCGGGCCGCACACACGCACCAGCGGTCGCCCGGCTTCAGCCCGGGAAAACCATACTGCGGCATGGGCGTAATCAGATCATTGCCAAGCCGTGCCGACTCATTCAGAAAAGCCTCGTTCACGATGCAGCACACTGTGTGCACGCCACGGTCGTCGGGGCCAGTGTTGCAGCAGCCATCACGGTAAAAGCCCGTCATCGGCGCCGTGCCGCAGGTCTCCATGGGCTGGCCTAGAACATTCTTTTGCTTGGACTGGGTTTCTGCAGCGGCCATGCCAGCGATTGTAGTGTGTTGCGGGAACACCTGGGAAGACGTCCATCGCCGCACTTATTGACTTGGCCAATCAGAGCTGCGCGGCGGACAGCGATTCGGCAGGCAATCTCTGCGGCACCGGCAGGGTGATGCGAATGGTGGTGCCGCGAGATTGCCCTCGCGTGGCGGTGCGGAGCCTCAGGCTGCCCCCTTGCTCCTCCACAATGCCGCGCGTCACCCACAGCCCGAGCCCTGTGCCGCGTTCACCCTTGGTCGTGAAAAACGGCTCAAAGATGGAGCGCAGATTCTCCCGCGCAATGCCCTGGCCGGAGTCGGCTACGGTGACACACGCAAACTGCCGAGGCCCGCCGTGCAGCCGCGCCCGCACCAGGATGCGCCCGCCGCTGGCCTCCATCGCCTCCAGCGCATTGCCGACGAGGTTGGCGAATACCTGCCGCAATGACGGATCGAAGTGCGCCTCGCGCAATCCTTCGCCGTAGCGCGACTCAATTGAGATCCGGTGCTGCTCGGCACGCGAGCGGAACAGCTGCACGACCTCGTCCAGCAGACTTTGCAGATCCAACGTGCGGCCGGGAATCTTGCGGTAAAAGCTCAGCGTCGACCGCGTAATGTGCCCCACCCGGTCCAGCTCCCGCGAGGCAATCCCGATGAGTTCCTGCGACTGCGGCGAAAGTTCCTGCGTCTGCAGCAGGTAGAAGATGTTTGTCAGCGCCTCAAGCGGGTTGTTGATCTCATGCGCCAGCGTGTTGGCCATGCGTCCCGCCGCGGCCAGCCGCTCGGAGTTGATCAACCGCGTCATCAGGTCGGCGGTCTCGCGCTCGGCCTCCTTGCGCGCGGAGATGTCTTCCACCACCCAGAGGAGCGTCGTCGCGGGGCCCGACTCCCCATCGTGCCGCAGCAGCGAAACTGTCAGCTGCGCCGGGAAGGTGGCGCCATCGGAGCGCAACAACGTGCGCTCCACGCGATAGCCGGAGCGCTTGCCTTCCAGCAGCTCCGTCAACAGAGCCGCGTCAGTGCCTTGCTCAGAGGACAGCAAAAAATCCTCCAGTCGCAAGGCGTGCAGCTGCTTTTCCGTGACGCAAAGCATCTCGCCCAGCCGCTGGTTCACCAGTTGAAACCGGCCCTGCACCGAGGTATGCGCCATGCCCACGGCAGCCTGGTTGAAGGTGGCGGAAAAGCGTTGTTGCGCCAGGCGCAGCTCGGCTTCCGTGCGCAAACGTTCCCGGCGCTTTTCAGCGTCGAACAACTCGCGCTCGATGGCCGGCAGCAGGCGCTCCAGATTGCCTTTTAGGACATAATCATGCGCCCCGGCGCGCATCGCTTCGACCGCCGAAACCTCGTCAATGGTGCCCGAAACGATGATGAACGGCAGATCCGAACCGCTGCTCTGAATCAGGGCGAGCGCATCCCGCGCGCCAAAGCTCGGCAGCGTGTAATCAGCAATTACCAGATCCCACGGACGTGCCTCAGCAAGCGCGGCCGTCAGCTCCTCCGCGGTCTCCACACGGCACGCCTCCACGGCATAGCCGGCGCGGCTCAGGTGGCGCCGCAGCAGCAGGGCGTCCTCCTCGTAGTCCTCAATGATGAGGACACGCATGGGTCGCCGTTCCGTGGTGGCGGGGGTTGTTATGGCGTGGGTGGACATTGGTTCAAGAGCAGCCAGTAGATGCCCAACTGCTTGGTGGCCTCCGCGAAATCGGCAAAGTTGACGGGCTTGCGAATGTAGCTGTTTACACCCAGGCGGTAGCTCGCGACAATATCGCGCTCCTCATCGGAGGACGTCAGCACCACAACGGGCAGCATCGCGGTTTTGTCCGCGGCCCGGATCGCGCGCAGCACATCCAGGCCCTCTATCTTCGGCAGTTTCAGATCCAGCAGCACGAGTTGCGGAGCGCGCTGGGTGCCGGCCGCCACGCCCTTCATGTACTCCACGGCCTCTTCGCCGTCGCGACAAACCCGGATCTCGTTGGCCACCTTGGCCTTATTCAGGGCACGGATGGCCAGCGCCTCGTGATCGGGATCGTCTTCCACCAAAAGAATCATGCCGTCACTCATTTCTATCTCGTAATCTCAAAGGCCCCGTCTACGCCTGCGCCGTCAGTGTGAAGTAAAAGGTTGCGCCTTTACCGGTTTCGCCTTCCGCCCAGATTTCACCGTTGTGCCGGCGAACAATGCGCGATACCGTTGCCAGCCCGATCCCCGAACCCTTGAAATCGCGATCCCCATGCAGCCGCTGAAACGCTGTAAATAGCCGGCCAACGTATTGCATGTCGAAACCGGCACCATTATCACGGATAGAGTACACGGTTTGCTCTCCCCGCGAAGTTGCACCGAAGTGGATCTCCGCGCCTGGCGTTTTGGACGTAAACTTCAGCGCATTGCCGAGCAGATTTTCAAAGGCCACCCGCATCAGGCGAGGGTCGGCCTCCGCAAACACCTTCTCCTCGGCTGTAAACGTCACGGAACGCTCCGGGTCGTTGGCCCGCAATTCCTCAAAGATCAACGTGGCCAACTGCGACAGATTCACCGTCTCGCGCTGCACCTCCGAGCGCGTCACCCGCGAAAGCTGCAGCAGCGCATCGATCAGGGTACCCATGCGCTGCACGCCACTGCGCACCCGCTTGATGTAGTCGCGCCCTTCGTCATTGAGGATCTCGGCAAAATCCTCCTCCAGCGCCAGCGAAAAGCCGTCGATGGTTCGCAGCGGCGCCCGCAGATCATGCGAAACCGAGTAGGAGAACGCCTGCAATTCCTGGTTGGACTCCTCAAGCTCCCTCGTTCGCTGCGCCACACGCTCTTCCAGAGCCGCGTTCACCGCCTGCAGCTCTCCGTTCAACACGGCAATCTGCACCGCACGCTCGGCCAGTTGCTCACGGTCCTCGCCCGAACGCCGCATCAGCTCAAAAGCGGCAACCATCAGCACGATGTCGAGCAGGAACGCCACGGCGATGCTGGCGACGGCCTTTCTTCGTGCATCCTGAGATTCCGCCTCGCGGTCCGCCAGCAGGCGCCGCTCTTCATTTTCAAACTGCAGCAACAGATAGCGCACGCTGACTTTGGCGTTTGGGCTGTCCGCGACGGCCAGAGCGACGACCGCAGGCGGCATCTGCTGAAGGGGCCGCGTGCTGCGCAGTGTATGCACACGTTCCATCACCGCGAACTTGTCCTCCGTCGCCTGGCGAATCAGCTGGATGCGCGCCCGCTGCGAAGCATTGTCCACCGTGTACTTTGCCATCTGCTGCAACTGAGTTGCAAATCGCTGCTTGGCGGCCTCAAACCGCTGTTCCGAGGTCTCGCTCGCAATCAGCAGGTAGCCGCGCAGCGCGCTGTTTGAGATCGCAATCTGTTCATTGGCGCTCTCCACCGAGGCCAGCACCAAGACCGTGTGGTTCAGCCAGCTATCCGCCACAAACATCGTTCGCAAGGAACGGATGGCGACCCAGCTGTTCAGAATCACGATCAGGATCGCCGCCAGCATCAACAGGCGAAAACGGCGGGTACGGGTCATCGGCCCCACCCCTTGTTCGCACCTCTGAAACAGCGATTCGCCAGCTTCATCACTGACACGGTAACAGACCGCACGGGGCCGCCGGTACTCCCCGCCGGTAAAGAAAGCAGGCTCGAGCGAACGAAAGGGGTAGAGGCCTCAAGAGAGATTCTCTCCCCGCCTCTACCCCCCGCATGCCGGTTTCCGCGCTACTTCGCGGTCAGCGCTAGCTGCTGCTGGTACTCCTCATACGGTCCCTTGTGATCCGTGATCCGGAAGTCCGTCGGGCCGCCTTCAAAGTGCCAGATGCGCGTGCCGACCTCTTCAATCAGATCCTGGTCATGCGTGACGAGGAAAACGGTTCCTTCATACTTCTGCAGAGCCTGATTCAGAGCGTTGATCGACTCCAGATCCAGATGGTTTGAAGGCTCATCGAGCACCAGAATGTTGGGCTTCTGCAGCATCAGCTTGCAGAAGAGCAGCCGCGCCGCCTCGCCGCCGGAGAGTGCATCGGTCTTCTTGTTGCCCTCCTCGCCGCGGAACAGCATCTGTCCCAGAATGCCGCGAATGTCTTCCTTCGACGCCTTCGGATCATAGCCGTGCAGCCAATCCGCGGCCGTCATCCCCAACGTGATCGAGCCCTTGTGGTCCTGCGCAAAGTAGCCGATCTGCGTCTCGTGGCCCCACTTCACGGTGCCGCCGTCGATCGAAACATCGGTCTCTTCCACGCCCGGCCCGTTGGCCAGCAACGCCTTCAGCAACGTTGTCTTGCCCTGGCCGTTACGGCCGATCAGCACAACCTTTTCCCCACGCTGCACCGCGCCGGTGAAGTTGTTGATCACGTGCTCCACGTCGCCGTTCGGCTGCGTGTACGTTTTGTTCACCTTTTCAAACTCGAGCACGTTCTTGCCGGAGGGCTTTTCCAGCTTGAAGCTGATAAACGGGCGTGCGATGTTGGATCGCGCAAGATCAGACGTCGCCAGCCGCTCCACTTCCTTCTTGCGCGAGTTCACCTGCGAACTCCGCGTGCCGGCCGAAAAGCGGGCAATAAAGTCGTTCAACTGCGCGATCTTTTTCTCGCGCTGCTCGTTCTGATTCTCGATACGGGTACGAACGCTGGTCTTCTGCAGCACCATGTCGTCATAACCGCCGGTGTAGGTGATGATCGTCTCGTAATCGATGTCGGCGATGTGCGTGCACACATTGTTAAGGAAGTGCCGGTCATGCGAGATCGTGATCACGGTGCCGTTGTAGCGCAGCAGAAAATCCTGCAGCCAGTGGATCGATTCAAGATCCAGGTAGTTCGTCGGCTCGTCCAGGAACAGCGCACCGGGGTTGCCGAACAGCGCCTGCGCCAGCAGCACACGCACCTTTTGGCCGCCCTGCAACTCGCTCATCTTGCGCTCATGCAACTCGTCGGGAATGTCCAGGCCCTGCAGCAGAATGGCGGCGTTGGCTTCAGCCTCATAGCCGTCCTCTTCGCCCACGGTACCCTCGAGCTCGCCCAGCCGGATGCCGTCATCGTCGGTCATTTCGGCCTTGTTGTAGATCACCTCGCGCTCTTCCAGAGCCGCCCACAACGGCTTGTTGCCCATGATGACCGTATCGATCACCCGAAAGGCGTCGAACTCGTACTGGTTCTGCTTCAGCACGCCGAACTTGCGGGGGCGCACGACCGTGCCCTTCTGCGCATCGATCTCGCCGGTCAGTACCTTCATGAAAGTCGATTTGCCGGCGCCGTTCGGCCCGGTCAAACCGTAGCGGCGTCCATCCGTGAACCCCACGGAGACGTCCTCAAAGAGCAGCTTTGCGCCGTAGCGCATGGTGACATTGGAAACGGAGATCATCGAGACTATTTTCTCATGCGATGGTCCGTTGTGTTATCGTTTGCACGCGCACATCGACCGAAATGCCGTCAAGTCGGACGTTTTCCCCGGCGTCTCAGCCGCGGGTACCAGATACGCCGCTGCCACCAGCAGCGACGGCAGCACAAACATCAGGATTTCCACACGATTCCTTTCTGTAGGTAACCGCCTCCGCCCGGGATTTTTGGCGTCCAGGGCGGAGGCGTGGCGGTCTTAGTACATGCCGCCGGCGGCCTGCAGCAAGGCTCCATTAACCCAGCGCCCCTCATCAGAGGCCAGAAATGCGACCACATCGGCGACATCGTCCGGCTCGCCAATGCGCCCTGCCGGGATGCGCGGCAGCATGGACGCAAACGCCTCGGCTGGGAAGCTCTGGGTGCCCTCCGTGTTTACGGGACCGGGGTTTACGGCGTTTACACGGATTCGTTTCGCCCCAAGCTCGATGGCCAGGGTGCGCGTGATCGCATCCAGCGCGCCCTTTGTGCCGTTGTAGATCACCATGCCCGCAGGCGTCTGGTCGCTTACCACGGAACCGATATTGATGATGCTTCCACCCTCTGCGGGGAAGAGCGGCAGGGCTGCCTTGGATGCCAGCAGAAGACCCGTCACATTCACGCCAAACTGGCGCTGGATCTCGTCCTCGCTCAAGTGCTCCAGCGGGCTGAAGCCGTACACGCCCGCATTGTTCACCAGGATGTCTAGGGTGCCGAACTGCTGTTTGGCCTCGGCAAACAGGGCATCCACGTCCCCGGACTTAGCCACGCTGCCGCCCACGGCCACGGCCTTGCCGCCGACCTCGACAATGGCGCTGACCACGCGCTCTGCACCGGCCTTGTCCGAGGCGTAGTTCACCACCACGGTCGCCCCTTCACGGCCAAACTTCTTTGCAATTGCCGCGCCGATGCCCTTCGATGCTCCCGTTACAACCGCAACCTTGCCCGTCAGCTTACCCATCACTCACCTCGTTCGATTTATGTCGAATACTTCGACGCTTATCGAATAGATAGCCACGGGACGGATCGGTCGCGTAAATGTTTTGTGAACGGCGGACTACCGCTGAGTACGGCCTAAAACGAGGCGAGTTCGCGCAGGTACGCTTCCCACACATCACGCCGTAGGCTGAGCTTCATGCCGCGGCCTTCGCGCTCGGCAACGATCAGACCGGCCTCCTGCAGCTCCTTGATGTGGTGCGAAAGTGTGGCGGGGCTGATGCAGTCGCGCTCCGTCAGCCCCGTGCAGGGCAGGCCCCCGCGCTGCGCAATCTGCTGCAGAATCGCAAACCGGCGCGGCTCCGCCACGGCACGGGCGACCGCGGTCACCTGCTCCGCACAAAGCTTCAATTTGCGCTCCGTCGCCACCTCTTCATCTTACGGAGGGAATGCGGCCAGCGCGAGAAACTCCCCGTTATCGTTGCGGAAACAGCGACCCGACCTGACAGTTGGTCCGCTGCAACGGTGCGCCCGCGCGCTCCAGCTTGATGGCATACGTGCAGTTCTTGTTGCTGCTGCCGGTCAGCACGCCGCTATACACATACAGGGTGCGGTCGTTCGAGTTGTAGAGCGTCAGCGTGCCTTCGCCGGCAACGTTGCTGAACTGAAAGAATGGATCGCCAGGATAGTCTGGATTACCCGCTGCGTGCACCGCACGAGCCGGCGTGTGCGCCCACCAACCTGCCCCGAGGGCTACCGTGACGAGCGCCAGATCGCGTGCCAGAGATGGAATTTTCATGCGACAACTCCTGATGTGCGAATGAACTGCGGGAAGCTACCGAACAGACGCGCGCCACCAACAAAGAGCACCCCAGCTTCCGCGAAATCACTGCTGCCTCCTGGCGAATTCGCCCATAGGTTCCCTACCGCGTAGCATGAACATTGTCCGGACGTTGGGTGTACCCAGCTCACCGTTTCTGTTCCCAGGGAGTTCCATGTCGCTTCGTCTCCGCCTGTTCCTGCTCGGCCTGCTCGGGACGACCCTCGCCCTCACCACGGCGCAACCGCCCGCATTGCAAGCCCAGGGCTACTCCGCCGACAAGCCCGTGGGGGCCACCGCGCAGCAGCTCCCGGCTTACCTCGCACACGCCGGTGTGGAGCAGCGCCTCGGCCAGCCCCTGCCGCTGGCGGCCGCCTATACCGATGAATCCGGCCGCACCGCTCCACTCAGCAGCTTTCTCAACGGCAAACCTTCGGCGCTGGCGCTCGTATATTTCCACTGCGGAATGCTGTGCCCGCAGGTGCTGCATGGCCTCGCCGCGGGTCTCAAGGACACCACACTGCATCTCGGGCAGGACTACAACGTCCTCGTCTTCAGCATCGACCCGCATGACACCCCGGGGGACGCGGCGATGGCCAAGGCCGATTTCCTGCACCAGGCAGGCATAAGCCCCACCGCAGCCTCCGCTGTACACTTTTTCACCGCGCCGCAGGCCAGTATCGACGCGATCTCCGGCGCCACCGGCTTCCACTACGTGCTGGTCCCTGGCCCTGACGGCAAGCTGAACCAGTACGCTCATTCCAGCGTCGTCATGTTCACCACACCGGACGGCAAGCTGTCGAAGTACCTGTCCGGCGTCGTCTATGAGCCGCGCGATCTGCGCATGGCCCTGCTCGAGGCCTCCGAACATCACATCTCCAACCCCGTCGACCTGCTGATCCTCTACTGCTGCAGCTACAACCCCACGGTCGGCAAGTATTCCGTCTCGATCATGCGCGTCCTGGGCATCGCCGGCATGATCACCGTCTTCGCCCTCGTGGGCATTATTGTTCTGATCACGCGCAAACCGGGAACGCCCAAAACCGCCTAGGCTTTGCCGCCCGCCGCTGCTCTACGGCTGATGTGGTCGAGCACAAGCTGCTCGACCCGCTCGGGAAACTCCTCCAGCAGCCAGTGCGATCCGCCTCCGAAACGCTGGAAGTCATATGGCGCCTCAACGTAGTCCTTCGTGGCAAGCGCAGCCGTCTCGCCCAGCGCGATGTCGCAGTCGCCCCACAGGTACATCGTCGGCACGCGGATCGGCCCCGTCGAGGGTGGATGCAGCGAAAGGGCGCGATACCAGTTCAGCGCCGCCGTCAGCGCTCCCGGCTCGCTTAACCGCTGCACATTCGCCTCCACCTGCTCAGGAGTCAGCTTTCCCCCGTACACCTCGCGCAGACGCTTGGCTCCGTCCGCCAGAAAGATCGTCTCCGCGAGGTGCCCCGGCATCTTGAAGAAGGCGATGTATTTGGACTTCCACATCTGATCCGGATCGCTTCGCACCGCTTTGAAAAATGCATCGGGATGCGGTACCGCCAGCGCCGTCAAAGACCTCACCCGCTCTGGCCGCCTGCCCGCAACCATCCACGCCAACACCGCACCCCAGTCATGCCCCACCAGGTGGAACCGCTCAGCGCCTAGAGCGTCCGGGAAGCCCATCACGTCGCCGGTCAGGTGGGCCAGATCATAGTACGCAACGGCTTCCGGCCGGGCGCCGGGGGAATACCCGCGCTGGCTCACCGCAACCGCATGAAATCCAGCCGACCCCAGCGCTTGCAGCAGTGGCACCCAGCTGTCGGCAAACTGCGGGAACCCGTGCAACAGCAGCACGAGTTCCCCAGCGGCGGGACCCGCCTCCAGCGCCCCAAAGGCGAGGCCGTTCACCTGCAGCGAACGTTCGCGCAGAACCTCACTCACCTTACACCGCCCCTCTAGGATTTCGGCCGCTCGGCGGCGTAGGTCGTCTGCTGTCCGGTACCAATGGCAACCTCGTAGTCGCGGCCCAGCCATCGGTCCTCGGCCGGCCAGTGCAGCGTGAAACGCAGCTTGCCGGCTGCCTGCTGGCCTACGCAGAGATCCGCATACGATCCAGGCGAGCCGACCTGCCGTGAATCCGTACGTTTCGTGCTGCCCCAGTCATCCAGCGTCCACACCACCTGGAAGCGGCTTGGGTCCGTGACGCGCAGGGTACCGCCTTGCATCATGGCCGTAATGGGACGGTTCACCCGGAAGATCTCCATGCGATTTTCAAAGCTGCGCTCGCTCGTCGGCACACCGTACCGCTCGGCTACCACCGAGATGCGGTCGAACACCTCGCCGTCGGCGATCGAGCGCAGCAGCTTCAGGTACTCCGCATGTGCCCATACCAGCGGCTGCGCCGAACCGGCGGACCGGCCGCAGTACATGCCTTCCTCCGGCATGTCGTTGTAATCCCATACCTGTTCCGGCATCATGCCGCCGATGGAGGCAAAATTCTCATACGTCTTTAGCAGCGACTTCACATCGCCGCCCGCCGCCAGCTCATAGTGTGCGCGTTCGCCCAACAGGATCGGCCACGCTCTCCCCTGGCCGAAGTGAATAAATGGGCCGCCGTCCTTGCGCTGCCCGTAGCCGTCATGGTTGTAGCGACGCCAGCACGGACCGTACGGCGTTTCGATCTTCAGGATTTTGTCCACAACCTTCAGCGATTCCACCACCAGCGGATCGTCCGGCCGCCGAATGCCATACCGGACCAGTTCCAGGAAGCCACCATCGATCACCTCGCGCGCCTCAAACGAGTACTGTTCCCCGGGCGCACGGTTGGCGATGTTGATCTGCCCCGGCGGAATCTCCGGGTTGTGAAACGGTTCCCCCTCGGCTGGCGGACGGATCCGCATGTAGTGGTACGGCACCTCCGGATCCAGCACCCCTCGCTGCGTGGTGGTCCACTCATCCAGGTGCGCCTCGATCCAGTCGGCGTAGTCCTCCAGGAAGCTGCCCAGCTCCCCCGCGCCGTAGTGCCGCACAATCTCGCCCGCGCACAGCAGCGCCGAGATCACCACCGCCAGCGTGGAAGGCGAGTAGCCCGCGTTTTCCTCCCAGCGCTCCTGCTGCGTCACTGGCGCATAGCGCACCAGAAAGCCCGCCGCCCTCGTCACAAAGGCGCTGATATCGAAGTTGCCCAGCCCGTTCAGCTTCCAAAGCCGCCAGGCCAGGATCACCGGAAACGCCACCTCATCCAGCTGAATGCCCGACCAGTACGGCGTTCCATCGATCCAGAAGTTCTGCGCAAAGCCGCCGTCCGGGTGCTGTGTGCAGGCCAGGTACACCAGCGCGCGGCGTGCGGTGTCAATGCGGCCGCAGGCCAGCAGCGCCGTCGCCGACTGCACCATGTCACGCGTCCACACCAGGTGATACCCGCCCAGGTCGTCATCCGACTTGGCATTGCCCCACGGAATCGAAGCCGAAGCGATAAAGGCGCCGGAGTACGTCTTGTCCTCATGCGCCAGAATCATATTGTGCGACACGCGCGCCAGCCGGCCGCCATCGCCCGCCACCGCCGCCAAGCGTTCCGGGCTCAGCGCCCGGTGCCACTGCTCGATGAACCGCTTCCGATGGATCTCGTACGGTGTCGACAGGGTCTGCATCATGCCGGAAAGCGCGGCATGACCACCTTCGCCCAAGGCAATCGCGACCGTGAACTCGCGAAAGCGCGCCACGTCGATCTCGCCCATTACGGCGATGTTGCCGTTCAGCGCCGAGCCATAGTTCCAGCTCATCTTCAGGTTGTGAGCCAGGTCCTGGTAGCCGTCGCTGACTCCCACAAAGCCGCAGGACGACCGCGAAAACCCGCAATCGGCCCCGAACGCCAGGGCTAGATCGTCGTTCCACGCCAGCACCGCGCGCCTGCCGGCCACATCGACCGACCGCGCCGAGTTGCCGGCGCCGCCCCCGTTCAAATGCGGCGCCAGCAGGGCGTAGCACTTCAGCCGTGACAGGATCTCCTCCTCGCCGGCAATCTTCACGTTCATCAGGACCACCGGATGATGCGGGTCGCAGATGAATTCCTTGGTGACCGTATAACGTCCGTTCAGGTCGTTCGCGACGACCCGAACCGCCAGTGCGTCCTCGTCGATGTAGTGAAAGTCATACTCGAAGTCGCGCTTCTCCTCGTGAACAAAGGTCTCCCCGTCGGAGAACAGCAGCTCCATGTCCCGAATCTGCGGCCGGTCGATCGTAGGGTAGTAGACCTCGTTCAGCGTGCCGTGGGAGAGCGTGAACCAAATTTTGCTGGAAGCGGCGTAGGCCGTTGATACGGCGTCTTTTTTGCTCGAAGTCCAGCGCGGCTCCAGACCCGGCCCACCTGGAGCGGCGCCGTCATCTTCCAGCCAGCGGTAGTTCACCTTGGAGATATCCATGCGCTATTAAATGCGTGATCCCGGGGAGGAACGCAAGCGGACTTCGATGAAACCGGGCGGACCAGGGCCGGACCGAGCCGCCCGCGACCGGCGAATCCGACTTCTTATGCAACTTCCGTGTCATTCACAGCGGAAAACCACGGCTTTGTAGCACCTTCGTCACGTTACAAGCGTCTTACTGGCATATGAATACGGTAAGCGAACGGTCACAGTTCGATGCCGTGCAGCAGCACCTGCAAATGGTTCGAAATTATCTGCACACGGTCATCTCCCCTGAAGAAATCCTGCTGCGTAAGGCAATGCAGGAGTACGCTCTCACCCTCCAGCAACAGCAAATGCGGACTGCCGCCTGAACCCCGCAACGCCGTCAACAACAGACCGCACCGAATAAAGCAACCCAACGATAACGGAGTGCATCAGAGCTCGAAGATTCCAGTCCGCGTACACGAGGCAACCTCACATCGTGACGAAACGGGAGTCGTACGCTTGAAGATCTGTTGGAGTTTTCCTAGTGCGTTCAGGTTGCTTGTTTGTTCTCCCCCTCCTGGCTTTGACCGGTGTGGTTGCTCACGCCGATACAATCGCCAAATTCAACTTTCAGGGTTCCAGCCTCTTTTACGGCATGGCTGGCGATACCAATACGGTCAGCGGAACGACCACAATCGACACGACTACAGGGCAGGTGCAGAGCATCTCGTTCGTTGCCGGTGGATTGTCGTTTTCGGGCGTCAACTCCCAAAACGGTGCTGAGGTGTTCGTCGGCGCGTCGAACGCGGCGTTCAGCTTTTCCGAGGCCTCGCTCATCGGGTACACGGGATCCACCTTCAACCTGAACGGCGCCAATGACCTCTACGTGGGCTCCTTGACTGCGGACTCCTCTGTAGATTCCGGGACTCTCATCCCTATGCCCGTTCTGGATGCCACAACGACTGCGGCAATCACTCCGGAGCCCGCCAGTCTTTTCATGATCAGCACTGGGGTACTCGGGTTAGCCCTTGTCGTCCGCCGCAAAGCCCAGCTTTTAACGAATTAGCGGAACCCATGAAGCTGCCAGAGTGTTTGGTTCTGACAGCTTCGTAGCCGCCCCCATTCGCCTCAATTCGAGACGGGTTGGGGATTGGCTGTACCGCTACGGCCGCCGGGTGCAATAGGTCGACACCTGCCGATCCCATCCTTCCCGTTGCATCCACGCGCACCACAAACCGTGCCCGCACCGCCGCGGGATTCGGCGGGACCAAATAGTCGAACGTGACAGCGCGCTCCAACCGTCCGGTCGGGGCGACGTTCCCGTTGGCCTTCACCGTAATCGCCCGTGCATCGACCTTGATCACCTTCGCCTTTCTATCGAACGTCGTCACGGTCAGAATGAAGTTCGCCAGCCGAGGATCAGTTGCCGTCGCATTCGACTGGACAATACCGCGCGCATTCACATGCAGCTTGTACAACCCTGATATCGGTAAAGGCGTAAACCGCCCCCGAACCTCGAAGTTTTAACCCGTCTGGTCGGCACTGTCTTCCTGCACGTGAAATCGCCGCGCGTTAGGTTGGTCACGGGATTCCCCTGACGGTCCACCACGACCATGTCCAAAACCACAAGCCGGGCGTTGACACGAATGGTGTTACCAGAGTTCGGGGCCGCAGCGGTTGGCGTCGCTGTCTGCGGACCGATGGCGGGCTGTGCCGGCGCATCCGGTGCGGGGGCCGACACCACCGGGGATGCAGAGGAATTTGCCGGGGCGATCTGCGCCTCCAGCCTCCCACACAGGACAGGCGGAGCAAAGATCAGGGCTAAACCATCGTGTGAATGCGACTCAACAGAGACGGACGGGCGGTCTTCCTGTGCATGAATACACGGCCTCGCGACTGCGACGGATGGTACCCGATGAAAGTTTCTTCACTCGCATGAAACTCTGGTGTAGCCCAACGTACCGTGAGCATTCATGCCCGAGGGAGGCGAGGTGTGACATCATCACCGTACGGAAGCAATACAACTTACGGGGCCAGTCATGCCTTCTCTCATTGCAGTTACCAAGCGCGTTGCGTTCACCACGCTGCCCCTTCTGGCCACGGCTGCGCAGGCGCAATCGTGCACCGGCCTTTGTCTGCAGCAGATGAGTTGCCCCGCCGGCGGCACCACGGCCGTCAGCGGCACGGTCTATGCCCCCAATGGGAAAGATCCGCTGCCCGGGGTCATTGTGTACATCCCCAATGCCTCGGTCGCCGCATTTACCCCGGGTGTCAGCTGTGCGGTTGCGGGTCAGGCGCCGTCCGGCAGCCCCCTGGTCGGTACCACCACCGCCGTGGACGGTACATTCACGCTGGCCAATGTGCCTGTCGGCAACAACATCCCGCTGGTCATCCAATCCGGCCGCTGGCGCCGCCAGGTCACCATTCCGGCGGTCGCCGCTTGCACTAACACGGCCTTCAGCACACGCTTTCCCCAAAACAAAACCGAAGGCGACATCCCAAAGATTGCCGTTGTGACTGGCTCCGCGGATGCCGTGGAGTGCGTCCTGCGCAAGGTCGGCGTCGCGGATACGGAGTTTACCGACGCCAGCGGCTCGGGCAGGATCAATCTCTTTCAGGCGAGCGGCAGCCCAGGCGCGGTGATTGATCCGCAAACGCCCGTCGCCGACAGCCTTCTCGCCAATCAGACCTCGCTGAACGGCTACGACGTGCTCATGCTCCCCTGCGAAGGTGGTGCCTACACTAAATCTTCCGGTCAGCTCGGCAACCTGATCTCCTATGCCAACGACGGCGGCCGCGTATACGCCAGTCACTTCAGCTACGACTGGTTCGTGAACAACGGGGCCTTCAATACAGTGGTGAACTGGGAGCCTAACCAGGCGGAACCCCAGCCAAACAACGGCATTGCCACCATCGACACCAGCTTCGCCCAGGGCCAGACACTCACCCAATGGCTGGGCGTCATCGGTGCAACCGCCACACCCGGCCAGGTTGCCATCACCTCCGTGCGGCACGACCTCTCCACCGTGAATGCACCCACCCAGGCGTGGCTTACCCTCAACAACGCGGCCTACGGCAACCCGATCATGCAGTTCACCTTCGACACGCCGGTAGGATCCACCACGAGATCCTGCGGCCGCGTCCTCTTCAACGAGTATCACGTAGAAAACAGCAACAACACCAGCAAGCTCTCCTTCCCCACCGAGTGCTCAGGGGGCGCCATGACCGCGCAGGAGAAGCTGCTGGAGTTTAATCTTTTCGACCTGACCGGTAACGGCACCCCACCCACGCTCACACCGGCCTCCAGCGATTTCGGCACGGAGCCGGTCGGTTCTACCACCGGCGTCCAGAAGTTCTTCTGGACAAATAACACCTACTTCCCGGCGGTGGTCAGCTCAGCCGCAAGCAGCGGTGACTTCGCCGTAACGAAAAACACCTGTTCTACCGTGGCGGTCGGTGCAAGCTGCGAAATCGATGCAGATTTCGCTCCGACTGCACTTGGGGCCCGCACCGGCGCCCTCTCCGTCGTCGCCAACACGGGAACCCTCACAGCGGCGCTCACCGGGAACGGCATCTCGCCGCTGGTAGTCTCCGCTTCGGGCCTCACCTTCGGCCTGGTGGATGTGGGCGCCTCCGTCTCCCAGGCGTTGATGCTGACCAACACCACGACAGCCGCACTTCCGCTGGCAACCCCGGCCGCTTCCGGCGACTTCTCCGCCTCCACGACCTGCGGTACCAGCCTTCCCGCAAAAAGCAGCTGCACCGTCACGGTCAACTTCCTACCATCCACCACTGGCCCCCGCAGTGGCACCCTGAACTTTGCATTAGCCAACGTCGCCGGCGCCTTGGCTTCCTCTAACCTGTCGGGCACCGGCGTTGATTTCACACAGACGGTCGGCCCGACATCAGCGCAGACCATCGCCGGCCTGGGCGTGTCCACCACGGGCCTAACGACACCCATTGCAGGTTTCGACAACCCCGTTTCCCTCACCTGTACAACCACTGCGCCTGCCTCAACCTGCGTACCGTTGACACCACACTTCACCCCCGCTTCGCCGACCAGCGATGCCGTTGCGATCACCACAACAGCGCAGTATGCCGTGATTGGGTATGGCGGACTTGGCGAAGGCTCCTTCGGCGCGGGCCTTATCCTCCTCAGCGGCGTCCTGCTCCTTCGTCGACGACGTCTTTCCGCTAGCGGACCACTCAGCCTAACTCTCCTGGCCGCCGGTACCGCAGTGCTCGGGCTTTCGCTGACCGGCTGTTCTGGAAAACAACCCGGCCTGAACACGCCTTACACGCCAGCTGGAACCTACAGCTACACGGTCACGACCACCGATGGGTTTCTGAAGCATTCCGCCACCTACACCTTAGTTGTGACACAGAAATAAAGCGGCTCAGCTGAACAGGTCGCTCGGGAACAGCAGTCTACCCTGCCCGTCGCCGTTCGTGTTTAAGCGCGCTATCTGCTTTCACCGGGCCTGTACTGCTTACGCCAACCTACCCGTTGCTCACAATGCCCTTGCGAGCAACTGGCACAGTCTCCTGACAATTGGAAAGCCCGCTCGGACCCAAGCCCGACAAACAGCCTTTCACCGAGCGACCTCGCGCTGCTCTTCCCAACGGTCATCCGTAGAGCTACATCTTCCCGGCGCAACGCCAGAGAACCTGCTCCAAGGACACCCCGCCAGCAATTCTGGTTCTGCTTTGAACAACTTCGCGCACCAAGGCTGTCCCCAAACGCAAAAGCCCCCAGCCGTAGCTGGAGGCTTTTGTAGAGT
>CAXSBL010000008.1:0-20297 GCA_964235515.1 uncultured Bryocella sp.
TCGGATCGACGTTGATGGTGAGGAGTTCCTGGCGGGCGTAGTCGAGGGAAAGGTACTGGGCGGGCTGGAAGAGGCGGAGTTTTCGGATTTGCTCGGTGCTGACGCGACTGGCGGTGAGATTGGCGACGGCGCCTGAGGCGAACTCGAGGCGGACGTTGGCGATGTCGGTCTTGCGGCTGAGGACGGGCAGGCCGACGGCGCGGATTTCGGAGACAGGGGACGCGGCGAAGGTGAGCAGGATGTCGAGGTCGTGGATCATGAGGTCCAGGACGACGTCCACGTCGAGCGAGCGCGGAGTGAAGACGGAGAGCCGGTGCGCCTCGTAGAACATGGGGCGCGTGAGGCGGGTTTGCGCAGCGGTGACGGCGGGATTAAAGCGTTCGAGATGACCGGCGGCGAGGATGCGGCCGGCGGCTGACGCCTGGGCGATGAGTTGGTCGGCTTCGGCGAGGGTAGCTGAGAGCGGCTTTTCTATGAGGACGTCGAGGTTTGCGGAGAGAAGCTGCTCCGCGGCTTCGGCGTGCGCAACCGTGGGCGTACAGACGGTGGCGGCTTGCAGGCCTAAGTCGGCTTTTAGGAGCTCATCGACTGAGGCGAAGGCCGGGATGTTGTAGATTTCGGCGGCCTGGGCTCGGGTGGTCGGGTTGGGGTCGACTACGGCGGCTAGATGGAGTTGTTGAGTTTCGAGTTGTGAGTTCGGCAGTTGCGGGTTGGGTCGAGCGGTGAGCGGTGAGGTTTCGAGCTTTGAGGGGGCGGCCAGGTCGTGGAGGACGCGCAGGTGGTTGCGGCCGAAGGCGCCGGCGCCGATGACCGCGATGCGAACGGGGTTGGGCACGGGCTACTTGACGGGGGCTTCGACGGCTTTGCGGCAGCGCGTGTAGAGGTCGAGAAGCTGGGTGACGGAGTCTTCGCCCTTGGCGGCGGAGGGTGCGGCGAAGCCGGTGGTGGTGCTGCCGGTGCCGGACTTGATGTTGGCGTGCGCGGCGAGAAATTTGAGCAGGTCGAGCGCGATGTCTTCGGTGCGTCGGGCGGCGGAGGCGGTGGTGCTGGAGTCCATGTGGGCCTTTCGATGTCGCCTTTGATGGTAGCGGGTCGGTGTGCGGGCTTGCAATGGCCGGGGAGATGGGCGGGAGCAAAAGCGGGTCCTTCGCTTTGCTCAGGATGACAAGGGATTGCTCGAGATGACAAGGATTTTGCTCAGGGTGACAACAGTTTTGAGGGAGGGTGGATGCGAGTTTGGGGTCGGGGATGGTGGCTGGTCGGTTCCCTGCTGGTGGCGACGGCGGGGATGCGGGCGCAGGTGGCGCTGACGACGGTGCAGGATACGGTTTATAACGCCAGCGGCGTGCCGACGGGCGGAACGGTGCTGGTGAGCTGGGCTGGATTCACGACAGCCGGCGGGAGTGCGGTACCGGCGGGGAACACTTCGGCGACGATCGCGGCGAGCGGAGCGTTGACGATTGCGCTGGCGCCGAATCAGGGGGCAATGCCGATCGGAAGCTATTACACGGCGGTATTTCACCTGACGGATGGGACGACGAGCCGGCAGTTCTGGGTGGTTCCGGCGACGGTTACGGGTGGGGGCCCGGTGAAGCTGGCGGCGATTGAGAGCACCGTGCTGCCGACGAGCGTGGCCATGCAGACGGTGAGCAAGGCCTATGTGGATACTGCGATCGCTGCGGCGTTTACGGGGTACTCGCCGGATAGTTCGGCTACGCCGTACATCGTGAAGCTGGGTGACACGATGTCGGGTCCGCTGCTGCTGCCGGGAGATCCGGTGAGTTCGCTGCAGGCGGCGGACAAGAACTATGTGGATACGGCCGTGGCGCAGCTTTCGGGCGGCGGGACGACGAAGTTGAGCACGGTACCTACGGCGTCGCAGACGGTGGCGCAACCGGCAGGAACGACGCTGGAGGTGAATGCGATCAATGGTGTGCTGGATGCCACCGGGTATCTGAGCGGCATTGGAAGCAATGGATTTGCGAACGCCCTGAACAGCGGAAATTGCGCGCATGGATGCGAGGTACGAGGCAGCCAGACGTATCCGGGGACGGAAAGTGTGCCGGCGGGTTCGATTCCGTCAGGTGGGCGGGTGGTGGATGCGCGCGGCGGAGCGATGAGCACGTATGTCGTCAATCCGCTGGGTGCGGGGGCGACCTCTTACCTTGCGAACTCGGTGACGCAGCTTTCTACAGCGACGGCGCAGCAGGCTGTCGCGGCGCGGCCGGGAATTGTGGGGCCGAACAGCTTTGCGGAGTACCTGACGCAGACGGCGCCGACGGGGGGATCGAACCAGTTTCCGGCGAGCCACGAGACGGTGCCGTATGGGAAGAGCAATTACGGCGTGCTGCAGCTGACGGGCACCTACAACACGCAGGGGCAGCATGTGCAGTTCAACAACGATGTGAACTGCTTTTCAGTGGGCGATTGCCTGGCGGGTGGGCAGTTTGTTTTGTCGTCCGGCGGGTACAGGGATGAGGCGGATGAGGGAACGCATCCGTTTGATCTGCAGGTGAGCGAAGATCCGCGGGTGTTTCAGGGCACGTGCGGGAGTGGGTGCCAGACGGGCGCGACGAGTCTGGTGGTGAACCCGACGGCAAACGGCGGGACGCAGGGGGATGGGCGGTTTCTGATCGACAAGAACCCGGCGCGGGTGATTTCAGCGGGTGCGATTGTTGGGTCAGGCGGGGGTGTCTTCCCTTCCGTGAACTTCAGCGGGACGAAATTTGCGACGAGCGTGTTTCTTGAGGTGACGCAGGCGGCGAATTCGCGGGCGGGCAATCTTGCGCCTGGAACGGTGACGCTGCCGATGGCGACCAGTGGGGCTCCGAGTGGATTTGCCACGAGTACGGCGGCGCTGCCGGCGGCGAGCGGTGTGGCGTGTGTGGCGGATACGGCGGCGCCGGTGGGGATTCCGAACTTTGAGACGGTGCGGTACCAGACCGTGGATGCGAGCCACCTGCAGTTGACGCTGAACAAGGTGCACTTCGCGAATGCGGTGGTGGCGGTGGGCGGGCTTTGCGGGTATGGGCTGGAGCAGACGGTCGACACGGTGAACGGCGTGCGGCAGGTGTTTCCGGTGATTGGCTCGGTGAGCGGCACGGAGCTTTATTACGCGGCCGGCAATACGAATGTGGTGGGCAATGCGGGTTCGGGGAGCACGAGCGGGTATTTGAACGCTTCGGCGGCGATTGCGAGCGCGGTGCGCAGCGGGGGAACGGTGACGTTGACCACGGCGACGGCGCTACCTGCGGATTTGAATGGGTTGAGCCTGACGGTGAGCGGCGTGAGTGATGCGAGCTACAACGGGACGTTCACGGTGGCGACGACGGGCAGCAACACGCTGACGTACGCGAATGCGGGCGGCAATGGGTCAAGCGCGGGCGGCACGGTGGGAGTGCTGACGGGCGGGTTCAACCTGTACCCGATGGCCGAGGTTCTGAATGTGTGGAACCCAGCTTCGACGGCGGCGAATGGGGTAGATGGAACCATGACGCTGGCACCGAATACCGTGGCCTGGGCCGGGGGCGATCCGGTGGAAGAACCGCATTACCACCAGCAGCTGGTGGATGCGGACACGGAGCTGATCACCCAGTTTGTGCCGAAGCCGGTGCAGTACTCCTCGGCGGGCAAGACGTATGGGGGAGCGGTTGGGCCGGGAACGCGTGGGTGGGAGATTTCCAACGCTTCGGCGACTACGAATTATCTGGGCGGCGGTGGAACGCACCAGGCGCCGGATGCGGCGTTGATGACCACGGGTGTGTGGCGAGATGCGGTGGACGCGGTGGCGGGGGAGAACTCGCTGTTGCGGGTGCACTGCAACCTACGCGGATGCAACCGTTGGGATTCGGCGTATGCGCTGTTTTCGCTGGATTCGGCGAACGGGCAGGATTTTTTGTTCTATGACCCGAGCAGCGATACGGCGAGCTGGAGTCTGGGCGGCGCGGGGTACAGCTTCAGTCCGCAGGCATTTACGGCGGGAACGGTGAAGGCCAAGACGGTGACGACGGCGGGGCTACAGGCGACCGGCGGCAGTGCCACGGGGCTGACAACGTTTGGGCTGGGAACGCCGAATACGGCGGGCGCGTTTACATGGCAGCCGAACGGGGTGCATCAGGGATCGTATGCGGACCCGTGGTTTGGAATTTACGACGGATCGAAGTATGTGGGCATTGCTGCGGGGCTGCCGGCACCGGCGGGAACGGCGGTTGTGGGCGGGTACTACTCCGGTATGGGCGTGGGCGGAGGTTCGGCCAATACGGGAACGCCGATCTTTGGTGTGCTGAACTCGGCGCAGGCGGGCAGCGGCGTGGGAAGCGTGGCGATGACGGTGACGGATTCCAATGCCGTGCAGACGTTCCGGAACACGCTGGATGACGGCAGCGGCGCGATGATGGTGGCTGGGCGACTGACGGCCACGGCAGGCGTGGCTTCGGGAAACGGCGGCAACACGGACCTGGTGGGAACGCTGGTGCTGACGGCGGGGGCAACGAGTTCCGCCAGCTATAACTTCCGGGGCGGGTATGCGAGTGCGCCGGTGTGCGTGGTGCAGCCGCAGAGTGCGACGCCGGCGGCCGTGCAGGGGCTGGGCGGGTATGTGCCGCAGGTTTCGGCGGGGTTGCTGACGGTGAGTGTGGGGTCGGCGCCATCGACGGCGGTGAGCTTTGGGTATTTGTGTGTGGCTCGGAACTGAGGGTGGGTGTTGTTGAGCTTTGAGCTTTGAGCTTTGAGGGGCTGAGCTTTAAAGGGCTGAGCGAGGGTGGCCTTGCCCGGAGGTGGGGCTGCCCCAGAGAAAAGCAGATCCCTACGGGATGACAAGACAAGCGGGATAACAAGACAAGTAATGGTGCAGGCGGACGGACGGTGGGACGACGGCGGGTGGATGCGGTAGGGGAGTTGGTTCGGCTGGGTGAGTTGATGGACCGGGAGCCGGATGAAGCGATTCGGGCGGCGGCAGGACTATTGCGGGTGCGGGACCGTTGCGGGCGAACGAGGGCGTTGCGGGCGAATGCGGCGCAGCGGGCGTTTGAGGCTCGGCGCGGGCGCGAGAACGTGGTGTTGAAGGCGCGGCAGATGGGCATGACGACCTGGGTGGCAGGGCGTTTTTTTCTGAGGACCGTGACACGGCCAGGAACGACGACGTTGTTGGTGGCGCATACACGTGAGGCCGGTGAAGGGATTTTCGGGATCGTGCGGCGATTCTGGGAATGTCTGCCGGCGGAGTTGCGGGACGGGCCGCTGCGGTTGCGGCAGATGAATGCCGGGCAGATGGCGTTTCGGGAGACCGGGAGCGAGTTTCGGGTGGCATCGGCGTCGGACGTGAATGCGGGGCGTGGTTTGAGTGTGCAGAACCTGCATTGCAGCGAGGTGAGCCGATGGCCGGGCGACGCGGGAGCGACTCTGGCGGGGCTGCGGGCGGCGCTGGCTCCGGGTGGGGAGCTGGTGTTGGAGAGCACGCCGCAGGGGGCGTATGGGGCGTTTTATGAGGAGTGGCGTGGGGGCGTCGAGGCGCTCGCTGAGTTCATCCATCGCGGTGAGGCCGCGATGGATGGGGCACCCGGCCTTTGGGGGCGCCATAGCGGGAGTGATGGGGGTTTGGTGCGGCACTTTTTTCCGTGGTGGATGGAGCCGGCTTACGTTGGGCCGCCTGTTGAGGTTGCGGAGATGCGGAGCGAGGAGCTGGAGCTGGTTTCGGTGCATGGGTTGACGGGGGAGCAGATCGGGTTTCGGCGCGGGCTGGAGCGGCGGTACGGGGTCTTGCGCGGGCAGGAGTTTGCGGAGGACGCGGAGACGTGTTTCCGGGCTACGGGGTCGTGCTGTTTTGAGATTGCGGCTTTGGAAGAGCGGATGGCCGGTGTACCGGAACCGCTGGAGCAGCGCCGGGGTGGGGCTTTGCTGGTGTGGCTGCCGCCGATGGCGGGAAAGCGGTATCTGGTGGCCGTGGATACGGCGGGTGGTGGCGAGGAGGGAGACTTCGCTACGGCGCAGGTGGTGGAGTTGACCACCGGATTGCAGTGCGCGGAGCTCCAGGAGCGGTTGCGGCCGGCGGATCTGGCGCGGGTGGTGGCGGCGCTGGGGCGGGAGTACGGCGGGGCTGAGGGCGAGGCGCTGGTGGCGGTGGAACGGAACAATCATGGGTCGGCGGCCCTGGCGTTTTTGGGTACGGCGCAGCGGTACCGGCGGCTGTATCGGCAGGGTGGCGAAGAGGGGTGGTTGACGTCGGCGGCGTCCAAGCCGGAGGCGGTGGCGCGGCTTGGGGTGCTGTTGCGGGAGTCGCCGGAGCGGTTTATGAGCCGGCGATTGTTGGCGGAGTGCCGGACTTTTGCCGCGGATGAGCGTGGGCGGATGGCGGCGACGGCGGGGGCGCATGACGACCTGGTAATGGCGATGGCCGTGGCGCAGGCGGTGCGGGCAGAGGTGCTGGTGGAGTTTGGCGGAGGTTGAGGGCCTGGCTTGTTCAGTTGTGAGTTGCGAGTTTGGTAGGTGGTTGGGTAGTGAGAGCCGTGAGGTGTTGAGCTTTGAGGGGCTGCGTTTGCAAAGGTGAAGGCCCTTTGGGTTATGGTGCAGGTGTGAGGTGAGCGGTTGGCGGTTCTGGCGGTGCAGGCGATCCGGCGGATGCGGGGCGGAGCGCAGAGCCAGCTGATGCTGGGTGCGGACGGCAATCCGTGGGTGGTGAAGTTCAGGAATAATCCGCAGGGGGAGCGGGTGCTGGCCAATGAGTTTTTGGCCACGCGGATTGCGGAGGCGGTGGGACTCACGGTGCCGAAGACCGAGGTGATCGAGGTGACGGACTGGCTGGTGCGGCATAGTCCGGAGCTGGTGGTGGATCTGGGACGGGGTGAGCGGCAGCGGTGCGAGGCGGGGTTGCAGTTTGGGAGCCGGTTTGTCGGGGGGCTGATGCCGGGGCAGGTGGTGGATTACCTGCCGGAGGCGCAGTTGGAGGATCTGCGGAATTTGCGGGAGTTTGCGGGGATGCTGGCGGTCGATAAGCTGTGCGGGAACTGCAATGGTCGGCAGGCGGTGTTTGAACGCAAGGCGCGGGAGCGCAAGTACAGGGCCACGTTTATTGACCAGGGGTTCTGCTTCAATGCGGGAGATTGGACGTTTCCAGATGCGCCGCTGCGGGGTGTGTACCCGCGCAATTGTGTGTACCGCTGGGTGACGGGGTGGGAGAGTTTTGAGCCCTGGCTCAGCCGGTTGGAGGCGCTGCCGGCGGAGGTGCTGGGCAGGGCGGCAGAGGAGATTCCGACGGGCTGGTACGGCGGCGATCCGGCGGCGATGGAGCGATTGCTGGAGTCGATCGTGGCGCGGCGGGGGCGGATACGAGGGTTGATTTCAGCGTTTCGGGAGTCGGCGCGGGAGCCGTTTCCGCGGTGGGGTGCGGTGACCAAAGTTTATGGTGTGGGGGTTGCCGACAATTACGGTGGAACTGAAATAATGGTTATGTAGAGGTGAGTGAGGGGATGCCGGAGCGGGTGGCTTGCGAGTTTCGGCTGATCCGGTATGTGCCGGACCCGGTGAAGGGCGAGTTTGCCAACATCGGCGTCGTGCTGCGCGCAGCCGGTGAGGGTGCGCAGGCTGCGGTGCGGTTTACGCGGGACTGGAGCCGGGTACGGTGTCTGCATCCGGATGTGGATGTGGAGATGCTGGAAGCGCTGGAGAGCGAGCTGAACGGACGGCTGGTGCGGGAGACGGTTGGCGACGGGAAGCCGATGCTGGAGTTACTGGACGATACGCTTTCGAATAGTTTGCAGATCTCGGATGTGCGCGGGTCGCTGGCGGAGAGTTTACCGGCAGAGATGGAGCTGTTGCTGCGGATGTACGTGGAACCTTTGAAGGTGAAGGCGGAGCGGCGACAGGCTACGGGCCGGACGGCGATCGCGGGACGGATGCGGACGGAGTTTGAGCGGGCCGGCGTGTGGGAGTTCATGCGAAAGAGGGTGGCGGCAAGGGAGTACACGCGGCCGGGCGATCCGTTGAAGTTGGATTGCGGGTATCGGAATGGTGCGGTGCGGTTGTTTCACGCGGTGTCGCTGGAGAGCGATGCGGAGTTGGCGAAAAGCCTGGCGTTTTCGGTGCCGGCGCTGCGGGATGGGGTTCGGCGGGTGGAGGAGCGGGAGTTGGAGCTTACGGCTGTTGTGGAGCCGATTTCCGTGGTGAGCGATGCGGAGATGTATGGCTTTGGTGTGGGATTGATGGAAGAGGCCGGGTTGCGGGTTTTGACGGTTGCCGATCTGGGGCGGGTGGCGGAGACGGCTCGACGGGAGTTGCGGGTTTAAAGGGGTTGTAGGTTGTAGTGGCTTCCGAGTTGGAAGCGGGTTCAGGATGAGCGACGAGCTGTGAGATTGTGAGCTGTGAATGATCGGCGATCGTGCCGACCATTCAAACGAGCAACTTTATAGCTACGGTTTATAACTACGACTTACAACCAGGATTGCTCAGGGTGCGGCTTCGGCTGTGCCCTTTTGTTGTTTGCGGGATGGCCGCGGAGGGGAGTGTGGATGGGGCTGGGTGAGGCGGTGGCGCGGGTTTGGGAGCGGCTGGCGGGGGTTGAGGCGGCGCGTAAGGCAGAGGCTGGGCGGAAGACCTCGGGTGTGCCGGGTGGGTTGGGTTACGGCGGTTCGGGATGGATGCCGGGGTCGGGGCTGTTGCCGTTTCGAAGTGCGGGCGCGGTAAATGCACTGCCGAAGCCTACGCCGGCGAACCTGCGGCGGATGGCGGAGATTCCGGCGGCACGGCGGGCGATCAACTGCATCAAGGACCGGATTGCCAGCATGGACTGGCGGATTGAGGTGAGTCCGGGGGCGGGTGCGGAGGGAGCGGAGGATCGCGCGGCGAGATTGGGGCGGCTTACGGCGGCGCTACGGGCGCCGAATGATACGGACAGCTTCCGGACGCTGATTGAACCGGTGATCGAGGACATCCTAGTGGGCGGGTTTGGGTCTGTGGAGGTGGAGCCGGGGGATTCAGGGAATGCGGAGGTGCCGGTGCGGTTGTGGAGCGTGGATGGGGCGACGATCCAGGTGAACCCGACCTGGGAGGGTGATCCGGAGACGCCGCGGTATGCGCAGGTAAGCACGCTGGGTGGAGGTCGAGAGACGATGGCGCTGCTGGACCGCGAGCTGATGTACCTGAAGCTGAATGCGCGGACGCACAGTGCATTTGGGCTGGGCAAGATGGAGGTCGCGTTCGAGTCGATCAACAGCTTTCTGGCTTCGCACCGGTATGCGGGGCGGCTGGCTTCAAACAGCACGGTGCAGTACGCGCTTTGGCTGAAGGACCGGACGCCGGAGCAGCATGAGCGGCTGACGCGGTGGTGGCAGGAGGACGTGGAGGGCTCCGGACGGGTGCCGGTGCTGAGCACGGAGGAGCCGCCGCAGGTGATCAAGCTGGCGGGCGGAACGGATGCGGAGCTGCGGATGCAGTGGCAGCAGTTTCTGCTGACGATGATTGCGAATGCGTTCGATCTGCCGGCGATGCTGCTGGGCGTGACCCAGGATGTGAACCGGACGACGGCGCAGGAGATGGCCGACGAGGCGTTCCAAAGCGCGGTGATTCCTTTGGCAAAGCTGATCGCCGACCATATTACGCGGGACGTGATCCAGAAGGTGCTGGGATGGAACGATCTGCGCTTTGTGTGGAGCGAACTGGAGAGCCGCGATGAGGCGACCGAGGTGAGCATCCAGATGCAGCTTTTGAATGCCGGTGTGCTGACGGTGGATGAGGTGCGGGCGATGCGCGGGCTGCCGTCACGGGCTGCCGTTCAAGAGATTGAGGAGGGTTAAAGGAAACGGATTGTTGTTCAGTTGCGAGTTTTGAGTTGTTCAGTTTGGGTACCAGTGCGGCGGAGGTTGAGTTGACGGGATTGCAGGAGAGGCGTCGTTCGGGTCTGGATGTTGGTTTGCGGGCGATGGCGGTGGAGTTTCCGGAGGTGGCGGGGCATCCGAACCGGCTGCCTTTTGAGGGCTGCCTGACGCTGGTGGATGTGCCGAGCGACAAGGCGCCGAGCGGAGCGCGGGGGCACCGGGTGGTGCTGACGCGGGCCGCGGCAGAGGCGGCGCTGCCGAGTCTGCTGGGCATGGCGGTGGACTACAAGGCGGGTTGGGATGGGCATGATGCTCGGCAGAAGTGCGGCATCATTACGGCGGCTGAACTGAAGGGCCAATGCCTGATGGTTCAGGGCTTTTTGTTTGCGCGCGATTTTCCGGAGATGGAAGAGAGCGTGTGCGCGAAGGCTACGGCGGCCGGCGAGATGGGCATGAGCTATGAGCTGGCGGATGCGCATGTGGCGGATATGCGGGCGAGTGTGTGGACGCTGACGCGGGCGACGTTTACGGGCGCGGCGATTCTGCTGCGGGAGAAGGCGGCGTATCGCGGGACGTCGTTTCGGGTGCGGCCAACCGGTGTGCGTTCGCGGGCTTAACGGGTTTTGCAAGGAGGACAGATGGACGAATTGATGGAACGTTTGGGTGCGGCGGCTTCGGCTTTGGAGCGTGTGGCGGAGCAGATGGCGGAGCGGCAGGTTGCGCTGGCGGCTGAGACGGAGCAGAGCGTGGGCCGGATTGTTGCCACGGTGGAATCGCAGCGTGAGGGTGAGCTGGCGGAGCGTTTGCGGTTGACCGAGGACAAGCTGGTGGTGGCGGAGACTCGGATTACGGAGTTGACGGCTGCGGCGGCTGTTGCGGCGAAGGCTTCGATGAAGGCCGAGGGGCGGAAGACGGTTTCTGCTGGGATGACTTCGATGCTTAGCAAGAGTGGGATCTCTGCTGGCGAGCTGGAGAGTGGCCGGCTGGAGGCGGGGGCGTTGGATGCGGCGCTTAGCAGTTTGTCGATCGAGCAGAGGTTTGCGGTAAAGGCGGAGATGTTGCGGAGTGGGTTGCTGGGTTGAGTTTTGCTGTCTGCGTCTGGCCTGGGCGGGGGCGATCCCACCTTAGCGCACGAGAAGGCTGTGCGCGAAGATGGGGCACCCGGGTTTGGAGTTGCGTTCAGCGGTGAGCTTTGAGCTTTGAGGTTGTGAGCTTTGAGGGCTGTGAGCTGAATTTGGTGGTGTTGCTGAAAAGCAGATCCCCTGCGGGGATGACAGAAAGAAAAGCAACGGCAACTGAAAGCAGATCCCCTGCGGGGATGACGGAAAGAAAAACTACGGCAACTGAAAGCAGATCCTGTGCGGGGATGACAGAGAGAAAAGCAACGTCAACTGCAGCGGCAAACGCAGATTCCCTGCGGGAATGACAACCAAAGTACGGAAGTAAATTCCTTCGGGGTGACACCGAAAAACTTACCAGAGTGGGCGTGGCTTTTGGCTGCGCCTTTTTGTTTGGCCTAGAGAACAGTTTGGCTCGGGAGAGCCATGAGGAGATTGGATGAACACGAAGTTTACGGAGATCAGTGCGGCTGCGGATTACATCGGACCTGGCGCGATTGAGGTGCCGATGTACCAGACGGAGATTCTGGATCTGGTTCGCCGCCGTGGGCCGTTTGGTCAGCGCATCAAGCAGGTGCCGGCTACGGGCCATCCGTCGCGCTATTTTGAGGAGACGGCGATTCCCTCGCCCGCGGCTTCGGCCGGGTTTATGGATCCGCGCAACCTGGTGCCGCCGGTGGTGAGCCCGACGCGCGTGGAGCGGTCGGTGCCGCTGAAGGCGCTGGTTTCGCAGATCAATTACAACCTGTTCGATATTGAACTGGGCAAGCAGCAGAGCCAGTTTGCGTATCTGCAGGCGAAGGACCTGGCCGATACCGTGGACGGCCTGCTGCGGACGCACGATATTGCGCTGTGGAATGGAACGGATACGTCGTTGAGTTCGCCGACCACGGCGCAGTATTTCGGGGCTGCCGGGCAGATTGCGGCGGGCGGCAACAGCGTTACGATCGGGGCTTCGCAGAGCATTGTGGATGGGCTGAAGTCGACGATTGCGCAGATGCTTTCGAATACCAGCTTTGGGGTGCGGCCTACGGCGATTTATGCGAATCCGGTGCTGCTGGATTTGATCGATCGCGAGATGAAGTCGGAGTTCAACGTGGTGTTGAACACGAAGGCGATCGAGGGCGGGCTGACGGTGAAGACGCTTTCGACGCAGGCGGGTGATATTCCGCTGATTCCGGAGTGGACGCTGCCGTATACGGGCACGCCGGGTTCGGGGTCTGCGGTGCTGCCGGCTTACATCGTGACCGAGGACCTGATTGAGTATCACTGGCTGGGCGATGCGGCTCCGCGGGTGTTTCAGCTGGGTGTGCCCGGTTCGCTGGCTTCGCAGTATGTGGCGGTGAAGTTCGGCGGTGTGGTGGTGAAGGGTGCGAACTATGCGCACTACCAGGTGCTGGTGGATCGCTAGTTGGTTGCTGGTTTGTGTGGGTCCGGGTTGGTGGGAGCTGACCCGGGCTTTTCTGCTGCGGCATGCGAGAGAGAAAAAGCAAGGGCAACGGCGAACGCAGATTCCCTTCGGGAATGACAACAAGAAGAGCGTAAGCGAGCAGAAGGTTCTGGAGGGATGAATGGCGTATCTGTTGCCGGCTGAGTATGCCGTGTATGGGTTGAGTGCGGATACCGCGGATGCGTGGGTGTCTGCGGCTTCAGTGATGATGGAGGCGTTTTGCCGGCGGAGTTCGCTGGTGGCGGCGAGTTATACGGAGCGGCTGCGAGTTTCAAAACCCTGGGGGTTGTTGCAGCTGACGTATGGGCCGGTGAGTGCGGTGACGGCGGTGCAGGCACGGTACTCGCCGGGGACGGAGTGCCGGGAGAGTGTGTTGGCGGAGTATGCGCAGGTGTTTGGGTTGCCGGGGCAGTGGGTGACGGTGGATCCGAGTACGGTGTCGCTGGATACGGTGACGGGTGAGCTGCGGCTGCCGCCAAACCTGATGGGATTGCGGTATAGCGAGGCCGAGGTGACGTATACCGCAGGGCTGGCTGCGGTGCCGGTGGCGTTGAAGGTGGCCTGTGCGCAGATTGTGAAGAATGCGCAGGCTACGCCGGGGCTGAATGTGAAGTCGAGCAAGCTGGACACGCTGCAGACGCAGTATTTCAGCGACTCGTTGCTGGATGCCCAGGTGCAGGCGATGTTGCGGCCGTACGTCGCGGAACGGATGGGTTAACGGATGGGTTCGACGACAGGTTGGGCGGGCGCGCTGGGGGTGAATGCGGTGCGGCTGGTGGAGACGGCACTGGCTAATCACGGCGGGATGACGGTGCTGCTGCGGCTGCCGGGGATGGCTTCGAGCGGGACGGACGCGGAGCAACTGGGGCTGGTGGGTGCAGCGGTGTTTCAGGATGTGCCGGTGGGGCCGGCGGTCTGGCGCAAGGTGGGGCAGGAGAAGGCGCTGCTGCTGGGCGAGACGGCGGTAGCGGGGCTGGTGGGGTCGTGGGGGTATGTGTCGGCGAAGGAGATGTTTGAGTCGGCGGCGGGGGTTGTTGTGGAGGGCGTGATGTACACAATTCTGGCGAGTGCGGCGATCGTGGTGGGCGATGGGCCTTGTGGGTACCGGTTGACGGTGGCGGCACCGGCGCTGGTTTGAGTCGGATGAGCCTTAGCTGGCTGAGTTTTGAGTTTTCAGTTGTGCAGTTTTGAGTAGAGCGGCCTGGGGGTGCGGTGCAGAACGCGAAGGACACATTTTATGAGGTGCTGCGGGGGCGGCTGGCGGCGCTGAACCCGGAGCGGACGGCCGTCGTCCGGAGCGTGACGCGGCCGGGCGTGGTGGTGGATGAGAACGAATTGCAGGTTTCGGCGCTGCTGCCGGACTGCTTTCACCTGCAATGGATCGCCGAGGCGGTTGAGACGCGAGGGGCGCTGCCGCTGGTGGTGATGGGGTGCCAGATTTCGTATGTGACGGCCGGGTCGGCGGTGCATGGAGGGATGGATCGTGGACGAGCACTGGCGGCAATGGATGGAGAGCTGCTGGCGGCTGTGAGTCAGGCGCCGCAGAACGTGGTGAAGAGCAATTTTGGCGGGCTGGCGAGTGGAGGGTCCGCGGTGACGATGGGGACGCGGATCTGGTGGGGTGATGCGGTGTTTGGCGCGGCGAAGGTGGAGCGGGAGCGGGTGCTGCGCACGGCGGTGATTGAAGTAATGAGTTACGAGGAGGCCGGCGAGTTATGACAACGACCGAAACGATGTCGCCGGCGATTCGGCGGGTGCGGGCGTATTTTGCGCCGGTAAACCGGGCGGCGGGGCTGCCTACGATCTTTGATCCGGCGCAGAGTGGAGGGTTTGCACTGGATGCGCCGCCGGTGCCGTGGATGGATCTGGGGTGGATCCAGGGGTTTGAGAGAACGAGCGGAACCGTGATTTCGGCGGTGAAGGCCGGGGCTCCGGCGGTTACGCAGATGCAGGTGCGGAGCGATGTGGAGGCGACGGTGCGGTTCCGCTTTGAGAGCTGGGGCAAGCTGCAGCTTTCGCTGGCGGCGGGGACGCAGCAGATGAATTTGCTGGCGGTGATTTCCGGGGTGAGCGCTGCGGGGTCGGGCGGGACGGCTATCCCGGCTGTGGCGTTGGGGGCTGGGTCCACGGCTACGACGCTGAATGTGGGTCCGGCGACGAGCGCAGGCTTTGCGGTAGGTGGACTGGTGGCTGTGGATGTGGATTATGCGAGTGGGCAGACCGGGTTTGTCGGCAGCGGCGTGAGTGGGGCTTATGTGCGTACGGCGCTGACGGACGTGGATTACGTGCGGCGGGTGACGCTGAATGTTGGGCGGATCTCTTCGGTAAGTGGCGGCGTGTTCACGCTGGAGGCGCCGCTGGTGGCGGGGGTGCCGGCGGCGGGGATGAAGGTGAGCGCGGTGACGGGGTTTTGTGATCGTGAAGGGTCTAGCTTTTTCCAGGAGTGGTCGGCGCTGTTTGCCGGTGAGGGACAGCAGGGCGAGCGGGTGATCTGGCATTATCCGCGGCTGCAGGCGATGAGTGGGATCGCGGAGATGGCTGGCGAGAGCTCGGGTGGGTACGAGGCTTTGCGGCTGGCGGGGGCGTTTCGGGCGCTGCCGGTGGTGGATGCGGTGGATGGGGAGACGGTGGTTTGTTTCCGGAGTTACGTGGCGGGGTAAGGTCATGGAACTTTAACCGGCTTTGGTGGCGCACCCGGTGAAAGCAGATTCCCTTCGGGAATGACAAGCCAAGGAATAAGGCAATAAAAAGCCTGGGGGTAAAAGTGTGCGGATCACGATTGATAACGAGGATGGGCGTGGGGCCGTGGACTACACGGGTGCGGTGGCGGTTGAAGGGCCGGTGACGGTGCAGCGGCGGTTGAATCAGCCTTCGCGGTGTACAGCGGAGATCGTGCTGGGTGTTGGGGCATTGGCGACGCCGGTGCGGCGTGGGCGGGTGGTGGTGACGTCGGACGTGGGATCCGTGTTGTTTACGGGCTATCTGGCGACGGAGCCGGTGGCGGTGTATGCGGGACAGGGTGCGACGGGAGCGGTGTACCGGGCTCGTATATCGGCGGTCAGCGATGAGTGGCTGCTGGACAGGCTGGGGTCGGGTGGGTCGCTGACGGTGGATGGGGTCTCGCTGGCTTTGAGCGGGACGGCGCTGCTGGCGCAGTTGACGGCGCGGGCGCAGGCGGCGGCTTCTGTGGCGAGCTCGGCGCTGAGTTCGACGGCGGTTACGGTGAGTTCCGGCGGGACGAATGCGCGGGCTACGGGGGCGTTTGCGGTGGCACCGGCCGCTAGCTGGAGTATGAATGCCGGGGCGGCCGCGGCGGCTAGCTATGCGGGCTACAGGGCGGTGAGCGGGACGGTGTCGGTGCAGCCGGCGGGCAGCGTGACGCATAGCTTCAGCGACGCGAGTGGGACGCTGAGTGTGGCGGAGTTCAGTGCGGCGAATGTGCGGGAGCTGGCGAATGATGTGACGGTCTCGGGAGCGGAGGAGCCTGCGGCGTATGTGCAGGAGATCTTCACGGGAGATGGAACCACGACGGTTTTTACGTTGAGCGAGTCGGCTTTTCGGGGCACGAATCGCACGCTGGTGCGGGACAGCTTCAACGAGCCTGGCTTCGATACGTCGCAATGGGTGGTGGGGTCGACGGGAGGTCACCTGGCGCTGGGCTCGGCCGGGCTGATGCTGAACGGCGGCAACGGCTATGACGGACAGACCACCTTGACGGCGCTGAACGCGGTGGAGATGGGCGGGTTTTTGCTGGCGGAGCTGGGTGGGGTGCAGTTCGGGGCGAGTTCGGATGGGACGCTGGCGGGGTTCTACTCGAGCGTGCAGACGGTGCTGGCGAACTGCTTTGCGGGGTTTCGGGTGCGGCAGAGTGTGAGTTCGACCGGCGGCGTAACGGTGCTGGTGCCGGTGGTGAATGGCGTCGAGGTAGGGACGGTGTACACGCCGGTGGCGGGGCACAGCTACACGCTGCGGCTGCGGCTTTACTGCCCGGAGATGTTGCGGCTGCCGCAGGTGTACTACTGCATGGTGGATGGGGTCGTGCAGCAGTTTGGCGGCGGGAGTGCTGCCGATGCGGCCATGCAGATGGTGTTTGAGCTGGTGGATGAAGGGGTGAGCTCAAACACGCCGGCTACGGTGCTGTATGACACGGCGGCGACGGGTGCGGCGGTGACGGGTACGCCGGGAACGTGCGTGTTTGCCGCAGTGAACTCGGCGAATCTGGTGGGTTCGGTGGCTTCGGTGGAGGTGACGCGGCCGGGGAGCCTGTGGGTTGTGAGTAGTCTGCCGAACGGAAACGTCGAAACGCGACTGGTTGGCGCGGCCGGGCAGGGTGTTGACTGCGAGGTGGATTATGGATCGCAGGTGGGTACGCCGGGGAAGGTGATGTTTTTTGCGGGGCGGGTGCCGGTGGCCGGGGAGCGCATCACGGTGAGCTACCGGAACCAGGGCCGGGCGGTAGCACGGATTGCAGATGCGGCGAGTGTGGCGGCTGAGGCGGCGGCGGGTGCTGGCGTCAGTGTCGCGGGGGTGAGCCGGTGGCTGGGGAAGGTGCTGGCGCCGGTGGCGCGGTCGAGTGCGGACTGCGAGGCGGCGGCGATGGCGGTGCTGGCGATGGGAACGGCGCGGTCGGCGGCACTGGCAGGCAGTTACGTGGCGGTGAACCCGGCGGCGGATGTTTGGCCGGGTGACCTGTTGGCGGTGACGAGTGCGGGTGTGGCTACTCACTTGATGGTGCGGGCTGTTGTGGCTACGGATGAGCACTGCGTGCCGGAGGTGCTGCGGTACAGGATCGCGTTTGCGAATGACTGGGCTACGGAGTTTGCCGATGGGCTGGGGCTGCGGTTGAGTGAGTCGATTGCCAGCAATGCGGCGTTGCCGGCTACGGCGGCGAGTGGGCCGGCAGAGGTGCTTGCCGATCTGCCGCAGCTTGCGGTGACGAGCTTGTCTGGAGCGGCGTTGGGGGTGAGTGCCGGCGTGACGGCGCCGAGCGGCGGTGGCTTTGAGGTGCGGCGGCGGGACTTTGAGTTCGGCGTGGGCGTGGATACGCCTGACTTGGTGCTGCGAAGCCCGGTGGCGAACTTTTCGGTTCCGCGAGCGGCGCAGGTGGAGCGGTTCTATGTGCGGATGTATGACGGGAGTACGCCGGCGGTGTATTCGCGGTGGTCAAGTGCGCTGTTTGTGAATGCTCCGCTGAGTTAGGGGCGGTCACGGTGTTTCTTTGCCGCGACAACGGAAACGCAGATTCCCTTCGGGAATGACAACAAAGTGGCTGGTCGCCGGGGCAAGAGAACGCAGATTCCCTGCGGGAATGACAACAAAGGAACAAGGTGACTGACCACCTCGCCAAGAGGATGGGAGGTTGAGCTGTGAGGTTTGGGGATGACGGATTTTGAGCAGAAGGTGCTGGAAGATTTAAGCGCTTTGAAGACGCAGGTACACCAGTTGATTGGGGTTGGGCAGCCTGGGCGGTTGCAGCAGCTGGAAGGGCGTGTGGATGGGCATGAGCGCAATCTGCAGCGGATGAAGGGGATGGCCGGGGCGTTTGGTGGGGCCCTGACCTTTGTGCACATGGCGATTACTTACCTGAGCGGAAAGCACTGAGGGACGCCGGACGGGAGAGCAGATGAAGGTGAATTATTCGCACGTCACGCAGAGTCCGAAGTCGACGGTGGTTGGGCTGTGCGTGCTGGCGCTGGCGGCTACGCGCGCCGTGCATTTCGATACGGCCGGACACTTGGCGATGACGGCGCGGGACTGGTTCGGCGTGGGTTGCGGGGTGTTGACGGCCGTGGTGAGCGGTTTGAGCCAGGATGCAGGGCGCGTGAAGGCGATGGTGCCGGGGTCGGCTGAGCCGGAGATGGTGCCGAGCCATGAAGAGCCGGATGCGGCGGGTGCCGTGCCGGTGGTGCGGGCTTCAGATTAACGATGTAGTGGCCGCGAAGGCGGCAGAGGTGAGATTTGGCTACGAGTGCAGTGGTGGTTCCAGTGGTGCAGCTTTCTTTTTTCGCGAAGGTAAAAGCTGAATTGAAGAAGCTGTTTACGCACGCGCCGGGGTGGGAGGCGAGCGCGGCGGCGACGTTGACCTATGTGGCGCCGATGGTGGAGACGGTGGTGGCGCTGGTGGATCCGGCGGTGTTGCCGATGGTGAATGCGCTGATTGCGAAGGTGCAGAGTGCGATGGCGGCGGCGGCGGTGGTGATCAAGAACGCGGGACCGAGGCCTACGCTGATCACGTATCTGACTGCGGTGAAGGGTGATCTGGCGCAGGTGGAGAATGTGGCCGGGGTGAAGGATCCTGCTGCGGCGGCGAAGTTGACGGCGGTGGTCGGAATGATCACGGGGGAGATTGAGGCGATTCTGGCCGAGGTGAGTGCTTGATTCGTGCGCAAAGCAAAGCCCGAGGCAATGCCTCGGGCTTTGAAGTGGATTGAGGGAAGCAGATCGCTTTTGGGCGTGGGTAGAAGAAAGCAACGGCAAACGCAGATTCCCTTCGGGAATGACAACAAAAACGATGGCAGATTAGACAACAAAAGCGATGGCAGCTTAGCCGATGTCTTCGGTCCAGTTTTCGAGGTAGTTCTTGAAGTCGGTCATGAATTTGCCTGCGTCGGAACCGTCGATGATGCGGTGGTCGAAGCCGAGGGTGAAGCGCTGGATGTGGCGGATGGCGATGGAATCATTGCCGTCCTTGTCGGTGAGCACCATGGGCTCCTTGTTGAGGCCGCCGATGCCGAGGATGGCGGACTGCGGCTGGGCGATGATGGGGGTGCCGAACTGCTCGCCGAAGATGCCGGAGTTGGTGAGCGTGAAGGTGCCGCCGGCTACGTCATCGGGAGCGAGTTTTTTGTTGCGGGCGCGATCGGCGAGATCGACGATGCCGCGGGCAATGCCGAGGAAGGATTTCTCCTCCGTCTGCTTGAGGACGGGGACGATGAGGCCCCACTCGAGCGCGACGGCGATGCCGATGTTGATGTGCTTGTTGTAGCGGATGGCTTCGCCTTCAGTGGCCGAGTTGACGATGGCGTGCTTGCGCAGAGCCTGGACTGCAGCGCGGGTGATGAAGGGCATGTAGGTGAGCTTTACGCCATTGCGCTGCTCGTATTTAGTTTTTTCCTTTTCGCGTAGGCGGGCGATGCGGGTCATGTCCACCTTGAAGACGGTGTGGACGTGAGCGCTGGTCTGCTTGGATTCGACCATGCGGCGCGCGATGATGGCGCGCATTTTGGACATGGGCACGAGTTCGCCGGGCTGAGGGGTGGACGCCGCGGCGGCTTTGGCCGGGGCCGTGGTGGCGGCGGCGGACTGGGCCTGCTGGTAGGTGGCGTGGGTGGCGGCGTCTGCGGGCGGCGTGGAAGCGGGGGTGGTCTGGTTCTGGAACTCGACTTTGGGCTGGGCGCCGGCGGCGGGAGCTTGCGGGACAGCGGAGGGTGTTGCGGCCTTTGTACCGCCTTCGAGGTGGCCGAGGATGTCCTGCTTGGTGACGCGGCCGGAGGCGCCGGTACCTGAGATACCGGCTAGATCCACATTGTTTTCCGTGGCGATTTTGCGGACCAGCGGGGAGGAGCGCTGAGGCTCGCTCTGCGAGGCCGAGGCCGATGCGGGTGCTGATGCGGCTTCAGCTTTGGAGGCCGGGGCTGGCGCTGTGGTCTGCGGCTTGGGGGCGGCGCCCGCGGTGCCGATGACCGCGACGATGCTGTTGACGGAGACCGTGGCACCTTCCTGAACCTTGATTTCGGTGAGGGTGCCGGCTACGGGCGAGGGAATCTCGGCGTCGACCTTGTCGGTAGAGATTTCGAAGATGGGTTCATCGCGCGCAACGGTGTCGCCGACCTTTTTGAGCCACTTGGTGAGGGTGCCCTCGGTAATGGATTCGCCCATCTGAGGCATGAGGATGTCGGTGCCCGGACCTGCAGCCGGGGTGGA
>CAXSBL010000008.1:20397-54754 GCA_964235515.1 uncultured Bryocella sp.
GCCGGGGTGGAGCCGTTGCCGTTGACGGAGGTGTCGCGAATGGCGGTGGCCTCGGCGGAGGGCGTGACTGTGTCTTCCTGCTTGGGCGAAGTTGAGGCGGTTTCCGGTGCTGCTGCGGAGGCGGGTGCCGGCGTCGAGGCTGCGGCCCCGTCACTTACGGTGCAGACGACCGTGTTGACGCCGACGGTGGCGCCTTCTTCGACCTTGATTTCACCGAGGGTGCCGGCTACAGGCGAAGGGATTTCGGCATCGACCTTGTCGGTGGAGATCTCAAAGAGCGGTTCGTCGCGGGCAATTGTGTCGCCAGGCTTTTTGAGCCATTTGGTGAGGGTGCCTTCGGTGATGGATTCGCCCATCTGGGGCATGAGGACTTCGGTCGGCATGGGTGCGGCTTCTCCGTGGGTGTTGCGCCTTGGCACTGAAGATTATACGAAGGCGAGTGCGGGGTGGCACGTTGTGGGCGGTTAGCGAAGCGCTGGAGGTTGTAGGTGCTGTGGTTACAGAGGAGATCCCGTTCAGTTACGAGTTGTCAGTTTGTCGATTTTCGGATGCCAACCAGGTCAGGGAGGACTGATCGAGGAGCTCGTGCAAGCTGCTCGCGGCGAGGACCTGGCGATTGAAGATGCGGCCGAAGTTGCGAGCGGCGCTGTCGGCGGCACGGGCCATCGTCGGGTTGGCTTCGGGGTCGGCTTCGAGTTCGAGCGAGGTTACGCCACGGTCGGCGATGCCGCAGGGGACGATCCAGGTGAAATCGCGCAGGTCGGTGGTGACGTTGAGGGCAAAGCCGTGCGTGGTGATGCCGGCAGCGACGTGGATGCCGATGGCGGCGATCTTTTTTTCCGGCACGGAACCGCCCGCGTAGGTCCAGACGCCGGTGCGCTTGCATATGCGCTGCGCGGGGATGCCGAAGTCTTTACAGGTGAAGATGAGGGCTTCTTCGAGGAGGCGGACGAAGTCGACGGGGCCGAGGTGCGGGCCCTTTTTGCCAGGGAGGTCGCCGCGCAGATCGAAGATGGGATAACCGACGAGTTGGCCCGGGCCGTGATAGGTGATGTCGCCGCCGCGGTTGATCTCGTGAATTTCAACGCCTTTGCGGGCGAGGAATTCATCGGTTGCGAGGATGTTGGCGCGAGTGGCGTTGCGACCGAGGGTGAGGACGGGGGGATGCTCCATGAGCAGGAGCGTGTCGCCGATCACGCTGGACTTGCGGGCGGCAACGACCTCGCGCATGACTCGGAGGCCTTCGATGTACGGGATGCGCCCGAGTTGAAGGAGATGAAGGACTTGCACGTGAACCTGGTGAATGGACGAGGGAGCAAGGAGCGGGCCTCCCTCGCCGGATGCCCTGCGTTAGACGTTGATGGCCATGCCTTCGACCGAGGAGAAGCCGTCGAGCAGCGCCTCGTAGAGGGTGGGGTGGGCGTGGATGGTGAACATCATCTCTTCCACCGTGGCTTCGAGTTCCATGGCGGTGACGCACTCGCTGATGAGCTCGGTGGCGGACGGGCCGATGATGTGGACGCCCAGGATCTCTCCATATTTGGCGTCGGAGACGACCTTGACGAAGCCGTCGTGGGCGTCGAGGATGGTGGCCTTGGAGTTGCCGACGAAGGGAAACTTACCCACCTTGACCTGCAAGCCCTTTTCCTTGGCTTGCGCCTCGGTGAGGCCGACGGAACCGATCTGCGGGTCGCAGTAGGTGCAGCCCGGGACGCGATCCTTGCGGACGGCGCGGGCGTATTTGCCGGCAGCTTTGGATGCGACAACGATGCCGGCCATGGCACCGACGTGGGCGAGTTGCGGGAGACCGCCGACGATGTCGCCGATGGCGTACAGGCCGGGAAGCCTGGTCTCCATCCACTCATTGACCATGACGAAGCCGCGATCGAGTTCGAGACCTACGGTGTCGAGGCCGGCGTCGTATGTGCGGGGTGCGCGGCCTACGGCGACGAGGACCTTTTCGGCCTGCTTCGATTGGGTCTTGCCGGCAGCATCGACCCAGGTAACGAGTGCGCCTTCGGCATTCTTCTCAATTTTGTCGACTTTGCAGCTGACGTTGATGTCGATACCGCGCTTCTTGTACTGGCGCGCCAGTTCCTTGGAGACTTCTTCGTCTTCGACGGGGACGATGCGTGGCAGGGCCTCGATGATGGAGACCTGGGCACCGAAGCTGTTCATGATGGAGGCGAACTCAACACCGACCGCGCCTGAGCCGATGACGATCATGGATTTCGGCATAGACGGCAGAGTAAGGATCTGCATGTTGGTCATGATGGTGTCGTCGGCGCCATTGCCAGGCAGCATACGGGCGTCGGAGCCCATGGCAAGGACGAGTTTTTTGCCCCTGACCTCAGTCTTGGTCTGGGACGCATAGCCTTCGGCCTGTGCGTCGCGGCCGCGGTTCTGCGCCTTGTCCTCGTCGGTGACCGTGACGGACCAGATCCCGTCTTTTGCCGGCCCGGTGAGGCGACCGTGGCCGCGCACCACGGCGATCTTGTTCTTCTTCATCAGGAAGTCAAGACCCTTGGTGTGCTTGATGGTGATGTCGTTCTTACGCTTGATGACGGTGTCCCAGTTCACGCGAGCCGAGTCGACGCCGTCGATCCCATACTCGCTGGCGTGCTTCAGGTGATCCCAGATCTCTGCGGAAAAGAGCATGCTCTTGGTCGGAATGCAGCCCCAGTGAAGGCAGGTGCCGCCGAGCTTGTCGGTCTTTTCGATGAGGGCAACCTTGAGGCCGAGCTGGGCGGCGCGAATCGCGCAGGTATAACCGGCGGGACCGCCGCCAAGCACGACGAGGTCGTAGATTGTCTCTGCTGCCAAGGGTGGTGAGCTCCGTTCCTGTATATGCGGTTTCCTGGCCCTGGTACGGCGCCCGTGACGCGAGCGCTCAACCGAAGCCAGACCGCTGACAACTTTATTTTACGCCGCGTACCTGATCGCGAACGCCTTTACGTTCGCACGCTCTTTACCGGGCTGCAACCTTGGATCAATCGAAAAAGGAGACGCAAACACATGCACACGTTTACCTACAGCGCCGCAGGCATGGCCCTAACAAAGGAGTTTGAAGGGTTGCGGCTGGAAGCGTACGCGGACTGCGCCGGGGTCTGGACCATCGGCTACGGGCACACCGGGCGTGACGTAAGCGCCAGCCGACGGGTGACCGAGGCTGAAGCGACAGCGTTGCTCGCTGCCGATCTTCGCGACGCCATCCAGTGCGTCAATCGAGCGGTGGAAGAGAAGGTTGCACTTGCCCAGCATCACTTTGACGCGCTGGTGGACTTCTGCTTCAACGTGGGGCGGCGAAGCTTCCTGCAATCCAGCTTGCTCGGCTACCTCAATCGGGAGGATTTCGGGAGCGCCGCGCACCAGTTCAGTCTTTGGGTCAACGTAGATATGAAACCGGTGCCCGGCCTTATCAGGCGCCGCGCCGCGGAAGCGGCTCTGTTTCGTGGACTCCGGGACGAATCGGGCGTACGTTAATGTCCTTACGGCAGGCACCTAAGGCAGAAGACCCGTGTTGATCCTGGCGGCAACCCGATCCAGGCTGTACTGGTGTACCTGAATCAGTCCGGAGCGGGGACTGTCCAGGTCCAGAATCAGGGAAAGCGCCGATGCCACCACGATCGGCAGAACCAGCCGTAACAGCTGTGAACGGGTGCCGACGCCGACGCCCACCAGAACGCTGGCAATGCAACCGATGAATACCAGCATGACCCAGGCGAGGATGGGAATTCTATTTTCGAAGGCAGCTGTCCGGCTCTCGCTAATGTCAATCATGTCCGTCACAGCGGATAGGTACTGTGCGCTGACGGGATCGGGGCGACTGTTTGCGAAGTCGGCAGCGATACCCCACATCGACGACTGAAGACCGTCCGCGCCGCGCAGACTCTCGTCGATTCGCGTTGCGGATGTACCTGCCGAGAGAAACTGCAGACGCACGGGAACGTACTGACGCATCAACTGTTGCTCCTGGGAGCGCAAGGGCTCAGGCAGCGTGCTCGTGCGCAGCCAGGCATTCGCCAGACTGTTTGCCTCGGCGATCTCCAGGTTTTTTCGTTGGTCGTAGCGTCCGACTCCCATGGAAAAGGTAAAGCCCAGCAGCAATCCCAACAGGGCCAGCACCGCACTTTCCAGCGTTTTGAAGGTACTTGATTCTTCCGGCAGCGTCCGCTCGCGGCGTTTTCTGAGTTGCCCGCCCAGAAGGGTCGCCAGCCAGAGGAGCAGGGTAATCGCGACGAAGAACATGAAAGCATGGATGCTGAGATAACGTGAAGCAGACGTTTCCGTGCCCATTCACGGTGAGATGCCGGCTTGGCTGGATCACGAAGAAGACCCCTAGTGAGCAGCTTCACCTGCCGGCGCACCCTGGCCGGGACGATTCTTGCTCAGCAGAAAGCCGAAGGCAATCAGCACAAGCGACGTCCAGCAAAGCAGGCGGTAGATGTCCTGATAGCCCAGCACGGAGGCCTGCTGATTCAGCTGCTGATAGATGGAGGCCTGCGCCATATTGTGGGCGTCGATTGCGTTCCCGGTGGTCCCAGTGAAGGCTCCGGTGAGCGCACTCATCTGAGTCTGGTACGCCTGGCTGCCGGGCTGCATGTAGTTCTGCAGACGACTTTCGTGGAACATGGTGCGCTGCGTGACCTCGGCACCGGTTAGCGCGATGAGCACGCTACCCCCGACATTGCGCGCGAAGTTGATAATGCCGGAGACCTGATTTGAGGCCTCACGCGGCAGCCCGACGTAGGCCGCATTCGTGATCGCGATAAAGGCGAACGGGATCGGGATCATCTGCAGGACGCGGAGCCAGGAGTTCCAGTTGAAACTCATCTGCAGCGAGATATGGGTTGATGAAAAATAAAAGCTGAACGCAAAGATGGCGAAGCCAAGCATGACCAAATTTCGGGCGGCAAAACGACCCACCGCAAATCCCGCCATGGGCATCATGACCAGCAGCGCAATGCCTCCGCCGGTAAGCGCTTCGCCAGCCTTGGTCGCCGTGTAGCCGAGCAGTTCCTGCATAAATTGCGGCTGCAGTACCGTGGCCGCATTCAGTACGCCGCCGACCAGCAGCATGAGCAGGCAGCAGATGGCGAAATTCTTGAAGCGGAAGAGCCGGAGGTTCATCAGTGGCGCCTTCGCCCGCAACTCCCACCAGATAAGACCAATCATGCCAATGACAAAGAGTGAACCAAAAAACTGAATAAAATGAGAGCTGAACCAGGCCTTCTCCTCACCCTTGTCCAGAAACACCTGCATGCCGCCCATCGCAAGCGTCAGGAAGCCCAGGCCGACGTAATCAAGTCGGCGCAGATTGGCTCGGTCGGCCTTGATCCAGGGCGGATCATCCACGAAACGCGCCACCAGGAACAGCGCCAGCGCGCCGACCGGGATGTTGATGTAGAAGATCCAGCGCCAGGAGTAGTTGTCGGTAATCCATCCGCCCAAAGTTGGACCGATTGAGGGTGCGAGCACGGCAACCAGGCCGTAAAGTGCGAACGCCTGCCCGCGACGCTTCTCGTCAAAACTGTCCGCCATGATGGCCTGAGCCATGGGCTGCAGACCGCCGCCGCCGGCACCCTGAATGACACGGGCGATCAACAGAATGGGAAGAGACGGTGCGATGCCGCAGAGAAAGCTCGCTACCGTGAACAATGCGATGCACGACATGAAAAAGTTACGCCGGCCAATTACACTGGACGCCCACGCACCGGCAGGCAGCACGATGGCATTGGAGACCAGGTAGCTGGTGAGCACCCATGTGCCCTGATCTTCGCTGGCGCCCAGATTGCCCGCGATGTGGGGAAGGGCTACGTTGGCGATGGAAGTATCGAGCACCTCCATAAAGGCTGCAAGAGCCACCGTGGCTGCAATCAACCAGGGATTTGCCTTCGGCTTCCATCCTGCGTGTTCATCCGCCATCCCGCCATACTCCTGATCCCGCTGTGCGCTTCCAGCTAAGCCCGCCACAAAACGTGTTGTTAGGGATGCGCTTCGGAGCTGCTATGGCTCAAGAATCCTCGACGAAACTGCCCAAAGCAAGGCCGCGTGCGGTGTTGGAGCTTTTCGAATTGGACAAACAGCAAGGCCACCCAAGTCGGGTGGCCCTGCCATGGCATTGATTTAATTTAATCGCCGGCGACCGGCTCTTCGATCTCAGTTACAACCTCCGCCTTGGAGACGACGGGAGCCGATGCAGGCTGGATACCACCCATGCCCAAACCGCCAATCTCGCCGATAGCAATGAAGCCACCCGGGAGTTCCGGCTCCTTCAGGATTTCCTTGCGATACAGCTTGGCCATGCGCGCATTTTCGGCATCCTGCTTCAGCTTCGCATCGCGAGCCCGGATCTTCTCCTCGCGGGCATTTTTGGCCACACCAGATTTTTCAAAGGTGTCGTTCGCGGCTGAGTTCACGTGGGCGTCATTCAGTACCAGGTCATACTTCTCCTGCTTCTCAATCCCGACCTTCTTGCCGCCCGCGAAGATCTCATGCCGGCCGTGCTCCTCGTACCACTTGGTGAGGGACGACGTCATGTGCATCTTCTCGATGATGTTGCGCCAGCCCACACCGGTGTTGTACGCGCAGAAGCTGATCTCGCCTTCCTGCGTCGCGTACGGGATGATGCACTGCTCGGTGCGGCGGAAGTCATAATTGAAGAGATCCTGGAACCACATGCCGGCGATGAAGAGGAAGTTCCAACGATCGCCGCGGCGCTTCTCGATATCGGCCTGCGTACGGTCAGCCGTCACCTTACCGTAACTGCGGCCGGTTGCACCGAAGCACTTATCAAACTTTGTCAGCAGCGAGAAGATGCTGAAGTGCGTAGGAGCCTTGCTCGGTTCGTAGTTGCGAATCAGCGCAAGCGATGCACCCATGATGGTGAAGAATTTGCCGCGTGCAGCGTCGTTCACCTTGGCAATGTCCTTGGCGAGCTGATCGGCCTTCAAGAATGCTGTCACCGGCACAGCTTCCTTCGTTTCCTTGTCGATCATCAGCGCCATGCCAATGCCGCAGTTCGGATGGCAACCGCAGCTCAGCTGGCCCCAGTCATGCTCCGGCCCGTGGACCAGATCGGCCCAGTCAGAAAAGGTCGACATAAAGCTGATCGGGAACCAGTCACGCGTGGACTCACCGAGACCCGTCTGATCGCGAATATCATGCGCCAGGTGCGAGAGGGTATAACGCTGCGCCATACGGCGCTCGTCTGAAACTGCCTCATCACGGCCCGTGAAGCTCACGGGCTGGAACGAAAGGAAGTTGATCTTCTTGGGATTGTCCAGAGCGAACTGGATGATACGGCCAACCTGCTCGTTGTTGATGCCGTTGATGATCGTAGTCACCGGCACAATGTCTACACCGGCTTCATGCAGGTTGTGAATGGCCTGCAGCTTCACATCGAATGCATTGCCCACCTTGCGATGCGAGTTCGCCGCGTTGCCAATACCGTCAAACTGCAGATAGGCGTAGCGCAGACCGGCTTCGGCCGAGGCCTTGGCGAATTCCTTCGACTTCGCAAACTCGATGCCGTTCGTGGCCGCCTGCACGGAGTTGTAGCCAACCTTGCGGGCATAGGCCACGGCATCCAGGAAGTACGGGCTGAGGGTGGGCTCTCCGCCGGAGAACTGCACGCTCATCTGGCGGCGCGGCTTGATCAGCAGCGCATTATCGAGCATGGTCTTGATCTCATCCCACGTCAGCTCATGCACAAAGCCAACCTGGTTGGCATCCATGAAGCAGGGATCGCACATCATGTTGCAGCGGTTGGTGAGATCGATCGTCAGCACCGAGCCGCGGCCGTGCGTCACCGTCGAGGTGCCGTGATTGTGCAGCTTGTCATCATTGTGCGCGCGGATGTCACGGCCCGGGAAGACCTCTTCCAGGTGCTGCATCATCGGCGCATCGATCGACATGACGTCCTCGAAGTGGCCATGGATCGGGCAGTCCTTCACCATCAGGATCTGGCCGTCGCGCTCGATGATCTGCGCCTTAATCTCGCCGACCTTCTCATTTAAAAGGATCTCGTGCGGCAACTTGCCGTCCACGATCGACTGCCGAATCTCCGGGATGCACTTCGGGCAAAGAGAGTCCGTAGTACGCGGCCAGCCGAGCGGAGGCTTCTCTTTCTGGTAGCTCTTCAGCAGCGGCTTGTCGCTCCACTTGGGGGTGAAGCTCTTGTTGGGGCTGATCGCATTGATCTTCGAAAATACCGCCCAACCCGCGCGCGCTCCGTATACCACGCCTTTTTCCAGAATCTTGAGTGCTTTACCCATCGCTTGTGCTTCTCCTGAGAGTGTGTCGCCGCTTGCTTTGATCCGATGCGGCTCGGTTTGCCTAGGCTACGTCTTGTGTTTGTTTCCGGCGAGTTCCTAACCTGATGCTCTTCGCCTGACACCCGCCAGGGTGCGTACCGGTGCATCTTTCAAACTAGGGCTCTAGTGCGAACGTGTCACCTTGCTCGCAGCGAACGGCGATATGATGCAGCGAACGGGCGCAAGACTCTCCTGAACGCTTCCGGCGCGGGACCGGCGCCTTCCGCCCGCTACACTGCTGCCATGAATGGCCTTCGCGTACTTCGACACTGGGCGTGTTTCGGTGGTTTGCTGTACGGCAGCCTGTTTGGCCCGGGCCGCACCCTCGGTCAGAATCCGCTTGCCGTCCAGGCCACGCCTGCACCACCTGTCTCGACGATCACCGTAAACTCCCAACTTGTGCTCGTGCCCACCGAGGTCCGCACAAAGAAGGGCGAGACCATCTACGGTCTGCACGCAGGGGACTTCACCCTGGAAGCCGACGGCATCCCGCAACGCGTTCGCCTGGACGACTCTCTAAATCCCATCCCGATCTCCCTTGTTGTACTCGTGCAGTGTTCCCGTTCCGCCGCGATGGAAGGCCCCAAGATCAAGGGACTCGCCACCATGGTCGAAACAATCGCAGGCGGCGGCCCCGCTCAGGTCGCCCTGGTCGATTTCGGCAACCAGCTCGAGATGCTCACGAACCTCACCGGCGATCCCGCCAAGCGCGACACCGCCTTCGCGGAGCTGCAGCCCTGCGAGGATGACCCGGGCAACAGCATTCTGGATGCTGTTGCGTTCGCCAATCGCCTGCTTGATCACCACCACGCCGCGGGCCGGCGCATCATTCTGCTCGTCTCCGAAACCCGCGATCACGGCAGCAAAACCGACGCCACTCGCCTCATCGAAGCTCTCGGAAGCTCCAACACGGTCGTCGAATCCGTCGCCTTCTCCGCACTGCGCGCGGAAGAAACCGAGCGTTTCAAGGAACACGCCCCCAGCGGCCTGCTGAACCCGGCCAGCCTGCTTTACGCCATTCTGCAAGCCTTCCGCAAGAATGTGCCCAAGGAGCTGGCGCATCAGACCGGCGGTGAGTACATCAACTTTTCCTCGGAGAACGGGTTTGACCGCAGCCTCAACACCCTCGCGAACCGCCTCCACAATGGCTACCAGCTGAGCTTTGTTCCACGGTTTCTGCCGGGGAGCGCAGCCGCAGGGGAAGACCTGCACCGGCTCGTTGTACGCGTGCCGAAGTACCCGGACGCCGTCATCGAACACCGCGAATCCTACTCTTCCTTACCGCTCACAATGCCGCCCACGCCTCCCGAAACGCCGCCGCCGGCCTCCCCTCAAGCCCCTGGTCAGCCCTGAACCTTGTGTCCTCCGGCGTCGTTCTCCGGCAAAATTCCATGTCTCGCTGAGGTCGCAAGAGCCCACGACCCAACGACTCCCTTTCCAGGTTCATCAACAGGCGCCAGGACTCACCCTCTCGTACACTCAAACGTGCATGAGTCATCCCGCCTCGCCTGGCCCCCACCGTCCCGTCCTCCTGCTTCACGGCGGCGCCTGGGCCATGCCCGACGACGCCGTTGCCGCCCACGAGAAGGGCATCCGAGCCGCCCTGGACGCCGGCTGGTCCGTTCTAAGTCGCAAAGGTTCGGCGCTCGACGCCGTCGGGGCCGCCATTGAGGTGCTCGAAAATGACGACACCTTTGACGCCGCGCACGGCTCTTTCCTCACCCGCGACGGCCGCGTCCAATGCGATGCTCTCATGATGAGCGGGGCCGACCTCCGCGCCGGCGGCGTCGCCTGCGTCGAGCGCCTGCGCAATCCCATCCATGCCGCGCGTCTGGTGCTGGACCGTTCCCCGCATGTCTACTTCGTCGGTGCCGGTGCCGAAGACTTCGCCGCCGCGCACGGCATGCCGCTCATCAGCAACCGTGAGCTGGTGATCCCTCGTGAAGAAGCACGTCTGCGTCGATTCCTTGGCGACGAAGCCGCGGGCCTGCCCGATACCACCTTCACCGGCGCTCCCAGCCAAAAGCTCAGCTCTCCTAGCCAAAAGCTTGTCATCCTGAGCGAAGCGAAGGACCCGCTTTCTCCCCGAGCCGAAGCCCTCCCTGAAAACGCCGACCCAGCCTTGGCTCAGACCGCACTCGACGAAGCCGTCGAGCAGGGTCTGCCCACCGAACTGCAGTTCATCGACCCCACCCTGCACTCCCACGACACCGTCGGCGCGGTCGCGCTGGACGCCGCCGGCAATCTCGCCGCAGGGACCTCTACCGGAGGCACCCTCGCCAAGACGCCCGGCCGCGTGGGTGATTCCTCACTGATCGGCTGCGGTTGCTATGCCGACAACGCCTCGGCCGCCGTCTCGCTTACCGGTTGGGGTGAACCCATCATGAAGCTCGTCTTGGGCAAGTGGGCCACCGACCGTGTCGCCTCCGGCAGAACTCCCCAGGGGGCCGCAACGGAGGCAATCGCCTACCTCAGTAGCCGGCTCGGCGGCCACGGCGGCATCATCATTTTGGGTCCGGACGGCCAGCTCGGCCTGGCTCACAACACACCACGCATGGCCTGGGGCTGGGCGAATGCCGATGGCCGGAAGTTTGGATCAAGCGTCGATCCTGGCCTCGGTACGCATGCTGACTGACGTTTGAGCCTCGTTTTTGGCCGTCATTTACCAAAACCGGGATGCGTAACAGCCTTAAATACAAATCTCCGCCTGGGAATAATGATTTCCAGGCGGAGATTTCGAACTACCGATCAGGCATCGATACGCTTACTTTGTAGCCGGCTCAGCCTCTTCTTCGGTGGCATGCGAGAGCGCCTCGCCCAACTCGCGAATGTGCTTCGCATTGGCATTTTGCTCATCGCCGGCCACCGCAACGGTGTCCTTGCCCAGCTTGGCAACCAGCTTGCGAACGGCCTCGCCGTCGAGCTCCTTGGCATGCAGCAACTTCTTCAACTTGCCAAGATCCTGCACAACCTTCTTGACGCCTTCATGATCGTGCTTGGAGAGGTAATCTTCCCAGCCTTCAATGTTGGTGGTGGCCTTCTCGATAGTGAAGTTCTTCACGCCGCCCTGGATTGCTTCCAGAGTGGATTTAATGCGGGTCGTGGGCATAGTGGATCGTGCTCCTTAAGGTTTGTCGTCTACCGCTGTAACAGGTAGTGCGATGCACGGCGTCTCGCCCACTAGTCTCCAAATTGAACAAATCGGCAGAGCATCTTTGCCCTGCGAAGGATTGCAGCGGGGAGTGTCGCCACCACCAAACAATCGGAGAAAGGCGCGTAAGCTTTCAGTCACCCCGCCTAAATAGCAGCAAGCTGACCCGCCAGCGCCGGCTTTACCGCCGTTCCCAGCAGATCGATCGAATGCATCAGACTCCGGTGGGGGAGCGGGCCGCCGCTCATCATTAAGCTCACCCGCGACACGCCCCCGAGCACATGATCAATGTGCCGCAGCTTCGCCACGGCCGTCTCCGGCGAACCCACAACGAGCGCCCCCAGCGGTCCCGTCTGCGCCAGAAACGCCGCCCGGTTCGTCGGCGCCCAGCCCCGCTCCCGGCCAATTCGCCCAAAGGTGTGGGCATAGGCCGGCCAAAGCTCATCCGCCGCTTCGCCGTCCGTTTCAGCCACATAGCCGAGCGCATGCACTGCCACATCCAGCGACTCCGGCGTATGCCCGGCCCGGCGACCCGACTCACGATACAAATCGATCAACGGCCGGAACCGGTGCGGTTCGCCGCCGATGATTGCCACCGTCAGTGGCAGTCCCAACATGCCCGCCCGCGCAAAGCTGTTGGGCGTGCCCCCCACTCCGAGGCGAACAGGCAGCGGCGTTTGTAACGGCCGCGGATAGACACCCTGACCCGTCAACGACGCACGGTGTTTGCCCTTCCAGAAGACCTTCACCTCGTCCCGCAGATGCAGCAGCAGGTCCAGTTTTTCGGCAAACAGCTCGTCATAGTTCTTCAGGTCGAACCCGAACAGAGGGTACGACTCAATAAACGAGCCCCGCCCGACAATGATCTCCGCTCGCCCATTTGAAATCAGATCCAGGGTCGCAAACTGCTGGAAAACGCGCACCGGATCCTCCGAACTCAGGACCGTCACGGCGCTCGAAAGGCGGATCCGCTCCGTGCGGGCAGCCGCGGCGGCCAGCAACATCGCCGGCGCCGACGCGATGTACTCTTCGCGATGGTGCTCGCCGATCGCATACACGTCCAGTCCCACGCGGTCGGCCAGCTCGACCTCGTCCAGCATCTGCCGCACACGTTCCACGCCCTGGTTTCCCAGATTGGCATCCGGGGCCGTCATGATCTCTACAAAACTGTCGATGCCGATCTGCATGCGCTCGCTCCGGTGCACCTGGCTAAGATGCGTCACCAACCCTGTTCGCGGGTGAACCGTCGGCTATCCGATGCCCCCAAGCGGAGGAAAGGCGCATGCGGGCAGCGTGCGTTCCCACAGATGTCGTAGCGATCGACGTGCTGCCGCCTATTTCTGCTTGTTGGCGGTCACCCGGTACGCTCCGGGGCGCGGCAGCAGGCTGGCCGGCACCGGAAGATGAGCGTCGTCCGCCTCTGCCGCAGTCACCGCAGGCGTCGGCAGCGCACCCGGCCACTCGTAGGGCGCCTGCACGGCTGTTCCAAAGCCGATCATCGGCGTACGCCCTAGCTTCCAGGCATTGCGGTTCAAGGTAACAAACATCTCCACTGGCTCCTTGCCGCGATCGTTAACCAGGCTCTCAATACCGGCCACGTTAAAGACGTGGTCGGCGACGCGCACCGTCAGCTGGCCATCATGGTAGGCCGCCGGCATCGACACGGCATCCGCCGAAGGAGCCAGCGACACCAGCGCCGTCCCGAGCCCCGGCATAAAGAGGTAGAAGTAGCTCGCCGCCTTGACGTCGTAGTTCAGCCGCACCTTGCCCACCAGGCCATCCACGCTGTACACCCCGTCGCGAATGCGCGCATACATCAACGGAGCATCCGTCTTTGTGTGATGCGACGGCAGGGCGGAGGGAACCCGGTCAGGGACATCGTTGGAAAATACCGCCGCCTCGCCCGTGGCTGCGGGAAAGGTCTGGGCATGCGCCTGCAGGAAAGCAACGCCGGGCAGAACCATAAACAGCGATGCAGCGCAAAGAAGCAACGAAGAGATACGCAAGGCAAGCTCCTGAAGAAATGCAGTCTTTCTAGCCGTCAAAGCAGGGCAGAACGCTCTGGATTTGCCGGGGCTTCGTCAAATACACCGCGCAGAAGCTGGGGACGGAACCGGCCATGAAGACGATCGGTCGTCGTTTCCTCTCCAGCGGACGGTCGGTGCTGGTTAGCGCCTTGCCGCCCGCAGTGGGAGCCTCTTGCGTGGTGAACCAAACCTACCACTTGTGTGGGATCTGTCTACATGTCATTGGTAACTTCTTCCTTCGGTCAGGACTGATTACCCCAGCCCCGCACTCACCCGCCCTGCATGTTCCAATAAGGGCAGGAGCACGTTTCACCCATGCCTTTGAACTGCGGAATCGTCGGTCTGCCCAACGTCGGCAAGTCCACCATCTTCAACGCGCTGACAGCCTCGAAAGCGCAGGCCGCGAACTACCCCTTCTGCACCATCGACCCTAACGTCGGCATCGTCTCCGTTCCCGACCCGCGCCTCGACAAGATCGCCGCGCTGATCAAGCCCAAGTCGCTGGTTCCCACCACCATGGAGTTCATCGACATCGCCGGCCTCGTCGCCGGCGCCTCGAAGGGCGAAGGTCTCGGCAACCAGTTCCTCGGCCACATCCGCTCCACCGACGCCATCGCGCACGTGGTCCGCTGCTTTGAGGATCCTGAAGTCGTTCACGTCGCCGGCACCGTCGACCCGCTCTCCGACATCGACACCATCAACACCGAACTCCTGCTCGCCGATCTCGACACCGTCGAAAAGCGCTTTACCCGCCTGGAAAAGCTGCTGAAGAACACCACTGATCCCAAAATCAAGGCCGAAGGCGAAGCCGTCGCGAAGCTAAAGGCCGCCTTGGAAGCCGGCAAACCCGCCCGCACCGTCGAACTCACCGACGACGAACGCCTCGCCGCCCGCGACCTCCACCTCATCACTGCCAAACCCATGCTCTACGTCGCCAACGTCGACGAAGCCGCCCTCGCCAACGGCAACGCTCACACCGCCAAAGTCGAAGCCCGCGCAAAGGAAGAAGGCTCCGAGGTTGTACTCATCTGCGGCGCGCTCGAGTCCGAAATCGCCTTGCTAGAACCCGAAGAACGCGGCGAATTTTTAGCCGACATGGGCCTCGAAGAACCCGGTCTCGACCGCCTCATCCACGCCGGCTACCGCCTGCTGAACCTGATCACCTACTTCACCGCTGGCGTCCAAGAGGTCCGTGCCTGGACCATCATCCGCGGTACCAAGGCTCCCGGTGCCGCCGGCGTCATCCACACTGACTTCGAACGAGGCTTCATCAAAGCCGACTGCTACAGCTCGAACGACCTCTTCAGCCTCGGCAGCGAACAGGCCGTAAAAGAAAAAGGTCTGCTCCGCTCCGAAGGCAAGGAATACCTCGTCAAGGACGGCGACATCCTCTTCTTCAAGTTCAACGTCTAGCTCGCGACACACGGGAGCACACAAACCCAATTCCGTACGCTCCCTCTTATCGCTTGTCACCCTGAGCACCGCGAGGGGCCTGTTTTCGCTTCCACCACACCCGCTTGCGAAGGCGGTCCGCCGCTTGTGCAAGCACGCGTCTCAGGAATACTGCCGCTATTTGAGTGATTGTGCCCTGCCGCCGTTCAGCACGACAGGATCGCAGGACCGTGCAGTGCGCTCCCAACGGAGCGAGGCAAATGACGCAGATGATTTGGCCAGTTGCTCAAGTCCTGTCTCTTAAGGTCCGGCTTACCGGCGCGGAACTGAAACCAGGGGTGAACTCCGCGCAAACCGGTCGGAGACCACTCGGCTAGGGTCTTTCCCGCAGCACCCGGCCGAAGTCAGCCTGCAGCGCCGGCGGAACACCCCCCTCCGAACCACCCAGCACCTCATAATTTTTCCCATCGATCAACTCCGGATGCCACGCCGTTATACCGGTCTTCGCACCACCGCGCACCCAGAACTCCACCTCGGCCAGCGGTTCCGCCTTCGCCTGTAAGTCGCGGCAAATGTCCGGCGCCACCATGCGGAAGCTATGCGCTTGGTCCCCCGGCAGGAACATCACAACCTCCTGCGCCCGCGCGTCGATCGACGCAAACTCCACAGGAACACACCGCCACACCACGCGTTCCACCACAGGCACAGGCCTCGGCCGGCAACCAGCCAGGCTCGGCAACCCCAGGCTCAGCAACCCCAAACTCAACCTAGGCAGAACCATTGAGAAAAGTCGATCACCAAAACCGGCCCTGCCGCTTCGCATCCCCATGTCCATTACCTAAACAGGCGGCTTATACACCGAGACCTTCTCCTTCGGCCCCCAGAACGGCTTATCGTCCTTCATGTAAGCATTCTTGCTTGCCTGCTCCGGATCCAGCGCCGATTCCTGCCCCGCATACGTGATCGACCACTTCAGCGCAGCCCCACCTAGCAGTGTCAGCAGAGGCGCCAAGCCGCCCCGCACGAGTTTCGACTCGCTCCGCCGCAAAATCGCCGGCACAGCGATGCCCACGCCGATCGCCCCCACCAGGAATAGCAACGACTGCTTACCCTTCCACAAGGGCCGGGCAGCCTTCTTCGCTGTCCCCAGATAGAGCCCCAGAGCCACCGCCTCGGCGACCGCCGTAACGTCCTCGAATCGGTGCAGCGTGTGGTGCAACCTGTGATCGCGCGAGCCGTAATTCAGCAAGGCCAGCGCCGCCGCTCCATTGCTCAGCGAGCTCGCCGCAAACAGCGGCCCCAGGAAATTCGACCGCGACCAAACCGGATTGGCAGTCGTCTCCAGCAATACGCCTGGGTAGCTGATCATCGTGAACGCAAACGGCAATCCCAGCGCGCTTAATACCCGCACCGGCGCATACCGCTGCAGAAATTCCAGAACCGGCGTTCCAATGCCGAACGGCAGCTTAGAGGCGGGAATCGCCAATAGCGCGAGCAGGGAAGCAAAGATCCCGTACCCCGAAAGCGCCCACGCCCCATGGTTCATCGGCGAGGTCTTCTTCCAGATCCGAAGCATGTGATGGAACCGTTCCGGTCGCCCCAGATCGATAATCAACAGCGGCGGGCAAAGCAGCATCGTTGCAAAGGACAAAAATCGTCCCACCCGGATAGCATCTCTATGCCGCTTCTCATCCGTAAAACTGGCAACTGTGCACAGCACATAGCTGCCCGCGCTCACACCCTCAAAGAAAAAGTAAAGCGCAATCTCCCAGCTCCAGAACGGCCGCTTTAAAATCGGCAAACCGTAATAGCCCGGGTCCTCTTTCCTGTCAGGCTTGGCCGCCTTCAGAATGTCGTAGGCAGGCGTGAGCCGGCTAAATACGCCGTCTTCAGATCCCTTCCCGGAGTCATGCTCCTGCACCTCGATGAGATTACGTTCCAACACCTCAACCATGCTTCTCCCCCGCGAACAGGAACACCGAAGCTGCCGCAAGCCCCAGCGCTGCCCCAAAGCTGAACAGATAATTCTTCTTCAGGTGCGCCGCCGGGCGTCGCGGCGCTTCGGGCAGGTTGTACACCGTCGCCTTGTCTTTCAGCAGAAAGAACGAGTTCAGGGCGCTATACTCCCCCGCCGGCTCCGCGCCATAAAGGTACGCATCTTCTTCCCCGCGCTCGTGCATCTCTTCCACACGCTTTTGCGCCAGCTCCTTCAGCTCGCTCACCTTGCCGAACTTGATTGACTCCGTCGGGCAGGCCTTCGCGCACGCCGGCACCAGACCATCCTTCTGCCGGTCATAGCACAACGTGCACTTGTGCGCCCTTCCATCCGCCTTGTTGCGGCTGATCACCCCAAACGGACACCCAACCACACAGTTCGCACAGCCGTTACACACATCCTGCTGTACATACACGTTGCCGAATTCGTTGTAGATCAGCGCACCCGTCGGACACACCTCAACGCACGGCGCGTCCTGGCAGTGCTTGCACACGTCGCTCATCATCAACCAGCGGCCGATCTGGCTATCCGGATCAAACTGCTCCACAAAGGCCACATGCCGCCACGTCGTATCGGAAAGCGCCACGGTATTGTCGTAGCTGTTCCCGGTCCAGTGGAAACCGTCGGCGGGCAGCTGATTCCACTGCTTGCACGCCACCTCGCAGGCCTTGCAGCCGATACAGATGGTCGTGTCGGTAAAGAAGCCGGTCTCCTCCTGCTCCGCCGGTGGCTCCGGCCGTAGCCACGTGCTCACCATGTCCTGCGCAAAGTCCTGCAGTGTTTCGCCATGAAGGCTCAATCCGCTCATATTTCCTGTCCTTCCGGCTGGTTCGAATGGGGCGTATCCGGCGACCGCTCCCGCGTCGGCCAGGGCATGGCCGCGCTCGGTTCAATCGTCACAATGTCACTCAGGCGGCCGGCGCGCACATTCACCGTGAATGACTTTGCCTCATGCATGCTCACGTTCGAGTCCGCACTGATCGACGTCAAATCGTTCGCGGCCGCGCCCACCGTTTCACCCGCCCATCCCCAATGAATGGGCATGCCGATCTGGTGCAAACGCTGCCCGTTCACAAATAGCGGCTGCATACGATGCGTCACCATCGCCTTGGCTTCGATGGAGGCGCGCGTGTTCCACACCACCATCCAGTCACCGTGCGTGATGCCCTTTTCTGCCGCCAGCTCCGGGCTGATCTCAAAGAACATTCCCGGCTGCAGTTCGTTCAACCAGCTGTCAAACCGGCTCATCGGTCCGCTCAGGTAGTGTTCAGTCAACCGATAGTTGGTCGCCACGATCGGAAACTCCGATCCGTTTTTGTTGTATTCATTCAGCGGCATCTCGTACCGCTCAATCGTCGGGTTTGCGCGATGTTTTGGATACAACAGATTCGGCACCGGCGACTCCATCGGCTCGTAATGCGCCGGCAGCGGGCCGTCCTGCGTGCCCATCGGTGCAAACAGCCATCCGCGTCCATCGGCCTTCATAATGAACGGCGCATCGCCGGCGATGGCCGCCATACCCTTGGCGTCGGCATCCGGTCTGTAGCTGGGCGCCTTGGTCGGTTCGAAGTCCGGCACGTCCGGACCCTCCCAACGTCCCTTCGCCTCATCCCAGTACATGTACTTTTTGCGCTCGGACCAGGGCTTGCCCTCCGCATCGGCGGACGCCCGGTTGTACATCATGCGCCGGTTGAGCGGCCACGCAAAGCCCCACTCCGGACTGGTGTACACGCCCGGCGTACGCTTGCGCGACCGCGACCGGTTATTGCCTTCCTCGGGATACACGCCCGAGTAAATCCAGCACCCGGAAGCCGTCGATCCATCGTCCTTCAGGCTGTTGAAGTCCTTCACCTGCTTCCGGTCCGCCACCGTGTAGCCATTGATCTCCATCAGGATCTTCTCGCCTGAAGGCTCACTTGTGATGCGGCTGGGTGTTCCGTCCGGCAGAACCTCCGGCTCGTCCTTCTCGTAGTCCCAGGTCATATGCAGCAGACCCTGGTCCCGCTCCTTTGTTGAACCCGCATACAGTTCCCGCAAACGCTTGCCAAGGTTATATACAAACCACGAATCCGACCGGCAATCGCCCTCCGGATCCACCGCCTTGTCATGCCATTGCAGCAGCCGCTGCGTGTTGGTGAACGTGCCGTCCTTCTCCTGGTTTGACGCTGCCGGCATGAAGAAGATCTCCGTGCCGATTGTCGAGGGATCCGGCTTCTCCGGCCCCTTGTACCAGTAGCAGGCGCTTTCAATCTCGAACCAGTCCCGAATTACCAGCCAATCCAGCCGTTTCAGCGCTTCACGGTTCAGCTTGCCGTTGGGCGTGCCCGCCGCCGGGTTTTGCCCGAACAGGAACATGCCCTTGATCTTGCCCTCCGCCATCCGCACCAGGGACGCCGGCATGGAATAGTTGTCGTCAATGCGCGGCACCCATCCAAAACCGTAGTCGTTCTCCGGGGTTGCCGCCTTGCCGTACCAGGCCTTCAGCAGGCTCACCATGAACTTCGGCAGGTTTGCCATAAAGCCCGTCTTTACCTGCTGCTGCCCCAGATAGTCGTCCAGCCTGTTGTGGTTCTGCATCGCCGAAGGCTGCGCCAGGTAGCCCGGCAGCATGTCATACAGCGTGGGCACATCAGTAGAACCCTGAATGCTGGCATGCCCGCGCATTGCCATGATGCCCCCGCCAGGCCTGCCGATGTTGCCCAGCAGCAACTGCACAATCGTCGATGCGCGAATGATCTGCACACCCGTGGAATGCTGCGTCCAGCCCACGGCATACACCAGGCAGGTCGTGCGCTCACGCCCGGAGTTCTCGCAGACCGTCTTTGCTACCCGCAGGAACTCTTCGGCCGTGCAGCCGCAGATCGAAGCCACCATCTCCGGTGTGTAACGCTCGTAGTGGCGCTTCATGATGTTGATCACGCAGTGCGGGTGTTGCAGTGTCGGGTCTTTCTCGATGTCCATGCTGTCCATCGATCCGCTACGGCTGCTGAACGACTCCGTCTTCTCCTTGTCGTCCGTTTGCGTATTTGACCCCGTACCCTGGTTCGCATACTGCCAGGTCTCGTGGCTCTTCTCGTACCGGCACGACTCCGTGTCATAGCCGGTAAACAGCCCTTCCAGCTCTTCGGTATCGTGGAACTTGTCCGTGATGATCGTAGAAGCATTGGTGAACGCCATCACGTAGTCCTTGAACCACAAATCATTTTCTAGGATGTAGTGAATCAGTCCGCCCAGAAAGGCAATATCTGTGCCCGTGCGTATGCGCGTGTACTGCTGACACATGGCCGAGGTCCGCGAAAAATGCGGATCGACGTGGATCAGCTTCGCGCCCTTCTCGCGCGCCTGCATCACGAAGCGAAACCCTACCGGGTGCGCCTCCGCCATGTTCGATCCCATGATCAGAACGCAATCGGCGTTCGCGATATCTTCCTGAAAGCCAGTGGCCGCCCCGCGGCCCAACGCAGCGCCCAGACCGGGCACCGATGCGCTGTGTCATATTCGGGCCTGGTTTTCAATGGCGACTATGCCCAGGCCGCCGCCCAGCATCTTCTTGATCAGGTAATTTTCTTCATTGTCCATCGTGGCCCCGCCCAGCGACATCACGTTGGTCATGTGATTCAGCTTGGTGCCGTCGCGTTCTTCCACAAAACCCTCTTCGCGGGCCTCTTTGGTCAGGTGCGCAATTCGCTCCATCGCCCAGTCCAGTGGCTTCTGCTCCCACCGCTCGGAATACGGCGCACGGTACATCACATGCTTGATCCGGTGGGGATTTACCCCCAGCTGAAATGTGTTCGACCCACGCGGGCAAAGCGTTCCTTCATTGATCGGGCTCTCCGGATTGCCCTCAATATCAATAATTTTCCCGCCCTTGGTATAGATCAGCTGGCTGCAGCCCACGGCGCAGTACGGGCACACACTGTGTACCTCCGTCGCGCCCTTAATGCGGGCTACCTTGTCCACGCTGATCTGACTGAAGGGCTGATTTTCCGTAGCCCGGTCACCCTGCCGTACCGCTTTGGATCCGACTTTGAAGAAGCCCATAAACCCTGTTCTCCAACTCCCCTTCAGGAAGTTCCGCCCGCTCGCCCGCCACGGGATCTACCAACTGATTCTTTCACCTGCAGGGCAAACGAGCGAATCACCCGAAAGCCCCCGAAAAACGCCTTCCAAACACGCACCGTGTCAGAGTAGGACATTCGGTAGCCGCGATCTGACCCTTACGGGTTATTCAGCTCACCAAATTCCGGCGAGGCGCTGCCAATCCCCACTTACAAATCTCACAAAAGCGTCTCCGCCGAGCATGGGGTTAGCTCTCCAACTCCGCCGTGATGCTGTATTCCCCTTCCGCACTGATCCACCGGATCGTCAGAACGTTAGGTTTACAGCACACCTGGCAATCCTCCACGTACTCCTGCCGCGAACCTCCGGACTCGTCCACGGTAGTCTCTACCCACTCAAAACACCCGGCACACTGAAAACTGGCAGCGTACAAATCATCACCTTTCAATCCTTCTCGTAACGTCCGATGCCGGAAACTGAACCGGGGCAAGGCTCCGAAATAGATCACGTTCCCAACATCGAATCATCTGCAGATCTCAATCGTTACAGGCTTTAGCGGTGACCACCGTGCTCCGCTCCCCCGCCTCCCCCTGGGTGCGGCGTGGGCGCCGGGGCTGCGTGCGGCTCGGGCATGCTGCGCTGTGGCACGGCAGCCGGTGCCGATCGCTGCATTGGAGCCGCCTCCGGACGCGCCGCCGGCGTGGCTTCGGGATGAAACGAGGGTGCAGTCTGCCGCTGAACCGGCGCGGCCTGCCGCTCGGGCGGGGCTGACCGCGGTGCCTGCTCTGCCTGACGTTGCGGTTCGGCGTTGAAGCGGCCCTGCGGCGCTCCAGCAGCCGGCGTATGGGCCGGGTTCGCCGAACGCTGCACATTGGCATACGGCTGCCTCTGGCCGTTGAAACCTCCGCCTCTCACGTCACCGGGTGCGTTGCGGCCCTCGGTGAAGCCTGGCCGCACCTGAGTCCCGTACTCTCCTTGACGAGCTCCAGGTTCTGCCTGTCCCGGCACGGGATGGCCGGTCTCCGGACGTCCTGCCGCTCCGTTAAAGCCGCGGTTTGCCGGCCCAACGAATGCTCCTTGACGAGCTCCAGGTTCTGCCTGTCCCGGCACGGGATGGCCGGTCTCCGGACGTCCTGCCGCTCCGTTAAAGCCGCGGTTTGCCGGCCCAGCGAGTGCTCCTTCGCCGCGCCCTTCTGCCCTTGCGGTCAGGTGCGCGTTGTCGGTCGCCCCGCGGCCGTTGTTGAAGGCGCCTCCGGCTTCCGGTCGGCCGATGACCCCGGGTGTAGCCGGGTGGTTGAGCGGCTGTTCTCTCGGCACATTCGCAATATTGCCCGCGTTTCCAATGGGATGGGCAGCAAACGCCATCGCCGGACGACCACCGTCCGCGCGAACGAACTGACTGCGGTTGGAGGCTGCAGCGACGCGGTTTTCGCGCTGTGCCGCCACAGGCGCGTAATGCGCCTCGTGCAAAGCTCCCAGCTCCGAAGCATTGGGTCGCGCCTGCAGACCACCCGGTCCGCCATTGAAATCCACGCGATCGTTCGGCCGGGCACCGTACGTGCGGTTGTTAAAGACCACCGTCCGGTCGTACACGTTGTGAATGTGGCCGGTATTTACGTTAGTCACCGCGCGGTTGTAGAAGAAGTCGTGCCCACGCCAGTACCCGCCGTAATACCCCGTGCCGATATAGCCGAATCCGTAGTTCACGCCCCCATAAAAACCAACGTGCGAACCCCAATACCCACGATGAAACAGGTAGTGTCCGCCGTAAAAACCCCACCAGGACGGCGTCCATAGCGCCCCATAGTAGGGTGGCGCCACCCAGGCTCCGGGCACCCAGTAATAGCCCGCTGAGGCGTAGTCATAGTAGCCGGGCGTCCAAAGGTAATTCGGATCCGGTGCGGGTGGCTGGTCGTACTCGGGCAGTGGCGGCGGCGGCTGGTCTGCCTCGGCAAGCGCCTGCTCTCCGGCCTCTTCGGCGTCGGAATAGCCTTGGTCATATCCGCCCTGCGCCGCATTCGGATCCCCCGAACCCTCTGCAGGGGCCTGCCGGATAATCGGCGCGGGGTTGCCCTGTCCATAGGACTGACCATACGGATCGCCGTAATCTTGCCCGTTTGCCTGACCCTGGTAAACCTCCTGACTGCTCAGGACCTTGACTTTGCCGCCGGTCGCGCCAGTCGCTGCACTGCCGACCGTGCTGTAGCCGCCCGTGTTTCCGCCGGTGTACGGCTGGGCCATGTTCGCGGCGGCGGGATCTCCCCCGTCCGGCCCGACGATCGGCGCCGCCGTCTCCTTGCTCTTGCATCCCACCGCGCCTAGCGCCAGCACCCCTGTGGTCAATCCAACCAACACGAGTCGCCGTGTCTCCCTCTGTCCCCTGCCGCTCGTCTTCATGTCTTCCTCTCGCGAGCCGTACAAGTTGGCTCTCTTTTCAAACTCTGCGGAACCAATCTTCCAAATTGCAAAAAGCAAATCTTGCAGTCTCAAGTCTTCCCAATATGTGATGCACGCTGGTTGCGCCGGTGTCGCCGGATCGGCCTGCAAGTCGGCACACTCTGGTAACACGAACGGGGCACAGATGTCGCTACGCCGGGAAGGGCTTTGCCGTAAAATCAAGGCATGCGCCGCGCCCACCTGAAGCGCTTTTGCCGGGGCCGCCACGACCGTGGCCGGAGCGGTGTCTCGTCTGTCCGTTAATGGCGCTCCGCAGCCCCCGCGATCCTCGGCACTCCGCTCCCGCTCGCGCTTCCTGCGCTGAGCCACCACACCTACCGCTAGCCGCAGCCCTCGCGCCGGCTCCAGGAGAAGATCCGTATGGCCACCGTACCCTCCACCCAGCATCCCAACACCTTCAATGCCGCCGGCAAGCTTGACCACAACGGGGAGGGTACCGTGCACTACTACGCCCTCTCCGCGCTCGAAAAGTCCATTGACGGCCTCACCCTCTCGAAACTCCCATTCTCCCTCCGCATCCTGCTCGAAAACCTCGTCCGTCGCGAAGACGGGGTCACCGTCACCGCCGACGACATCCGCTTTCTCGCCTGCTGGCACCCGCAAGCTGAGCCCTCCCGCGAGATCGCCTACATGCCCGCCCGCGTCCTCATGCAGGACTTCACCGGCGTCCCCGCAATCGTCGATCTCGCCGCCATGCGCGATGCTATGAAGGCGCTAGGCGGCGGCCCCGAGCAGATTGCCCACATCAATCCCCTCGTCCCCGCCGAGCTCGTCATCGATCACTCCGTTCAGGTCGACGAATACGGCACCAAAAACGCCTACGACCTCAACGCCGCGCTCGAGTTCAGCCGCAACCGCGAGCGCTACGCCTTTCTCAAGTGGGGCCAGACCGCCTTTAACAACTTCTCCGCCGTCCCCCCGGGCATGGGCATCTGCCACCAGGTCAACCTGGAGTACCTCGCCCGCGTCGTCTTCACCACCACACCGGACTCGGACGGCAATCTCACCGCCTACCCTGACACCCTCGTCGGCACCGACTCGCACACCACCATGGTGAACGGTCTCGGCGTGCTCGGCTGGGGCGTCGGCGGCATTGAAGCCGAGGCCGCCATGCTCGGCCAGCCCGTCTCCATGCTCGTGCCCCAGGTCGTCGGCTTCCGCCTCACCGGCAAGCTCAAGGAAGGCGCCACGGCCACCGATCTCGTCCTCACCGTCACGGAAGTGCTGCGCAAGCTCGGCGTTGTCGGCAAATTCGTGGAGTTCTTCGGCCCCGGCATCTCGGAACTCCCCCTTGCCGACCGCGCCACCATCGCCAACATGGCCCCCGAATACGGTGCCACCTGCGGCATCTTCCCGGTCGACGCCGAAACCCTCAATTACCTCCGCCTCACCGGCCGCAGTGAAGAGCACATCGCCCTCACCGAGACCTACTACCGCGCCCAGGGCATGTTCCACACCGCCGACGCTCCGGAAGCCGAATATTCCGCGCTCCTCGAACTCGACCTCGCCACCGTCGAGCCCTCCGTCGCCGGCCCCAAGCGCCCGCAGGACCGCGTTCTGCTCTCCGAAACCCCGGCCAGCTTCCGCAAGGTCCTGCCTACGCTCGTAGCCTCCAACGGCAACCGTACCGCGGAGCGCCAGATGGTGCGCTGGGAGGGCGAAGGCGGCCAGGTCTCCGCGAACGTCAACATCACTGCCTCCACCGGCCAATCGGCCCCGGCGATCCCCGACCAGGTCACGGTCATTCCGACGCAGCACATAGAAACTTCCGCCCTCGTCGAAGAAACTCCGTCGCTCGCGCACTCGCTCACCCCCACCGGCAACATCGCCCCCCTCCAGGGCGCCCACGCCGCCACCGCCGTGCTCGAGCCCATCAAAAGCGTCGAACAGCGCTTCGGCCTCAACCCGGACCGCTATCTCCGCGACGGCTCCATCGTCATCGCGGCCATCACCTCCTGCACCAACACCTCGAACCCCTACGTCATGATGGCCGCCGGGCTCCTCGCCAAAAAGGCCGTAGAAGCCGGTCTCCAAACTCCGCCCTGGGTGAAAACCTCGCTCGCCCCCGGCTCCCGCGTCGTCACCGACTACTACCTCCGCTCCGGCCTGCTCCAATACCTCGATAAGCTCGGCTTCCAGGTCGTCGGCTATGGCTGCACCACCTGTATCGGCAACTCCGGCCCGCTACCCGAGGACGTCTCGAAATCCATCGAAGAGCACGGCCTCGTCGCCGTCTCCGTTCTCTCGGGAAATCGCAACTTCGAAGGCCGCATCTCGCCCGAGGTCCGCGCCAATTACCTCATGAGCCCGCCGCTGGTGGTCGCCTACGCCCTCGCCGGCCACATCGAGCACGACTTCGCCACCGAGCCCATCGGCCGCGGCCACTACGGCGCGCCGATCTACCTGAAGGACATCTGGCCCACCCAGGCCGAGGTCTCGGACGCCGTTCACAGCTCCATCGACGCCGACATGTTCCGCGGCCAGTACTCGACCGTCTCCGACGGCGACGCCAACTGGCAGAACCTCAAATTCCCCAACGGCGATACCTACGGCTGGGAGACCGACTCCACCTACATCCGCAAGGCCCCGTACTTTGACGGCATGCCCGCGGCGCCCGCGCCTGTCGAAGACATCACAAACGCCCGTTGCCTCGCCTGGCTCGGAGACTCCGTCACCACCGATCACATCTCCCCCGCGGGCTCCATCAAGGCCAACGGACCGGCCGGTCAATATCTGACGGCTCACGGCGTTCCGCAGTGGGAGTTCAACAGCTACGGCTCGCGCCGCGGCAACCACGAGGTCATGGTCCGCGGCACCTTCGCCAACGTCCGCCTCCGCAACAAGCTAGCCCCCGGCACCGAAGGCGGCGTCACCCGCCTGCTGCCGCAAGGCGAACCCATGAGCATCTACGATGCGAGCGTCGAGTATGCGCAACGCAACGTGCCGCTCTGCATTCTCGCCGGCAAGGAGTACGGCTCCGGCTCCAGCCGCGACTGGGCCGCCAAGGGTCCCAAGCTGCTCGGCATCCGCTTCGTGGTCGCCGAAAGCTACGAGCGCATTCACCGTTCCAACCTCGTCGGCATGGGCATCCTTCCGCTGCAGTTCCAACCCGGCGAAGGCGCCGAAAGCTACGGCCTCACCGGCGAGGAAACCTACACCCTCGGGGCACCCGGCGAGCTCCGCATGATGCTCGACTCAGGTTTCGCCACAGGCAAAAACCTCACCGTCACCGCCACCACCCCCGACGGCCAAACCATCGACTTCCCCGCAACCATCCGCATCGACACCCCGCAGGAAATCCTCTACTACCAACACGGCGGCATCCTCCAGTACGTCCTTCGTCAGCTCGCCGGCAAGGCGTAATTCGCAAACAAAACCGGGTCCACAAAACTGGATCCGGTTTGTTTGCCCAATTGTCGTGACAGTTTGAAAGCACCCATGTCGCTCTTCCGCAAAAAACTGAAACAGGAACACAAGGTCATGCTGCAGCACGACCGCACCCACGGCACCCTGCAGCCCGAGTATCACCGTGCCACCCCCGAGTGCCCCCACCCCGAGCAGTGGTCCATGTTCGACTCCATGAGCGCCGAGTTCGAGGTCCTCGAAATGCTCGCCACCCTCGTCACCACGCTGAAACCAAAGCTCGTCGTCGAAACCGGCAGCTTCCTCGGCGTCTCGACCGAGTGGATCGCCCGCGGCCTCCAGCGCAACGCCCAAACTGCCGGCACAGAACCCGGCAAAATCATCTCCTGCGAGTTCGACCCCGTCGTCTTCGCCCGCGCCCGCCAGCGCTTCTCGCCCGTCAACCCACTCTCCGCCTATGTGGACCTGCGCAACGAAAGCTCGCTCGAAATGCCGGTGCACGGCACGGTCGACCTGCTCTTCTCCGACTCCGACCCCGATCTACGCGAAGCCGAAGTCCGCCGCTTTCTGCCGCAAATGAGCCCCTGGGGCCTCGTCGTCATCCACGACGCCAGCTCCCACTTGAGCACGGTCCGCGAAGCCGCCCTAAAGCTCGAACGCGAAGGCCTGCTCTCTATCCTTATGCTGCCCACCCCGCGCGGCCTCGTGCTCGCGCAGCCGAAAACCGCCCTGCGCTGAATAGACAACCCCGTGCTGAAGCGACGGTCTCTCTATTGCGGTTTACCTTTGCCTTCCGTCAGCAAAACAAGCCGGTCCAACGAGGCCGGTGCGGGAAAACATTCCACCTCACCTGCTGGCCAGCGCACCTCAATGGAACTCAGCACCGGCTGCGCGCCCAGCCCAAAGTGCAGCCGCAGATCGCTCGAACTCGAATAGCTCGACCCAGACCGCACCTCATCCACCCACACCCGCGCCTTGCCGCTTTGCGTGCCGTGCAGCGTCACACGCGCGCCGATCGCATCTCGCACGGACCGCGTGCCCACCAGCTGCAAACCCATCCAGTGGTTCGGGTTCTTCGCCTCATTCACCAGCAGCATCGGCCGGTCACTCAGGTTGTTCACCACCGCTTCCAGGCGGCCATCGTTCCATAGATCCGCAATCGCCAGACCACGACCAGAAAGCGGCTCCGTTAATCCAGGGCCGGACACCTTCGATACATCACGAAACCGACCATCGCGGAGATTGCTGTACAGAAATCTTGGCTGCTTAAAGCGAGACCCAAGGTGCGCCGCATCCACCTCCGGATACACGTGCCCGTTCACTACCAGCAGGTCCGGAAATCCATCATTATCCACGTCCGCAAACATCGCACCCCAACCCAGCGCATCCGTGTTGATCGCCAGTCCCGCTGCGGCTGTCACGTCGCTGAAGGTGCCGTCGCCAGTGGCGTGGTACAGCGTTGAGGTGTCATCCGAAAAGTTTGTCTTGAACAGATCCTGATGCCCGTCGCCGTCGTAATCGCCCGCAGTAGAGCCCATGCCCGCCTGCTCGCGGCCATCCTCGTTAAAGGCCACACCAGCCTCTGCGCCCATGTCGGTAAACGTGCCGTCATGGTTGTTGCGATACAGGATTGAAGGCGTCGAATCGCACGCCATAAAGATGTCCGGCCAGCCGTCCTCGTCATAATCCAGTGTGGTCACGCTGAAACAGTAATGCCCGGGCGTCTTCTCAAACCCGCTGGCCTTGCTGGCATCTTCAAAGCGCCCATTCCCGAGGTTGTGAAACAAAATATTCGGTGCAAAGGGAAGCCCGCGCGGCCCACACATCACCGGCGCGCCCTTCCACGTGCAGCCTGCCTCCGACCCCGGCTTCGGCGTCTTTGACAGGTCGAAATGCACATAGTTCGCTACCGCAATATCCAGCTTGCCATCACGGTCATAGTCGACGAACGCGCAGCCCGTGCCCCACTCCTTGCCCGTGCCCGCAACGCCCGCGCTTTCGGCCACTTCCTTGAAATGCCCATGGCCTTCGTTGTGATAGAGCCGGTTTTTTCCATAACCGGTCACAAACATGTCTTCCAGGCCATCGTTGTCGTAGTCGCCCACACATACGCCCTGGCCCCAACCCGCATCCGTCAGGCCGGAGCTTCGGGTCGCATCCGTAAATGTGCCATCGTGATTGTTATGCAGCAGGTGGTTCGTCGCGGCCACGCTTGCAGCGGCTCCGCGCCCCGGCAAGGGCGCGCCGTTCACCAGAAAAATATCCGGCCAGCCATCATTGTCATAATCCAGAATCGCCACGCCCGACCCTGTCGATTCCACAATATACAGCTTGTTCGTATCGGAGCCATTCACGTTCCGCACCGTGATTCCGGCTTCCTTTGCCACATCCACAAACCACGCCGGACCCGCGTGCGCCGCCGTCGCCGGATACGGCGAACTTCCTGCCTGCGCCCATATCGATTCGCACGCAAAAAGTCCCACGAACAACAGCAGCAAACGTCTCACTTCGACGCAGCCTTCACGCCACCCGCGCCCATGGCCATCGTCTTCAACACCTTGCCGCCTTCTTCCACGACATACAGACGGTTGACTGACAGTCCCTTAAACAAGTCTTTGGCACCCGAAGGCCAGCTGATCTCCACATCGGCGCTCGTCGCCGCATCCAGTCCAAAGTGGATCCGCAGATCATTCTGCGAGTAATAACTCCCACCCGAACGCACCTCATCAATCTGCTTCAACACTTTGCCCGGTTGGTTCTCCGCCGTCACCGTGATCCGCGCGCCAACGCCCGTGCGATTACTCTTCACCCCCACCGTGCGCACCTTGATCCAGTTCCGTTTGACCGCATCCGCACTCTTGTCACAGCGCAGCAGCTGCGGACACGTGTTCACGCAATTCACCACCACGTCCACATCGCCATCATTGTCATAATCGCCGAAGGCACATCCACGCGCCGGCGCCTCCGCGTTGATGCCCGGTCCCGCCAGCTTCGTCACCTCTTCGTACTGCCCATTGCGCAGGTTGCGATAGAGATACTTGTGCTCCGCATACGGCGCTTCAATGTGCGAGTTATCCACCTCCGGATACACGTGTCCGTTGCTGATAAAAATGTCCAGCCAGCCATCGTTATCCGGATCGAAAAATCCCACACCCCAACCCAGGTAGCGCGTATTGATGCCCAGCCCCGAAAGATACGTGTGGTCTTCAAACGTGCCGTCGCCCAGGTTCTGGTACAGCGAATCCGTATCGCCCGCGAAGTTCGTCTTTACGATGTCCAGTAGTCCATCGCGATTGAAGTCACCTACGGCCACACCCATGCCCGCCTGCGGCTTTCCATCGGGCGAGTACGCGATGCCACTCTCGATCGCCTCATCCTTAAATGTCCCGTCCTTCTGGTTGCGATAAAACGTGGCCGCCGTCGAATCATTAGCCACGTAAATATCCGGCCAGCCATCGTTATCCAGATCCGCTACCGTCACGCTCAGCGCATACGTCCCTACGGTGTCCAGCATGCCCGCCTGCTTGCTGACATCCGTGAACGTGCCGTCGCCGTTGTTGCGATACAGCAGGTTTTTGCCGCCTTCTAACCCGGGCGGTCCACACGCCACCTGAATGCCCTTGTACGCACATCCGGCGGCCTCCGGCATGGGGGCGGTCTTCAGGTCAAAGTCGATGTAATTCGCCACAAAAAGATCAAGGTGTCCGTTGCGGTTCGCATCCAGAAACGCGCACCCCGTGTTCCATCGCGGATGCCCGTTGCTGCCCGGCGCCTGCAACAGCCCGGCCTTGGCCGTCGCATCCGTAAAGGTGCCGTTGCCGTTGTTATGCCAAAGCACGTTCTGCCCGTAATAGCTCACAAACAGATCGTTGTGCCCATCGTTGTCATAGTCGCCTACGCAACAACCCTGGCCCCACCCCGCACGGCCCACACCGGCCTTCAACGTCACATCCGTAAACGTGCCATCGCGGTTATTTTTGAACAACCGTGAGATCGGCTCCTGTCCCTTGGCAAAGCCATCCAGCCGCGATCCGTTCACCAGAAAAAGATCGACCCAGTCATCCCCGTCGTAGTCAAAAAACGCCACACCGCAGCCCGTGGTCTCCAGCAGAAAGCGGTTCTTGTGCTCACCGCCGTAGATCGTCTTCGCATTCAGTCCGCTCTCGCGGGCTACATCGATGTAGCTATACCCCAGCGGCGTTCCTGTCACCGCGGAAGGAACGCCCTTCGGTGCCGGTCGCGACGGCGCGTTGAAGACCTCACGCCCGCTCGCCGCACCCTGCTGGGACGAAGCCTGCGAGACAACCTGCCCCGCAAGCTTCAACACATCCGCAAACGGCAGCACCAGCGCCGTTCGCGAAAGGCTCTTCACAACATCGCGGCGCGTCAGGCGTATCTTCACGTGCAGCATCCCCACAGGCCGGATAGCGCCAACCTCTATACCAGTCAAGACAGCTTGCCCCGATCCGGCAAGGCGATCTCAACAGGGCCTGAGTATAAAGAGCCGGTACGGACGCACGCAATTGCCTCGGTCACCTGCTACCGTGAACTCATGTTCGCCGTCGCCTCGCGCCTGCTCACAGCCGCCCTCCTCTGCACCTTGCAAGCTGCCGCGGCCACCCCGGTCTTCACCTACAAGGTCGTTGCGAAATACCCGCATTCCACGCATAGTTACACCGAAGGCTTCTTCTTCCTCAACGGCAACTTCTACGAGGGCACCGGTCTCCAGGGTCACTCCGAAATCCTCGTCACCGACCCGGCCACAGGCCAGGTACAGCAACACGTCGCAATCCCGCCGCAATACTTCGGCGAGGGAATCGTCGACTGGGGCCCGAACCTCCTCGAATGGACCTGGCAGTCGCACACCGGCTTCGTGATCGACCGTTTCTCGCTCCGCACCCTGCACGAGTTCCACTACACCGGCGAAGGCTGGGGCATGACCCGCACAGCTAAGCAGATCATCACCTCCGACGGCACGGCCACGCTGCGCTTCCGCAACCCCGAAACCTTCGCCGAACAGCGCCACATCCTCGTCACCGACGAAGGCAAACCGATCGACCAGCTCAACGAACTCGAGTACATCAAAGGTGTGATCTACGCCAACGTCTGGCACTCCGACCGCATCGCCCGTATCTCGCCCAAGGACGGCAAAGTGCTCTCCTGGATCGATTGCAGCGGCATCCTGCCGGCCGATCAGCGCGTAGACATGGAATCCGTCCTCAACGGCATCGCCTATGACGAGCAGCACGACCGCCTCTTCATCACCGGCAAGCAGTGGCCCACGATCTTTGAGATCAAGGTAATCCCAAAGCCGCGCTGAGATCCTTTCCGACGAGATTCTGCTGCATTCACGTTGGTTGTCATTCCCGCAGGGAATCTGCGTTTTCGCCGCAGCCGTGTATTCCCGCCTATGGTCCCGGCTTCTCCGCCGCCTGCCGCTCCGTCAACGCATCCGCCGGGCGCCCGGCCTTCGCGTACGCCTCCGCCAGCAACAGGTGCGCCTCCTTCAGCCCCGGTTCCGCGGCAACGGCCTGCTGTAGTTGCACAATCGCCTCCGCCACCTGGCCCTTCGCCAGCATCGCCCGCCCGCTCTGCAAGGCAAAGCCAGCCCGTTGTTTGCTCACAGCCGCCCGGCTCAACTCCGCTGCAATCTTCCGCTGCGCCAACGCCCCCGCATTATCACCTTTACTCGCAAGAATCGCCGCCAACATCACGTGCGGACTCGGCTGATCCGGCTCCAACGTCACCGCATGCCCCAGCGCCTCGGCAGCCTTGTCCGTCTCGCCCGCGTCCTTTTCCACCGACCCGAGCAGTGCCCAGGCCTCACCGTTCTCCGGCTTCAACGCGACCGCCAGCTCAAACTGCCGCTCCGCCTCCTCTGCCTGCCCCTGCTGCATGCGAATCACGCCCAGCGTGTACGGTGGATCGGGCAGCTTCGGATCGAGCGCCTCGGCACGCTCCAACTCACTCACCGCCGCCGGCAGATCGTCCTTCAACTTCAACGCCAATCCCAGATCGTAATGCAGCTGTGCGCTGCCCGGATCGGCCGCGGACGCCGCGTGAAACTGCTCCAGGGCACCGTCGATGTCGTTGGTTTGCAGGTAGGCCACCCCGGTATCCTCCCGCAACGTGACCGCCGCAGGGCTCGCCGCTGCACCTTCGCTGGCCTGCAACGCCCTGGCAGCAAGCGCATACTGCACCAGCGCACCCTTCGCGTCCCCGGTCTGCACCAGGGCCAGACCATAGTTCGTCAACGCCGAAACATCCCTGCCGCGTGCCGCCGTGACTCGCGCAAACAACGGCAGCGACTCTCCGAAGAGTCCCGCATCCTCCAGCGCCAACGCCAGGGCATACTGCGCTTCCACCGAATCTGGATGCGCGGCTACCGCTTTGCGCAGCACGGCGACGGCCTCGGCTTCTTGGCCGTTCGCAACCAGCGCCCTGCCCAGCTCCGTCTGCGTCGGCAGACTGCTGTCACCCAAAGCCACCGCCTTTTGAAACTCTGCAAGCGCGCGATCGGCCACGCCCTGCCGCAGCAGCGCCGACCCCAGATGCGCATGCGCTGAAGCCAGTGTCCCATCCAGCGCGATCGCCCTCAAAAAGCTCTCCACCGCATCCGCGAACTGCCCCGCCTGCGCCTGCAACGTCCCTGACGCATTCCAAAGCGAAGCCTGCTCCGCCCCACTGGCTCCCGCATCCGCGCTCATTGCCCCTTGCAGCGCGGTCTGGGCCTCCGCGGTTTGGCCGGTCTGCGCCAAAGCCGTGGCAAACGCGAGCGCCTCAGTCGGCGTCAGTGCCTCGCCGCCTCCAGGCAGCGACCGGAACAGCGCCACGGCCGCAGCGGCTTCGCCCAACTGGCTGCGCACGACGGCCAGATTAACGGTGGCCTGCCGTTCGTGCGGGTCCAGCCGGTGCGCCTCCTCCAACTCACGCGCCGCCCCCCGCAGATCGCCCTCCGCCAGCAGCACAGAGCCCAGCGCCGCATGCCCCGCGGCCACCGTCGGCACCATGTGCACCACGCGCGCAAAGGCAGCCTGCGCCGCTTTCAGGTTCCCTGCGGTAAAGGCCGCGGAGCCCTCGTGAAAGGCCGCACCGGCTGCCTCGGTGTTGGCCGCGGCGCCTCCGCCGGGGTGCTGACCGAAGACCGCAGCCCCGCACAGCAGAAGCCAAAGCGCGCAGCTACGAACGGGAATTCTCATCTCCAGCATGCTCTCATCCACCGCCGCCGTCCGTCGCGCCCCGGCGCCAGGAACGCCACCAAGCGCGCCGCGCGCCGGCAACGCTGAAGATTATGTCTGGACCAGAACTACCCGTATGGAACTTTCGGTAGGGCCGACCGACACCTGGCCCCCGTTTGGGGCAGGGAACTGGACTTGCCCGAGGTGACGACGCGGTGCACGTCTGGGTGCAAGGTGCGCCGCAAAGCGCTGCGTTGCAGTCGGAAGCGTGGTCTCGTGCCAAGTCCGTGCGCCGGGCCCCTCGCGGACGTAGACAACGGGCGCGCCCTTCGCTTCGCCGCGCCACCCTCGCGCATCGTACCTCCGAGCACAACGAGCACAAAGGGAGACCACCATCAGGATCGCCAGCTGGAACGTCA
>CAXSBL010000008.1:54854-67495 GCA_964235515.1 uncultured Bryocella sp.
CGAGCACAACGAGCACAAAGGGAGACCACCATCAGGATCGCCAGCTGGAACGTCAACTCAATCAAGGCACGGCTGCCGGCCGTCACCGGGTGGCTCGAAACGCAGGCGCCTGACGTGCTCCTGTTACAGGAGCTCAAAGGCCTGGAGTTCCCCACGGCGCTCTTCGAAGAGATCGGGTACCGCAGCGTCTTTCTCGGCCAGAAGAGCTACAACGGCGTGGCGGTTCTTTCGCGTCATCCGATCGATCTGCTCGCCACCGCACTGCCCGGCGACGAGGCCGACACCCAGGCCCGGTTCCTCGAAACCCGCATCGCGTTCCCAGAAGGCAGCGTTCGCGTGGTGAACATTTACCTGCCCAACGGCAATCCCGTCGGCACCGATAAATTCGAGTACAAGCTGCGCTGGATGGAGCGCCTGCGCCAGGCCATGGCCGGCTGGCTCGCCGAGCCGACGGTCGTCGCCGGCGACTACAACGTGATTCCCGAAGACATCGACTGCTACAAGCCCGCCTCGTGGGTGCGCGACGCTCTGTTTCAGCCCGAAACCCGCGCCGCCTACCGCGCCCTGCTCGGCCTGGGCTACACCGATGCCTTCCGCGCGCTGCACCCCGAAGCCACCGGCCAGTACACCTACTGGGACTACTTCCGCCAGGCCTTCGAGACCAACCGCGGCATCCGCATCGACCACCTGCTGCTGTCCCCGCCGCTGGCCGAAAAACTGGAGGGCTGCACCATCGATCGCACCCCGCGCGGCGGCGAAAGACCCTCCGACCACACTCCCATCATCGTAGAACTCCGGTAAAAGAGCTCAGGTAGCGAACCAGCCTTCACGTGCGCGCGACGCGAGTTGCGGCTAGTCAGAACTGGACAACAAGCCCTGGTAGCCGCTCTAATCTCACGCGCAGTGGCACCGCTTACCTTCGCCGCAAAACAAACAGCACCAGCAGGATCAGCACGACCAGGCCCAGGCCTCCGGGCCAGACAAAGAAACCGCCGCGGCTGGAAGCGCCTACCATCACGCAACCGCTGAGCGACACGAGGGACAGCAGCCCTGCCACCGCGGAGAGCGCCGCCCGCACGTCCTTGCGCTTCAGCTTGTTACTTTTGGGAATCATCATGTCTGCCTATCTCTGTGGTTCGTTCCGGTTCTAGTGCTCCGTACTCGGCGGCGCGATGTTCTTCAGCCGCAGATAGAGAGCCAGCGTGGCGTATTGCTCACTGTCGTGTGAGACCGTGCCCCACATCAACCCGATGCGCGAACGCTTGGTCGGCCCCACGCTGAGGCTCTCTGTCAGATTGGCATCCGTCAGCGCGGCAAAGGCCTTGTCGCACTCGGCAAAGGAGGCCTGCAGCGCATTCACAATGGTCGCCTTATCCGCGGTCTCCGCCGGCACCTTGGGTAGGGAAGCCGCCGGGGTTCCACTGGCCGCACCGCAGGTGTGCAACTGCGCCTCGGTCACGTGGTTCAGCACACGCGCAAAGGTGCGGATGTCGGGCTCCGGCTTGTAGCCGAAGTCTCCCGCCGGCATCTTGTCTGCCGACTTCAGAATGTTGGCTTTTACGCCGTTATAGCTGCGTTGCACCTCGGCTGCGGGACCGGCAGGCGGGGCGCCCGCGCCGGCGGTTTGCGCCGTGGCGAGTCCAGCGGCTACAACAGTTCCAAACGGCAACAACGCTGCCGCAAGCTTCGCGAATGTCTTCATCGTGCCCTCGATTGCTGGCTACAGCTTACGCGTCCATCGTCCCGAAGCAAGGACGCTTTCCGCATTCACCGGAAATTGAGGCGTAGAGCCCCAGACCTGACCACTCAATCCAACATTCAACCAACATGGACCGGCATCAAACTTCAACCTGGACTTGAACCGCTGTTTACTCTTCTGGTTCCACCTGCTCCGCGACGTTCGCAATCCTTCGCCAGCTGCCCCCGCGAGCCTTCCCCCGGCCCATCCGAAGCCTCAGCCGGCGCATCCAATTACCTGCTGATGTCCCCCACACTCTTTCAAGATCCCGCCGATCTCGAGGCTCTGCGGCGGCCTTTGCCCCCCGAACAAGCGGACAAGCTTCCGCAGATTCATCGGCTGCTGCTCGGCTACTACGGTGCGCCGCCGCCACGCGAACAATGGGATCCGCTCACGCAGTTCATCTACTCCCTGCTGAGCGCCCGCACCAAGACCCGCGAAGCACACCAGGTCATGCGCGATCTTGAGCGTGCCTTCCCCGGCGCCGGCCCTGGCTCCTGGGAGGCGGTGCGCGACGCCCCGGTCGCCGAGATCGAACGGGCCATCGCCGTTGTGACCTTCCCCGAGGTCAAGGCACCCCGGCTCAAAGCCGCACTCGCCGGGATCTCCGAGCGCACCGGCGCGCTTTCGCTCGACTTCCTCGCCCGCTACCGCACGGAGAAGATCCGCGAGTGGCTGCAAGGCTTTGAAGGCGTGGGCGCGCAGGTCTCGGCCGCCGTGGTGAATTTTTCCACGCTGCGCCGCCGTGCCCTCTCGGTCGATGCCAACCACCTGCGCGTCATCCAGCGGCTCTGTGTAGTTCCACGCGCGGATGCCGCCACCACGGAAGAACGTCTCATGCGTCTCGTGCCCGAAACCTGGGACGCCGCGATGCTTGACGAGCACCACGCCCTCGTCAAGCTTCACGGCCAGACCCTCTGCACCTTCTCCGAGCCGCGCTGCGCGGAATGCCCACTGCTGCGGATCTGCCCCACGGGCCAGCGAAATACCGCTGGGCAGCCTCTTCCGGCACAGGGCGCACACTAGCCGCTACCGCCCTACCGCAGCTTCTCCCGCGCGGTGTCAATCGCCGCCCGCAGCAACGCCGGCCCGCCTTCAACGATGCGGCCATGGCCACTCGCATAACGCCGGATCTCTGTCCCCAATTCGTCCAGCATCTTCTGCGCGCTCGTCACCGCCAGCGGCTTGTTCCAGGTAGCCAGCGTCGGCAGGGGAAAATACCAGGGTCCAAAGCCCGAAACGTGCACCCCGCCGCCCATCGTAATCAGCGAATCCCCTGTATAGAGCGTGCCGTCGCGTTCATCGAAGAAGCTCGCATGACCCGGGATGTGCCCAGGGGTCTCCAGCACCCGCAACGAGCCAAACAGCTCTCCATCGGTCAGCAGGTGCGTTGGGTGCATGTTGGTCCCCGGCAGACCGCCCTTGATCTTGCTCTGCGGCTCACCCGGCTGCAACGTCTTGTCCGGCGGCTTCATCAGCAGGCGGGCGCCGCGGCCGGCGATGGCCAGATCGACCTTCCCCAGCTCTTTTCCCAACTCATCCACGGAGCCGACATGGTCGCCATGCGCATGGGTCAACAGGATGCGCGCGATAGGCCCCGAGCCCAATCCCTGTGCCGACGCGATAATCTCCTTGCCCGCACCGCTTATCGTTGAGTCGATCAAAGTGTAGCTGTCCGACTCACGCACAAGATAGCAGTTCAACACTCCCATCCGCGTGAGCTGGTGACCCTGCGTGCCCACAGTAGAAACCTTCATCTCCACATCACCTCCGTTGCCTAAGCCTTGGATGCTGCTGATCCTGCGGTGCACCAAGAACCGCGCTCGCATACTAGTCTGACCCCACCCTTATGTCATCAGAAGGAACACGGGCGCGGTGTGATGCTAGGGATATACGAGTCCCGCCGGTCTGCGGCTTTCAAGGAGCTTTGTGTACAAGACGATTTTCACCCTCCTGTGTGGTCTGGGCGTTCAGGCGGCAGGCGCCCAGGCCGTGTCCGCTCGGGGCGGGCCTCTCACGGCGGCAGGGAACGAAGCCGGCGCGATCTCTCCGCTCAACCTGTCCACTCCTCTCGTCTGCGACGCCGTCGCGACCTACACCGTGGGGCCGAACTCTTCCAATACAAATGTTCTCTTGAAGTCGGTCAGCGTAACCGGCACGAACAACACGGCGGCGTGGAACGCGATGCTGGCTGCGGCCAAAAACAAAGCGCGGCCGAATCTGGCGGGCCTCTCCCTGGAGGGCAATCCGCAATCCGGTCTGCAAAATATGGTCCGTCTGCCGAACAACTGCTCCTTCGTTGTGAGGGATACGGCAAATCTGCCCACCGGCCTCCGCATCGATGGCAATCACGCCAACATGTTTCTGATCGGAGGCGGTACCGCGATCAAGGACATGGGAATCAACGCAAACCACTTCGCCGGCCAGTCCGACACCGATATCGAAGACCTCAAGGTTACCTGGGCCGGTGCCCCGTGGGACGACGCAACGCCGGCGTCTCCCTGCCTCTATCTCTCTGGCGGAGACGCCCTCACGCTTCGTGACATCACTGTCACCAACTGCACCATCGCTTTGGCGATCGGCGGGTACGAATATTTCCACCTCAGCAATGTGATCCTGGCCCACAACAGGGTCGGGCGCTACTACACCACCGGCCCGCATGATGTGTATGGTTTGCCGGCGACGCCCTGGAGCGTAAGCCAGGGAGGCAACGGCACGACCTACACCTCAGGGGCACCTTACCCTGGGGGAGGTCCGACCATCGACGCCACCTGTCTGGACTGCAAAGAGCGTGAAAACTACATCAATGAATGGTTCGATGGGGCCGCCGGCCTCTCCGAATTCGGCGGCACGGCCAGTTATGCGAGCGTTCTGCCCTTCCTGTTCGGTGGTCCACTCCCACCCTGGATCGCAGCTGTCACGTTGGCTGCGCCGCTGAATGGGAAGCCCGTCGCCTGCACCGCAAACGCCGCCATCCCGCTTACGGTTGTCGACAGGAGCGGCGGTGCAGGCGCAGAGATCCTCTACAACACCAATGCGGCAGGAACGGGCGGCACCCTCCGCAAGCTCTATGCGGGCAGCGGCTACGCGGCAGCCACCACGACCATCACAGCTCCCTCTTCGGGAGCCCGCAGCTGCTCCAATCCCCCCGTCTTCAAGGCCCGGGTTCGAAACATGAACAACTGGGGCATGTACACCGGTGCGCCTGTTGTGGCGACCAGCCAAATCCTGATCATGGGCAAGAACGTAGAGGCGCTCTCCAGCGGTAATACCGGAGGTCCCGAGTCCGGGCTGATCGCCTATGGAGGCGCGCAATCAGGACAGATCACCTTTGCTTATAACCAGTTCGCCACGGACAGCGCCGTTCCCCACATCGCCCGTTTTGACGGTCGCGGCAACAAGTTTCGCGATAACTGGGGCATGAACGTCAGCACCGATTCCTGGGACGGCACAAAATGCCCCCTGCTCGCCGGGGTCGCCGGGGCCTTCGTTCTGCACGCGCCGGAGTCCGACGAGCCCAACGTGCCGGTCTGCGATCTGACGTCCTCAACCGCCTCCGGAAAGGTCTACCTTTCCCCAAGCGCCGTGGGTGGCAGCCTGTTCGGCAACCCGGTTTACTCGCAGCAGGCTGTCCCCACCGTCACCAGCTACAACGGCAGCAGCGTCCCTTCCTTCACCATCCCCTTCCAGGCCACGGGGCGCCCCGGCGTCCCACCTGCCCCTGACTCACCTGGAATCCCGGGGTCAACGGGCCTGCCCAACTTCGCCTCGTGCATAGGAATCTGGCGCTGGTCCGGCCTGCCCTACGGCATCCCGGTGACGCCGCAAAACCGGGTCTATCTGGCAACGGCATCCTGCACGAACGACACAACGGCATTCATCACGTTCTATCAAAGCGCAACCACGTTCGGGGCAGAACAGTGGACCCTCGCCACGCTTGCACTGGGTTCGGTGACCGCCGGGGGCACAGCAGGCTTCACCGGCTCTTGCCCCTCCGGCAAGAGCCTTACCGTGAAGGGCGGCATCGTGGTCGGCTGCAACTAGCGAAGTCCTGTTGGAAGTGCCCGGTCCTGGTGGAATTGCCCGGAGCGTGGGTCAGGACGCTCCCGCGCTTCCGCCCTCCGGACCGGTGCGCGGTATACTGAAGAGCTATGCACGCGCACACGCAGCCCAACGCCGCGATCCAGCGCATTCTGAAGGTCTCCCTTGCGCTGACGCTTCTCTATGTTCTGGCGACGTTCGTCTTCGGCATGCGGGCGCACTCGCTCGCGCTGGTCTCGGAGGCCGGCCACAACGTCTCGGATTTCGCCGCGCTCGGCCTCAGCTTCGTCGCCGTCTGGCTGCAGTCCCGTCCCGCTACCGATCAGCGGACCTTCGGTTTCCAGCGCGCCGGTGTGCTCGCCGGCTTCGTCAACGCGCTCAGTCTGCTTGTGCTCGCGCTCTGGATCGGTATTGACGCCATCCTGCGGCTCCTGCACCCCGTCGCCGTCCAGCCCAAGCTGATGATGATCGTCGCCGCCGCCGGCGTCGTGATGAACGGCGTCATCGCCGGTCTGCTGTGGCGTTTTGCCGGCGACGTCAATATCCGCAGCGTCTTCATCCACATGCTCGGCGACACGGTTTCCACCGCTGCCGTCATCGTCGGCGGCCTGCTCATCGCCATCACCCACCAGCAGTGGATTGATCCTCTGCTGTCACTCATCATCGCCGGCATGATTCTGTGGAGCTCCTACGGCATCGTGCGCGAAACGCAGCACATCCTGCTTGAAGGCACACCGCGCTCGGTCGATCTTGCGAAACTCCGGTCCGCGATGCGGAATACCGACGGAGTCGTGGACGTGCATGACCTCCACATCTGGAGCCTCACCGCGCAATCGCATGCGCTCGCCAGCCACGTGCAGGTGGTCGAAATGTCTCTCGCCGAGTGTGAAGCCCTGCTCGAGCGCCTGAACCACCAGCTGCGCGACCACTTCGGCATCGCCCACACCACCATCCAGTTCGAGGTCACCGGCTGCACCACAAAAGACGGCTGCGCCATGCCACCAACACCTGACGTAATCGACGGACACTCACACCACCATCACGGCCCCGGCGGGCATCCTCATCAGCATGGCCACGCTCACGCCCACTAAATTGTTCCTCTGCTTCTTTGCTTCATGTTTCCTGGGGCCTGCCTCACTTATTCTCGCGCCGTTTGGGCTCGGCAGGGCCTCCGCGCAGGAGGTCGTACTCGCCCCCGCCTTCCAGGCGCCGGTCGCCGGCCAGCCCCTTCCCTACAACGTCACCAACAACGGCGCGGGCACGGTGAGCATCTGCCTCACCAACGGCTGGAGCGCACTGGGCATCAGCGGCTCCTCCGCCTTTACCGTGGATCGTCGTTTTGGGGGCAAGTGGCACAAGGTGCTCGGCCGCGACCTGCGCAACCAGCTCGCACAGCCGCTCTCTGCCGGCAGTACCACGCAACTTGCCATGGCCGGCTTAGGGGAGGCAGGGACGTATCGGCTGGAGTTGAACTACGTGCACGGCCTCGTGCCCTCCTGTTGGGCTCCGCACGAAGGCAAAATCCATGTGCTGCACTCCACTTCCTTCGACCTGTCCGACGCCCCCACCGCATCCAAAACACCGGCAACCGAAACCACTCCCGAGCTGAAACCGCGCCCGGAGTAGTCGTCCAACTGAGTCAAGACCCTTCTTTGTTCTCAATCCTGAGGCATCTCTGCGTCTGCGGCGATGAAGACTATCTCCGGCCTTCGATCTGACGCAGAAAGCAGGGCCACCGCGCACGGGCAGCCCTCCTTCCCCAACGGGTCGTCGGAGCTACACCAACTGGGCATCGAGCGAGATCTCCGCCGCTTTCAGCAGGCGGGAGATCGGGCAGCTGTCCTTGGCCTTCTTCGCAAGCTCATCGAACTGCGCCTTTTCAATCCCCGGAACCCGCGCCCGCGTCTTCAGGTGAATTTTGGTGATACTCGGACCGTCGTCGGTCTTTTCCATGGTCACCGTGGCGGTGGTGTCCAGCTGTTGCGGTGGCTTGTCCACGGAGGACAGCTGGCCGGAGAGCGCCATCGTAAAGCAGCCAGCATGCGCGGCCGCGATCAGCTCCTCGGGATTGGTCCCCTCCCCATTCTCAAACCGTGTGCCAAAGCTGTACGGCGTCTCGTGCAGCACGCCGCTCTGTGTGCTCAGAATGCCCTTGCCGTCCTTTAAACCACCCTGCCAAACCGCCATTGCATTGCGATCCATAACCAAAAGCTCCTTACGCGCCGGAAGCGCCGACACCTATCCTAGGATGCGTTCGCCCTCACCGGCAGCCAAGGCGCAAGGGAGCGCATCGGCAATCAGCCGTCACGGCACGCCGCACGGTGCGATGTGGGGGACGCACAGCAGTGCGCGGCTCACGCTTGATCACGGCAACAGGGTGCCCGGCGCAGCGGAGCATTCACCAAAAATTTGCCGTGAAAGCAGAGTCTCGCGCATCCCATCCTCATGCTCGCTAACACCTCCTCCCCGCTTGCCCTGATCTTCGACATGGACGGCGTTCTGATCGACTCCGAGCCGGTGCACGAGCGTTCCAAACGCGAGGCCCTCGCTCAGTCCGGCATCCACGTGCCGAACGAACGCTTCGCCAACTACATCGGCCGCAGTGACACCGTCATGATCCAGGACCTGGCCGCCGAACACGGCCTTACAGAGTCGGACGGTACCGCGATTCTGCGTCTGAAGCACAGCATTTACGAGTCACTCGAACACACCATGCAGCCCGTCGAAGGCGCTGTGTCGTTCCTGAACTGGGCTTCCAACCGCTTCCGGCTCGCCCTGGCCACCTCGTCCAATCAGCGCAATCGCTGCGCCACCCTGGACAAGCTCGGCATCGCCGATCTCTTCGAGATCGCCGTCGATGCCGCCCGCTTCACCCACCCCAAGCCCTCGCCGGAGGTCTTCCTGATCGCACTGGGGGACCTGCGCCTCGATGCGGCCGACTGCTGGATCATCGAGGATGCCCTCAACGGCATCCTGGCCGCCAAAGCCGCTGGCTGCTTCGCCGTCGGCATCACCACCAGCTTCACCCGCGAGGCACTCAAGGCCGCCGGTGCCGATCTGGTCATCGATACCTTCGCCGAGCTGGAGCAGGCGCTCCAGCCTGCGGCTGAGGACTACCTTGAACCCATGCCGTTGACGGGCACACCGGCAGCCGGCGTCCCAGTCGCTAATTAAGCTGCCGGCACACCCTTCTCAACGTTCGCCACGAGGGAGCCGCTTGAGCCGCGCCGGAAGGCTTGGTTCCAGAGGCAGCATTCGTCGTTAGGAGCCGTCTCAACGCCTGTGGTCAAACCGGCGCAGGACGTTATGACCGTCCGCGTAATGTCCGCCGGGTGGAGTGACCTGCGGTTTCGCCGCGCATCCAAACCTGCATGGATGCCCGCCAGTCTGCAGAACCTTTCGGCCCCCTGCTGTTTCTGGTCGATCGGGAGCGCGGCCCGACGGATCGCCTCGTCCCCCGTTGGCTCTTCCTGCGCCTCCTCGGCGGGGTGTACTTCTCGGCCTTTTTTGCCCTCGCGTTCCAGATCCTCGGCCTGGTCGGCTCACGGGGAATTCAGCCCGCCTTCGAGTTCCTGAGCGCCCTTCGCCCGTTAGGCTCGCGTGCCTTCTGGGCCGCGCCTTCGCTCCTGTGGTGGGTTCATCCCACGCCGGCCGCCGTCGACCACGCCCTCGTCGCCCTCATCTGGGTCGGCTTGGCGGCTTCGGTGCTGGTCGTCCTCAACATCCTGCCTAAACCCGCGCTGCTGGTCTGCTTCGTCTGCTATCTCAGCTTTGTCACCACGGCGCAGGACTTTGCGCAGTACCAGTCTGACGGCATGCTGCTCGAAGCCGGCTTCCTCGCCCTCTTCGTCGCTCCCTCAGGCCTGCGCCCAGGCTGGGGCCGCCGCTCGCTGGCCTCGCGCGCCGCGCTGTTTCTGCTGCTGTGGGAGTGGTTCCGGATCTACTTCGAATCCGGCGTCGTCAAGCTCGCCTCCGGTGACCCTACCTGGCGCAATCTCACCGCCATGTATGAGTACTACCAAAACGGCCCGCTGCCCACCTGGGTCGGCTGGTACCTGCAGCATTCGCCGCTGTGGTTTCACCGCCTCACCGCCGGCGCCACGCTCGTGATGGAACTGGGCATCGTCTTTCTCGCCTTTTTTCCGCGTCCCTGGCGATACATCTGCTTCGTGATCGTCAGCCTGTGGCAGATTGGCGTCATCGCCACCGCCAACTACGCCTTCCTCAACTACCTCGTGCTCTCCCTCGGCGTCCTCCTGCTGGACGACCGCGCCCTGGTCCGCTTCATCCCGCAGCGCTGGCGCGCCGGACTCACCCCGGAAAGCCCTGAAACGCTCACGCAGGCGTCTGCGACCAACACAAAGAGCCTCTCACCTCGACCAGAGGAACGTTCCGGAGTTCCCGCCGCACGCCCCGGCGCCCGTCGTCACCCCCGCGAGGTCCTCCGCGCGGTCCGCATCGCCGCCACGACGCTCGTGCTGGGAACGCTCGCCTACGCCACCACCGCGTCACTCCTCGCGATGCTCTGGCCAACCGTGCCCCTGCCCACCGCCCCGATTGCCGCGCTCGCCCCCTTCCGCATCGCTGACACCTACGGCCTCTTCGCCGTCATGACCCCGCACCGCTATGAGATCGAGTTCCAGGGTTCCGAAAATGGCCAGACCTGGACCGCCTATCCCTTCCGCTACAAACCGCAGGACCCGCACAGGCGCCCCCGCATCTACGCTCCCTACCAGCCGCGCTTTGACTGGAACCTCTGGTTTGCCTCGCTCACCACCTGGCAGCAGGCGCCTATCGTGGCCGGCACGGAGATTCGCCTGCTGCAGGGCTCCGCCCCCGTCCTCGGCCTCTTCGCCGGCAACCCTTTCCCAAAGGGTGCTCCGCGCTTCGTTCGCGCCGTTCTTTGGCAGTACTGGTTCTCCACCGCCGCAGAAAAGCGTTCGACCGGCGTCTGGTGGCGCCGCGAGCTGCTCGGCACCTACGCCCCCACGCTGACCCGCGAGCCGGACGGCAAATTCGCCGCTGTCGCACTGCCGTCCCGGAATGGGACACAATTGCCCGCGCAATCCCCCTAAAGATCAGTCGTAGGCGACAGGATCTTCGCCCCTCTGCGATACCCTTTTTTGAACGTATGTTTGCTCGTCTCCGCTGCCTGCCGGCTCTCCTGCTCCTCTTCCTTGTGTGCCGAACGGCAAACGCCTACTCCCTGCTCACGCATGAGCAACTCATTGACCTCACCTGGCAGCGTTCGATCGTTCCTCTGCTGCTCAGCCGTTACCCCACCCTCACCCCTGCCGAACTCGAACACGCCCGCGCCTACGCCTATGGCGGCTGCGTCATCCAGGACATCGGTTACTACCCGCTCGGCGACACCTTCGTCTCCGACCTCACGCACTACGTCCGCTCCGGCGACTTCGTCGTCAACCTCTTTCGCGACGCCGGGGACGCCGATGAGCTCGCCTTCGCCGTCGGCGCCCTTTCGCACTACATCGGCGACACCTACGGTCACGCCGAGGCCACCAACCTCGCCGTCCCGGTGGAATTTCCCAAACTCCGGCGCAAATACGGCAAAACCGTCAGCTACGCCGAAGGCGAGCATCAGCACGTTCAGACCGAATTTGCCTTCGACATCAATGAAATCGCGCATCACCGCCTCGCCCCGGTCCACTACCTCCGTCACGTCGGCCTCGAGGTGCCGACCAAACAGCTGGCGCTGGCTTTTTACCAGACCTATGGCCTGCAAGAGGACTTTTCGCAAAGGCGGGGCCGCCGCATCAATGTGGGTGCCTACCGCTTCGCGGTCCACCACTTCATCCCGCGCATCGCTTACGCCGCCACGCTGCTTCACCGCAGCCATGAGCCCGCCGATACCCAAAACGCCGAACTGCGGCAGCTCGAAGCCGAAATTGCCGTCGTGGACCAGGAAAATGGCTGGGAGGGGTACCGGCGCAAGCCCGGCCTGGGCACCTACACCCTCGCGGGCCTCATTTTCATCCTGCCCAAGCTCGGTCCGCTCAAGCTGGTGGCCATCAAGGGCCCGACGGCCGCCACCGAGGCCGACTACATCCACTCCGTCATGCAGTCCACCACCGAGCTGACCCGCGATCTGCACCGCTTCACCCCGCCGCCGGCAACGCTTCCGGTCGCCGCCGCTCAGGCAGCCGCGGCGGATACGCACTCCGATCCGCCGCCCTCTCATCCCCTGCAGCCAAACGCCGGTCCCTCACCGGCCACCCCCCGGCCGCCACTCGACCCCGTCCATCCGCTGCCCAATCGCGACCTCGACACCGGCAACCCCGTCAAACCAGCCGGCTACCGCCTCACCGACCAGACCTACGCCACCCTGACTCACCGGCTCGCCGCCCACCCCGCTCTGCCCGTCTCTCCGGGCATCAAGACGGACATCCTCGCCTACTACGCAAACCCCGATCTGCCCTTCGCCACCAAAGCCGACCCGGGCGCCTGGGCGGCGCTGCAAACCGATCTCGCCACCCTGCGCACAATGCCCACCAGCACCGAACCGCTCGCATTCACCACCTACGACGACGCGGAAGCTCCCGAAAATGCTGGGCAAGCTACTACTCCCAGCGTGACCGCGCCGCGTCCATAAGCCACTAGACCAGCTTCAGTTAGGTCCAGAACATAGCTTTCCCACCCTCCGGAAGAGGTCCGGCCAGCCGCCTGGAGAACTCCGTATGTGATCTGCGAAAATTCTTTCGCAAATCACTCTCTTCCTTGACCATGCGAGTAAGCCGTCACGGAGCAGCATCGAGCGACCCTGATTACCTGATTACCTGCGCAACGGAACGGCGAGCACCGTGACGCTGGCGCTCGGAAAGCTGTACCGCAGCGTGCGGTTCGC
>CAXSBL010000008.1:67595-96679 GCA_964235515.1 uncultured Bryocella sp.
CTGCGCTCTCCGCTGTTGGGGCGTGACCAAATCCGGATGGTGCTCATCGTTTTCGAGCAGAATGTTATCGCCTGCCAGCGTGCTGATCTGCACCGCCGTCCCGGCAATCGGCAGCCCGCTCAGGTCGAACTCCGCGGCAAGATCCCGGTGAAGCCCACGGTTCACGCAGGTCAGCAGCAGCTTGGAACGATCCGCCGGCTCGGTCGCCACGCAGTCCAGATACGGCACGTCTTTGATCTCCGGCAGCCGCGTAACGCCCTGCGCCACCGAGTACGTCGGTCCGTCCGAGGCCACCTCCAGCAACAGGTGCGGGTGCATGCGGCTGTACTCCCGCAAAACAAAGTACGCCGGCGCCCCGTATACCTGCGCGCGCTTCTTCCAGATCCCACCGAACTCCATGATGCCCGTCATGTCGGAGATCGAAACCACGTCGGAGTTCCGCATCAGCATATTCAAAAACCCGCCCGCAAACAGCGCACCGCCCAGATTCGTAAAGTTCGGCCCGTCGTGCAGATCGGAAATCATCAGCCACTCGGTAAAGGCGACGCGCACCTCCGGATGCCCCGCGGCTGCGGCCTGCGCCTGAATGGCGTGCATGCGCGGCGCCAACCCCCACGGCAGCGCCAGTGCGGCCATCGTGCGGAACTCCTCCGACGAGTTCTGCATCTGCACCCATTCGTTCACCACGAAATGCGTGGAAAGAAAGTTGAACGTGCCAGGAGGGTTTGCCAGCTGGAGCACGTTCCAGCCGGGAAAAAACTCCTCATCGCCGCCCGTGGCGATCAATCGCGCCCGCGGATCGACAGAGCGCACTGCCCGGCTCGTCGCCAGCGTCACCGCCGCGATGCGCTCCGGCGAGGGATACCCGATCTGGAAGTGGCCCCAGAGCTCATTGCCCAGCTCCCAGAGCAGCCCTCCCTTGCGGTCGCCCCAGTGGTCATCCACATACCGCACCCAATCCGCTGCCTGCGCCGGCGTGCCGGTGCCCAGGTTCAGCGCGATCTGCGGTTGCGCGTGGATCAACTCGCAAAAGCGCAGAAATTCATCCGTACCGAACGTGTTGTACTCCGGGATGCCCCATGAGGGATTGATCTTGGAGACCCGCTTGTCTTGCGGTCCGACACCATCGTGCCAGTCGTACGCCGACGTAAAGTTGCCGCCGAAGCGCACCACCGGCGACTCCAGTTCGCGCGCCATCTTCACTTCATCCGGATCCATGCCGTCCACCGCATCGGCCGGGTTCAGCAGCACGTTGTCGATCTCCGCACGCTGGTCGTTCGCCAGTGAGACTACGAGATCCACCGGCTCCAGCGGCGCAACGGCCCCCGCCTTCAACGTCAACGTAAACGGATATTTCATCCATTGCGTCGCTTCCGTATTCACGGACGCACTGGCCAGCACCTGCTCCGGGTGTCCATGCCGCCGCAGCGTGAGGCTGACCGCCGCCGGCCCGCGAACGTCCTTCACCATCAGGCTGCCGTTGTAGGCAAGCTCGCGCCTGGCGGGCAGGTATACCTCCTGCAGCACGCCCACCTCCTTGTCCGGCAGGGACATCACCAGCAGCGACTGCTCGGAGTTTCCCGCGTCCCCCCGCACAGCGAGGTACCGGTTGCCCTGCGTCGCATCCAGCGGCTGCCAGGGCAGCGGCAGGCCAAGCTGGGAGGCGCGATGCAGCTCCGGATGTGCCTGCAGCATCTCCTCCACGTTGTTCGCGGACCACAGGCCTTCCTCAAACGAAGGATTCTCCAGCACCTGCGCCCAAAGCCCGCCATAGGTCGAGTGGCCGATCGGCTCCAGAAAACTCCCGAACAGCGTGTCGGGAATCACCTGCGGACGCGCGGGAACGGAAACTTTCAGGTGCACCACGGCTCCCGGAGCCACCGGAGACTCCGTCAGCTGCGCCCCTGCCAAAAGGCCTGCGGCGCTCGCCGCCCCCACCAAAACGGCGGCAACCCTCACCCCGCGGCCGAATCCCGTACGCCGGTGGCGCAGGTCCCTTAAGCTCAATGCCATTCGCGATCCCCAGTGCAAGCATCGACATTGTAAGCGGTTGCACCTTCGGCGTTGAAGGAGAATTCCGGAGCGGCACCCGTGGCGCACACGGCGAGGGCCGCTGGACCGGTCAACCCGTCCAATCCCTTCGCGGCGGAGTGTTGCTCCCACCCGCCTCCGCCGTCCTGATCCGGCAGCCTGGCCCCAATGACTCACTGCCACGGCAGGGTTGACAACCGTCCCCGCTGTGACGCCTACTAAATCGTTTGCGATGTACGGTCGCGAACTTAATCTGACGTGCCCCCTATGCGCGACGAACACCTCACACCCCGGCCGCTGCGCCAGCTCATGCTGCGACTGCTGACGCTGAGCCTCGTGCTGGGAGCCGCGGCCGCCGCCTTTCGCGGCAGTGTGCAGGCCGGCACCGAAGAAACAGCCGCCAAGGACGCACGCACGGCGTACCAGGCAAACAAGGCCTCCAGCTATTCCTACAAATTCGGCGGAAACTCCCCGTTCCTGCCCTCTAACGCCACCACCGACAATGGCCAATTCCTGCAGGCCTCCGCCTTTCCCACCGCTGAATACTGCGGCCATTGCCACCAGGCTTCGGAGACCCAGTGGCGTCAGTCCGCGCACAGCAACTCCAATCGGCCCGTCTGGTACCAGCGCAATGTCGATCTGCTGCGTACCGAAAAAGGCGTTGAGTTCACTCGCCACTGCGAAGGCTGCCACAACCCGATCGCCCTGCTCTCCGCCAATCTCACCCCGGGGGCTCCCAAAACCCACTCCTTTGACGCCGATGGCGTCACCTGCAGCGTCTGCCATTCCATCCAGAAGGTCAGCACGCAGGGAACCGGCAGTTATGTCATGGGTGTGCCCGCCGTGCTCGTCGATGAGGCCGGTCAGCCCATCACGCGTCCCGTCAGCGACGCCGAAATCCTCGCTCATCTGGACCGTCACAGCAAGGCCGTGATGAAGGACTTCTACCGCACCAGCGAGTTCTGTGCCAGCTGTCACAAGGCCGCGCTGCCGCGCACGCTGAACGATTACAAGTGGTTGCGCGCCTTTTCCGTCTATGACGAGTGGCAGAACTCCTCCTTCGCCAAGCAATCGCCGCTGCCGTTCTACACAAAGGACGCCGTCTCCACCTGCCAGACCTGCCACATGGGACGCGAGCCGCTCGAAGGCAAGGATCCCGGCGCCAAGGCGGGCAAACTCGCCTCGCATCGCTGGCTGGGCGCCAACTCGCTCATCCCCGCGGTGTACAACTACCCGGAGCAGAGCGCAAAGCTGGTGCAGTATCTGCAGAACAACGTCCTGAACGTCGATCTCTTCGGTCTGGAGCGGAATGCGGCCCCCGATGCCGCTCCAGGCGCCACACCGTCAGATCCCGTTGCGCCCCTGGGGCTGGTGACCTACAAGGTGTTGCCCGGCGAGCGCCTCACCGCCGATGTCGTCATCCAGAACAAGGGCGCCGCGCACAGCCTCGTCCCCGAGCAGCGTGACATGTACGAGTCCTGGGTCAACTTCACCGTGAAGGACGCCGCCGGCAAAGTACTCGCCGAAAGCGGCTTCCTCAAGCCCAACGGTGATCTCGACGAACGCGCCCACAGCTTCACCAATCGCCTCATCAACGTCAAAGGCGGCAGAAACGACCTGCACCAGGTCTGGAACAATCGCGTCGTCGCTTACAACAATTCCATTCAGTCAGGACGTTCGCAGCTGATCCGTTACAGCTTCCAAATGCCCTCGGCCGCGAATGGCGCTGTCACCCTGACCGCCACGGTGAAGTACCACCGCTTCGATCAGCACTTCATTGACTTCGGCATGGGCAAGCAGCACTATAACCAGCCCTTAATCGACATGGTTAGCAGCAGCCGGGTCATTCAGGTCGGCACAAACTCCCCAACGCCGCCCGGTCCTAACGAAAACAAGGAGTGGATGCGCTGGAATAACTACGGCATCGCTCTGCTCGACGCTCAGCAGTACGCCGCGTCTCTTTCCGCCTTTGAGCACGTCGCGCAGCTCCGTCCGGACTACGCCGACGCCTTCACCAACATGGCCATCGTCGAGATTCAGTGGGAGCGGTACAGCGATGCTCTGCCGCACCTCGTAAAGGCGCTCCAGCTCGCTCCAAAGAACGCACGCGCTCTGTACTACCGCGCCCTGGTCGAACGCAACGAAGGCAATCTCGACCTGGCCATCGCGGACTTCAGCGAGGTCCTCACCAGCTTTCCGCGCTCCCGCGACGCGCACCGCGAACTCGGCTTCTCGCTCTATCAGCAGCACAAATATAACGAGGCGGTCGAGCAGTACCAGGCGTTGCAGGCAATCGATCCGGATGATCTCGCCGCACATTACAACCTGTCCATCCTGTACCGTCGTCTGGGCATTCGCGACAAGGCGACCCAGGAGGCCGCGGCCTTCGCCGATCAAAAGGATGATCCGACTGCCAGTGCCTATGCGCTCGAATATCTGCGCGGCCACACCGAGCTGGCGAACGAGAGCGTGCCGTGGCACACCCACGACCTCACAAACGCCAAGTCTCTACCGAATTCAGCTACTGCCGCAGGTGAAGCAGGCGCCGCAGGTAAAGCGAGCTCCGCAGCCGGGGCTGGCGGTCGCTAGCGCCGGTCGCACCGGAGGGGCTCGGAATCGTTCCTCCCCGCTCCAGCCAAACTCCAGGAAACCTCTTCTACGTCCGCTCTTCGCATAACCCTTGTCAAAAGGGAATCGTTCCTGCATCAATAGAGCCATGAACATCCTGGCGGTTGCACGTCGTGCTCGTGTCTCCACCGCAACGGTGTCCCGTGTCATCAATGGTTCGGCGGTCGTCGCGCCGGACACCGCCGAGCGCGTACGCGTCGCGATTGAAGCGCTGAACTTCTACCCAGACACCAACGCGCGCACCTTGGGCTCCGGCCGCAGCGGCATGTACGGCCTCATCATCTCGGATATCACCAATCCCTACTTCCCGGAGCTGGTCAAGGCGTTTGAAGACATCGCGGTTGAGCACAACCAGGAGGTGCTCATCGCCAACACCAACTACGATCCCAAGCGCATGGAAACCTGCGTCGCCCGCATGCTGCAGCGCAAGGTGGACGGCGTGGCCATCATGACCTCGGAGATGGAAGACCACCTGATCCGCACCTTCTCGCGCCGCGGCGTTCCGCTGGTGTTTATGGACACCGCCGCTACCGGACCCACGGTGCATGTCATTGAGATCGACTACAAAGCCGGCGTCGACCTCGCCATGGGGCACCTCTTTGAGCTGCGCCACAGGGACTTCGCTTTCATCAGCGGTCCGCTCTCGCTGGGCTCCGCCCAGGTCCGTGCCCGGGCCTTTCGGGAGGCCCTCGAAAAGTACGGCGCTACCACGCATCCGGAGTGGATTCAGGAAGGCGATCACCGCGTCGAAGGCGGTGCCAAGGCGATGGCGCGCATCCTGGAGTCCGGCAAACGCCGGCCCACCGCCGTGCTCGCCTCCAATGACCTCACCGCGATCGGCGCGATGGGCGCCATTCACGATGCCGGCCTGCGTATCCCCAAGGACATCTCGGTCATCGGCTTCGATGGCATAGAACTCAGCGCCTACACCCAACCCGCGCTCACCACCCTGCAGGTGCCGCGCGGCGAAGTCGCCGAGCTCGCCTTCCGCAGCCTGCTGCACCACAAATCAGCCGAGATTAAAAAGCTGACAGCGAAGGAACGAATCATTCAGCCGACGCTCGTCGTGCGCGGCACCACCGCACCGCCACCGGCAAAAACACGCAAGTAAATGCTTTAAGACCTAATCTGGTGCCGTCGGCCAAAAGTAAGCGCTTGCATACGCTCGCTCCTTTGTTGCATGCTGAGAAGCGCCATGCAGGTCAGGGCGAAGGTGGTTATGCGCGCAGGTCTTTTTAGCTTCATTCTGGCTGTCTCTACGGTGGTCGTTCAAACGCCCGCGATCTCGCAGGCAACCGCGGACACCGGCACCCGCTGGAGTGAAGCGAAGGCGCAGACCTGGTATAAAGGCCAGCCCTGGCTGGTCGGCGCGAACTTCGTTCCGTCCGACGCCATCAATGAACTCGAGATGTTTCAGCCCGCCACGTTCAACCCCACGCTCATCGATAAAGAACTCGGCATGGGCGAGTCCGTCGGCATGAACACCATGCGCGTGTTCCTGCAGGACCAGCTCTGGCTCTCCGATCCCAAGGGCTTTCAACAGCGCCTCGACACCTTTCTCAACATCGCCGCAAAGCACCACATCCGGCCGCTCTTGGTGCTGTTCGACTCCTGCTGGGAGACCAATCCGCACCTCGGCCCGCAGCACCCGCCCATCCCCGGCGTGCACAACTCCGGCTGGGTGCAGAGCCCGGGCAAGCAGCGCCTGCTCGATCCCGCCGTTGAACCGCAGCTGAAATCCTACGTACAGGGCGTCGTCGGCGCCTTCGCGAACGACAACCGCATCCTCGGCTGGGACATCTGGAATGAGCCGGACAACCGCGGCGGCGATGTGGAGGCCGACGAGGCGGCGAAGGTCCAGCGCGTCGACGAACTTCTCCCGCAAGCCTTCGCCTGGGCCCGGGCGGAGCATCCCACGCAGCCGCTCACCAGCGGCGTCTGGCAGGGCGACTGGAGCCACCCCGACAAGGAAAGTGCCACCACGAAGATTCAGCTCGCCGAGTCTGACGTCATCTCCTTCCACAACTACGACTGGCCTGAAATCTTCGAAGCCCGCATCCACGAGCTCGAGCCGCTGCACCGCCCTCTGCTCTGCACGGAATACATGGCGCGCGGCAACGGCAGCACCTTTGACACCATTCTGCCGGTCGCCAAACACTACAACGTAGCCGCCATGAACTGGGGCCTCGTCGCCGGCAAAACCCAAACCTATCTCCCCTGGGACTCCTGGCAGCGCCCTTACGTCTTGATCAAGCCCACGGTCTGGTTCCACGAGGTCTTCAAGCAGGACGACACACCCTACCGCGAGCGCGAAGTGGACCTGATGCGCGAACTTACAGGACGGGGAACTCCGGTACAGCACGACGCCAACCCCCACGTCGCCTCCAGCGCGCCGAACGGCCCGAAGCACGAGTAAGCTGAGGGTGCGGAGAGCAAGAACGGTGTTTTTCGATCGGCCCAGTACAGCCTCACTCTCTCAGCGCTCCGTTTGCGCAGGTCTGCTGCTACTGGTGAGTGCTTCCCTCGCACGAGCGCAGACGCCCACTCCGGTCGCGGCTCCGGTTCCGGCCGATGCCGCTCACCACGCTCCTGCCGCCCCCGTCGTTCCCGGCAATTTCACTGACACGGCCGCCGCACTCGGGGTCAATTTCACAGGCGTCGCCTCGCACACCAGCCACAAGTACCTCATCGAAACCATGGGCTCCGGCGTCGCTGCCTTTGACTTCGACAATGACGGCCGCCTCGACCTGTTCTTCGTCAACGGCGCCCCGCTCACGGACCCCATGCCCAAGGGCACCGTCCCGCAAAAGGCCTCGCCCAAAGACTGGAACCGGCTCTACCACCAGCGCAAGGACGGCACCTTCGAAGACGTTACGGAAAAGGCCGGCCTGCAGGGTGTGGGTTACGGCATGGGCGTGGCCGTCGGCGACTTCGACAATGACGGCTTTGAAGATCTCTACGTCACCTCCTTCGGCGGCAACCACCTCTACCGCAACAACGGCAACGGCACCTTTACGGACATCACCGCGAAGTCCGGCACCGGCGGCGATCCCACCCCCGGCAACAACTGGTCGACGAGTGCCGCCTGGGTCGATCTCGATAACGACGGCAAGCTCGATCTCGTCGCCCTCCGCTACGTGAAGTGGGACTTCGAAGACGTCTGGTGCGGCGAGCATCGCGAAGGCTACCGCGCCTATTGCCACCCCGATGTCTTCCCCGCCATCGCCCCGCTCGTCTACCACAACAACGGCGACGGCACCTTCACCGAAGAGGCGGCAAAACTCGGTCTCGGCACCCCCGGCAAAGGCCTGGGCATCGCGGTTGCCGACTTCGATCGCGACGGCAAAATCGATCTCGCCGTCGCCAACGATTCCATGCCGGAGTTCCTCTTCCACAACAAGGGCGACGGCACCTTTGAAGAGACCGGCCTGCTCGCCGAAATCGCCGTCGATGGCGACGGCCGCACCTACGCCGGCATGGGCATCGACTTCGGGGACTACAACAACGATGGTCTGCCCGATCTCGTCATCACCAACCTCGCCAACCAGAAGTACGCTCTCTATCGCAATAATGGCGACGGTTCCTTCACCTACGACACCTACGTCTCCGGCCTCGCACCCATGACGCTGCTGCACTCCGGCTGGGGCATCCACTTCCTCGACTACGACAACGACGGCCAAAAAGATCTGCTCATCGCACAAGGCCACGATCTCGACACCGTCGAGCTCAACTACCCGCAGCTGCACTACAAGGAGCCCATGCTGCTGGCCCGCAACATGGGCAACGGCAACTTCGTCGACGTCTCAAAGGACTCCGGTTCTGCCTTTGCCGACCGCTGGGTCAGCCGCGGCATGGCCGTAGGCGATCTCGACAATGATGGCCGCGTCGACGCCGTTGTCAGCACCAACGGCGGCGCCGCGCTTGTCCTGCACAACACGACCGCGACTCAGAATCACTGGCTCACGCTGCTGCTCGTCGGCCACAAGAGCAATCGCGACGCCATCGGTGCGGAGATCAAGCTCACCACGCCCGCAGGCTCACAGTCCTGGACCGTGTCCACCGCCGGCAGCTATCTCTCTTCCAACGACAAGCGCGCCCACTTCGGTCTCGGCGCCAGCGCAGAAGCCACCACCATCGAAATCCACTGGCCCAGCGGCATCCACCAAACCCTCACGCACGTCCACGGCGATGCGTTGATGCGTGTGGAAGAGCCAGCTGCGTCCACGCCTCCGGCCACCCACTAGGCTGCCATCAGACCTTCCCCAAGTTGTCATCCTGAGCGTAGCGAAGGACCTGCTGTTTGTTCGAAGGCTCTACCTCACTCCATCCTTCAAACAACAGCTCCGACCCCTACTGCACGCTGCCCGCGTCGGAAGAGTGCGTTCCTTCCAGCGCCGCCGCCCGCGCGAGTTCTTCCTTTGCCTTCTCCCCCAGGCCTTCCTTGCGATAAATCTGGCCCAGCTGAAAGTGCAGTCCCGCATTTTTCGGGTCGGCGCCCACAGCCTGTTCCAACTCCTTCTGCGCCGCAGGGTACTCCATCTGCCGCGCATAAAGTTTGCCCAACGCCGCGTGAATCTTGCCATCGCTGGGTGCCAGCGCCTCCGCCTGCTGCAGCAGGGGCAACGCCTCGCTCAGCTGGGTGCGATCGGTCAGCAAAATACCCAGATTCAACAAAGGCTGTTCGCTCGGATGCGCCTCGCCGGCCTGCCATGCGATTGCCTGCCGATAAGCCACCACCGCTTTACCCGCTTCGTTCAGTCCTTCAAACGTCAACCCTAAATTGTTCTCGGTTTTCACCGAGCGCGGCATCAGCACCAGGGCCTTCTCAAAGCTGGTCACTGCCTCGGCGAAGCGATTTTCCGTGTACTTGATGCGTCCCATCGCATACGCAATCTCTCCATTGTGCGGGTCTTCGCGCGCCGCCTGTGTGATCCACCTGTCCGCATCGGTGTCGTCGTGCAGCAGGACGTAATCCAACGCGATGAAGTGAAACTCCTGCGCCCCCGGACGCCTGCCCGCCGCCGCCCGCGTATACATCGCCAGCGACTCCTTCGGCCGGTCCTCATGGAACAACGTCTCCGCTAACAGATACATCGCCTCGTCCGCCTCGGGATGCTGCGTCAGGTACTGGCGCAGCTGTGTCTCTGCAGACGTCCACTCATGGCGATCCATAGCAGTCCTGCTCTTCGACAAATCCAGATCGTGTACGTTGCTGACGGCCTGCCCGGTGGCCAACGGTGCAAGAAGGCTGCCCGCCAACGACGCTGCAACCATCCAGCAAAAGCCCCTTACACACGTCACGGCCGCAATCTCCTTTCGACGGGAAGGGTAACATCCAGGGCAACGCCGCTTCTTCTCCGTTGACAGCGCCCGTTCATTGAAGCGAGCGCCGACTTCCAGCTCGCCCGGGTCTACCAACACCTCGGCCGCAAGGAGGAGGCGCAGCACCTGCTGGCCCACCTCCAGCAGCTCAAAGCCAGCGGCGCCGTCAGCAGCGGCGAAACGGATGCACCGGCCGGCCCCATCGCCCCGTATGCCGCCCCGGGCCAGCCGTGAAACGCAACCCACACACCCCAAAACTCCCTCAACAACCTTTACAGCGCTGGCCTGCGGGAGTGAAGATGCAGTAGCGATGAGAACGACCCTCCGATCTTCGAATGGCCGCCATGCCCTGGCCGGTCTGCTGGCTTTCCTCAGCCTCTCCCTTTGCACCCGGGCGCAGAACCCGAACGGCAACCCCCTGGAGAAAGGGGCGGAGCGTTCCGTCGAAGGCGCGCAGCCGGCCTCGCAAAGCGGCGTCAACACCGGCGGCGCACATGCCGCGGTGCTGGATGCGGAGCATCGCCCCATCACCGCCGGCGGCTTCGTGGCAGCCGGCCCCGTCGTCTTTCAGGATGTCGCGAAGGCCGCCGGCCTCACCTCCTGGACGCATCACATGGGTTCGCCGGACAAAAACTTCATCCTTGAAACCGTCGGCTCCGGTGTTGCCTTGCTCGACTACGACAACGACGGCTGGCTCGACATCTATCTCGTCAACGGCTCCAGCGTCGACGCCGAAAACGGCAAAGCCAAACCCGGTCACGCCGCACTCTTTCATAACAACCACGACGGCACCTTCACCGATGTCACCGCCAAAGCCGGCGTCGCCAACGATCGCTGGGGCTTCGGTGCCGTGGTCGGCGACTTCGACAACGACGGCTGGCCCGACCTCTACGTCACCAACTATGGCAAGAATCGCCTCTATCGCAACAACCACGACGGCACCTTCACCGACGTCGCCGAAAAGGCCGGTGTGACGGTAGGCGGCGGGTCCACCGGCGCCAGCTGGTCCACCGGGGCGACTTGGGGCGACTACGATGGCGACGGTCTGCTTGACCTCTTCGTCCCCGGCTACGTGCACGTAGATCAGCTGCCTCAGGTTGCAGCGCAAGCCTCCAGCACCTCCGCGCTCGCCTTCTGCGAGTTCCGCGGCGTCAAGGTCATGTGCGGCCCCCACGGTCTGCGCGGCGACCCCGACCACCTCTTCCGCAACAACGGCGACGGCACCTTCACCGACGTCTCGCAGCACGCCGGCGTCGGCGATCCCAACCACTACTACGGCCTGTCCTCGCTCTTCATCGATCTCAACGGCGACGGCAAGCCCGATCTCCTCGTCGCCGACGACTCCACACCGAACTACCTCTACATCAACAAGGGCGACGGTACCTTTGAAGACGACAGCTTTGCCAGCGGCTTCGCCCTCAACGAAAGCGGCCGCGAAACCGCCTCCATGGGCATCGGTGCCGGCGATCTCACCCACGACGGCCGCGTCGATCTCTACATCACCACCTTCTCTGACGACTACAACCCGCTCTACCGCAACGACGGCGAGGCCAACTTCACCGATGTCGCCTATCAGGCCGGCATCGCTGAGGTGACCTATCCGTTCCTCGGCTGGGGCACCACCTTCTTTGACTATGACAACGATGGCTGGCTCGATCTCTTCGTCGCCAACGGCCACGTCTATCCGCAGGTCGACGCGCAAAAGTGGGGCACCACCTATGCGCAGCGCCCGCTGCTCTTCCACAGCGACAAAGGCAAGCTCGCCCTTGTCGCTGCCGTTGAAAACACCGGGTTAGCCAAGCTCGCCACCTCGCGCGGCGTAGCTGTCGGCGATCTCTTCAACGACGGCCACATGGACATCGTCGTGAATAATATGGACAGCACGCCGTCCTTATTCCGCGACGTCATCAAGAATGAAAATCACTGGATCGGCCTTCATCTGATTGGCGCGCCCTCCGCCGAACCGGGCAAGCCCGGCAGCCCGCGCGATGCCGTCGGCGCCACCGTCTGGGTCACCGCGGAAGGCTTCCGCCAGCGCGCCGACGTCATCTCTGGCGGCAGCTTCGCCTCCGGTCCTGACCCTCGCCTCCACTTCGGCGTCGGCAATGCCACAACCATCGACAAGATAGAAATCCGCTGGCCCAGTGGCCGAAAAGAGACCGTCACCCCTCCGGCAAAACTCGATATGCTCTACACCCTCACCGAAGGCGCAGGCCTAAGCTCATACGCCACTCCCACGGGAACATCCGTTGCCCGGAAGCATTAAGACTCACCGCGTTGGACGAACCTGCACTTGACGGAACCCGGACAGCAACCTACATTCGGTCCGTCGCCTGTAAACGATTTCAAAAGTCAACTCCGAGTCAGCTCCGGAACTCTTTTCGATCTCAACCGCACCTCTGATTCTGGAGTTCTCTCTCATGAAGCGCATGCTCGCCCTTACCTCTGCCCTGGCTCTCTCCACGCTCAGCTCTTTGCCGCTCGCGCACGCCGCCGCTGTCACCTCCGCAGCCTGGGGCAACACCTCCTCCGGCCAGCCGGTGGAGCTCTACACGCTCACCGACAGCGATCTCACGGTGCGCATCACCAACTACGGTGCGCACATCGTCAGCGTCGACGCACCCGGCCGTGAGGGCAAAAAGGCCGATGTGGTTCTCGGCTACAAGGACCTCGCCGGCTACCTCAGCGACACCAGCACCTACATGGGCTCGGTGGTCGGCCGTTATGGCAACCGCATCGCCGGCGGCACCTTCAATCTCAACGGCACCGTGAACCACATCCCCACCAACAACAACGGCAACGCGTTGCACGGCGGCACCGTCGGCTTCGATAAAAAGGTCTGGACCGGCCACTCCATCAAAGACGGCGTAGAGCTCACGCTCGTCAGCCCGGACGGCGACATGGGCTTCCCCGGCCAGCTCACCGCACATGTGCGCTACACGCTCCAGGGCAAATCCCTGCGCATCAACTACTCGGCGGAAACCACAAAGCCCACCGTGGTCAATCTCACCAATCACACCTACTTCAACCTCGGCGGCGAAGGCACCGGCCCCATCCTGAATGAGGTCATCACCATTCCCGCCGACCGCTACACGCCGGTAAACAGTATGCTCATCCCCACAGGCCAGCTCGCACCCGTCGCCGGTACACCGTTTGACTTCCTGAAGCCCACACCCATCGGCGAGCGTATCGACGGCGACAACGAACAGCTCAAGATCGCCGGCGGCTACGATCACAACTTCGTCCTCAACGGCACCGGCAAAGGCCTGCATGAAGCGGCCATGGTCGTCGATCCCACCAGCGGCCGCACGCTCACCGTCACCACCACCGAGCCCGGTGTACAGTTCTACTCCGGCAACTTCCTGGATGGCACGGACATCGGCGCCTCCGGCAACGCCTACGCGAAACACGCCGGCTTCTGTCTGGAAACCCAGCACTTTCCCGATTCACCCAATCAGCCCAACTTCCCCACCACCACCCTGAACCCGGGCCAGACAATGCATTCGGAAACCGTCTTCACCTTCGGCGTCCAGAAGTAGAAACTCCCACAACCACCAGGACCAGAACCACCAGGAGACGACAGGTGAAGAGAAGACTGGTTGTTCTCGCGGCCATGCTCATCCCGGTTGCCCTCGGCAACTACGCAGCATATGCGCAGGCGGCCCCAACCAGCGCTTCTAACACCTTCACCAACCCCCTCCTGGATCGCGGCCCGGATCCCTGGGCCATCGGCTACAAGGGGATGTACTACTACATGAACACCACCGGCCAAAACCTCACGATCTGGGCCACGCCGGACATCACCGACCTGCGCCACGCGCGCAAACAGATCGTCTGGACCCCGCCCGCGACCGGCCCCTACAGCCATGACATCTGGGCTCCCGAACTGCATCGCTTTGATGGCAAGTGGTACCTCTACTTCGCCGCCGACGCCGGTGACAACGAGTCACACCGCATCTACGTTCTCGAAAACCCGAACGAAGATCCGCTCTCCGCTCACTGGACCTTCAAAGGCAAAGTCAACGACACCTCCGACAAGTGGGCCATCGATGCCTCCGCCTTTGAAGTCAACGGCCAGAAGTACCTCCTTTGGTCCGGCTGGAAAGGTGACAGCGACGGCGAGCAGGACATCTGGATCGCCCATCTCAAAGATCCCTGGACCATCGACTCGCCCCGCACCATGATCTCCTACCCCAAATACACCTGGGAGCACGTCGGCGACTTACCGGATCGCCCCGCCGTGCCGCACGTCGAAGTCAACGAAGGCCCCGAACTCCTGCAGCACGGCAGCGATCTCTTCCTCGTCTACTCCGGCTCCGCCTGCTGGACCGACTACTACGAACTTGGTGTCGCCGAAGCCCACGTCGGCGACAATCTCCTCGACGCCCACTCGTGGCAGAAGTTCGATCACCCCTTCTTCAAGCAGAACCGCGCAGGCCACATCTTCGGCCCCGGCCACAACGGCTTTTTCAAATCGCCCGACGGCAAACAGGATTGGATCATTTACCACGCCAACCCCGAGTCCCAACAGGGATGCGGCAGCTTCCGTAGCCCCCGCGCGCAACCGATCACCTGGAACGCAGACGGCACACCGGACTTCGGCGAACCCATCCCCATAGCCACGCCGATCCAGAAGCCCTCACACTAACCACTCACACGTCCCCGCACCACGACAGCCTAACGTTGTCATCCCGCAGGGATCTGCTTTGCCGTCCTACCAACACGTAACCCGATGGCACCGAAGGATAGCCGTGCAGAACCCCACCCATCCAACAGAATCTTTTACCCGGCGACGGTGGCGCACGCTCCTCTTTCTCTGCCTATCCTTGGTGATGGCATCCGTTCCATTCGCGTCCGCGCAGGTCGCGCCCGCACCGCTCGATCCAGCCCTCGGGATCTCCACCGTCCGCCTCTGGAACGGCCCGGCGCCCGGCGCGAGAGGCGACGCCGCGGTCGATATCCCCACACTCACGCTGCTGCGTCCCGCGCACCCCAACGGCACCGCGGTGATTGTCGCCCCTGGCGGCGCCTACGTCGGTCTCGCCACCGCTCTTGAAGGCCGTGAACCCGGCGACCGCCTCGCCGCTCTCGGCGTCACGGTCTTCGTCCTCAAATACCGCCTCGGCCCCACGTATCTCTACCCCGTTCCGCTCGAGGACGCGCGCCGCTCTGTGCGCCTGGTGCGCAGCCTCGCCCCGCAGTACGGCTACGCTCCGGACCGCATCGGCATGATGGGTTTCAGCGCCGGCGGCCATCTCGCCGCGATGACCGGCGTCCTCCCCGAACCCGGCAAACCCAGTGACCCCGACCCGGTCGAGCGTCAATCCTCCGCGCTCGACTTCATGGTGCTCGTCTACCCTTGGCTCAATGCCATGCAGCCGCAGATCAGCTCGCCGCACGGCCTCATGATCAACTACTGCTCCGTCACAGAGGGCCTGACACCCGCCGATTGCGCCCGCTTGAACTCGCAGTACACGCCGCTCAACCACGTCGGCCGGAACACAGTGCCCACCATCCTGTTTCACACCGGCGATGACAGCATCGTTCCCGTAATGACCAGCGTCGACTTCTACTCCGCCCTGCACGCCGCCAACCGCGACGCCGAACTCCACATCTTCGCGCACGGCCCCCACGGCTTCGGCACCGGCGGCACCGACCCCGTACTCTCTACCTGGCCGCAACTGCTGCAAAATTGGCTCGGGGCACGCGGCTGGCTCACACCGCTTCCTGCTCCTCCAAAGAACTAAGGTGATGCAGCCGAGCTCCGAAGAACTCACCCCATCGCCGTTTGAAGAAACAAGAGGCCGTAGCCGCAATGCGCTACGGCCCGCAGTCCTGGCCAGCTTTTACTTCGGAACCGGCGGCCCATCTTCCTGCGGAACCTCTTGGCCCTCGCCCGGGAAAGGCCACTTGCGATTCAGCGGCTGCGTCTGCTCCCGCACGGCCTTGGACACGTTGTTCACCTTCAGGTTCTCGAGCACATGCACCCCGAGCTTGCCCGCGGTTGCAATGTCGATATCCCCGTCATGATCCAGGTCCGCCGCGATCACCTGTGTGCCGATCGTCGCCGTTCCATTCACTGAAAGCGCGATGCGGTCGAACGGCGGATCTGCGGAAGGATCCGCCATCTCCATCGATTGGGACATCGGCGTCGTCTTGGTCGCATCACTTCGCCTCGCCGCCAGCGCCGCTGCATCAGGCATGCGATACGCATAAACCACCACCGGATCGTACGATCCCGGATCGCTTCCCGAATGCCCACGATACCGCTTGCCTGTCACCAGCTCCGGCACACCATCCCCATCCAGATCCGCCAGCGCCAGCGCATGCGACTGCGAAAACGATTCGTCAATGGTGTGCCGTATCCAGCGCGGATGATCCGTTGTGCCCGCTTGCTCCAGCCAGTAAAGCCCATACCCATGGCCCTGGCCATAGATCAAATCCAGCTTGCCGTCATGATTAACGTCATAGCCCAGAATCGGAAATCCCGTGTCGCCCAAATCCCAATCGCCATGCCAGATCCACTTGTCCGCGTTGGCATCCACCTGCTGAAACCACCCATGCGGCGTTAGGACATCCGCCTTGCCATCACCGTTGATGTCGGCAATGCCGATGCCGTGCCCATCCTGTGTCGAATCGCCAAGATGGTGCACCGCCGGCTTGCTTCCGCTAAAGTCCACCCAGATCACACCCGAGTGGTTATAGTGCGCCAGTGCAATCTCCGGCTTGCCATCGCCGTTGATGTCACCGAACGCCCCACCTTCGGTATCAAATGAATCGGTTATCTTTTCCGCCTTCCACTGCGCGCCCGCAGCCGTCGCCTTTGGTCCCGGATTGCGGTACCACCACAGCCCGTTGGCGATCCATCCCGTGCTTACCAGGTCAGGCTGCCCGTCATGGTCCACATCCACGATCCACTCGCCGCAGTCGTTCACAAATTCATTGTGGATGCCCACAGTGCGGAACTGGTGCTGCTTCCATTCGCCGCCACCCGCACCTGGGTTCTCATACCAGTACGCTCCGCTCAGCAGGTCAGGGAAGCCGTCGCCGTTCATATCCAGCAGCGAAATGCCCTCCGCATGATCCGTACCCAAACGATGCGACAAGAAAGCAATGCGCGGCTTGCCATCCGGCCCCGGTCCCGGATGCTGCATACGAAACTCGGTGGCATGCGCCGGATCCTGCGCCTGCACCGTGGACACACAGGCAGCAACGGCGGCCAGCGAACCTAACAACAACGTCGATACAGCTTTCATCGGCCACTCACTCGTAAACGGGTTAAACAATCTGCATCGTCTCGGGATTCCAGTGCACAATGCTGTCGCGCTCCACGCTCACATTCGCCAGCAGCGCCGCACCCGAAGCCCGAAAGCCAAACGTTGCGTCCTCCACCACAGGCTTGCGGCTGCGCACCGAAGTAAAGAAGTTGTGGAAGTGGTCATAACTGTCCGAGTAACCCGGCGCCGCGCGAAACGCCTGAATATCCTGTGGCGGCGTCCCATTCGGATGTTCCACCGGATACTTCTTCCGGTACTGCTCCACATACGCCTTCTGCATCGCATCGCTGAACGTTGAAACCGTATAGCCCGGCTCCGTCGCCAGCGGCGTGCGCGTCACCGTCACGCTCTGGGTCTGTCCGGAGATCTCCATCAAGCCTTCGGAGCCCGTAAACAGAAATCCTTCGCTCTCCTCGCCGCCGTCCACAAAGTTCACATGCAGACTCAGGTTGAAGCCCTCCGGGTAATCAAATAGCGCCAGCAGCACATCATCGGCATCGCGCCCGTCCTTCCAGAAGCGCAGCCCCCCGGTCGCCATGGCCCGCGTGGGTCCATGCGCGCCGGTGATGAAGTGCGTTCCGCTGAACAGATGCACAAACAAATCGCCTGCCACACCGGAGCCGTAATCCTTCCACTTGCGCCATTGAAAGAAGCGTTCCGCTGAAAACGGAATCTGCGGTGCCGTGCCCAGAAACTGCGGCCAGTCGCACGTCTCCGTCGAAGCATCCAGCGGTATCGAGTAATCCCAGGCCCCAATCGCCGAGTTGCGATCCCACCGCGCCGTCACCATGTTCAGCTTGCCGATTGCGCCCGAAGCCAGCAGCTCCTTGGCCTTCTGGTACACCACCGAGCTCACACGCTGGCTGCCCACCTGCAGAATCTGCTTGCTCCCCTTGGCCGCCTCAATGATCGCCGGACCGTCGGAATACAGGTGGATCATCGGCTTTTCCAGGTACACATCCTTGCCCGCAGCCAGGCTGTCCACCGCGGCCTGCTTGTGCCAGTGATCCGGCGTCGCAATCAGCACGGCATCCACTTCGGGCCGCGCCAGCAGCTCGCGATAATGCCGCGTCGTGAACAGGTCGTTGCCCCACATCTCCTTGCAGTGCGTCAGCCGGCCGTCATAGCAGTCCGCCACGGCCACCAGCTTTACCCCCGGCACCTGCAGCGCCGTATGCGTATCGCCCTGTCCCTGAATGCCTGCGCCGATCAGCGCCAGCTGGATATTGTCATTCGGGCTACGCCGCCGCCTTTCCCCGCTCTGCGCATGCAGCGGTTCAATGTAGCGCGCGGTGGCGGCAATGGCTGCTGTCTTGGCGGCAGACTGCAGAAAGGATCGACGGCTGGGCATTCGAAAACCTCGGACTTGGAACTCTAGCGAGCGACCCGCTGCAACAGCAGAAACAATATGCTCTCGCCTCCAGCCATGTCCAACGCTTTTGCGCGGCGCGTACACTGTCCGCATCGCAAGGCTTCACCCCAAGCCGGAGGTTCCGCTTGCCCAGCCACTCACGTGCACTTCACAATCTTCTTCTCGGTGTCCTGCTGCTCGGTGCGGTTCAGCCCGCACGCTATGCCTTCGCACAAAGTGCTCCGGCGGCGGCCATCCCCGCGCATGGCGCAACGGTGGATCTTCTCGAAGGCTCCACGCTCAATCGCTTCGACACCTTCATCCGCGGCCGCGGCCTCAACGTCGACCCCGAACACGTCTTCACCGTCACCGACGGCGTTCTACACGTCTCCGGCCACGAGATGGGCTACGTCGTCACCAAGCAGCCCTACAGCCGCTTCTATCTGCGTGCCGAGTTCAAATGGGGCACCGGCACCTTCGGCGAACGCATGGGCCAGGCTCGCGACAGCGGTATCCTCTACTGCGTCCAGGGAGAACCCAAGGTCTGGCCGCGTTCCGTCGAGTTCCAAATCAAGGAAGGTGAAACCGGTGACTTCTGGCTCACCGATGGCGCTGCCATCACCGGCTCCGACGGCAAGCGCGTCACCGGTCCTGCCGGCTCCGCGCTCAACATCGGCCACATCGACAAGGGCCCCGAAAAGAACATCGTCGGCTTCCGCAACACCAAGGGCGAGTTTGAAAAACCCTACGGCGAGTGGAACCTGCTCGAAGTCGTCGAAGAAGGCAACGTGGTCCACCAGTACGTCAACGGCCATCTCGCCAACGTCGGCACCGATCCGTTTCCTGTTGACGGCAAGATCCTCTTTCAGTCAGAGGGCGCCGAGGTCTTCTTCCGCAACCTGCAGCTGGCGCCGCTGAAGTAGGACCCGACGGCGCATCTTCAGCGACGCCAGTGCCGGCTACGCTTGCAACTGCCGAATGTCGCCGGCGCGCAGCCGCCCCTGCAGCTCCGTGTGCACATGCGTCAACGCTTCGGCGCCACGCGCCAGCTCGCAGGCGGCGCGGTACTGCTTCGCCCTGAACGCAGAGGCAGCTTCCTTGCGCATGCCCTTGAACAGCGCCGTCACGGGCTTGCTCAACGCCTCCGCGCCGGCACGCTCATCAGCTCGCGCCAACAGGTGGCTGTACTCCTCTCGCAACGCCTCGACCAGACTGTCAGAAAGGCTCCCCTCTTCATCGGCACCCACCGCCAGCCGTCCAAAGGCCAGGTGTTCGGCGGCCCGCAGGGCATCGGCCGCCTCCTTGGCATTGCCGGCCTGCAACACCTCTTTTGCCAGCGAGACGGTCTTCATCACGGTCTCGGGATCCTGCGTCAGGCTGGCCAGCAGCGTCTTCACGCGCCCAAAATGCTCATAGCATCGCCGCGTGTCCTGCCCGCGTTTCTGCGGTCCCGTTGCTTTCTTCGCGGCTTTTTTAGCGGCTTTCTTCGCGGTCTTCTTTGCTGCTTTCTTGGGTGCCATCCTCTGATCCTAAGCTACCTGCGCCATGCCGGACGAAATAGCCACACGGCAATCGGCGCTCCGCAAGCGACCAAAGCGCTCCCCCGGCAGTCCTACCACGTGTGACCACCCTCCTCCAGCGCGTGCGGAATAGCTTCCGCTGCCGCGTCCTTCGGCCTTTGCTGCGATTGCTCAAAGGCGGCATCAGCCCCAAGCGTCTCGGTTGGAGTCTCGCGGTGGCGTTGGTCGTAGGCATCAGTCCGTTCCTTGGCTTCACCACGGTCGCGATGTTTCTAATTGCCTGGGCGTGCCGGCTCAACCATGTCGCCACGCAGATAGGCATTCACCTCGTCTCCCCGCTGCAATGGCTCTTGTTCCTGCCGTTCATCCACTTGGGCATTGTGCTCTTCCACTCGCACAAACTGCCAATGTCCCGCGGCGCCATCCTTCATCTCAGCCATCGTCATCCGCTGCAACTCGTTCACCTGCTCTGGCAATGGGAGTGGCATGCCCTGGTGATCTGGCTGGTCTTCGCCGTGGCGGCCGCGCCTCTGCTCGCGGTGCAGATCCGCCGGATGCTGGTGTTGTCCATGCGCCGCCACAGAGACCTGCTCCTCTGATCGCAAACGCCTCGCGCAAAAATTCCTGCAATTCACACACTGTGTGGTGACGATCCCAAATAGCCTTGAGTCCAAGCTGTGTCTCCGGGCTAGATCTCTTTCTGGGTGGTGTATGGGATCCTTCAGGATTGCTGCGTCGTGCGTTCTCTCTGCGTCTTGTTGTGCCTGGGGCCAAACCGCTCCGGCGACAAAAACGGTCAACATTAACGGCACCGTCAGCGATCCCTCCACAGCCCGCGTTGCCCAGGCCACCGTGGAAGCCCGATCGGCGGACAACATCCTCGTCGGCACCACGACGACCGACAGCGGCGGCCGCTTCCGCCTCGCGCTTCCCTCCGGCACCTACGATCTGGTCATCACCGCCGATGGCTTTGACCCTTATCTCGCCACAGTGAAGGCGGCAGCCAGCAACGTCTCCGTCGACGCCAAGCTTGTCGTCGCCACCACGCAGACAATCGTCAGCGTCAACGGCAACAACGGCGGCGCCAGCACCGCGGAAGACGCCAACGGCAGCGCGCTCACGCTCACCGACAAGCAACTCGGCAACCTCTCTGACGACGACGCCACCTTTCAGCAGCAGCTCACCGCACTCGCCGGCGGTGACGGCCAACACGCCCCGCAGATCTACGTCGACGGCTTCACCGGCGGCCAGTTCCCTCCAAAAAACTCCATCCGCGCCGTAAAGATCAACCAGAATCCCTTCTCCGCCGAGTACGACGGTCTCGGCTTCGGCCGCATCGAGATCTTCACCAAACCCGGCACCGGCCGCCTGCACGGTTCCGTTGACATCACCGGCGATCCCTCCGGCTTCAACTCGCAAAACCCCTTTCTCAATGCCCTGAATCCCCTTCAGCACCAGGTCGAACCCGGCTACTACCGCCTGCACACCCAGGCCAACCTCAGCGGCCCGATCGACAAGAAAACTTCCTTCTTCGTCAGCGCCGACTACTACGATCAGCAAAATAACGCCATCGTCAACGCGCAAACCGTCGCGAGCAACACCGCGGTCGTCAGCTTCTCGCAGGCCGTCCCCGATCCGCAGGAGACCTCCAGCTACACCGCTCGCCTCGATCGCCAGTGGTCCACCAACAACACCTTCACGGGCCGCTACGAATTCGATCGCTCCGCGCAGACCAACGCCGGTCTCTCCGAGTTCATCCTGCCCAGCGAGGCCTTTAACACCGCCACGAACACCAGCACACTGCAGCTCGGCAACACGCAGATCATCGGCGCCCACGCCGAGCTCGACACCAAATTCGAGTGGATCCGCACCCGCAACGCACAGAACCCGCTCTCGGCCGCGCCCTCCATCCTCGTGCAGGGCACCGTCAGCGACGGCGGCAGCCCGGCACAGGTCCTGCACGACAATCAGGACCACCTCGAATTTCAAGAGAACGGCACCTACGAGCACAAAGCACACTTCCTTCGCTACGGTGCCCGCTATCGCCTCTACCGCGACGCCAGCCTCTCCACCTCCGGCTACAACGGCACCTTCACCTTCACGGACATCGGCGCCTACCAGGCCTCGGTACAGGGCAAGCCATCCGCCTCACAATTCCAACTCACCCGCGGCCAAGCGGCGTTCTCCGTCATCACCGGTGATCTGGGGTTGTGGGCCGAAGACGAATGGAAGCTGCGCAAGAACGTCACTACCGATCTTGGCTTCCGTTTCGAAACCCAGTCCGCCATCCCGGATCACTCCGATCCTTCACCGCACGTCGGCCTCTCCTGGGCCATCGGCCAGACCGACAAGAAGCCAGCCATCGTTGTTCTGCGCGGCGGCGGCGCACTCTTCTATGACCGCTTCCCGATCACCGCGCTCACGACCGCCGTTCGCCAGAACAACCCAGCCCTGCAGCAGACCTTCACGGTCAAAAACCCCACCTTCTTCGCCAACACCGCCGCAGGCCTCCAAACCGCTCTCGCCGGCACCAATCTCGGCACCGCCGGCGCGCAGACCATCTATCGCGTAAGTCCAAATCTCCGCTCTGAATACGAGGTCGACGCCGGTGCCACAGCAGAATTTCACTTCGGCAAATACGGCTCGGTTTCCGCAAACTACCTTTACTTCCACGGGATTCACCAGTGGGTCTCGGTGAACGCAAATGCTCCACTGCTCAACGGCACACGTCCAGGTGGTCCCGGTAGCGGTGATGTCTACCAGTTCGACTCCGGCGGCGAAACACTCGCGCACGTTATCTTCATGAATCCGCAGATCAATATCACTAAAAAAATTCAGTACTGGGGCTTTCTGTTTCTGCAGCCGCAGTTCAACTCCGACACCGCCGGCCTTACCTCATTCGCCTCCAATAGCTACAACATCCATCAGGACTACGGCCGCAGCCAGTACAACCGCCACTACGGTTTTTTCACCGGCATCGACGCAGACCTGAAGTACGGCGTACACGCCGGCGCCTTCCTCGCCACGCGTGGAGGCCAGCCCTTCAACATCACCACCGGCCAGGACAACAACGGCGATACCATCTACAACGACCGCCCTAGCTTCGCCAGCGCCGCTTCCAACCCGGCCAACGTTATCCACACGGGCCTTGGCAATTTCAATACCGTACCCGTAGCCGGCGAAGGCCTCGTTCCCATCAACTATGGCAGCTCACCCCGCTTTTTGTCGCTGCAGGTGCAACTGCAAAAGACCGTACGCTTCGGCCCGCGTATCGCTGAGCCTCTGGATGGTCCGCCGCCGCCGCCTCCGCCACCGGGCAGCAAGCCCGCGCCGCCGCCTGACCCGCGCTACGCTCTCGTCTTCTCGGTAGAAGCGCAGAACCTCACCAATACGGTCAGCCCCGCACCGCCCATCGGCGTGCTCACTTCACCGTTCTTCGGCCGCTCCATCTCCACCGCAAACGACTTCCTCACCACCACTGCGGCCAACCGCACCTTCATGGTGCACACAGCCTTCCGCTTCTAAACTCGTAAACTCACAACTGGAAAACTGAACCAGTCAAAACCGACCACGGAACAACTTGCCTTCCAGCTCGCCGCGATCCGTCTTCAGGTGAAGCGTATCCGCGCCATAGCTGTTCAGGGTACAAAACAACGCTGCGGCAGGGGTGAAAAGCGGCTGCACTGCCCTTACGTTCATATCGAGCTCCGACGCGAGGGGTCCAACGAAGCCCGGGAGACTCTGCGCTGCGCAGCCATTCTAGCCTGCGCAGCAACCGAATCTTTCTTCCGCAATGCCTTACGCCGTCAAGCGCCGCAGCGAGCGGATCGCCAGCGCCACCGCCGCCGAATCTCCTGAGATGGCCACCGGAAGATCGTTCATTCCCACGCCCTTCGTAAGCCCCTTGCGCAGATAGAACCCGCCATAAGTCCCGGCGGCCGCACCCAGCGCCCCTAACGCAACGCCGCCGGCAATCGGCCGTTTAAAGGCTGTGGCCACAATCGCGCCGACCAGCCCACCCAGGCTCAGCCGCCCGATCAGCCCCAGCGGGGCCGTACGATCCGGTGTGTTCGGCAGCTTGTCGCCGACGAACTCACCCGCGGCCGCCGCACTCAACAGGCCGACCGCGACCGGATGGGCAATCCATTCAGCCCAGGTGCCCGTCACCGGTAACTTGCCACTACGTGCAAACGCCGCGGTCACCGCAAGCGGGGTAAACGAACGGAGTCCTGCGCTAACGCCAAGCAGGGCAGGGGCAAGATGGGCAACGGTGCGCGAGGGGGGCATCACAACTCCAATACGGCGAAAGATCACCTGTCGCCTTGGATGCAACGGCGGCTTCGCGTGCGCCGGGCGGGTCCTTCATCCGTTCGCACCTGGAGGTTCCGTGCTTTTCAAACCTGAATCCTTTTCACCCGCGTAGACTCGACGCTTGAGGACTCCCATGCCCGATCTCAACCTGAAGAAGATCTCCGCCCGCAACCATCTCCGCGGCACCGTCGAAGACGTCGTCCTCGGTACCGTCACCGCCAAGGTCACGGTAAAGGTCGGCGAAAACACCATCGAATCCGTCATCACGCGTCAAAGCGTCGAGGAGATGGGCATCAAGGTCGGCGACACCGTCACCGCGCTCATCAAATCCACCGAAGTCATGCTCATGACCGAGTAGATCGGCAGACCATGAGCACGCCTGAACCTCTGGAAGCACTCACCCGCGATCTTGCCCTTCTCCAGCAGCAGGAAGCTCAGCTGCGCTTCGTCGCCTTCAACGAGGACACTGCCTGGCAGCTCGGCTCGCTCCTGCGTCAGGCGCTGCTCGCAACGGGCGCCGGCGGTTCGGTAGAGATCGAACTCGCCGGCCATCTTCTCTTCGCCTGCGCCACCCCTGGGGCGCAGCCCGGCCAGGCCAACTGGATCCGTCGCAAGCGCAATACCGTCCACCACTTCGCACGCTCCACCTACGCCGTCGGCCGCAAGCTGCAGCTCGACGGCGGTACGCTGCGAAGCCGCCACGGCCTCGCCGAGCGCGACTTCGCAGCCCACGGCGGCGGCTTTCCCCTCTGGCTCGGGGCCACCGGCCCCATCGGCAGCATCGTCGTCTCCGGCCTGCCGCAGCGCGAAGACCACAACCTCCTCATCAGTGTGCTCGCGAATTTCCTGGGAATCGACGTTCCACGGTTGCCCTGATCCACATCACCTTTGAATAACCCCTTTGTTGTCATTCTCGAAGGGAATCTGCGTTCTTTTCCCCTCCCGCTAATCCAAGCGGAGCAACACCACTCACTCCTGAACGACAATAAGCAGGTGCCCAACCCTCTACGCATCTCCCGCCGCGCCGCGGACCGTCTCCGCGCAGGCCACCTCTGGGTCTACCGCTCCGACCTTCTCGCCAACGAAGGCGAACAGGCCACTCACCAGCCCGGCAGCCTCGTCACCGTCGAGGATCCCGCAGGTCATCCGCTAGGCACCGCGCTTTACTCCTCCGCCTCGCAGCTCGCGCTCCGTCTCGTCTCCCGCACTCCTGGCCTTGAGCGTCCGCACTACCTCGCCGACCTCAGCACCCGCGTAGCCGAGGCCCTCGCCCGTCGCCGCCACACCGCCCCTATCGGCCCGGATACAAACGCACAGCGCCTCCTCTTCTCCGAAGCCGACAACACCCCCGGGATCGTCGCCGACCGCTACGCGGACCTCGTCATCCTGCAACTGCTCACCCAAGGCACCGCGCAGGACGACGTCCGCGGGACCCTCACCGAGGCCTTCCGCGCCGCGCTGGCCCCGAATAACGAACCCCTCACGATCATCGAGCGTCCCGACCCCCGCATCCGCGAGCTAGAGCAACTCCCCGCACCCCCCGACGGCCCGCTCTTCCACTCCGGCCCAACCGGCGAAGCCCCCGCCTCCACCGACTTCCACCTGAACGGCCTAAAATTCCATTACAACGCCGCCGCAGGCCAGAAGACCGGCGCCTTTCTCGACCAGCGCCTCAACTACGCCGCCGCCGCCGACTGGGTCCGCCGTTCCGGCCTCACCGGCCACGCGCTTGACATCTGCACCTACCACGGCGGCTTCGCCCTGCACCTCGCCGAGGTCTGCCGCCAGGTCACCGGCGTCGACCAATCCCGTGCCGCGCTCGAGGTCGCCGACCGCAACCGCGCCGCCAACCCCCAGCTCACCGCCGCCGTCGACTGGATCGAAGCCGACGCCTTCGATCTCCTTCGCGCCCTCGATGACGCCGCCCGCCCCGCCTCCAAACCCGGCCTGTTACAAACAGCAAAAACCCCAAAGCGCCCAACCGGCTTGCCCGCCCGCTTCGACGCGATCGTGCTCGACCCACCCGCCTTCGCCAAAACCAAACGCGCCGCCGAAGGCGCTCTCCGCGGCTACAAGGAACTCAACCTCCGCGCCATGCGTCTGCTCGCCCCCGGCGGCACGCTGGTCACCTGCTCCTGCTCGCACCACGTCTCTCTGCCCGACTTCACCGAAATCATCACCGCCGCCGCTGCCGACGCCGGCCGCCGCGTTCAGCTGCTCGAAACCCGCGCCGCCGCCCCTGATCACCCCGAAATCCTCACCCTCCCCGAAACCCGCTACCTGAAATGCCTCATCTGCCGAGTCGACTAACCCAACCCGCCCCTGCATTTTGGTTGTCATGCCCGTAGGGAATCCGCGTTTGTGCCGAATCCCCGGTCCGTCATCTCGACCGGAGGCGAAGCCGTAGTGGAGTGACCTGCGTTACGCGCCCGCCACAGACTCACACCCAATCCCGCCACCTATTGCGCCGGCACACTCACGTAGCTCTCATTCCCCTGCCGTCGCACATGCACCAGCTGCCGGTCCGGTGCCGTCCCGGAAATCTGATTGCCCTCCAAAAACCACACCGCCCGCGGCGCCCCCGGATTGCCACCGTTCGTCTCCGTAGAGATTCCCGTCGCAAACCCCAGGCATGTATTCCGCACGATCCGCATCTCGTCCGCGCTGTTGAAGTCGCTCCAGCTCTGGCCGATGCACGTCGTTCCCGCCGCAACCGGACCCTCGTTCGCAATCCAGTTCTCCGCAATCTCCGAGTGGTGCCCATTCACCAGCGTCGGCCCTGCAATGGCCGCCTGGGCCCCCAACGCCCCCGTAAACCGCAGCGTATTGCCCCGAATCACCACCGAGTTCGTATAGTTCGCAAACTGCAAAGTGCCGTTCGTCAGCGTGTTGTCGGCAAAGACCAGCCCGTCTTCACCTTCGGAGTAAAACGCCGTACAAACCGCTCCGCAGGCCAGCGTATTCCCGCTCACCGTCAGCCGCACATGGTTGAACGGCCGCCCGCTCGGATGCTTGATCAGCACCAGCGCCAGCGCCGGGTTCTTCGCATCCGCATAGGCAAAGTTGCCGCTGAATGTCGCATCCTCTGACTCAAACTCCGCCGCATAGCAGCCGTTGCCGCACGCTCGTGCCACGTTGCCGGTAAACAGGTTGCGCACCCCGCCTTCCGTGTCAAAACACACATCTCCGCAGCCCACCGCCGTATTGCCCGTCACCGCAACGTCCGCCCCCATCGAGCCCCACACGCAGGACCCGCCCGCGTCCCAGCACTGGTTGCCGGTAATGCTGATCGCGCCCGCGCCGGTCACGTCCGCCGCCGATCTCCACCCATCGTTCGCATTGCCACCCCACCACTCAACGCCGTGGCCTGTGCCCCGAAATCGGTTACCCTCCACCGTCGCCCGCAACACATAGGTCAGATAAATCCCAATCGGCCCACGGCCCTTCAGAAACGTCGACGAGTTGCCCGTCAACGTCACATCCGTCGTCTGTCCCTGCGGTCCGCCGGTGTTCCCGGTGGCAAAAATCGCCATGTTCACCAGCTGATTGCCCGTCGCGGCCACCCGCTGGGAGCTCTTCGCCGTCAACAGCACCCCACCCGGTGCGTCGGCCACGGTCACATCGCAATCCCGCACCGCCACATCGCTCACGCCCTCCGCGACAAACAGGTTCAGCCCCCGGTCCGCGGTAATCGGCGCCGTGCAGCGCACCTCATTGCCGCCCAGCAGCCGCACCGAGGCGCCCGGCCCCAGGCTCAGGGGTGCCTGGATCAGCAGCGCATGCCCCCGCCCCAGTGTCACTCCCGTCTCCAGCCGCGAAGCCCGGTCCAGCACCACCGTCCCCGGCGCCGTACCCAGCCGCGCCTCCTGCCCCCGCACACTGGCCGCCGCATCCGCCAGCGTCCCCTGCGCCCGCAAGCTGCCAGCCCCCGAAATCACCAGACCAAGGAAGAACCAGCTCAACGCTTTACCCATGCAAGCCCGTCCGCATCAGCGCACTGCGCTCAAAGTTCGCCAGCAGATCCGCCGCGCCGTCGTACACCTCCACACACCCCGCGGCGAGCAGATCCTCCTTGCTCCAACCGCCGGTGGTCACCCCGATCGTCCGCACCCCGGCCATACCCGCGCTCTCCGCGTCATAGGGCGTGTCGCCCAGCGCGATGCACTCGGAGCACCGCAGTTTCAGCTTCTTCAGCGCAGCCTCAAAGATGTCCGGATGCGGCTTCGCGCGCTCCGTGTCATCGGAGCAGGTCTCGGTATCTACTAAGTCCTCGATGTTCGCCACACGCTTCATTTCTTCAAGATCATCCTTCTCAGACGAAGTTGCCAGCGCCACCCGTATCCCTGCCGCCCGGATCCGCAGCAGCAGATCCCGTACCCCCGGGAAGGGTTCCACCTTCGGTCGCAATACCTGCTGAAAAATATGCTTGCGGAAGGCCTTCAACGGTTCCTCTACAATCTCGCGTTTCCACCATGGCACAAACACCTGAATCATTTCGTCGCTGCCCATGCCGACCTGCCGCCGCAGCGTGTCCAACTCCAGATGAACGCCCATCGCCCCAAATGCGATCTGCCATGACTCCGCATGCAACCAGTTGCTTTGCACCAGAGTGCCGTCGATATCGCACAAAACCGCCTTGACCAT
>CAXSBL010000009.1:0-27587 GCA_964235515.1 uncultured Bryocella sp.
CCAGCGGGCATCGTTGAAGGCACAATGCCGATTTGCGCCCTTGCCGGGGTACGCCGCATCCGATCTGCCGTCGCACTGACCTTCCGGAAAGGCCTTGGAGGCCCGGGTGCCGCCGTCCGCGCGCACATACCAGGTTTCAGCCTTAAGCGGCCACACGAGCAGAAACAGCAAAACGGGCAGGAGCACACAGGAACGCATCGACATAGGTATACACCCGCAGGCCGGATGGTTCTGCTCCTTCAGCCTCGCAAGCTGCGGTGGTCAAGCCGTGAGGTCCTTCACGAGGCTGCGCCAGCCGTTGAAGTAACGGTGGTATTGCCCGCTGCGCGGCAGGATCCTGCTCAACCGCTGCAGGCGCTTCGCCGGCAGGTTCGCCCGAAACTGGAGCAGATCCATGCGGCCGCGCAGGTAGGTAAGGTGGGTTTGCAACCCTGGGTTTCTCTCCGTGGTGAGTCGATCGTAAAGATCCTGCAGTTGCGGCTCGGAGGCCTTCCAATACTCCGCCGCGGAGCTGCGCCAGCGCTGCATGCGTTTCGCGGCCGTCTGTACAGAGGCACTCACACTTTGGTTCGGATGAATGCGGTAAAGGTAAAGCTCTTCCGGCATGAAGCGGAGCCCACCATGTACCGCGGCCATCGTACCCATCCACGCATCGAACCACCAGTGCGGCGGCACCGGAAGGTACTGCTTCAAGCGGCTGTGAAACATCAACGAAGAGCCGTACACCTTGGTCATGGAGAGCACCAGGGGAAGCGCCTCGCCGCGGGCGATCCTTGCCTGTTCCGCACCGTTCAGCCCGGTGGTCTGCGACAGCCGAACGCCCTTGCGAACACCCTTCTCTGTGACCAGTTGGGCGTCTGAAAAAACGCCATCCAGCCCCGGAGTTTGCTCCAGAGCACCTGCCATGCGGGCCAGCTTTTCGGCGACCCAGATATCGTCCTGATCGCAAGGAACGATCAGTTCTCCCTGGCACAGTGCCACGGCGGTCTCGAAGTTTTTCGTAATTCCTTTTGAAGAGCTCCCAACATTTTGCTCATTCACATGGATCCGCACCGCGAACGGTGCGGTCTTCGCGAATCGCCGAACGATCTCGGCCGTCGCATCCGTAGAGCGGTCGTCGATAACGATCAGTTCGGCCGGTAGCCGGGTCTGCTTCGCGATGCTCTCCAGCTGTTCCCCAACAAACTTGGCGCCGTTGTAGGTGCACATCGCGACTGAAATGCTGCTCCGTTGCCTCATGGTTCCGACCACATCTTCCGGGCCCGCTTGCGTTCCATTGATCAAATCTGTGCTCCCAAAATCCATCGCCGTGCGACCCCGGCCGCCGTTCTGGCATTGCGGATCTCCAGGGGGTACAGGGCGAGGGCGTAACAAGCGCTGCCCACGGCCTCACGCAACCTGCCCCGCTTGGCCAGGGCCTCGGCCCGTTGGCGGTAGATCCAGCTGAGTGCCACTCGCCGCGCCCGGGGGCCGCAACCCGGCGAGCGGAAGTGTTTCTGCACAAATTGCAACTGGGCCTTCAGCATCCGCTCCGGGTCCGTGGTCATGGCCTGGGGCGAGGTGCGATATTGTGCGATCACCTCCGGCACGCAGGCCACTTGGAAGTGCTGCGCGATCCGCACCCAAAGGTCACGATCCTCGGTGGCACGGAGCGTTTCGTCAAACAAGCCGACCTGTTCCACACAGACGCGCCGAAAGGTCACCGTCGGACATGGCAAGTCCATGGTGCGCATGTAAATCAGCGGCGCAATCCAACCCTCGGGGTGTTGCTTGCGACCGGTAAACCTGCCTACGACCTTTCCCGCAGGGTCGATGCCTTCGATGAGGCCGTAGCTCAGGCCGACCTCAGGCCGGCCGGCGAACAGCTTCAGCGAGGCTGCCAGACGTTGCGGCAGCCAGACGTCATCGGCATCCAGCAGCGCCAGAAACTCCGCCTCGGCGTGGCGAATGGCGGTATTGCGCGCCGCAGGTAAACCTCGATTTTCCTGATAGATGTAAAGCAGTTTGGGGCCAAGCCGCTCGGCGTAGATCGCTGCGATGGCGGCCGTCTCATCCGTGCTGCCATCGTCCACCAGCAGAATGCGCCAGTCCGCAAAGGTCTGCGCCACGACACTGTCCAGTGCCATGGGGAGAAAACGAGCCGCATTGAAGGCCGGCAGAATGATTTCGACGGTCGGCATGGTATCCGCGCTACCCTGCCTGATTATAGGCAGCCTGCCTCGCGCGGAGGCTCACCTTTGCTACACAATTTGGGTACAAGCCCGCCGCTACTGGATGAAAATGAACTTTTGCTCCAGTAGCGGCGGCTGTTATCTCCGTCCGAAGTATCCGCTTAGAAGTGGTATGTGATGTCTCCAGCGACGACGAACTGTGTCTTCTTCGTCCCGAGATCATATGCCGCCACATCGTAGGAGTGCTCCAGACGGAGCTCCGGGCGGAATAAAACCGTCGAGCCGATCCAGTGACCATAGCTGATCAGGTGCTCGGAGTACTTCGTGGCATACCCTGTACGCTGGCCCTTGATATCATCGACGAATTCATTACGGATCGACAGATAATCGTGCGTACCGATCTTGTCCTCCACGTAATTCACGATCGCCGTTTCAGGCGCAAAGCATGTCTGCTTTCCGTAGGCGCAAAAAGCACCATTAGCCCCGGTCTCTGTCTTGATGGGGTTCACAACACCTGGGGCGATGCTGGGCACATCACGCTCATACATGTACCACGCCTCGGTGTCGGTGTGCCAACGTGAGTTAAAGACGTGGTACCAGGTCTCGAAGTAGCTCTGGATGTTGTTGTAGGCATACTTGCCATCGTTCACGCTGTTAGCCACGGTGTAGAGTGCATCCTTGCCCTGGTGCCACGTGTAATTGACGCCGACAGTGGCCGTTGGCTTGATGTCCGGCGTCCAGATCGCCACGTCGTTGCCGTCAGAGAAACCCGTCTGCAGCAGCCAGTGATCCGACAGCTTGATGCTGGCCACAACGCCGGTCTGGGTATATGGATCGACTGTATACAGCAAGGAGTGCGAGTAGGTGTAATTATTGGGCGCCAGCTGCGCTTCAATATCCGGCAAAGAGATATACCGTCCCATACGCACATTCATGCCTTTGGCCACGTGTGGGAAGTAGACATCAAGGTAATACATGACCGGGTCGTAGCCGTACTCGTGGTTACGCGCCAGAAGCTGTTGTGAAAAAACGCCTTTGCTGGTGGTGTAGCGGTAGTCCTGGCCCCACAGCTGCGCAAAGCGGAAGCCCCAATCGATATGGTCGGTCTGCACCTCGTCGGGCAGGCGCTCGATGTAGAGCACCTCCTGATCCGGAATAATGCGGTTCGGGTTGTAGTAGTACGCCGCCGGTGAGTTGGCCCCGTCACCCTTGTTTGACGTGCTCACATTAAACCCGCCATTGAACCAGCCGTAGATCTTCGTACGGCTCTTATTCTCGTTGACGGCCTGCATCAGGATATAGGTCTGCGTGTCAGGCGCACCGATCACAGGCGTTCCGCCCACAGAGAAGTCAGACCCCGGGAACGGCGGAGAATCAAGCGGTGCCGGGTAGCCCCGACGTACCGGAGCAGCCGGCTGCGCCGGAGCCTCCGTCGAGAGCACGGTAGGTTGATCCGCTGTTGGCGGAGGCGTGAGGGCAGGCGTCCAGTCAGCCTTGTACGCCGCGAACAGGCGCTTGAAAAAGTTCCCGTCCGGCTGCGTTGCTGCCGCGGGTGCCGCGGGATTGTTGCTTGTCGATCCGGCGCTGTTCTGCGATGTTTGCGCCACGGATGATGCACATGCCAAAAGAAAGAGTGATCCACCCAGAACAGTCTTGCGAGTACAAATACCCGAAATCATTTCCCATCAAACCTCTCTTCCATGGAACGACTCGAACCCGTAGAAAGTCCGTTGAGAAGATATAAAGAAGTCGTAAGTGACGCTCTTCTACTCCTTCTGCTGCTGCGAATCCTCTGGGAGTATCTCCGTTTGCAAGCGGTACCCGACCCACGGCTCGCTTACGATGTGGCGTTGCCCCGTTCCTTCCAGCTTCTTGCGCAACTGCCCTACCAGCACACGCAGATACTCCGGCTGACCTTCGCCGGCCGGACCCCAGATTGCTTTGAGTAAGACCTTGTGCGTCATTACGCGATCTGCGTTCTGCAGTAGCAGGCCAAGCAGATCGAACTCCTTGGGCGTCAGGTGCAGAGATTGTCCACGTAGACTGGCCGTATGCGCTGCGGCATCAAAGACAAAATCACCCACTTCGATGCGAGCCGCTTCCGGTTCGACGGTTCGCCGCAACTGCACCCGGACGCGTGCGAGAAGTTCCGGCGTGCTGAAGGGTTTGGTCAGGTAATCATCCGCGCCGGCATCGAGCGCCTTGATCTTTAGCCGGTCCGTGTCGCGCACGCTGAGCACAATGATCGGCGTCGTCGAAACCCGCCGCACAGCCTCGGTCAGTTGCAGACCGTCCATCTCCGGCATGGCCAGATCCGTCACAATGAGGTCCGGATGCTCCTCTTCGAAACGTTGAAAGCCCTCGAGCCCGTCTTTGGCCAGAATGGCCTCGTACCCACTGCTCTGCAGGGCCGCCCGCAGCATGCGTGTGATCTGCGGCTCATCATCGACAACAAGAATGCGCTTCACAAGCTTCAGTGTATGACCGCGCAACCAGTTACGGCCTGAAGCGGGTTACAGCTTCGCCCTCAACCGGGTCTCCGCGCGCAAAAAAGGCCCTTATGAGTTGGTGGGGAGCACAAGACCGGCGGGCTCGCCGCCACACCCGCCGGGCGTACCCACTTCGACACAATCGGCTTCAGCAGTCTGGTATGAAATGGCTTCGTAGCCCGGGGGCGAACGGCTTGTCCCGTTACGCTATGCTGAAGCGGATGTCTGCACCGGATGCCTCACTGCAGAATGTTATGACGGAAGCGATGCATTCCAGTGATCCCTCGCTTGGATCCGTGTGCGTGCTGATCCCGGCGTGGCAGCCCGATGTCGCATTGCTCTCCCTGGTGACGGATCTGAGCAGGCGCGGCTTCGGCAAACTGCTCGTCATTGATGATGGGAGCAAGGACGATGCAGACAGGGATAACAGAATCCCGGGTCAGCGAAGCACACCCGCTTGCGAGCTGATCTTTGCGCAGGCTGCGAAGCTGCCCGGGGTCGACCTACAGCGGCATGCCACAAACCTCGGCAAAGGCCGGGCCCTGAAGACTGGGTTCAATCGCCTGCTGGAGAAACGGGGCGATCTTCTCGGCGTCATCACAGCGGACGCCGACGGCCAGCATACGCCCGAGGATATTGAGAAGGTCGCCCGTGCTCTGCTCTCCAGCAGCCCGCGCCCGGTGCTGGGATCTCGCGGCTTTGAGCACGGTGTGCCCTGGCGCAGCAGACTGGGCAATGCGCTCACGCGAACGATTTTCGGCCTGCTCACCGGAACCCGTCTCGCCGATACGCAGACCGGCCTGCGCGGCTTTCCACTCGCGCTCCTGCCGGAGTTGCTGACGCTCGGGGGCGAACGGTACGAGTACGAGATGACGGTGCTCGCGTACCTTTGCCGCTCCGGCCGCACGCCGCTGGAGGTGCCGATCGCGACCGTATACCTGGACAACAATCGCGAGTCGCATTTCCATCCCGTGTGGGATTCGGTGCGCATTTATCTCGTGCTGCTTCGTTGTCTGTTTGTCCCCGGTGCCCCTGTCCCCGCTGCCCGACGCTGACTTCATTCGCTTCGCCCTTGTGCCTTCGCTGCACTGCATAACCGGGCCGTCGCCTTAGCGTTGTTCCTTGGCTCTCTGCTGCTGGGCCCAGGCCAGATTGTTCATCGCCAGCCCAAAGTCCGGTCTAAGAGCGATCGCTCTCCTTGCCGCTGCCATGGCCTCATCCCAATGATGCAGGCCTTCTTCATCGGCGGCGATGTTGTTCCATGCCTCGGCGGAGCGATCGTCCACCAGCAGCGCCTTTTTCGCGGCGGCGATGCTTTCTTCGTAGCGGCCCTGCCCATGCAGCATTTGCGACAGATCGACATAACCAGCTACGGAAGGCGGCACAGGTAGTTCTCCATCACTTGACGCCCCATGATTGAGCGATTGACTCTGAAACCAACGCAGGTTATTTTGTGCGATCTGCAGCCCGGGATTCAGCCTGAGCGCCTGCTCTTCCGCCGCGACGGCTGCGGGCCACTGGCGCAGCCCGCCATAGCCGGCGCCAATGTTGTTCCAGGCCTCGGCCAGGTGCGGGTCGAGCGCCAGTGCCCGCTGGGCCTCCTCGATTGATTGCTGAAATCGCCCCTCACGGTAGGCCGCCAGCGAGGCATTCATAAGATCTCCAACTGCGTTCTGTGCGGGTGTGGCCGCAGCACCGTGAAGTACGGCAAGTGCGCTGGCGTCCTCCGGATCCAGAGCGAGAGCCTGCTCTGCAAGGCTGCGAGCCGCAGTCGAGTTGCCGGATTGTCCGTAAGCACTCAGCAACAGATCACGCTGCATGGGCCGTTGCGCATTGAGCGCCATCGCGGTCTGGAGCTGCGCCATTGCTTCCGCTAAGCGGCCTTGGGCCAGCAGCCATCGACCGTAGTACGCATGCGTGGTGTCGTCGCCGGGAGCCAGGGTGACTGCCCTTTCGAAGTGCCGTTCCGCCAGCGCGTTCAACTCGGGATGGCCCTGCGCCGCCATCAGGCCATTGACGATTCCGAGATTAATCTCCAGGGTCGGATAGTTCGGCGTGTAGGCGAGCGCTTGCGTGTACAGCTGCAGAGCGCCGGCCAGGTCCCCTGCATTCATGCGGGTCAAACCGTAAATCATAAGACCGCGACCGTTGTGCGGTGACTTGGCGGCATCGTCAGCCCACAGCGTGTCCTCCGAAAGCCAAACGGCATTGCGACGATGTGCGCCCCAGGCGTAACCGCACAAGGGGAGCACGGCCGCCGTGCTCATAACGGGCCTCAACCATCGGCGACGAGCGCTATCGCCAGCGAGTATGGATCGGTACAGAACGTACAAAGTCCACACCACCGCCAACATCAAGCCTGGAAACGAGAAGAACATCCGATGATCGTTTTCCACCTCGCTGAGTGGATACAAGGAAGTCGGCAGCTGCGTAAGGACGAACCAAAGCAGTCCAAAGGTGATCGGGCGTAGCCGACGGCGCCGGCCCGTATACACGATGGCCACAATCAGTCCCAACACGAAGACGATTCCCGTTAAGGCCTGCGGATTGACCGAGGAAAAAGGCTGTAAATCCGTATCCACATTCAGATGAAGCGGGAGAAACAGCGCGGCCGCATAGCGCATCCAGACGTAGCCCTGCGTGAGCCGATAGGCCGCAGGCGAGAGAATCGAGGGAAGAAAGCTCTTGGGCGTCATCGCCGACTGCAACCACAGCAGCAACGCCGTAACCACCAGCGCGGGGCAGCTCGACACCATGCTGCGGCGCCAGCGAGCCGCCAGCGGCTGCCCTTCCTGCTCAAAAAAGAAGCAGAACATCAGTAAAAGCAAAGGAAAGACAGCGGCGGGCGGTTTGGAGAGCATCGCCAGCGCAAATGGGAGGAGGTACAGCCCGTAACGCCGCAGGCGCGGCCATCGCGCATAGGCAAACAAGGCAGCGACGCAGCCCAGGGTGCAGTACACATCGCCGCGCTGAATGACGTAGTTGACCGTCTCAGCCATGGCGGGGTGCAGCCCGAACCATGCCGCCACGCCGAGCGCAAGCCAGCTGTTCGCCGGCGAGGGTTCAACCCGGTTGAACAGGTCTTCAGAGAGCAAGAACAGCAGCACCACCAGGGCGAGGAACCAGAACATCGTGCTCAGGTGAAAGAAGAGCGGAGCATACCCATGCCCCAGCGCATAATCGAGCGCCAGCGATGCCGTGACGACCGGGCGATAGGTTTGGTTGGCGGGCAACACGCTGAACGCGGTCGTGTCGGTGAAGATGCGCCTCAGATTGCGGAGGGAGCGCACCGCGGGATTGTCCGTTACCGTGTGGAAGTCGTCGAAATGGAAGCCGTTCGCCAGCGAATTGCTGTACACCAGACAAACTGCCAGGAGCAGCAGCGCCAGACCGAGGTGACGTCGAGACCACATGGTGAGATGGATGATAGAGGCAGACTCCGAACCGATCGATACCAGTTTCGTCTCAGGACTCCCGGAAGATGCACGGACCCGCACCGCCGGAACTCCCGTGCAGACCTCCGCGCTAGTGCGAATGCTTTATCATCGAACTCTGTGCCCCTCTTGCTCTTCACCATCCCGATCATCTCGACCCTGATCGGCGGCGCCCTTGCACTGCGATTCCGGCGCTATATTACGTTGCTGATCGCGATCGGGGCAGGCATTCTGCTGGGAGCCGCCTTTCTGGATCTTCTGCCCGAAGCCATCAACATCGGGACCGGTGCAGGTCTTTCCACTTCCAACGTTCTGGCCCTGACCCTGCTGTCTTTTCTGCTCTTTCACGGGCTTGAGGGAGTTCTTGACGCCCTCGGCAAGAAGCTGCGGGAAGGCCATGCTTCGGCCACAATCGTCCATCGCGCCGCGGCGAGCATGCTGGTCTTCCACAGCTTCCGCGATGGCATGGCGATCGGGGCGGCCTATGCGGCGGAGCACAGCGCCGGCTTCGCCGTGGCACTGGGCATCGCCGCGCACGACATCGGGGACGGCATGAACACCGTCATTCTGACCAGCGCAGGCGAGACGCCGTCCTGGACGACGTACCTGTTTTTGCTGGCAGATGCGATTGCGCCGTTTCTGGGGGGCCTGCTCACGGCCTGGTGGACCTTCTCCCCGCGCGGCTCCGTCGCTCTGCTGGTGCTGGCAGCCGGCTTCTTCCTGCAGATGGCGACCGGCGATTTTCTGCCGGAGATCAGACGGTACGACGGCCCACGCCGCTTTCTTCTGCCCTCCGTACTCTTGGGGGCAGCCGTGATTTACCTCGCCAACCTGCTTCTCGGCAAGAGCCGATAACGGTCACCGCCACACTGTAACCGCTTCAGGGAGGACTTGCTTTGGGAACCACCAACCTGCTCGACGCCAATCGTGCTTCTCTTGCCAGATATGGTAAAGTCTTGGAGATCTTCACCGTGATTTGGGCCGCCACGGAAGCCGCTGTCGCGCTTTGGAGCTCTGCCCGCACCGGCAGCGTGTCTCTTGCGGGCTTCGGCTGGGACAGCCTGATTGAGGTCATTTCAGCGCTGGCGGTGTGGTGGCGCATGTCGCATGAGATGAATGGTCACCGCCGGCACCAGGCGGAGACGACCAGCTTGCGCATCTCGGGAAGTTGCCTCTATGCACTCGGAACCTACATTTTGCTCGAAGCCTGCCTTCGCCTGTACCGGCATGAGTACGCCGGCGTTGGCACCGCCGGGGTTGTGATCACGGCAGCCGCCGTCATCACGATGCCCCTGCTGTCCAGAGAAAAACGACGGGTCGGCCAGGCTCTTGCAAGCAACGCCATGATGACCGATGCGAAGCAGACCGACTTTTGCATGTACCAAGCCGGCATCGTGCTTCTAGGTCTGGCCGCTCATGCCCTCTTCGGCATCGTTTGGGCCGACAGCGTCGCCGCCCTCGTGCTTGTTCCCATCCTCTTTCGCGCCGCGGTGCTGACCTTTCGCGGCGAGCACTGCTGCGCTCACCACTAGCGGCTCAGCGATGGAGCTCCGCGCAGCAGGGACGCTCGCACGCTCTGCAGGATCGATGGTTGTGTCTGTGCGCCGCAATCATTAGAACGCTTCCCGCCATCGTGATGCCGATCTCCCAGAGGTGCGAGGGAAGGTCATCCCCAAACCATGCGGTGCCGAAGATGCAGCACAGGCCCGCGGCCATCATCAACAGCACCGAGACCTCACGATGCTTGCGATATCCACGGATCAGAGCGATCGCTCCGAAGCAGGCCACCAGCGCGGCGAGGGATCGGTGGACCTGCTCGTCGCCGGGCAAAAGGTGTGCGAGAACGGCAGAAAAGGAGAGCAGTACCGGCGTAAGGATGCAGTGAACAACGCACAGGGCGGAAGCCCAGATGCCGAGCCGGTCGACCAGGGGGTGATACGCCGGCGAGGACTCCATCTGACTGCTATTGACAACCATTTCTCAATAATACTCGACGGCTCGCCAACGTGAGCAACATCCCGCTGGTCACAGAGAGAAATGCCGGGTTACCGCGCGGACGGTTGCAAACGGCCGGAACTACCGGCAATCGGCACAGCTGCCGTAGATGAAGAACTCATGCCCGCTCGCGCGAAAACCACGAGGGAGCTTGGACTTCAGGTCGATTGCGCAGCCTTCAAGCTCGAAGACTTTGCCGCAGGACCTGCAGCTGAAATGATGGTGATGTTCCTTGCCCGCTCTCTCGTAGCGCCGTGCCTCACCGGGAAGCTCCACCGGGGTCAGCCAGCCTTCCTCGACCAGGCCACCGACGTTGCGGTAGACCGTGGCGATGCTCAGGCCGCTGACGGAGGCCTGCGCCAGGGTGAGGATCTCCTCCGGCGAAAGAGGACGGTCCGCATGGAGAAAGGCGGACCGGATCGCTTCCTTTTGTCGTGTTTTCCTTGCGAGCACCGGCATGGCGTTATCTATCCAGTTTACAGGGCATTCGCGCGAAATGGATAGCGGAGCGAGGGAGGATTGTCGTGGTGATGGAAGTGCATGCCGAGCCAGCCTCCCACGGCGCAGGCCAGCAGAATCAGCAGCAGGAGCAGGACAGCCATCCACCTTTCCCGGGGAGTGAGATGTACACGTTCACCACGGCGAAACTGTTTGGCCCGCCGTTCCCTCTCCAACTGGGCTCTCAACCCTGAACAGCGTCGCCGTCCATTGTGACTGACGACGCGATGTCCGAAAACGGTTGTCGGCAGCGTCCGTTGGGCCCACTTTCGGGTGAAGCGGAGCATTGAACCCCTTTTACGCTAATGACAACAACCTAGCAACAAGCTATCATGAAGACATTCCTGCTCTGCATTTGTGTCCTTGTGTTCCAAGCACAGGGGAGATGGACCGCCTGTACCGTGAAGCGCTTGCCACAAACCGTTCGCGACACGCCGCTTTGGGTGCGGTTGACCGCACTGTGGTGTGTTCTGCTGTGCTTCGGCGTGGCGCTGGTGCAGGCCAGTCACGATCACGACGGCGCCCGGAAACCAGCCTATGGAAACTCCGTCCACGCCCTGAGCGATGACGGAGGAGGTCCGGACCTGTGCCCCTTTTGTGCCGGCATGCACCTGTGCCCCCCAAGGCTAGGGACAGATCTGGCGTTCGGAAAACCGCTGCGAGCCAGGGAACCGAAGGTGCAGGCCATCCTCGTGGCGACCGCTCCCCTTCCCTTTGACCTAAGCAGCCGTCCTCCCCCTTCGCGTGGCACCTCTCGTGCTTACTGGACGGACACACGGAGATCTCCGTAGCCGTTTTTTGATTTGCGTGCGGATGCCGAAAGCATTCGCCCAGCGACTGGAGTTCTTTTCATGCCATCAACCTTCTATTCCCGCTTCGCCCCCCTCGCCGCTGTGTGCTGCGCCGTATCGATGTCGCCGTACCTACTCGGCCAAAGCACCTCCGGCACCCTGCGCGGTACCGTAAAGGACAGCATGGGTGCCGTTGTACCCGGAACCGTGGTGCAGCTGACCAACCCCGGCAGTGGTTATTCCAAGACGGTAACCACGGATGCGACGGGTCAATACATCTTCCCGAACCTCCCCTTCAACCCCTACCAGCTCTCCGCGAGCGCAGCCAACCTGCGTGCGGCCCGGCAGTCGGTTCAGATCTCCTCTCCAGTGCCCGTCAGCGCCAATCTGGTCTTGACCGTCAACGCGGCTTCAGAGACCGTCGACGTGGAAGGCACAGCCGGCCTGGCGGAAAGGGATCCCAACTTCCACACCGATGTCGATCGCTCCATGATCGCGAGACTGCCGGTGGAGACACCCTCCTCCGAGCTCAGCTCCATCGTTACCGAGTTGACGCCGGGCGTAGCCGCCGACTCCAACGGCCTTCTGCACGGTTTGGGCGATCACAACGAGGTTTCGTTCTCGATCGACGGTGAACCCATCACCGACCAGCAAAGCAAAGTGTTCTCCAATGAGCTGCCTGCCGATGCCGTGCAGTCCTTCGAGGTCATCGAAGGCGCTCCACCGGCTGAGTACGGGGACAAAACCAGCCTCGTGATCGTGGCCACGACGCGCTCCGGTCAGGGAATTGATAAGCCGACGGGCATCGTCTCCGCCTCGTACGGCACCTTCGGCACCAGCCGGATCCTGGCCGACATGGCGTACGGCGGCCAGAACTGGGGCAACTTCATCTCCGCCTCGGCGCTTGAAAGCGGACGATTCCTTGATGCGCCTGAGTTTGTCGTGTACCACGACAAGGGCAACGAAGAGAACTTCTTCGATCGGATCGACGGTCAGCTCAGCAGCGTCGGCTCCATGCATATCGATCTGCAATACACGCGCTCTCTGTTCGGTACGCCCAACAGCTACGACACGCAGTATGGCTTTGTGCAGCAGGGATTGACCACGGCTGCCACGGATCAGCGCTCCAAGATCGAGACCTTCCTCGTCGCGCCAACCTATACCCGTATTCTCGGCCCCAATGCGGTTCTCAATTTCGCACCCTATATTCGGCGCGACAGTTATCGCTATATCCCCTCGGCAAACCTGCTCAATGATCTTGGCCCTATCCAGCAGGAAAGTGTAGGCCAGTTCCGTTCGCTGACCAACGCGGGCATTCACTCTGATCTGAGCTACACCCGCGGACACAACAACTTCAAACTAGGCGGCATGTACGAGCAGACGTTTCTTCGCGAAAACGACACGATTGGACTGGTTGCCTCCGACCTCAACGCTGCCTGCATGGATGTGAACGGCAACCCGCTCAGCGGCGGACCGGGACAGTGCTCGACGCCCGGAACCTCTACCAGCACACAGAATGCGAACTATAACTCGGTTCTCGCACCCTATGACCTTACGCGTGGTGGAACCACCTACACCTGGCATGGTCAGACGGATGTGAAGCAGCTCGCTTTGTATGGAGAAGACTCCATCAAGGCAGGCGCCTGGCAGTTCAACCTGGGCATACGTGGTGACTTTTATAACGGTCTCGCCATCCAGCGCCAGGCCGAGCCGCGTGTGGGCATAAGCTACAACATCAAGCAGACCGGCACCGTGCTAAGGGTCTCCTATGCGCGCACCCAGGAGACGCCTTTCAATGAGAATCTCGTGCTCTCAGCCAACGGCTGTTTGGATCCGGTGTTGAATGGCATCTTTACCGCGACCTATGGCTACTGCACGCCCGCACCCTTCAATCCGGGTTTCCGTAATGAGTTCCACGCCGGCTTCGGTCAGTCGCTCGGCCGTCACTTTGTCGTCAGCGGCGAGTGGATCACCAAGTACACGCACAACGGTTACGACTTCAGCGTTCTGGGCGCCACGCCCATCGCATTTCCCATCGAGTGGAAAAATTCAAAGATCCCAGGTTATGCCGCCAGCGCTACCCTTGCCGATCTCAAGGGTCTAACAGCTCGCATTACGTTTTCGTCGGTCGCAGCCCGCTTCTTCAATCCGCAGATCGGCGGCGTCGGTGCAACGGTTGCCACAGCCGGCGGTTACCCCTTCCGCATCGACCACGATGAACGCTTCAACCAGACCTCACACCTCGAATACCACCTTCCCTATCGCAAGAGTCTGTATTACTCGTTCAATTGGAAGTTCGATTCCGGTCTGGTTGCGGGCTCAGTGCCCTGCTATGGCACCACGGACCCGAACAGTGCTTGCAACGCTTATTCCTTTGACGCAAACGGCAATCCGCTCACGACGGCGAGTGGGCAACCGGCCATCGATCTGAGCAGCCTCACCGCGGATGAGGAGTTTCAGGCCGGTCTGGTTTGCGACGGAGTCAAGGCGACGCAGACCCAGGGCTTCTCCATTTGCGACGCCGCAGGACTCACCTCCAAGCTGGTCGGCATTCCCGCCCCTGGTACAGAGAATGACGACCATAACCCGCAACGCATTCAGCCCCGTAATCTCTTCGATATGGAGCTTGGCGACGACAATGTCGTTCACTTCGGCGAGGGAGAACGGTACCGTTTTGGAGCGCGTGTGACGGCGGTAAACGTTACGAACAAGTACGCCTTGTATAACTTCCTCTCCACCTTTTCCGGAACGCACTATGTCACACCAAGAGCCATTACGGGTGAGATCGCGTTTCGCTTCTAGATTCTCTTCCGGTTGTCAACAGCAGAGGCTCCCTAATCAGGGGGCCTCTGCTGTTTTGCAATCGAGTGCACTCGGTCGAAGCCGGTTGCACTCGCCTTCTAAGCCGCATCTTTATCCCAACGACCCAACGACACCCACCTGCGCCATCGTTGTGGAGGTCAACCCGTTGCCAGGAGAACGACTCGCGGGAAAAGAGGCGTCGCAACTTAACAGATCACTTTGACCGGAGGTTCGGGGGCACACCTGCGGTCTGCGCTCCATGGGTATCGCGAAATCCTGCCCCCCGCGCGTGGACGCGCAACGCTACGGCAGCAAAGGTAATCAGCGCGGCTGCCTCGGTAAAAACTTTTCCGCCATCCAGCAGATCGGGGTGACCGTCGCGCAGGTTGGGGTCGGTAAGGATGCTGTGGAGAAACAGGAGCACGGCCGACGGAAACACGAGGAGATGCAGGCGACGCCACACCTGACGCGGCATATGCGTTCGCAGCAGCGAGGTCACCAGCACGATCGCCAGCAGATACAGGGCGGCGGCGCCCGCAATGTTCAGCTTCGGCTGCAGGTAGGAGTGGGTCGGCCACAGGACATCCGTCAGACGAAACCGGGGCGTCTTCAAGAACAGCAAGACGGCTGGATGAGCCAGTGTGAGGGTGAGGGCGAGGTAGGCCGTCCAGCGATGCAGCCCAAACAGGTTCACGCGGCGGTGCGGCCAAAGCCGGACGGGGCTGTACCGCAGCGAGATCAGCATCCCCAGCAGGAGATTGACGGTGATGGCCCCTACCGCGCCGAGGCCAAGGTAGGAACACAGATCCAGTAGGCTCATTGCTTCGTTACAGAACTCAAAGTCAGCCTACACGGAACAGCAGTCCGGCAGCCCGGTGGTCCAGCACAGCTGCACTGCAATTGGCAGACCACCCGGGCTTTGTAGAAACGCTCGGTCGCGCTCGATGCGGTGCAGACGACCGTGTTGCACGAGGCACGAAAGACAGCCGCAGATATGCGGAGAGGGCGGGAATGGTGGTATAGGTGAAGATACCGATTCAAAAGCACGCCCGTTTCCATGCGGCGCACCTGCGGAGGAAGCCCATGACTTCACGTCGTTTCCCAGCTGTCACTTCATTCGTCCTTGGCCTGGGGACGGCGTTCGGCCTCGGCGGAGCGGCGTTGGCGCATGCCCAGAGCGGCCCAGTGGATCCGGCCCTCTTTTCCGATATGCGCTGGCGGGAGATCGGCCCCATTCGCGCCGGTCGAACCCGTGCACTGGCGGGTGTTCCCAGCCAGCCGGCGACCTTTTACCTGGGCGCGGTGAACGGCGGCGTCTGGAAGACGACCGATGCCGGCGACACATGGCACAGTCTCTGGGACGCGCAGCCGAGCGGCTCCGTGGGCTCCATTGCCGTGGCACTTAGCGATCCGAATGTGGTGTACGTCGCCAGCGGCGAAGGCCTGGCTCGGCCCGATCTTTCTGTCGGCGACGGGATCTACAAGTCCACCGATGCGGGTAAATCGTGGACGCATCTTGGGTTGCGCGACGGTCAGCAGATCGGGCAGGTCGCCATCGACCCACGCGACGCGAATCGTGTCTTTGTCGCCGTGACCGGGCACCCCTACGGGCCGAACAAGGAACGCGGCCTGTATCGCTCCACCGATGGCGGCAAGACATTTCAAAATGTGCTGTTCATCGACCAACACACCGGCGCCTCCGATGTCCAGATCGATCCCAATCACCCGGAGGTGGTCTATGCGGGCATGTGGGAGCGCCAGGAGGGTGCATGGGAGAACGGCGCGTGGAGCGGAACGCACGGCGGCTTCTTCAAATCCACCGATGGCGGCGACCACTGGACCAAACTCATCGGCGGCGGCCTGCCGGAGGGCATCATTCAGGTGAACATCACAGTTTCCCCTGCGGACTCCAACCGCCTGTACATCGAAGCGGCTACACAAAAGGGCGTCGGGTTGTACCGCTCGGAAGATGCCGGGGCCACGTGGGTGCATGCGCCCGAAAATGACACACGGCCGGAAGCGCGGATCGGGGGCGGCGATCTTCCGGTGCCCAGGGCCGACCCGAAGGACCCGAACACGGTCTTTGTAGCAAGCGTGGTCACATGGAAGTCGACTGACGGCGGCAAGACGTGGTTCGGGCTGCGGGGCTCGCCAGGTGGGGACGACTACCAGAACGTCTTCATCAATCCGAACAACCCGAAGATCATCGCCCTTGCCAGCGACCAGGGTGTCATCATCTCCCAGAACGGCGGCGAAACCTGGGCCAAGTGGTACAACCAGGCTACCGCGCAGATGTACCACGTCACCGCGGACAATGCCTTCCCTTACCGCGTATGCGGCGGCCAGCAGGACTCCGGGAGCGCCTGCGTTTCCAGCCGCAGCAACGATGGCCGGATCACCTTCCATGATTGGCACCCGGCGGGCATCGAGGAGTACGGCTATGCCGCGCCGGACCCGCTCAATCCGGACATCGTCTACGGCGGCAAGGTTACACGCTACGATCGCCGCACCGGGCAGATCCAGAATGTGGAGCCAAGCCCGCTGCGCAGCTACCGCGTGCTGCGAACGGAGCCGTTGATGTTCTCGCCGGTCGATCCGCATAAGCTCTTCTTTGCAACGAACACATTGTGGGTGACAACCAGCGGCGGCAAGGACTGGAAGCAGATCAGCCCCGACCTGAGCCGCGAAGCGGGCTATGAGATCCCCGCCTCCCTGGCGCACTACAAGGATTCGCCCACGATGCGAGCCACGCAGCGCGGTGTGATCTACGCGCTGGGGCTTTCGCCAATCGACGGCAATCGCCTGTGGGCAGGTACGGATGACGGCTATCTCTGGACAACGTCCGACGGAGGGGGCCATTGGAACAACGTGACACCGCCCGCAATGAAGCCTTTCTGGAAGGTCTTCAACATGGATGCGGGACGCTTCGATCCATTGACCGCCTACGCGGCTGTGAACACGATGCGCCTGGATGACATGCGGCCGCATCTGCTGCGCACCCACGATGGAGGCAAGACCTGGGCCGAGATCGACAACGGCCTTCCCGACAACGAGCCAACCAACACGATCCGCGAAGATCCCAAACGCAAGGGCCTGCTCTATGCGGGCACCGAAACGCAGATCTATGTTTCATTCGACGACGGCGAGCACTGGCAGTCGCTGCGCTTGAACATGCCCGCCAGTTCCGTGCGCGACCTCCAGGTGAAGGACGACGACCTGATCGCCGGCACGCATGGGCGCGGGTACCTCATCCTCGACGACTTGACACCTTTGCGCCAAATCGCGGCCGAGCGTGCGGCCACGCTAACGGCCGCCAGCCTGCATCTCTACACGCCGCAGACGGCCATTCGCATTCGCAACAACATGAACCCGCCCACGCCCTGGCCGCCGGACATGGCTACCGGCCAGAACCCGCCCGATGGCGCGGTGCTCGACTACTACACCGGCGCACAGTTCAAAGGTCCACTGGAGCTGGAGATCAGTGACAACAAAGGCAACGTGGTGATGCAAGCCAGCAGCACAGATCCGGTGCCTCCGCTCGATCCTCGCTACCCGGACCCTACGCTTTGGGCGCGGCCGCCGCGCGTGCTGGGGACAGCACCCGGGCATCACCGTTTTTTGTGGGACATGCAGTATCCGCAGGTGCCCGGAATGTCCACCGGACCTGACGCGGACATGGCGGTGCCTTATGACACGCCGGCTGTTTCTACCGCGCCATGGATCATGCCCGGCACCTATACCGTCCGGCTCACGGGCGGCGGACACACCGACACCGCGCAGCTTACGGTGGTGATGGACCCACGGGTGAAGACACCCATGGCCGATCTGCAGGCGCAGTTCGATCAGGCCAAGGGGATGTATGACGACCTGCTGAAAGCGACGGCTGCCCTGCACGAGATCACCATCCTGCGCGAGCAGTTGAAGTCGCGCACCGACCAGGCTCCGGTGGCGCAAGCAGAGCCTTCCCTGTCCTCCAAGCTCAATACTTTGGCAGGAGCCGAGCGCGGCGAAGGCGGAGGCCGTGGCGGCCCAGCCGGTCCTCCGACCCTGACCTCCATGCGAGCTCAGATCGCACGCCTGGAGAACGAGGTCGAGAAGGCCGACGAAGCACCGACCGCGGCGCAGCTACAGGCAACGCAAAGCTCTATGCAGTCTTTGGACACTCTCGTGGCCCAGTGGAACCAGCTCAAGGCTACAGACCTGAAGGCGCTCAATCAGCAGTTGCTTCAGCTCCATCTCAGCGCTCTGCAAATGGATACCTTTCGCCTCGACCACGATGTGGAGGATCAGATTCAGGTCGGCGACGATCAGTAAACTGCGTCCGTCGTGTTGCTCATGCTGCGGGCCGCTGTTCGTGCTGGTACTCGCGACGTTTGCGCATGTATGCCAAGAGCCAGACCCATTCTTTTTACTAAGCCCTTGATCCTCTTCCCGTGGCGCTCAGGATTTGCGTCTGGAGGTCTATTGCGATTTCGTTCCCCTGTATTTGTCTGTGTGGTTCAACTCGCGTGCGGAGCGTCGCGGCTGCTCGCCCAGACTCCCGATACTGCCGCTCTCAGGGGCCAGGTGCAGGATGCCACACACGCTGTAGTGCCCGGCGCTGCGGTCACAGTGCTCAACACGTTGACAGGCCTGCGACGTACCGCAAGGAGCAATGAGCGCGGTGAGTTCTCGCTCGAAGCTCTGCCCGTCGCGGGCGACTATGAGGTCACCACGGCGCGGGACGGCTTCAGCCCCGCCACGCTCGCCCATGTGGCGCTGGGCGGCGGCAGCACGGCACGCGTGCTCATTCAGCTGGACGTTTCGGGAGCTCGGGAGGCCGTTACGGTGGAGGGCGCAGCCGCGGATGTCACGATCGCGCAGCCGGAGGTAGGCATTCGCCTCAGCCCGGAAGAGATTGAAGGCACTCCCCTACTGAATCGCCGCATTACGTATCTGCCGCTGCTTAACGCCGCCAACCGGCCCGCGATCAACCAGGGCGATATCTTCATGAACCAGAACCTGTTCACGACGAACGGCGGTGGACGGCGGCAGCAGGCCTTTGTGGTGGATGGAGCTAACGGCAACGACAGCTGGGGGCGGCAAACCATCTTCACCAACATTCCCGAAGAAGCCGTGCAGGAGATGAGCGTCCTCACGCAGAGCTTCTCCGCGGAGTACGGCTCAAGCACGGGCAGCGTGGTGAACATTGTCACCAAGAGCGGCGGTGATCGCCTGCATGGCGACGCGCTGGAACTCTACCGTCCGGCCGGCATTGAAGCGCAACTGGCCGGCTTCAACGCTTCAAACGCGCTCAGCGGCAACCAGGTAACGGGCGATCAACTCGCGCAGACGGCGGCCAGCCTCTCCGGCAGGCTACTCAAGGACGATCCCACCCACTTCTTCTTCGCCGGGGAGTTCAGCCGGCAGCGCCGCACCTCCCCGGTCACCTCCGCACTCGCTCCCGGCAACTTTGTCGGACAGTATCGCGACCTGCTTGGGGACCTGCGCTTCGACCGGCAATTCAGCGCTGCCAACAATGCCTTTCTACGAATCGGAGCGGATGGCTTTTACGACACCAACCCGAACGGCATCGTGGGCGGCCAAACACTGCCCTCGGTGGCTCGCACCTTTCGCCGCAAAACATACTCAATCGAAGCCGGCGACACCGCCGTTCTTTCGTCGCGGCTTGTCAATAACGCGCGCCTTCAGTTTCAACTCGGTTCGCCCATCACGGAGTTCGACCCGGCCGTGCTCGGCACGCAGATCTCCGTTCCCATCGCCGGCGGGCCCACGTTTACCAGCGGCACCTCGCAGTCCGCTCTGCTGATGAACCGCCAGTACGGGGTCGACGAAACATTGTCCGCTGTTCTGGGCCGACATCAAATCGTTGTCGGCGGCGACTGGCTGTTTGCGCACAGCGGCGGCGACAGCAAGGAGTTCGGTGGTCCCTACTTCCTCGGCCGCTTTGTTTACAACACCTGCCAGCAGGCCGGCGACACGCTGACACAGCTCGAAGCCTATTGCGAAAGCCCGGCGTTTCTGAATAATGTCGCCAACGTCGCCAACTACACGCAGGGCTACGGCAATCCGAACTACACGGTCAATGACAACCTGTTCGCCATCTTTGCGCAGGACAACGTTCATCTGAGCCGCCAGCTCACGCTGAATTTAGGCGTGCGATACGAAGATCAGACCTTCACGGATCAGCGCACAAACTTCGCGCCGCGTGTGGGCTTCGTCTATGACCCACACGGCACGGGCGAGACCATCGTGCGTGCCGGCTTCGGAATCTACTACTCCCAGGTGGTGGACAACGCGGAGGCCAACTACGTGCTGTCGGGCCCACAGTATGTGAACTACACGGCAGCGCCGGGGCAGGCCGGCTTTCCCACCAGCATCGCGGCTGCACCGTTGCCGGCGCTCCCGCCCGGCGCGACGATCCCCGCACGTTCCCTGTACATAAGACCCGGCAACAGCGCCTATCTCAACCAATTCTTTCCCACTTCCACGCTGCTCAACTATCCCGGCGCCCTGCTGAACCCGTACTCCGAGCAGTACAACTTCGGCATCGAACAGCGGCTCGCACCGCGGACGATTCTCGACATCGATTACGTGGGGACACACCAGGTGCACGGCATTCGTCCGCTGGATGTGGATGCGCCGGCGCCGTTCCTGCGCACCGCGCAGGGCCAGATGCGTTCGGCCGCTGCGGCCAACTGCACACGGCCCTACTGGGTGTACTTCTATCGCCAGGAAGGGCTGACCTGCACCGCTAGCTCCGCGGCAAAAACACAGCCCGCCTACAGCACCATCCAGAGCGATGTGAACGACGGCTACGTGCATTACAACTCGCTGAACGTGAACTTGAAGCACACCTTTGGGCAACGCGGTACACTCCTGGCGAGCTACGTGTGGTCGCATACGATCGATAACGTCGACCCAGACACGACGAGCCAGAACCCTAACGACGCCAACTTCCCCGGCATACAGGAGCGCGGCAATGCCATCTATGATCAACACAACCGTGGCGTGGTGAGTGGCTACTACGTGGCCCCGCTGAAGCTTCAGGTGGGCGGCGTGCTGACGCTTGCCGGTGGCCTGCCCTATAACCTGGTGACCGGCACCACAAACAGCGGCGACACCGGCGGCACCACAGACCGTCCCGTGATCAACGGCGTTGTCATCGGACGAAATACCGGCCGGGGCACGCCCATTTACAGCTTCGATCCTTTTCTCGCTCGCGATTTCCCCTTGTTTGAACGGGTGCACCTCAACCTGCGCGCCGAGGCCTTCAACGTGGCCAATCACGCCAACTACGTCACATTCAACAGCACCTATGGCAATGCGGCGACAGCGCCCGCCACGCTCGGCAAGCCCTCTGGCACGGGCATTACCGGCCAGCTGCCGCCGCGCGAGATGCAGTTTGAAGCGCGAGTGAGCTTCTGATGCGTCTGCGTTCCACGACCGCTCTAGTGCGGTACGTTGCGCTGGCTTTCTCGTTGTGTGTTCTGCCGGAGACAAGCATCGGCACCCCCGGAAGGGCGGCGGTGGCTTCCTCAGCCTAGATGCGCCGTTCACCCGGCGCACCACACTGCTGGCCAATTACACCTTCTCGCGCACTCGCGACGACGACTCCAGCACCGGCCCTTACAGCCCCGTTACCGTCGTGAACCTATTCAATCTGCAGGCGGAATGGTCTTATTCCGCACTCGATCAGCGCCACACCCTGAACGTGAACGCCATCGTGAACCTGCCGGCCGGGTTCAAGCTCGACACTCTCTTTAAATCGCACTCCGGGCTGCCGTACACGCCGCTGGTCGGCTTCGATACGCAAAATAGTGCCAACGAGTGGAATGCTCGTGCGGTCATCAACGGCGTCAGCGCGCCACGGGAGATTGGCCGGCAGCCTTTGTTTGCGGACTTCGATCTTCGCGTCGTGAAGGACTTAACGTTGAAGGGCGCAGGCCACCACCTGGACCTGTTCATGGACCTCTTGAACCTGACCGGCGCAGAGCCTTCGCTTCGCCCTGGAGGTTTCAGTCTCTTTGGTGACAGTACCCGTCCGCTGTACTCAGCGGGGATGCCTTTGTTTGCCCCCGGTGTGACACGTCTGGGCGGCCCGCAGGAGGTGCAGTTCACTGCCCGTCTGGTGCGATTCTGAGCGGACCGGCAAACGTTTCTACAAGGGCCCACACCCCAGTTCTCGGATGAATGCGAACATTTCCTGCGTCTCTGTGCGAGGATGAGCCGTCTAGTACCAAAAATAGTAAAGAACCTGTACCGAGCCTAGATGCCGGATTCCTTGGGAATCTCAGGAGTTGGAATGCGAGTTGTGCGTTACCGTCTGTCCCTTCTTGGGCGTCTTGCTTTGCTGGCGCTGCCGCTGGCCGCGCTTTCAAGCCCGGCGGCCGCCCAGAGCCCCGGCACTACGGCGCAGTATCCCGCCGATCTGCTCGGTGGTCTCCAGTGGCGCGACGTCGGTCCCATGCGTGGCGGCCGCAGCTACGCGGTTGCCGGCAATGCGGGCCAGCCGGATACGTTTTACATGGGCTCGGTTGGCGGCGGCGTGTGGAAGACCGTCAACGCCGGGCGGACCTGGTTTCCCATCGGGGACACGGGCATTCCGATTGGCTCCATCGGCGCCATTGCCGTCGCGCCGTCCGATCCCAACGTCGTCTACGTGGGCACGGGCGAGCCGGACATCCGCAGTCAGCACTCCTATGGCATCGGCGTCTTCAAATCCACTGACGCCGGCAAGACCTGGAAGTCGATTGGGCTCGAAGACAGCCGCCAGATCGGCCGCATTGTGGTGGATCCGACGGACCCGAACCGGGTCTATGTCGCTGCCCTCGGGCACGTGTACGACGCGAACCCCACGCGCGGCGTGTACCGCTCCGAGGACGGTGGGGCGCACTGGAAAAAGGTGCTGAACAACCCCGCGCTGCCGAATGACGTCGGCGCGGTCGATCTCGCGCTTGACCCCGCACATCCGAAGACGATCTATGCCTCCCTGTGGGGAACGCGGCGGCCACCCTGGTCTGTATACGCGCCCTCCAACCTGCCCGGCGGCGGCCTGTATAAATCCACCGACGGCGGCGACACCTGGACGAAGCTCGGCGGCGGCCTTCCGACGGACGACTTCGTCGGCAAGATCGGAATAGCCGTGGCTCCCAGCAACCCCAATCGCCTCTGGGCCGTGGTCGATGACATCGGGGGCGCGGTCACCACGCCCGCCATGATTGCTGCGGCGCGGCGCGGCAAAATGCCGCCTCTGCCCGGCGGAGTTTTTCTCTCTGACGACGCCGGCGCGCACTGGCGCAAGGTTAACGGCGAGTCTCGCCTATGGACGCGCGGATGGTATTTCGAATCCGTCGCCGTGGACCCGGTGAACCCCGACCGCGCCTATGTGATCAATACCGGAACCTATGAGACCACCGATGGCGGCAAGACCTTTGTACCGGTCAAGGGCTCGCCTGGCGGAGACGACGACCACCAGCTGTGGATCAACCCACGCGATGGCAACCGCATGGTGCTTTCGACAGACCAGGGGACCGTGGTAAGCGTCGACGGCGCGCAGACCTGGAGCACCTGGTACAACCAGCCCACGGCGCAGATTTACCACGTCGCCGCCAGCAACGATTGGCCCTACCACCTGTACGGCGCCCAGCAGGACTCCGGTGCGGTGGGCGTTGCCACATGGTCCCCCTTCGGCCTGCTGGACTTCCGCGATTGGGAACCCCTTTGCCTTGCCGGCGAAAGCGACACGGTGGTGCCCGACCCCGATCCGAAGCACGCCCGCGTGCTGTATGGCGGCGGTGCGGCGAGCTGCGATCAGTCACTAAACATCGCTCTGCAGCCGGGAGGCGAGCTTCCGCCGCCTGATCCCGAAGATCCCAACCGCAAGACGTGGTCCCTTCCAGAGGTCTTTTCGCCGGCAGATCAGGCGCTCTATTACTCCAACCAGTTCGTCTTTCGCACGCGCGACCGCGGCAAGACCTGGGCGAAGATCAGCCCCGACCTCACGCGGCTGCACCCGGAGATCCCGAAGAACCTCGATCCGATCACAGCAACGGACATCGATCAGCCGATGAAGGATCGCTTCGGTGTGGTCTACACCATCAGTCCTTCGCCGCTTGACGCAAAAACCGTCTGGGTCGGCACCGATGATGGAGTCATTCAAAAAACAACCGATGACGGCGGCACATGGCAGAACCTGACGCCGCCCACGATGACGGCCTGGAGCAAAGTCTCGCAGGTGGAAGCCGGTCACTTCGATGCGGGCACCGCCTATGCCTCGATCGATCGCCACCGCCTGGGCGACAACAAGCCATCTATCCTGCGCACACACGACGGCGGCAAGACCTGGACAGATATCACGCGCGGCATCCCAGAGGGCGCCTTCGTGAACTCGGTCAAAGAGGATACGAAGCAAAAGGGCCTGCTGTATGCCGCCACGGAGTTGCGCGTGTACGTGTCGTTCGATGACGGCGACCGCTGGCAGCCGCTGCAGCTGAACATGCCCGTCACCTCCGTGCGCGACCTGGTCGTGCACGGGGACGATCTCGCCATCGCGACCTACGGCCGCGGCTTCTGGGTGCTGGACGACATGACCTCGCTGCGGCAGCTGGCGGCCGAGGGGCGAAAGATCGAAGGCACCAAAGCGTACCTGTTTGCGCCGGGTGAGACGTTTGCCCTACGGCAGGGTGGTCAGAATGGAACGCCGCTCCCGCACGAAGAGCCGCAGGAACTCAACCCGCCCAGCGGCGTGGTCGCTTACTACTACCTCAAAAACACGGCCAGAACCCCGCTGAAAATCGAGTTGCTCGACGCGCACGGCACCGTACGCGCATGCCTGGCCAGCGACACACCAGTCAAGCCGGTGGATACGGAGGCGATCAATGTGCAGGCCATCTGGGAGATTCAGCCCCCGCCGCCCTCGGTGGAGGCCGGCACGCATCGTGTTTCGCTGGACGTACGTCCCACGCGCGGGTTTGGTGGAGGCGCACCGGGTGGCCGCCCAGCCACGCCTCCACCCGCCGACGCTTGCCACCCACCGAGCCCAACCGCAGCCAACAATCCTCCACCGCAGGTGGCGACACAGCGGCGTCCCCGGGAGGCCGGCGGTCTGTCCGCTGGCAGCTACACCGTGCGCCTGACCGTTGATGGCGAAACGTTTAACCAGCCGGTCACGCTGAAGCCAGACCCGCGCAACCTCCCGGAAGGCAGTGAAAGCAACGCTTTCTCCGGCAACAACCAGTAGCTTCGCGGACGGGGAGATCATTGCATAACGTGGGTGATTCAGACAGCGGAAGCGACCCCGTATGACGCCGGGACTCAACGCTTGCGAAACGGGTCAAAAGCGCGGAGGGCCAACCATGGTTTCTGACTACTGTTCGCGCGAAGCAAGGCGCTCGCACGCAGGGCTGTTAGCCTAAATAACTATGCCTTACATCTTCATCAACAAACTGCTGAACGAACTAAGGGGTGAACTCCTGTCTGCCATGCACTCAGCCGTAGAAAGGGAGGTACGCGAGGGGCGCCCAGTCGATGTGGCTCGACTGTATCGGGCGTTCACGCGGGCAGCCGCAGGCAACATGGCAAATCCTGTCGAGGTATCAGAACGGTGTTTTGCAACATCTTCTATTCCCAGCAGAAAGCGATCGGTGAGCCATGAATGAGGCGTCCAGGAGTAATCTTGTGATCCAGCACGGCTTTGAGATCCCAGGCGTTGACGACCACGGTCGCAGAAGTTCCCAACTCATCTTGGCCCCGAAGCGACGGCGTAACGGAAGGCAGCACCTTCTACCCGCAGGTCAACATGACCCGCACGATCGCGGCCCAGCCTATCCAAACGGTAAGTTCAGCGCATCACTTAACCCGGCTCAGAGTTCTTCCTTCACTTAATTTGGCTCAGAATTCTTCTTTACGGCTCAGAACGCGGTGGCAGCGCTCCTGTTGCAAACAGCCATAAGCGACGACAAGCCAGGTCCTCCTCACTGCCCTTCACTGAAGCAACAGCGACAGGCCCTTCAGGTTGAGGCGCTGCACACCCCTTTGTCGATGCACCCTTCTCGACCTAGCCAGCTATTAGTCTTCAAGTATGACGAACCAGGATTTGCTGCGTTCCGCAACCCGTGAGGAGCTGGCGTCTTCCCTTAGAGACGTGTTTCCGCACCTCTCCCCTTTGGACGTAGACCTCAGCCCAACGCGGGGTGGCCGGGTAGCCGCGCAGGCCGTGCTTGCCGCGGTAGAGCCGGACAGCTACGAAGGCAGCCGCAACTACCTGGACGGCGCGGTGACGAGGCTGTCGGCCTACCTGCGCCATGGCGTGGTCACGCTGGCTGAGGTCCGCGACCACGTGCTGGGGCGGGTAACGGACCAAGACAAAGCCCGCAAGCTCATTAACGAGCTGGCGTGGCGGGATTACTGGCAGCGTCTTTACATGCAGATCGGTGAGGGTATCTGGCAGGACCGCGAACCCTACAAGACCGGCTATGCCGCGACTGACTATGCTGCAAAGCTACCCGAGGACATCCCACATGGCAACACCACGCTGACATGCATCGACAGCTTTTCGCAGCAGCTAAGGGAGACGGGCTATCTGCACAATCATGCACGCATGTGGTTTGCCGCCTACGTGGTGCACTGGCGCAGAGTGCGTTGGCAGGAGGGCGCCGGGTGGTTCCTGGAGCACCTGATTGATGGCGATCCGGCCAGCAATAATCTGTCATGGCAGTGGATTGCTTCAACCTTCGCGAGCAAGGCTTATATCTTCAACCGCGAAAACCTGGAGCGCTACACCGCCGGCATCTACTGCCGCACCTGCCCCCACGCACAAGCGCGAACGTGCCCGTTTGACCACACCTATGAGGCTTTGGAGCAGACGCTATTCCCCCGCCTGAGATCCCCTGAAAACGCGACGGATCTACCGGCGCCACCGCGACCTTTTGTTTTAGCCAACACCGGTGAGCGCTCACCAGACACACCAGACTCACCAGAGACGGCTGGTACGCCACTGCTCTGGATCCATACCGACGGCCTAAACCCGCAGTCGCCGATGCTGAACGCACATCCGGAGAGCCCGGCCATTTTCGTGTGGGACACCGAGTGGATTACGAAAGGCAGGATCACGCTAAAACGGCTTGTCTTTCTGGCGGAGTGCCTGCGCGAGATGCCGGGCACACTCAAACTGCGCGTCGGCGACCCGGCAACGGAACTGCTTGCAGCCGCGAAGGAGAGCGGCGCAGACTACATCCTCGCCCAACGCACGCCGGACCCTCACCTACAACGTGCGGCGCGAGCTGTTCAGCATCTCGTGCCAATCGTCTGGTACGACCCTCCGCCCTTCGTGCAGGAGGTACGCAGTTTCGATCTGAAGCGATTTTCCCGCTATTGGCAACGTGCACAGAACTCGGCCATGCAGCT
>CAXSBL010000009.1:27687-76004 GCA_964235515.1 uncultured Bryocella sp.
AGGCTCGGGCGAACCTTATCACGCGGCATGCATCAATCGGCCGGTACGCTCTCCTGCATCATCGCTTCGGCGGAGATCCCGGCTCGTATGGCCGTGATCATCTCGCGAATCTGCTCGATGACCAGCTCCGGCTCGTCCAGATGCACCCAATGTCCACTCTTTTCTGCGATCAACTGCTCCGCTTCCGGCCCGATCTTTTGCAGATCCGCGGGGGAGATCGCCTTTGGATGGCCGGGCGTCAGCAAGACCACCGGGATGCCCACAATAGGGGTCGCATCCAGCATCTCGGTTACCGTTCCCGGGACGCCCTGGATATGCGCCGTCATTCCGCGGAAGTAGGCGGGGTTTGACCAGTGTGCTGCCACAATCGGCCAAACCGCAGGCGGCATCTTGTTCAACTCGCTCGTTACCCGCTCCAGCACATTGTGCCCGCCCGTCGCCCGCGTGAAGAGGTTTGTGAACCTTCCCGACCGGCGAAAAAATGAAGTCGTTGTGAGTCGCGCCAGGCCTGAATAAGCGACGGCCACGCCCCATTGAGTCAGTTGCACACCACGGTCCAACAGCTTGCGCTGCGACTCATCTACCGGCGGCCACTCATCGGTACGCATGGCATCCACCAGCACAGCGCCTACCACCTCGTCGGGGTACTCAGCCGCAAAATACCGAACAACCAGGCCGCCGAACGAGTGCCCCACCAGCAGGTAGGGGGGCGCGATGCCCGCAGCCTGCAGCATCGCCCGCAACTCCTCCACGACCTTCGAAGGAATCCGCTCTGAGACCGCCGGCGTGCTCCAACCAAGCCCCAACCGGTCGTAAGAGACCGTGTGTGCGAACTCGCTCACCGCTTCCTGAATCTTGGCCCAGTTCTGGCTCGTCGCCCCAATGCCCGATTCGAAGATTACCGATGGACCAACCACCTCGCCGGTTTCCATCATAAACAAACGCCGGCGCTCGCCGATGTCTACCAACCGGCCCAGCCGAAGGAAACGCCTGCGGTCATACCGCGACCCGAACCACTGATACAGAAAACCCACAATGGGGATGATGGGACCTACGAGCAAAAGCCACAACACGCGGACCATGTACTGCTCTCCTTGCCGATGAAGCTGGTGAGCTCCACGTCTTTCCCGTGCAAGCCTTGGAACCGACTGCGAACGATGGACACTCCATTCTGTCATCAGTGCCTGCGGCAGAACGCAGGACCGTCATGAATCTTGTGGGACTTTCATGGCGTTGCAGACCGTTGAACGGGTTTACGTCGCGCTTCGTTGTGTTACCGGGCCTGCTCGTCGAGTTGGACGGGACCAGGTTCAGCAACGCCAGAGTGCCGCACCAGGTACGTTGAGACGTGGTCTTTCTCTGTCGTGATCCGTATGCCCGTCCGCTGAATGGACGTTTTCAATACCGGAGGAGGCCCTGGACGACGCCGGTGCCGATGTGGGGTAACCTGAACAGGTACGATCGCACTTTGCGAACGAAGGGCAGGAGTTCTAGCCTGACCCACGGGCGATCGCGCAGGCAAGCTTTCGTGATGAAAGGGTTCAATGCTGCGACAGCGACGCCGCCATTCCCAAGAGAATACGCCATGAGTGATCCCATCCTGGAAGTGCGGTGTCTGCGCAAAGAGTATGACGAAGGGCGGATAGAGGCTCTCCGCGGCGTTGATCTCACCATCGACGAAGGCGAGTTTTTAACTATCAGTGGACAAAGTGGAAGTGGGAAGTCCACCCTGCTCCAACTGCTCGGCGGACTTGATACCGCCACCAGCGGCGATGTCCTGTTCCGCGGTGCCGCTCTGGGATCTTCTATCAGCCTCGACACCTATCGCTGCCACCATGTTGGCTTCATCTTTCAATCTTTCTACTTGCTGCCGACCCTGCGTGCTGTTGAAAATGTGCAGGCTCCCATGCTCGCTGTGAGCGATGGCAGCGGCACTCGTGGGGAGCGTGCCGAGGCATTGCTGCGCGAAGTAGGGCTGGAGCACCGCATGCGCCAATACCCGAATGAGCTTTCCGGAGGGGAACGGCAACGCGTAGCGATAGCCCGGGCGTTGGCCAATAATCCGTCGATCCTGTTGGCCGATGAGCCCACCGGGAATCTGGACAGCACGAACTCCGCGCGAATCATGGAGCTGCTGACCGGCCTCCAGAAGACCCGCGGCATGACGCTGATTGTGATCACGCACGAGGAAGAGATTGCCAGCTCCGCACCGCGTCACATTCGTATCCATGATGGAAGAATCATGGATGCAAGCATCGTGGATAAAAGGATCGCGCCATGAGATTTTCCTCTGTCCTGGCTAGCGCCGTGTTGTTGCTTGCAGGCACGTCCCACGCGGCGGATGCGAGAGACGCGCGGGCGTTGGTTGCCGTTGCACGGCAGCGGGTGGAGACTGAGGACTCCCGCGCCACCGGACACCTGGTCCGTGTGGACGCAGGTGGGCAGCGAGTCAGCGAGGCCTTTGCCATCAAGGCGCACTGGTTTCCGGGTGTGCTGCGCGTGCTCCTCGAACTCGCTCCACCCCAGGCTCCAGCGGAAACGGCGCATCCGAATGCACGGCAGGATGCGCGCGTCAGCATCCTGTTCGAGATGCGGCCAAACGGCCAGAATACGATCAGGGTCTTTCGTCCACACGAGTCAGCACCGGCATCCTTGCCTTTCGACAAGTGGGGTGAGGGTGTAGCCGGCAGTGACTTCAACTATGAGGACTTCCTCCAGGCGGAGTATTACTGGCAGAACCAGACGTTCCTGAAGAGCGCCAAACTCGGCGCTCACGACTGCGATGTGCTTAAGGGCACACCGGGCACATCCGAGCGTTCACACTACGTCGAGGTGCAAACGTGGCTGGACCACACCACCGGTTACCCTATCTATGCGGAAAAGACGCTGAAAGCCGGGGCTGCCGTAAAGGAGTTCACCTCTTTGGGTCTGCGCCAGTCAGGTGGGGTCTGGGCGGCCAGGCAGGTGGAGGTGAAGATCCACGGCCGCCCCGGGTCCACCCTGCTGATCTTCGAACGCGGAAACACAAAGGCAAATCTTACGTTGAAAGACTTCAGCCCGGAGCAGATCAGCAAAGCAGAGGATCGGCCGTAACCGCTTCTCCCTGCAACGACGGTAAGAGGTGCAGGCGGTCTAATCCTCGAGCCCTGAAAACCGCTCCTGCAGCACACGTCGAAGATACTTTCCGGTGTGGTTCTGCGGCAGGTCGCCGGACGCGACGATCCAGATGCGCCGCGGCGCTTTGTAAGCCGCGAGATGGCTGCGGCACCAGTCCAGCAGATCGGCCTCTTTCGAAGAAGACCCAGGCTGAAGTTCAACCGCGGCCACGGGAGTCTCGCCTTTTTCCTTGTGCCGCAGGCCGAACGCGACGGCGCGAGCGACGGCAGGGTGGGCCAGCATCGCTTCTTCCAGTTCGCGCATGTAGACGGAGTAGCCGCCCGACTTGATCACATCTTTGGAGCGGCCGACAAGCCGGAAAAAGCCAAGGCGATTCCGCGTGGCCAGATCCCCGGTACGCAACCAGCCATCAGCGGTTAGCAGGTCCTGAGCGTCACCCGCTTCCTTGTCTTTCCAGTAATGCGGAGCGAGACCGCGTCGACGAATCTGACATTCGCCGGTTACGTCCGCCGGCACGATCTTTCCCTGCTCATCGACCACGCGAACGCGAAACGGCGGCACGGGAAGACACAGGTCGCCACTGCCGCGCAGCCACGGCCATTCAACACCCATCATGACAAGGCCGCCCAACTCAACCATCCCATAACCATTCAGCAGAACCGGCGGAACACGCCATCGACCGAAGGGCCGGTAAAGGGCTCCAAACTGGCGCAAACGCAGCCGAATCTCGGTGGGAAGATAGTCGCTGGCGGAGAGCCAGACACGCACACTCGCCAGGCGTTCCGGAGCGGGACTGCTGTTGACGAGGCGGGCAAACATGGTCGGCACGCCAACAACAACGGTGGCATGGAAGCGCTCGGCCAACTCCAACGCAGCCTCCGCGTCGAAGCGCTCAAGAAAGCATCCGCGGATTCCCGCCATGAGGCCGTACAAAGCAATGCTCACGGCCATGATGTGTGACCACGGCAACGCTATGAGTGCAACATCGCGCGGACCCAAAAGGATTCCGGAGATCACCGTGGACGCCCGCGCGCCCAGCAGAGCGTTGCTGGACAGGGCTGCACCTTTGGGAAATCCGCTGGTACCGGAGGTGTGAAAGATAGCGACCGTGGCGGCCGGATCGATGGTGACTGGCGGCGCCGACGTCTCAGTCCTGGCAGCGCGCAGAAATCCGTCCAGCGTCTCCTTCTCACTATCCGCCTGTATCCAGGTGCGCACTTCCAGTGCCTGGCGGTCGCCGATGTTTTGCTGGAATGTCTTCTTGTCAGTGACAAGAATCTCTGTGCCGCTGTCGGCGAGAATGCGGCGCACTTCGAGCAGCGACAGCTGTGGATTCAGCGGAACCGCAATGCCTCCCGCACGAATAATTCCAAGGAACCAGTGGAAGCATTCCCGTTCATTGCTGCGATAGATGGCCACAGGCTGGCCCGCACGAATGGCGATCGTGTCCCGTAGAAAGGCATCGATGGAGCAGACGGCACGGTGCAGATCCGAGAGGTTTGATACACCAGTTTCGTACGCGGCGACTTCGCAATCGCCTTTTCGGCGAACCAACTCATCCACCAAGTTGGCGACCGTGACTTTGGGATCCCGCGCAAGTTGGTAACGCTGGAGGAGGCTCATGGCGCAGCACCTGGATTACGGCCCCACTCGCTGGCCACACAGTAGTGGAACAGGCGGTCGAGGTAGTCGAGTACCGGTGGCGGACTGATCCCGGCGGGTTGCAGCAGCCGTTCAGCATTGCTGGTGTCAAACTGCATGCGCATTGTGAAGTAATCCCGATAGGCCCGACCGTCGCGCAGCACGCGACGTTTGCGTCCCCACAGCGACAGATACAGGAGCGGACGTACCACGGCAAAGAAGAGCTTCGGGTCAACGAAGCGCGGCTTTGGACCGTGAAAGTACTGCATGGCGCGCCCGGCAACTTGCTCAATGGTTGCGCTGGCGCGCGGTCCGGCGCAGAGGTGAACGGTGCAGCCCAGGGCAGCTGGATCGAACAGCAATCGCTCGACGGAGCTAGCCACAAAATCGACGGGCACGATATCGAGTACAGCGTCTGGATAGCCAGGAACGGTGCGCCAAAGGCCTCGTGCGTAAATCTTGAGCGGCCAGTACATCATCTTGAAGCTGGAAGTAACGCCGGTCTTGGAATCTCCCACGATGATGCTGGGACGCAGGATCATGCCGGGAAGCGAAGAGAGACGCGCTTGTACCAGAGCCTCCGCCTCCGCCTTGGTTTGTTCGTAGGTGTTGCGATAGCTCTGGCCCACGGCGAGTTCATCTTCGCGCACCAGGCCTGAGCGCTCGCCGGCCACGTAGGCTGTACCCACATACGCGAAGCTTCGCAGCGCGCGCGCGCCGCTTGCAAAGTCGAGAATACGCCGCGTGCCCTCGACGTTGATGCGGCGTGCTTCATCGAGCGAATGATCGAATCGCACGGTAGCGGCGGAGTGAATGACGCGGGTGGTTTCAGCCGAAAGACGAGCATAGTCAGCCGGATCCAGCCCGCAGTTAGGCTGACTGACGTCCCCGGAAAAAACCTGAACGCGCGAACGATCCGATTCAGCGACAAATGCATCAGCCCGCTGCCGCGCCGATTGCGGTGCCCTGTCGCGAATGAGCAACGCCAGCGTGGCGTTCGGATGCCGATCCAGCAGTTCGCGCACCAGCTGCACACCAAGAAAGCCAGTTGCGCCCGTCACCAGAATGAGCTCTTCGTTGTTCAGCAAAACCGTCCTTAATTCGCGCACTCAAGGGAGGCCGGGATCAGAAACCTACCATGCCTCTGCAAAGGCTCCCGCTCCGGTTAAGTATAGTCTGGACGCAGTCGAGCCGAAGGCTGTTTGAAAAGAGCTTGATGGTGTTCCACGCAAATGAGCGTAGTGGCCGCAGGCAGGGGCAAGTGACAGCTAGACTACAGATACTTCGCCTTCACCACGAAGTGCAAAAGGACGCGTTCCAGTCTCATGGCCAAATCACTTTCATTCACGGGATTTGTTTTGAAGAACCTGCTGCGCCGGCGGATGAGGACTCTGCTCACGCTGGCCGGCATCGGGGTGGCGGTGGGCGCATTTGTAGGCCTGGTGGGTTTTTCGAGCGCGTTCGAACAGCAATGGTTGCGTATTTACTCCAGCAGCGGCACGGACATTGCCGTGATTCAGGGCACCTTCCTGAACACTTCCATGGATGAATCGACGACGGCCAAGCTCACGCGCCTGCCGGACGTGGCGCAGGCCTCGCCCACAATCTTCAACTTGATGGATCTGACTCCGGATGTAAACGCGCTGGTCTACGGCTGGAAAGCCGACGCCTTTCAGTTCGGTTCTCTGCAGATCCTCAAAGGCCGACCCTTTCGCGACGGCCACGCTGAAGTGATGCTCGGCGACCTGCTCGCGCAAACGCTGAAAAAGGCTCCCGGCGACACTCTTGAAATTCAGGGCACGACCTTTACAGTGACGGCCGTGTATCACGGGGCTTCGACCCTCGAGGCGGCCGCAGTGGTCATGCCGCTGGACCAGTTGCAACAGCTCAGCAGCTTGCAAGGCAAGGTGTCCACCATCGACGTTCGGCTGCGCCCGGCGCCTCACGGAGAGTCCTCAGGGCAGTACATGAAGAGCGCTCAGGCGCAAATTGAAGCAGCTCTGCCGGGACTGCGCGCCGTTCCTGCGGCCGAGCGCGCCAGCGACAATCAATTCGTAAAGCTGGCCCACGCCTCCGCCTGGGGCACCTCTTTGCTTGCGCTTCTCATCGGCGTACTGGGTATCGCCAACACCATGGCAATGTCGGTCTTCGAGCGCACACGGGAAATTGGTATCCTGCGCGCCCTGGGCTGGAATCGATGGCTGGTTTTGGCGCACATTGAGATCGAAGCCGTCACTCTCGGCTTGGGCGGGGGGATAGTCGGGATCGTTCTAGGCTGGTGTGCTCTGCAGGTTCTGGCCGCTTTACCTCGGACCGCCAGCCTGATCTCGGCCTCACTCCATTGGCAGCTTCTCGGCGAGGCGGTGGGTATAGCGGTCTTTGCCGGACTGCTTGCCGGAGCACTTCCGGCGTGGCGCGCGGGGCAACTCTCTCCCGTGGACGCGTTGAGACACGATTAACCCGGCTGGCACTGGGAGCCTTGCGAGTGAATGGAGCGAAGAGGATGAAGCAGCGCGATGGCTAGATTTGGAGCATTTTGTTTCCCGGGAACCGGTCATCTCAACCCCATGACCGTGCTGGCGCACTCGTTGCAAATGCGCGGCCATGAGGTGGTGATCTTCGGGATTGCGGACACTGAAGAACGTGTGCGTGCAGCGGGTATTGCGTTCTGCCGTATCGGCGCCGAGGATTATCCGCTCGGCACCCTCAGACAGTTGGACGAAAGCTTAGCGAGCCTGAAAGGAATCGCGGCCTTTCGATTTACGTTGAAGCGGGTGAGGAAGTCGACGCAAATGATTCTGCGCGACGGACCGGAGGCGGTGCGTTCAACCAATGTGGAAGCTCTGCTGGTCGACGAGGCAGAGTTTGCCGGAAATGTGGCAGATCATTTAGGCCTGCCCTGGATCTCCATTGCCCTCATTCCTCCCCTGCTTTCCGATGACCGGTTTCCACCCTTCTGGCTCGGCTGGGCGGGGAAGCAGGACTGGCTCAGCCGATTGCGGAATCGCTTCGCCATTCACCTCCTATTACGGATCGCAACCCCCATCTTCAAGGATGTGAACCGGCAGCGTGGCGTCTGGGGACTTAAGCCCCACACGCGTCCCAAAGACGGCTTATCGCCTCTGGCACAAATTACACAATTGCCGGAGGTACTGGACTTCCCTGTCGGTGGTGAAAAGCCGGCGGGGCTGCATTACACCGGACCATTTTTGCGTGCGCAACAACGCCCCGTTGTGGCCTTTGCCTGGGACCGCCTGGATGGTCGCCCACTCATCTACGCGTCGTTGGGCACGCTGCAGAACGGTTCGGAAGCCATCTTCAGAACGATCGCGGAGGCCTGCGCCGAACTCGATTTACAGCTAGTGATCTCGCTGGGTGGCGGACTTGATCCCGCAAGCCTGGGAGAGCTGGCCGGCAATCCATTGGTGGTGCGTTTTGCGCCCCAATTGGAGATCCTGAAGCGGGCCACGCTGGTGATCACGCATGCGGGCTTGAACACGGTCCTGGAGTCACTTTCTGAGGGAGTGCCGATGGTCGCCGTGCCCCTCGGCAACGATCAACCCGGCGTGGCGGCTCGGCTCAGGGCACGCGGAGCCGGCGTGGTGGTTTCACGGCACAGGCTCACCGCGTCCCGGCTGCGCGAGGCGGTTCTTTTAGTGCTTAGCGACACCGGATACCGCGAAGCAGCCCAGCGCTTGCAGGGAGCGCTCCAGCAACTGAACGGACCAGAGCGCGCTGCGGATCTTATCGAACAGGTGCTAAACCTCCGTTCAAGCTGAGCTTGTGTGGCCGATCCTAAGAGCGCTTGAGTGCCAGTGAACTGCATGCGGTCAGTGGGTAGGACGTTATAAACACAGAGGCGCGAGAGAGAAGACGCGAACGTTCTCTCTCCAGTGAAAACTCGCGCAGAGAGGGATCAGTGCCTAAAAGCGCATCCCGGAAGCAACGGCTCCGCATCATGGGTGGGTGGCGGTCATGGAGTAGGGGAGTTGGTGTGGCTCGAGCGACCATCGGGCGTGGGCCTTGTCGCTCATGGTGACGCGCAGCTCGCCGCCGGCCAGGATCTCGTCGTGGAGAAGGTAAAGTCGTTCGAGGGGCTTCCCGTTCAGCGTCACAGACGCGATGTACTGCCGATCCCCGCCCCCGTGGTCCGCCACAATGCGAAAGCTTTTGCCGCCAGGCAGGTGCAGCGTGGCCTCCTGAACGAAAGGGCGACCTACAACATACTGGTTTGAGCCTGGCGCGACAGGGTAAAAACCCATCGCCGTGAACAACAGCCACGCCGACATCTGGCCAAGATCGTCATTGCCTACCAGACCATCCGGCGCCAGCCTGTACTGTGACTCGACGATCTGCCGCAGGCGCTCCTGCGTGCGCAGGGGCTCGCCGGCGTAGTCATACAGGTAGGCCAGATGGTGACTCGGCTCATTACCATGGATGTATTGCCCGATCATGCCGCTGATGTCTTCCACGTCGGCGTACTGGTGCGGATCCACCTTGGCATCGAACATCGCATCAAGCTTGCCAACAAGTCTTTGAGGACCACCCAACACGTCGATCAAGCCCTGTACATCCTGCGGCTGATACCAGGAGTATTGCCAGGCATTGCCCTCCGTAAAGCCGCTGCCCGCGCCGGCCCGCGCCGGGTCGAACGGCACACGAAAGCTCCCGTCGGCCAGCCGGGGCTCGGCGAAGCCGTCCTTCGGATTGAAGGTATTGCGCCAGTTCCCTGCCCGCGCTGTGAATTGCGCCGCTACGTTAGCATTGCCCAGTTTGCCGGCCATCCGGGAGATAGTCCAGTCGTCAAAAGCGTACTCCATGGTCTGCGACGTGGCCTCATCATCGTGATCCACAGGCACGTATCCCAACTGCGTGTACTCCGCGAGATGGCCATACGGACGGTAGGTGGCGCTGGCCGTTACGGCCTTCAGTGCCTCCGCCGTATCAAAGCCGCCGATGCCCTTCATGACCGCGTCGGCGATCTCCGGCACCGAGTGATAGCCGATCATGCACCAGGTCTCGAGCCCTTCCTCCTGCCAGATGGGCAGGATGCCGAAGGGACTCTCATGCCAACTCGCCAGCATGGAGTTGACGAGGTCGCTCGTGCGCTCGGCAGGCTCGATGAGGGTCATCAGCGGCTGCTCCGCCCGGTAGGTGTCCCACAGCGAAAGATTGGAGACAAAGTGAAACTTCTTGGCATAGTGCACCGCGTTGTCCGGCCCGCGATATCCACCATCGACATCCATGTCTAGGTTGGGCGAAAGCAGCGCATGGTAGAGCGCGGTGTAAAGGTTCTTCTCCATCGCCGGCTCGGCATGGAAGTCGACCGCAGCGAACTGCCCCTGCCACGCCGCGACAGCCGCGCGGTGAACGGTGTCGAAGTCGAAGCTCGGCACCTCAGCCTCCATATTTGCAACCGCGCTGTCTTCACTGACAGGCGAAAGCGCCACCTTCACGACCAAGGGCTGAGGTCCTGGCGAAAAGTCAAACACCGCCTCAAGGCCGCGTCCCTCGATGGCCTCGGTGTTCTCCGGCGTTGTGCCTGGTGTCTTGAAGCCGTGGTACTCCACTGGCAGCGGCTCGCGGTCATACAGGCTGTGCCCCAGCACCGGCTGCGAAAAGCGGATCGCGAAGTAGAGCTGCCGGCCGGGAGCCCAGCCGCGTGTTTCGCGCATCCCCGTCACGGTGCCGTCCGGGCGTAGGCGCAGGCTCGACCACAGCACCTTACCCGGATAGTTGTAGATGGAGGAGCGCAGATCCAACAGCACATGCGCCGGCTTGCCTGCGGGATAGCTGTAGCGGTGCACGCCCACGCGCTGGCTGGCCGTTAACTCCGCATGCACGCCGTAGTCCAGCAGATCCACAGCGTAGTAACCGGGCGAGGCCTGCTCCTGCGTATGGCTGAAGCGGGAGCGGTAACCCGAACCCGGCTCCTTGCTCTCGCCCGGATCGAGCTTCACCTCGCCCGCGATGGGCTGCAGCAGCACATCGCCCAGATCCGAATGGCCGCTGCCGCTGAAGTGCGTATGGCTGAAGCCCAGAATCGTCGTGTCCTCATAGCGGTAACCCGCGGCCCACTTGTAACTCTGCTTGAAGTTGCGGATCTCCGTGTCGGGCGAAAGCTGCACCATCCCAAAAGGTACAGTCGCGCCGGGAAAGGTATGCCCATCCGGCCCCGTCCCGATGAAGGGATCTACCATCGCCAGCTTCGCATTACCCCCGGCTAGCCCGGAATCGCCGCCGGACACCGACTTATTCCCGGCCGGAAGTGCCCCTTGCGCTCCAGCTACTGAGCCAACCAACGCCGCCGCACAAATCCACCGCTTCACTCTCACCATTTCCCAAGGCTAACTCAGGCCGCGTGGTCACGGGCGGACTCTGCGTCAGCCCCATCTGCGTTCCCGACCCGTGGTGCTAGCTATGCCGCACCGCTTCGTCGCCAAGAAACCTGGCCGGGTGCTCTCCGGAGAGGAGCTTTGTGAAGCATGCAAATAAATTGCAAAACGCCCTGATGTTTTCAGACTTTCTGCCGATAAGAAGGAAGACACACCTGTTGCGAAAGGCTCCATGTTCTCTCTTATTGGCATTCTGGTTGTAATTGGCTCTGTACTCGGCGGCTTCCTCATGGAAAAGGGCAAGCTCCCGGTGCTGGTGCAGCCTGCGGAGTTTCTTACCATCGCTGGCGCAGCTCTGGGCACGGTTCTTGCGGCGAACCCCATGCACGTGCTGAAAGGTGTGGGCACTGGGGTGTTGGGCGTGCTGAAGAGTGGCGGCGTGTCCGAGAAACGTTATACGGAAACACTCAAGATGCTCTTTGATGTCTTCAGCAAGGCTCGCAAGGAAGGTCTTGTTGCTGTGGAAGCGGATATCGAAGAACCCGAGAAAAGCTCGATCTTCTCGAAGTACCCGGACTTTCTTAAGGATCATCACGTGTCGGCCTTCGTATGTGACACCATGCGCATGGCTGTAACCGGCGGGGTGAAGCCGTTCGACGTGGACCAGATGATGGAGTTGGACCTGGAGGTCCACCATCGCACATCCATGTTGCCCACGCAGGCTTTGACGTCCATGGCTGATGCTCTGCCGGGGCTCGGCATCGTAGCGGCCGTGCTGGGCATTGTGGTCACCATGGGAGCGCTGGGCGGACCGCCTGCGGAGGTGGGTCACAAGGTCGCCTCCGCACTCGTGGGAACCTTTCTTGGCATTCTGCTGTGCTACGGCGTTGTCGGACCGCTGGCCTCCAACATGTCCAAGGGCATTGACGAGCAGCATGCGTACTACCACGTCCTGCGGGTAACGATGATGGCCTTCATCAAAGGGACATCTCCCATTCTGGCTGTAGAGATGGGGCGCCGCGCCATTCCAGAGCATGTCAGGCCGGCCTTCACCGCCGTGGAAAAAGCCTGCCGCGACAAGGGCGAAGCTGCAGCCGGTTAAGGAGGAACCAATGGCAGAAGAAATTATTTTGATCAGGAAAAAGGTCGTTGCACATGGCGGCCACCATGGCGGGGCATGGAAGGTCGCCTACGCCGATTTTGTAACCGCGATGATGTCGTTGTTCATCGTGCTTTGGCTCATCAGCAGCAATGATGCCGTGAAGAATTCAGTAGCGGCTTACTTCCAGGACCCGAATGGCACAGCAAAGCTGCAGGGCAGCGCATTTCAGGGTGCAGGCCATTCCATTCCGCTGAACAAGGCTGATATGGGCAAGCTCAAAGAACGCCTGCAGGAGGCCGCTCGTCAGTTGCCGCACTTTGCCCAGCTAAGCAAGCAGATCGAAATCAGCGCCACAGCAGATGGCCTGCGGATTGAGCTTCTTGAAGAGCCGGGTGGAACCTTTTTTCAAAGCGGAAGCGCCACACCAACGCCCGCATTGACTGCTTTTCTTACCCTGATGTCAAAGGAACTGGGCAAGGTACCGAACCGGATCTCGATTGAAGGCCATACGGACTCCCACCCGTACAGCGACAGCTCGATTTACACCAACTGGGAACTCTCCGCGGACCGGGCCAACGCTGCCCGCCGCATCATGCAGGCAAACGGCATGGGTGCCGGACAAATTCACCAGGTACGTGGCTTTGCGGACCAGATGCCACGCCATCCCGATCACCCGGACGACCCGTCGAATCGCCGGATCACGGTGATCGTAGACGCCTTGCCGCCTGCGGTCGTGCCTCTTGCACCAGGCACCGAGGTGGCAACTGCTCCTCAGCCCCAGAAGTAGATCATGCCCGTGAACGCGTCTATGTCAAAGGCTATTCCGGGGATCTCCCGGCCTCCGTCAGAACCTGCAGGATGGCACGAACGAACGCGCTTTCCTGGGGCGACGCGAAGGCAAACACAAGACCGCCCGTGAAGCCCTCGGTATGGGTTACCTCCGCTGCGAGTTCGACAATGCAGTGCCCTGACCGAAAGCGGACCCGGCCGGAAGCCCCCAAGGTAACCGGCTCACCAAAATCTACCAGAAGCCCTTGTTCGCTGATGTCGCGCGTAGACCCAAACAGCACTCGTTCTTCCGTCAAGAACTCAACGGGGAGATTCGCGGCTAAACGTGGATTGCGATAAGCGAAGGGATGAATCACGGTAGTTCGTTGAACCAATATAAAACCGCGCTGCCTCGGGCAACGCTGCCTCTTTTAGGGAATTGCTGCGCAAGCACCTCTGGCGCGATGCTTGAAGCGAGCCAACATAGCGGACGCTTGTCGCTCCTCGTCCGTCGCGATTCGCCGCTTGAGGAAGAACCTGGTGAAAGTTTCGTCATGTGAGCAGGCAGCGGCACCGGTCCAGGCAAAGCAATCGCGTACAAATCGCATCCTGCTGGCCGAAGACGACCAGATGCTCAGCGAATTTTTGCTGAATCTTCTCGTTGGAGAAGGCTATGAGGTGGAGATTGCCTGCAACGGGCCCTCGGTCCTGGCCAAGGTGGACGATGATCTCAACCTGCTGCTGTTGGACCTGAATCTTCCCGAACTGGATGGTCTGAGCGTATTGCATCAGTTGCGGCCCCGCTTTGCGCAGCTTTCCATCCTGGTGCTGACTGCCCGCAACCGATCGGAAGGTTTACTGCCGGCATTGGACAACGGAGCGGACGATTGCCTGCTGAAGCCCTTTTCCTATTTGGAACTGCTGGCTCGCATTCGCGTTTTGCTACGGCGCCACGCGCCGGTTTTAGAGAGCACAAGCCAGTGCGCCGATCTCGTGCTGCACCGTAAACATGTCTCCGTGAAGCGTGGCGCTCGAAGAATCGATCTGACACAGCGCGAGTTTGCCCTTCTGGAATACCTTATGCGCACACCGGAGATCCCGGTGTCCCGGGCCACTCTGCTCAAGGAGCTCTGGGGCACCGCGTGTGAACCCTCCACCAACGTTGTGGATGTGTACATGAAGTATGTGCGTGACAAGGTGGATCTGCCTGGTTTGCCCCGGCTGGTGCGCACTGTGCGGGGCACAGGATACATGGTGAGCGCCACCTGCTGAAGCAGGCAACTTCTACCACAAAGGGGTAATTCAAGGAACGAAGGCAGCGCGGTAAGTTGAAGATCAGTAAAGCCATCTTTTCGCAGAGTCTATGGTTGATTTTCCCGTTTTTCCCCCCGCTACCGTTGAAGAGACGGAAGCACCCCCTTCCGGGCGGCCTTTGCGGTTGCTCTCCTTAAAGACCGGCAATGATGCCATCCATGTTCTGTTGGTAGGTTGTGGCTCCGAGCTGCAATTCCACCTTCGCCAGCGGCTATCCCCACACTGGTTGCTGCGTGAAGCTGCGAGCGGTGTTGCAGCCCTGCACATGTTGCAGCAGGAAAAAACCGACATGCTTCTGGTAGCGTCTTCGCTTCCGGACCTGGACGTGGAAGAATTTCAGCAGCTTGTGAAGACGAAGTTCCCAGCCATTCAGATTCTTGATCTGGATGGCTTCGTGGGCCCGTCGGAAGCTGTGTCCACGGGCAACGAGGACGAGCGATTTGTCCCCACTTCGTCCTCCCCTCAAGCCGCTCCGCTGGCCAGGCTTCCGGCCAAGGCCATGGCTGCCGCTGCCGCTACGGCGGTCCTCACAAATTGGGGAGGCATTCGTGGTGAGTCGCCGTTGATGCAAACCGTCTTTCGCACGGCGGCTCTGGCCGCGCGGAGTGACATAACCGTGCTGATTGGCGGAGAAAGCGGGACGGGCAAGGATCTTCTAGCCCGGGCCATTCACAACGCGGGTGCGCGTGCCCGGCAGCCCTTTGTGGTCATCAATTGCGCAGCCATTCCAGAAGCACTCCTGGAGTCCGAGCTCTTCGGCTATACCAAGGGCGCCTTCACCGGGGCAGTTCAGGCACGTGCCGGCCGGGTACACGCGGCCCATGGCGGCACACTGTTTCTGGATGAGATCGGCGACATGCCTCTTCCCCTCCAAAGCAAGATCCTGCGTTTTCTGGAGCAGGGTGAGGTGCAGCGCCTCGGCAGCACGGATACCCTGAAGGTAGACTGCCGCATCGTGGCGGCGACGAATGCCGACCTGCAGCAGCACGTAAAGGCCCGGCTCTTTCGCGAGGACCTGTATTACCGCCTCGCCGTTATGCCCATTGCCGTACCCCCCCTGCGCGAGCGCATGAGTGATCTTCCTGTGCTGTGCGCGGGTTTTTTGGAACGCTTCTGCCCGGGCACGGTGCTGCATTCGGATGCGCTCGCGTTGCTGATGCAGCACCGTTGGCCCGGGAATATTCGCGAGCTCCGTAACGTAATGGAGCGCGCCAGCCTGTTCTCCGAAGGCCGCCACGAAATCTTTGCCGAAGAGATCGTTCTTTAATGGCCAGGCAAGCCGGAGTTCGGCTCAACCGGCCTGCTGCGCAACCAATCGTTGTAGGCCTGCAACTTGCAGGGACTGCAACCAAGATGTGGCCCCCAAGCTGCAGGGAGACAGGTGAATGTCCTCTGGTCCTCACGAAGCTCTCATCGACGCGCCACAACGCCCCGCCTCGGAGGGAGCGTTGCTGGCCGAGGCTTTCTCTGATTTCATCGCAGCGTCCTCCCGGTTAGAGCTCTCCTACCGCGATTTGCAGCAGGAGGTCGCAGAGCTTAGCCTGGCCCTCTCAGAGCGAAACCGCGCCCTCTCAGAGAGCCTTTCTGAAAACAAGGCCATGGGTGAACGCCTGCAGCGTATCCTCGAAACCCTTCCCTGCGGTGTCTTGGTGGTCTCAGAAGATGGCTCCGTGCGGCTGGCCAACCCGGAAGCTGCCCGGCTGCTGGCGCTTTCCAACCACCAGACGTTTTCGTCGGCAGCAATCGCCGTCGCTGCACCGGGTTTGCATTTAGAACTCCGGTCGCCGTTCACCGCCGAAGACGAAGGTGAACAGGAACTCGCCTTGGAGCGTGGCGAAGGCCGAGTCTGGATTGCGGTGCGGCGCGTACGTTTGCCGACAACCCTGTCATCGCTGGCCGGCAGGTCTGAAGCGGTGCTGACCCTGCGCGACATCTCCGCTCGCAAGCGCATGGAAGAGGAGCGTGAAGCCGCACGCGATGCCGTGGCGCTGGCCCAGGTTTCCGCCCTGCTGGCGCATGAAATTCGCAATCCACTAGCCAGTCTGGAGCTCTTTGCCGGTCTTTTGGGCGATGAACCCGGCCACCGGGACGAATGGTTATCGCATCTGCGCGCCGGCATCCGTTCCCTTTCAGGCACGGTGAACAATGTATTGACCATCCACGGCAACACACCACTTTTGCTGGAGCCGGTAGACGTTCTTACCGAAGCCGCGCTGGCGGTCGAATTTCTGCAGCCCATGGCGCGTCAAGCGGAGGTCAGCCTGGGGTTCTGCGCGCCCGAAGCGCCGGTCTCACGGGCATGGGAACGAAGCCGGGCAAACCGCAGTGCGCTGCACCAGATCCTGATGAACCTGTGCGCCAACGCCCTGCGCCATACACCCGCCGGCGGAGCGGTCAGGGTTACATGCCACCACGGCACCCCCGGAATGGATCATGCGCTGCGGCTTTCTGTCACCGATACCGGCTGCGGTATTCCTGCTGATCACCTGCCGCACCTGTTTGAGGTCGGCTTCAGCGGCTCCGGTGTGACCTCCGGCCTCGGCCTGGCTGTGTGTGATCGCCTCGTGCGTCAGATGGGTGGCGCACTCGCGGTGCAAAGCCGCGTTGGCCATGGCAGCACCTTCACCGTGGAGCTCCCCCAGCCATGAATTTTACTGCCCCTCCCTCTATTTTGATCGTGGACGACGAACCCGGCCTGCGGTTGGCCTTGCGCGCCAATTTCCTGCGGGAACACTGGCAGGTGGAGGTGGCCGGCGGTCTGCGCGATGCCCTGGCCGCGCTGGAACGGCAACGCTACGATCTGGTTCTGTGCGATGTCCGTATGGGCGATGGCGACGGCTTTGCGGTCATGCAGGCAGTGCGCGCCCTGTCGCCCACAGCCAACACCGCATTTTTGTTTCTCACCGCATATGGCTCCGTACCGGAGGCGGTGCGGGCCATGCAGGGCGGCGCGGTGGACTACCTCACCAAGCCGGTCAGCTTTGAGCAACTCCGCAGTGTGGCCAACCGCATCCTTAGCGACGGCCGGAGCATACCGGCAGAGGCGCCGGCGGAGGCACCGGTTGGCCTCGTTCCGTCCACCAGCGGCATGGTTGGCGCGTCGCGGGCACTGAGCGCTGCGCTGGCTCGTGCCAAGGCGGCGGCCGAAAGCGATGCTGACGTTCTGATTGAAGCGGAAAGCGGCACCGGCAAAGAATTGCTCGCGCGCCTGATTCACGACAGCAGCGTACGTCGCAACCAGCCTTTTATCGCCATCAACTGCGCCGCTCTGCCGGAAGCGCTGCTGGAAAGCGAACTGTTCGGGCACGCACGCGGGGCCTTCACCGGCGCGCTCGCCGCCAAGCCCGGCAAATTTGAACTGGCAAACGGCGGAACCCTGCTACTGGACGAGATTGGCGACATGCCGCTGAACCTGCAGCCAAAATTGCTGCGTGTGTTGCAGGAGCGCGTGGTAGAGCGGCTGGGGGAAAGCCGTCCCATCCGCACTGACATTCGCGTGATTGCTTCTACCAATCTTCAACTCGGCCATCGCGTAAACCAGGGGCTGTTTCGCAGCGATCTGTTTTATCGGCTCAACGTGATCCCACTCACCCTGCCTCCGCTGCGCGAGCGCAAGGAGGACATCATTCCCCTCGCAAGGCACTTTGCAGAAAACTTCGCCTCCAGGGCAGCCAGCCGGCCCGTGCGGTTGCATACCTGTTTCCTGGAACGGCTTGCAACGTACAACTGGCCGGGTAACGTGCGCGAGTTGGGCAATTTTATGCAGCGAGTCTTAAGCCTTTATGGTACGGAAGGCGAGTTGACAGACGTGCACTTCGACCGGGAACACCGTCCCTTGCATGTGCTGCATTCTTTCGGGGCCACAGACATCCCCAGGACCTTTGCGTCGTCCACCTCCGCCCCGCCGCCGGTTTCGATGGATCAACTGGAACGCACGCATCTCCAGCGCACGCTGGAGTTGGTGGACGGCAATCGCACGCGCGCGGCCGAGATTCTTGGTATCAGCGTGCGCACCATGCGCAACAAAATTCGCCAATACGATCTGCCCCCAAGGAGGTATGCCTAGATGCCGAGTGTGCCGGTAGTCTCCAACCTGGAACAGTACCTGAGCCTCACCAACAAGCGGGAAACGGTGATCGCCGCAAACATGGCCAACATCGATACTCCCGGATACCATACGCAGGACTTCAACTTTGAGCAGATACTGCAGCGGGCGGCGCATTCGGCCTCCGCCGGCAGTGCCACCACGACAACCCCCGTTTCGTTGCATGATGTGCCGGGCCTGCTGGAACGGCCCGACGGCAACAACGTCGACATGGACCGCGAAGCCTTGCTGTTGTCCGAGGTGCAGCTGCAAGCGCAGATGGGCACGCAGCTGCTGAAATCACGGTTTCACCAGCTGCTGAGCGCCATCAACGGAGGAGGACAGTAACATGGGCCTATTTGACGCATTAAACATTAGCGCTTCGGCACTTTCTGCGGAACGGCAGCGCTCCGAGGTTGCGGCCAGCAACCTGGCCAACGTGGACACCACCCACACCGCGGCCGGCAAGGTGCCGTTCCAGCGCCGCGAAGTAGTGTTGGCCAGCCGCGGCGGTTCGCCCTTCCGCTCTCTGCTCAACAATGCCGGCTTCTCCGGAAGCCGTACGCAGCCGGGAAGCGTGCAACTGACGCAGGTTGTCTCCGACCCTGCGGCTCCGGTGCGCCGCTATGAACCGGGTCACCCGGACGCGGACAAGGACGGCTATGTCGCCTACCCCAACATTAATCCCGTGCAGGAGATGGTGGACCTGATGGGTTCGGTGCGCGCATACCAGTTGAATGCATCCGCTGTTTCCGCCAGTAAACAAATGATTCAGCAGTCCATTGACCTGCTGAAGAGCTGAACCGGATTTTGGAAAGGATTTTATGCTGAGCGGTATCGGTTCCAATCTCACATCGCTGCTTCCGGAGCTTACAAAGGCAGGTTCCGGCTCCACCGCTACCCCGGAAGCAGGCCAGGGCGGCAGTTTTAGTGACGTTTTCAAGTCCGCAATCCAAGGTGTCGACGACCTGCAAGGCAGCGCCGACACACAGGTGGGTAGCCTGCTGAACGGCGCTCCCAACACGGACGTAAACCACGTGATGGTTTCGGTGGAAAAGGCCGATGTGGCCTTTCAACTCATGATGCAGGTGCGCAACAAGATCGTGAGCGCCTACCAGGACGTCGAGAAGATGCAGTTTTAAGGGCTGAACGGGCATGGGCAAAACTTTCTTCGGACAACTGCAACAGCTGCTGATGCGGCTTTCGCCAAGGCAACGCACCGTGGCCGCCGGCGGCGTGCTGCTCACGCTTGTGGCCCTCGCGGCCATGGTCAAGACCTTCGGATCGCCGGAGTACAAGCCGCTGATGACCGGTCTGGAACCGGCCGATGCGCAGGCGATGGGCGCCGAATTAGCAGCAAAGAAAATCGATTACCAACTCACAACGGACGGCAAGGGCATCAACGTCGCCGCAGATCAGCTTGACGCGGCGCGCATGGAAATCGCCTCCGCAGGCCCTGTGCATAGCGGCCGTATGGGATTTGAGCTCTTTGACAAGAGCTCCTGGGGACAAACTGAATTCGATGAGAAGGTGAACTACCAGCGAGCGCTGGAAGGCGAGCTGGAACGCACGATCGATACTTTGAGCGGGGTAAAAAGTGCCCGCGTACACCTCGTGCTACCCACGGCATCTGTGTTTCTGGACCGGGAACGCGGTGCCAAGGCCTCGGTTGCGCTGCGCATGAAACATGGCTCCTTGCCGGACGACCAGCTGCGTGCGATCGCCCGCCTTGTAAGCGGTGCCGTTGACGACCTGAAGGCTGCCGACGTCACCATTCTTGACGCCGACACCAACGAAACTATGGGCAGCCATGGCAGCAACGCGGAGGGCCACGAGCTGGAGGCCGAACTGACGCGGCGCCTGATGGCCACGCTCGGACCGGCCGTGGGGGCCGACAACCTGCGCGCCAGCGTGAACGTGCAGTTTGACCAGAGCAGCAGCGAAGAAAGTCAGGATAGGTACGATCCAGCGGTTTCAGCGGTATTAAGTTCGCAAAAGTCACGCGAACAGGCTGGCTCCGGGGCTGGAACAGGCGGCGTGGCCGGCACCTCTGCGAATCTGCCCGCCAATACGCCGGGAGCCGCGGCTCCACAGGACGCAGCCGTAGCGGATGACGGCTCACAGATGAGTTCTTCGGAAACTTCCACGTTCGGCGTGAATAAAGTCGTGCGCCATACGGTGACCCCGGCGGGACGCGTCCAGCGCATTACGGCAGCTATCCTGGTGAATGATCTTCAGGATCACAAACAAGTGAAGGGGAAGTGGGTGGCGGTGCCGCGCAAACCCACCACAGCACAGCTGCAACAGCTGCAGCAACTCGCCGGAAGCGTGCTGGGGATCGATCCGCAGCGGGGCGACGCGGTTACGGTACAGAACATGAGCTTTACCAGCGATGCCAGCATGGATCTGCCGCCCAGCCTTGCGGACAAGGTTCGCAATGGCATGACGGACTATGCCACGCCGCTTCGCTATGCCGCCTTGCTATTGCTTTTTGTGCTGGTGTGGGCGCTGATGTTCCGCCCCGTTCAGAAGCAAATGATGGCCACCATGAAGGAGCTAAAAATGGCGGAGCCGCAATCGGCGCTGCCCGCCTCCACTGCCGTGACCGCCGAGCTGAGCGGGCGAACCGCTGCAGCCCTGCCGGGAGCGGAAGGGGAGCCCGAGGTGGTCGCCACCAAGCGCAAACTCACCGAGCTGATACAAGCAGAACCGGCCGCCATGACGCGAACCCTGCAGTCCTGGCTGCGTGAGGACACCGCATGAGCGAATCCAGCGTAGACGTGCCAATGCCCGGCATACGCAAAGCCGCGATTCTGCTTACCGTGCTCGGGGAAGATGCTGCCGCAACGCTGATGCGTACCCTGCCGGAAGAGGTATTGCAGCGCATCATGCGGGAGATCTCTACGCTGGGCGTAGTGCCTGCCCAAGTATCTGCCGGGGTCATCCGGGAGTTCGAACGAATGGCCGGTGCTCGCGCCACCTTTGCCGAGGGGGGCCACCTGACGGCCAACCGACTTTTGGTAAAGGCTTTCGGAGAAAGCGGCGCAAAAACACTGCAGCATCAGATGGTCCGCGTGGAAGAATTGAGCGCGGGCCGCGCCGAGTCACTGCAAAAAGCCGAGCCAAAACAGCTGGCGCGGCTGCTGGAGGGCGAGCATCCGCAGACGGTCGCCCTGGTGCTGGGACAGCTCGACCCCAAGCAGGCAGCTCTTCTGCTGGCTCACCTTCCACGTATCACCCGGGCCGAATCGGTGCGGCGCCTGGCCAACCTGCGGCAGTTTTCCCCTGCGATCGCGGAGCGCATCTCGACCGCGGTTCATCGGCGCATGCGTTCTGCGGGTGAAATCAACAAGCGGACCTACTCGGGTTTTCAAAATGTGGCCGCTCTGATGAACAGCGTCGACGGAGAAACTTCACGCGAAATCCTGGAAAGCATTGAGCAGAAAGATGCCAAGCTCGCGGGCAGCATTCGGGAACTGATGTTCACCTTTGAAGACTTTGCGCGCCTTGATGACGCTCAGCTACGCGAACTTTCTGGCGCCGTAGATCGCAAGGTGCTTTCTATCGCCCTCAAGGGCACTCAGCCCGACCTGCGGGATCGCTTCTTCAAGCTGATGTCCTCGCGTGCCGTGGAGATGCTGAAGGAGGACATGGATGCCCTGGGCCCGGTACGCGGCAAGGATGTCGCCAAGGCTCACGGCGAAATGGTGTCTTTGGCGCGTCGCCTCGAAGAAGAAGGCAAGATGTCGCTGCGCAGCGATGAAGGAGATGCCTTTGTCTAGCGCTTCGCTGCAACTGTGGGAGTACCGTGAAACAGCCCTTGTCGTGGTGCCTTCGCTCACGCCCGCGGAGACGCCCCTAGCCGCAGGCCCGTCAATCGCGCCCCCGGCCTTCACCGAGGAGCAGGTGGCCGCGCGCGTGCAGTACGCTTTGCAGGAGGCGGAACAGCGTTGGGCCGCGGCAGCCGAGCAGCAGGAAGAGCGCCGGCGGGAGCAGCTGCAAGGCACGCTGCAGGCCTTTACCGCCGAACGTGCACGGTATTTCCGCGACGTTGAGACCGAGGTGGTGCATCTGGCGTTGGCGATTGCCCGGAAAATCCTTGATCGTGAAGCCGCGCTCGACCCGGATCTGCTCGCGGCGCTGGTTCGCATAGCGCTGGACCGCATGGGCGCGGGTTCCGACGTCAAATTGCGGGTTCCGGCGGCGGAACTCGCCCACTGGCAGCAGCAGAAAACATTTGCGGGGGCAACGTACCGGTGCGATCTGGTGCCGGACCCGTCCCTGGCCTCCGGCGCTTGCACGGTGGAAACCGATCTTGGCACCGGGCATTTCGGCCTGGACTTGCAGTTCAAAGAAATCGAGCAGGGCATGCTCGATCTGTTGAAGCTGCGGCCGGCAACGTCTAGCTCAGACGAGAACAACATCCCGGGTACCGGAGACAGGTGCTAAGATTCAGACCATTTTTCCGCATCTTCATGGACAGCTGGCCGAACGGAATCTCGTGCGTTGGCAGGGCCGAGTGCTGGAGCTTACCGGCAACCTGCTCGAGTCGGAGGGCCCGGCCGGCACGGTCGGCGAAGAGTGCGAACTCCAGGCCTCCACCGGCGACGTGTACCGGGGAGAGATCATAGGGTTTCGCGGCCGCACCATCCTTTCCATGATGACCGAAACGCCAACGGGAGTGCGCTTCGGCGATCCTGTCGTCGCCGCGGGCCGACGTCCCTCGGTAAAGGTCGGCCCGGGTCTGCTGGGCCGTGTGCTTTCGGCAACGGGCGAGCCACTGGATGGCCTCGGGTCCTGCGTCGCCCTGCAGAGCCGTCCCGTAGATGCCCCGGCGCCCTCGCCCATGATGCGCGTGCCTATCCGCGAACCGCTCGGCTCCGGCGTACGTGCACTGGATGCCTTTGTTCCCTGCGGCCGCGGGCAGCGGTTGGGCATCTTTGGCGGCAGCGGCGTCGGTAAAAGCACGCTGCTGGGTTCCATGGTGCGCGGAACGGCCGCTGACGTCGTGGTGATGGCCCTGGTGGGTGAGCGCGGGCGCGAAGTGGGCGAGTTTCTCGAAGTACTGGGTCCCGAAGGCCTCGCGCGCGCCGTGTTGGTAGTGTCCACCTCTAACGAGTCTCCGCTGCGGCGACTCCGCGCCCCCATGGCGGCCACGGCCATCGCCGAAGGGTTCGCCGCCGAAGGCAAGGACGTCCTGCTGGTGGTCGATTCCCTGACCCGTTTCGCCATGGCACAGCGGGAGATCGGTCTTGCCGCCGGTGAACCGCCCACCGCCAAGGGCTACACGCCTTCCGTGCTCAACAAATTGGCGTGTCTGGTGGAGCGCGCCGGGCGCTTTCGCACGGGCAGCATCACCGCCTTCTATACCGTGCTGATGGAAGGCGACGACCAACAGGACCCCGTGGTCGACACCGTGCGCTCTCTGCTGGACGGGCACATCATCCTGGACCGTACCCTGGCCGCACGCGGGCATTATCCGCCGGTCGCCGTTCTGGACAGCCTGAGCCGCCTGATGCCGGCCATCACCACACCGGCGCACCTGGACAAAGCCCGTGCGCTGCGTGCACTGCTTGCCGCTTTCGCACGCTCAGAGGATCTGATCCGCATCGGCGCTTACACGCGCGGCACCGACGCTTTACTGGATCGCGCCGTCGACCACCTTCCCGCCCTGAACGCCTTTTTACGGCAGGGTGCGGCGGAACCCTGCAGCTTTCAGCAGGTGGAGCAACTGCTGCTTAGCTTGCCTTCCTGAGTCTTTTCCCCATGCCCCACGCCTTTTCTCTCGAAGCGGTTCTGCGGCTCCGCAAACACAAGGAGGACGCCGAAGAGCGGGCCTTGGCCACCTTGGCCGCTCACCGGCAGCAGGTTGAAACGACCCTGGGCCGGGTTCGCCACCAGATGCGCCAATGGACGGAGGACCGCGCTCGGGAAAAGGGCTCTGCAGGGACCGGAGCGACGCAGCAGGGCAGCTATGCGCGACTTGCTGCCCTGCGCGATGCGGAAAAGCAACTCGAAGCGCAGCTTGCGGATTTGGGGAAACGTAGCCTGGAGCAGCAATCGGCCTATCTTGCCGCGCGCCGCGCCCGCGAAACTCTCGCCGAACTCAAGCTGGACCAGCAGGCCTCCTGGAACACGGCCGAACAACGCCGGGAGCAGCGCCGCCTGGAAGATCTTTTTCTGGGAAGATGGTCGCGCTGATGCTGGTTCAGGCATTTACTCGGCAACTAGGAAAGCCTTGCCGGGCGGCAATAGGCAGAATTTGCCGAGTCAGCCGATCAGGTGGCGGAGTCGCAGCAGAATTCACGAGTTTGAAGGAGTTTTGTGCAGCCTCCCATTACGCGAGTTTGGCAAGCCGATTGCCATAGAAGGGATTGTGCGTGTGGACACGGCAAAAACGATGGAAGGTGCAAGTGGCACGGCTCGCATGCCCGCGGCTTCGTCCACGATGACGCCTTCCTTCGGTACTAGCCTGCAACAGGTTCTCGGCGCAGCGGGAGACGATGTGCCCAAGACACGTGGGAGCGCCAGGGCGAGTCTGGCAGACAAGCAGAACACGAACGGCTTGGGCGCCAGTAAGCCAGACTCAAAAGCTCATAAAGCCAGCCCTGGAACAGGAGCGGCTGCGGCTGCGGAAACGGGTGCCGTGCTTCCCTGTCTTGCCGCAACCCCCTGGAACTTTGCCGGCTGCACATCCTTGGGCTGGGGCAATGATCCCGCAACGCCACAGGCCAGCCTGCTTCCCGTGCCGGCAACGCAAACCTTCGCCAGCGAGACAGCAAGTCCGGACGCCGCGCCTGTGCAGGCACCTCTCTCTATCTCCGCCGAGAACGCCGACGCCCTCGCCTTTTCCGGGGCGGATCCCCTGTCAGGCGCTATGCAGGAGCTTGCGGCAGATCTTCCCGGCAAAACTGGCGTTCCTGCACAGACCCGGGAGGGCGATCGCTCCTCGACGCTTCCTGCTGTCGCATCGACGAGCCAAGCGTCGATGACAGACGTTGCGGGCGCGGCAACCATTTCGGCAAGCTCTCTAACAGCCACAATTACGGCCGGTCGCCACGCTGAGAGTGGCCAGATCAACGATGTAGGTAAGGTTGCCGCGAAGGACTCCGCCGCTTCCGGCTCTCGCTTGCAAGCTGGGAAGCCGAACGCCGCAAAGGTGCTCGCGATGCCCCAAAACTCACCGGGAACAGCTCCCGCGAAGGATGTGCCGGCGACCGCTTTTACAACCGCAACCGCCTCTTCCAGCAACGGCCAAGTACCACTCTCCCTGGGCAAAGATCAGAGCTCTAACGGCATGGATGGGCAGCCCGTTGCAGGCCTTCTGCAGACACCGTCAGGAAAAAGCTTTCTAGAAAGTTCCGACGCGCTTTCCTCCTCGCAAGCGGGTTCGATTTCGCCTTCATGGACCATTGGAACCGAGACAGGCCAGTCCTCTGCCGACACCCCCGGCAGCGAAAACCTGACTGACTCAGCGATCACCAGGGCGAAACCCCCGGCCGGTGGCGCTGAAACCGCCGCGACCTTTCACGGACATCTCCAGCCTTCACCCACGATGCCTTCCTCCGCTGCAACCGCCGCGTTCGCGGGTTCCGGTGTCGAGGGCCAGACCGGGGCTTCTGCCTTTACCAACAGCACCGCGGCAACCGCCGCCGTCAGTCACGGGAGCGGTTCTGCGACGCAAGAGTCCGAGTCTGCGGAGGCAATGGGTTCCATCCTTTCCGGCGTGCAACTAATGCAAACTCTGCAGCGCTCTGCGATGCAGGTACACATCAACGCTGCCGAATTTGGCCGCGTATCTGTGCATGCCACCTATGGCCGCGAAGGCATCGCGGCGCAGATCAGCCTGGAAAACACGGATCTTGGCTCCGCTCTCGGGTCCGCCCTTTCCGCCCATGTGCCAGCCATGGAACAGAAACTCGCCAGCGATGGGAGTTCCCGGGCGTCCGTTTCGGTGAGCACGGAAACCGGCTCAAGCGGTGGCAACGCGGGCGGCCAAGGGGGTAACACCTCCTCCGAACGCCGCACATTGCCGTTCCTGCCGCACGCTCCCCCCACACTATCTTCAGATGTCGCGGGCCTGTTTTTGTCCACGCCCGTGCCTTCTGGCAGCGGATCGGGCGGTCGGCTCGACATACGCATCTAGATCGTTCGCAGTTCAACCCCATTCGTACGCAACCCACACTGTAAGGAGAAAGCCATGACGTCCCCCTCGATCCTGAACCCGATTGCCGCAGGTGCCAGCTCGCTGCTGAGCAGCCTTACGAGCAGCAAACCCAAGGCGAACGATGCCACGACCGGCTCGACGACATCCGGCACATCGTCTGCGTCTTCTTCGGCCAGTGGGTCATCGCAGACCAGCCTCACATCGCTAGGGTCGACCTTTCTGACGCTGCTGACGCAGGAGCTGCAGAACCAGGATCCCACTGCCCCCATGGACAGCACGCAGATGGTGGGTCAGATGATCTCACTCAACCAGTTGGATCAGCTGGCCAGCATTAACCAGTTGCTGACAACTCAGTTCCCCGGCACCAGCACCGCTGCTACCGGTACAGGCACCACAACTCACTAGCAACACCACTCAACTTCGGAGCTATTCCATGTCGATCTTTTCCACACCGCTTTCCGGCCTGAACGCCAGCTCTTCGGCCCTGGCTACGATCTCCAACAACCTCGCCAACATCAATACGGACGGCTACAAGTCCCAAAGCACCGTCTTTTCAGACGTCTTCTACCAAAATCTCGGAACGAGCGGAAACAATAATCCCATCCAGACCGGTTTCGGCGTCAAGGTGGAAGGCACGTCCATCAACCTGACGAACGGCAATGTGTCTTCAACAGGCGTCAGCTCCAATATGGCCCTCGATGGTTCCGGGTACTTCGTGACCAGCGATGCCAATGGAGGGCTGTCGTATACCCGGTCGGGCGACTTCACCACAAACACCAGCGGACAGCTGGTAACGCCCGGCGGCGAACTGGTGATGGGCTTTCCCGCCACGGGAGGCGTCGTCAACACCAATGCCAGCCTGCAGGCGATCAATGTGGGCGGTGGCTCCAGCACGGCGGCGGCCACCAGCAGTTTCTCGATGACCACCAACCTTAACGCTTCTGCCGCGATTGGTGATAGCTACTCGCCTACACCGCTGGCGGTCTATGACTCCCTGGGTGGATCCCATCTGCTGAGCATCAACTACACCAAGACCGGTGCCGATACCTGGAGCTACAACGTTTCCGTTCCTTCCAGCGACATCCAGAACGGAACCGGCAGCTCCACCTCGCTCGGTTCGGGCACGCTGACCTTTGACAGCTCAGGTGCACTTTCCACGCCGACCGGCAAACTGCAGCTGACCTCTGTAGGCCCGTTTACCGATGGGGCGGCGAGCATGGGCCCCACCTGGGAGCTTTCCACCAGCAGCAGCTCCCTGATCACACAAACAGCGAGCACCAGCACCAGCAGCGCGCAAACCCAGAACGGCTACGCGGCGGGAACCCTCTCCGGCTATTCCGTGCTGGCCGATGGAACCGTGCAGGGGACCTTCAGTAATGGCGCAACGCATGCGGTAGGACGGGTTGCCGTGGCGAACTTCGCCAATCCGGAAGGCCTGCAGTTGCAGGGCAACAACCAATACCAGCTCACCGCGTCCTCCGGCCAGGCTGTAGTGGGAACAGCAGGCACCGGCGGCCGCGGCACGATCATCGGCTCCAGCGTGGAACAGAGCAACGTGGATGTCGCGACGCAGCTGTCCGACCTCATCGTGGCCCAGCGCTCCTACGAAGCGAACGCCAAAGCCATCACGACCCTGGACCAGATCGAGCAGGACACCATTTCCATGAAGAGCAACTAGCGCTGAGTTGTAAAGCAGGGTGGGACGGCGAGGCGCCGGCTCACCCATTCTCATCAAGTTCTCATCCTGTGCCCTAGATCAAACTCGCTTTCCCCGTAAAAGATGCTCTACGGCAGATCCTAAAGCCGAGGGAGGCCGATACAGGGCTGCCGATGGCGTTGCCCCTGCCACGAAGGAGGTACAAGGGCCCGTTTTGGCTGCTGGATTGCCACACTCCTCCGTGTAAAGCTGCTGCGTGCCCTGGGGTACGCGGCAGCTCAAGAGGAGACCATCGCATGACCTCAGCCGGCGCCAGCACCACGCCGATTCTGTTGCCCCCTGGCCTGAAGCAGGACGCTCCGGATCCCCTGGCTCGCGTGTATGAGCTGCCCTGCACCCTGGTGCTGGAGATGCCGACGGTCGACTTCAACGTCGGTACCCTGCTGGAACTTCATCCCGGCAGCATCGTCACTACCGCCTCCCAGCAGAACGAGGATCTTGCGCTCACGGCGAATGGCCAGTTGGTCGGCATGGTTGAAGTGGACGTGGTGGGCAACCGGCTGGCCGTACGTTTGACGGGGATGGCATGAGCGCTGCTTCCGCCGCCTCCCCGGGCATAAACGCCGGGTGTTCCCGCTCTGAGACCAGCCCTGCTGGCATGACCGCAATGCTGCCGACGGCGCCTGCTTTCTGGCCCGCGACCCTGTTTCTGGCGCTGCGCGGTCTGACCGAATCGACGTGGAACTACCTACAGCAGAACCAGGCGCTGCCCGCGCTGCGAAAGAGGCCTCGCCGGCTTCGGGTGAGCGAAACGGTCTCGTTGGGGGACAAGCGATCTGTTTACCTTCTGGAGGTCGACGGCAGATCGCTGCTGATCGGCAGCAGCGGGGCAAGCATCGCCCTGCTTGCTCACCTATCGCCCAGCAAGGCACCAGAACAAGAGCAGGAGCCGGCAGGGTTTGCAGGCGTGCTGCGCCAATCGCTTGAGCGGGATGAGGTGCGATGAAGCCCGTTATGGTTCACTACCTGCTTCCCGTCGTTCTGCTGCTGGCAGCCCTGCCGGGAACCTCCCGCGTCATGGCGCAGACGCCGGGCGCGCCGCTTGATGGCACCCCGGCCGCGGCGCAAAGCACCAGTCAGCTACCGCCCATGGCGCCCTCGGTTCTACGCCAGACCGGCCCCGTCAGCGCCGTTCCGCCGATGCCCGGTCCCCTGCCGGCCTCCGTAGGGCAGCGGACGATTGGCACATCCGCCCTGCCGCTGGCACCTCCGGCGAACGGTGTTCCTGCGGCTCGGCCAGCCCGGCAGCGCACCGCCGCCTTGCCGCCGGGTCCGCTGACAAGCACGCCGATGGGCATCGCCGTCACACCCGGGGAGGTGCGGGTCTCCGGGCTTGGTTCGAGTTCCGCACCCTGGGCCGTGGTGCTGCTGCTCACAGGGCTCACGCTGATTCCGTCGCTGCTGATCTGCGTCACGCCTTTTGCGCGGTTGCTGGTGGTGTTTCATTTCCTGCGCCAGGCGCTCGGGCTGCAGACCACGCCCTCCAACCAGACGCTGATCGGCCTCACGCTGATCCTCACCTTCTTCATCATGCAGCCGGTGGGCAAGCAGATCTATACGCAGTCGATTCAACCCCTGCAGGGGGGAACCATCACGCCGTTTGAGGCCATTGCGCGGGCCGAAGATCCGCTGCGTAACTTTATGGTGCACTTTGTGCGAGAAAAGGATGCGGCGTTGTTTTTGGAGATAGCCCATGAGCCTCGCCCGCACGACATCCATGATCTTTCCATGCGCGTTCTGCTGCCGGCCTACATTGTTTCCGAGCTGAAATCCGGATTTCAGATTGGCGCCGTGCTGTTTCTTCCTTTTCTCGTGGTGGATATGGTGGTCGCCTCCATCACCAACGCCGTGGGCATGATGCAGCTGCCGCCGGTGGTTATTTCCACGCCGCTGAAGCTGCTGCTGTTCCTGATGGTTGACGGCTGGCACCTGCTAATCGGCGCCCTGATGCGGAGTTTCGCGTAATGGGCGTCGATCAGGTCGTGAACCTTGGCCGCGGCATGTTGCTCGAAGTCGTGCTGCTGGCCGCACCCATTCTCGCGCTGGTGCTGGTGATCAGCTTCACCATCAGCATCCTGCAGGTGCTCACTTCCCTGCAGGACCAGACATTGGCGGCGGTGCCGCGCCTGCTGGCTACCGGGGCCACGCTGTTTTTGCTGATGCCCTGGATGTGGCGGCACCTGGCGCTTTACACCACGAGCCTGCTCGGCGATTTCCACGCGGTGCTGCAGTGAGCGGGCTCACGTTGGGCCAAATCATGGCTACCCTGCTCGCCATCAGCGTGCGGCTGTCAGGGCTTCTGCTGTTTGCGCCATTTTTCGGCAGCGAAGTCATTTCGCCGAGGCTAAAAGCGGGACTGGTGCTCGCGGTGAGCCTGCTGTTCTTTCCCGCGCTTGCCCCCACGTTGGCGCATCAGGACATCGGTTCCTGGCCGGGCTTTGTGATCAGCGAATTGCTGATCGGGGCGGGGTTGGGCATTGCCACGCGGCTGGTCTTCGACGCCATGCAGATGGCCGGCGGCGTCCTGAGCACGCAGATGGGATTTTCCCTGATCAACATCCTGGACCCGCAGACCGAGGTGGATTCCACCGTGATGGCGTTGTTTCACCAGACGATCACGATGCTGATCTTTCTGCGGCTCGATGTGCACCTGTGGCTGCTGCGCGCCCTGGGCCACAGTTACGTTCTGCTACCGCCCGGCTCGGTGCACCTCACGCGCGCGTTCACCATGACGGCCGTGTATGCCTGCGGGCAGGTGTTTACGCTCGGCGTGCAGATAGCCGCGCCCGTGCTTTCGGCGACCTTTCTTGCGGATATCGTGCTTGGATTGCTGGGCAAAGCGTCACCGCAGATGCCGTTGATGCTGCTGGGGACGCCGCTGAAAACCCTTCTTGGACTTTGCCTGCTTTTCTTCGCGCTGAAGTATTGGCCAGGCATGCTGGAGCGCTTCTTTTTGAGTTCCATGGAGCTTTCCAATCGCCTCTTGCTGGAGGCCCGCTAAGCTTGCATGCCTGAGTCGAATCAAACCGAAAAAGCCACACCGCAACGGCGCAAAAAAGCTCGGGAACAGGGCCAGGTGGCCCGTTCCCGCGAGCTGCCCAACCTGCTCAGCATCACCGGCGCGCTTGGCACCGCCATGCTGATGAGCACGGATATGTCAGCGCACTGGCGCAGCTTTTACAGCGGCCTGCTGGGCAGTGCGACAGGTGAAAACTTCTCGCCGGGAGGTCCGGTTTTGTTCTGGAGCGCGCTGGAGGTGCTGCGCTGGACGGTGCCGGTGCTGCTGGTCGCACTGCTGCTGAGCGTAGGCGCGGGGCTGGCGCAGGGCGGGCTGAACATTGCACCCGCCGCGCTGCAGCCGAAGTTCGAACGCTTCAGTCCATCCAATCGCCTCGGCCAGATCTTTTCACTCACCAGCCTCAGCAACCTCGGCAAGAGCCTCATTCCGTTCGGGGCCATTCTGTTGCTCGGTATCGGCGCTCTGCGCGGCCACTGGACCGAACTGGTGCGCTCCAGCCAGACCGACGTGCGCTCCCTGAGTTCCGTAGTCGCCGCCATCGCGTTCAATGTGGCCTGGAAGGCCGGGCTGGTCCTGCTCGTGTGGGCGGCCGTGGACTACGGCTTTGTGTGGCGGCACAGCGAAAACCAGCTGAAGATGAGCCGTGAAGAGATAAAGCAGGAGCACAAGCAAACTGACGGCAACCCGCACACCAAACAGCAGGTACGCCGGCTACAGCGTGCCATGCGCAAACGGCGCTCCCTGCAAGCCGCGGCGACGGCGACCTTGGTGGTCACCAACCCTACGCACTATGCTGTGGCGCTGCGCTACGAAACGGGCATGGCGGCGCCCGAGGTGGTCGCGAAGGGACGCGATCTGCTGGCGCAGAAGATCAAGCAGATCGCCTACGACAACGGCGTGACTGTGATGGAAAACAAGCCGCTGGCGCAGTCGCTGTACAAGAGCGTGGACGTCGGCGACTCCATTCCCGCACAGCTGTATCAGGCTGTGGCCGAGGTGTTGGTCGTGGTCTTCCGCGCGCAGGCCGAAGTGCGCGAACAGGAGCGCATGCGCCGCGCGCGCAACGCAGGGGGACAGGTGATTCCGTAATGAACATGGCACAGCTGAACAAATTGCTAAAGGGCTCCGGCGAATGGATGGTCCCGGTAAGCGCCGTGACCATGCTGTTCGTCATGCTGGTGCCGTTGCCCAGCTTCGTGCTCGATCTGTTGCTGACGCTGAGCATTGCGGCGTCCGTGCTGGTGCTGCTGACGGCGATCCAGGTGCTGCGGCCGGTGCAGTTTTCCGTTTTCCCCAGCTTGATCCTTTTGTTGACGCTGATGCGGCTGTCGCTCGACTTGGCCGCCACGCGGCGCATCCTGCTGCACGGCAGTGAGGGGCCCTCGGCCGCGGGTGCGGTGGTGGAGGCCTTTGGGCAATTCGTTGTGGGCGGCAATTACATCGTCGGCTTTGTGCTGTTTTTGGCGCTGGTAGCGATCCAGTTTCTCGTCATCAGCCACGGTGCAGTGAGGACGGCCGAGGTCACCGCACGCTTCACGCTGGACGCGATGCCGGGCAAGCAGATGGCCATCGACGCCGACCTGAACGCCGGTCTGATCAACGAAGAAAAGGCACGCGAGCGCCGCGAAGCCATCGCGCAAGAAGCTGAGTTTTGCGGTGCCATGGATGGCGCAGCGCGGTTCAGCCAGCGAGATTCCATGGCAACGATTCTGATTTTGGCGATCAACATCATTGCCGGCCTGCTGATCGGCGTGCTGCAACAAGGTGTACCGCTGGAAGAAGCGCTGAAGACCTACACCATCCTCACGGTGGGCGACGGCCTGGTGTCGATCCTGCCGTCGCTGCTGGTCTCTGTGGCGGGCGGCATCGTGGTCACGCGTTCAGCCAGCAAGAAAACGTTGGGCGTCGACATGCAGGCACAGCTGATTCGGCAGCCGATGCTGCTTTGGATCGCGGGTGGCGTACTGTGCGCGTTCGGCCTCATTCCGGGCCTTCCCAAGCTCGCGTTTTTTCTGCTTGGCGGTGGGCTGATGTACGGCGCCCATCGCCTCGGAAAGACAATCAATGCGCAAGCGCTTGAAGCCAAGGACGGCAAACCTGCTGCCGATGCGAAAACGCTGCCCTCGGCAGCTGAAGCGATCGATGCGGCGTTAAGGCTTGACGAGTTGACCCTGGAGGTCGGCACCGGGCTGGTCAGCATGGTGGACGAGAAGCAGGGTGGCCAACTTCTGCCGCGCATTCGTGCTTTGCGTAAAAAGCTGGCGACGCAACTGGGCTTTATGGTGCCCTCAATTCACATCACGGACAATGCGGGGCTGCGCGAAGGGCAATACGTCGTGCAACTGCGCGGCGTGGAGGTCGCCCGCTGGGAGTTGCGGCGCGGACAGATGCTGGCGGTCAGCGCCAGCCCCGGACCCATCGATCTGCCCGGGCTGGAGACGCGCGAACCAGCCTTCAACGTCAACGCCAAATGGATCGCCCCGGAGCTGCAGGCACAGGCCATCGCACGCGGCTGCACGGTGGTGGAACCCATCTCCGTACTGGTGGCGCACCTGGCCGAGCTAATCAAGCAGCATGCCCACGAGCTGCTGTCGCGCAGCGAAACCAAGCGCCTCGTGGATCGCCTGAACGACTCGCACCCCAAGCTGGTCGAGGAACTCATCCCCAAGCTGCTGACCTTGGGTGAGCTGCAAAAAGTTTTGCAACAGCTGTTGCGCGAAGGCGTGTCGATACGCGACCTCGGCTCCATCCTGGAAAGCCTGGTTGAAGCCGCGGGGACCAACAAGCATCCCGTGGCGCTGGTGGAAGCAGCCCGGCAATCGCTGGGCCGTGCGCTGATTCTGCCGTTGCTGGATGGTGGCGAGTTGAAGGTCATGACGCTCGACAACACGATCGAGGAGGAATGTGCCCGCGCCGCGAATCTGCTACCAGGGCAGGTTTCCAGCAGCGCGCTGCAGGTGTCCGTGGGGCGGCGCGTGCTGGACAGCCTGCGCGCCAACTTCGGCGAAGACGTCGGCGGCGCACCGCCGGTGCTGCTGTGTTCTTCACCCGGACGATTTTACTTGCGGCGTCTGCTGGAGCCGATCCTGCCCAAGATCGTCGTGATCTCACCCACTGAAATTCCGCCGATCACCCCGGTACGCACGCTGGGCGTGGTGCGCTGATTGCCTTTCCTCTGTTGACTTAACTTTCTGGAGTCCTGCACTTGAATAGCCCCACTGAAGCCCCATCCGTCGCACCGCTTACGGCAGCCGAGCCCGTGATTCTGCCTTGTAACTTTCGTTCTGCGGGGCGGCTGTCGAACGACAGCATCCGCCACCTGCGCACGATGCACGACACCTTCTCGCGCAACATAGCGCACTCGCTGGATCTGTTTCTGGGTTCCCCACTCGGGGTAAAGCTGGCCGGGGTGGAGCAGATTTCCTCGCGCGAGCTGATGGCAACGCTGGCGGGCGGCTACCTTGTTCCCTTCACGCTAATGCCGATCGGCGGCCGGGTGCTGGCCAAGCTGGAAACCCCGATGCTGTTTCCGCTGCTGGATGTGCTGCTGGGCGGCTCCGGCGAAACTATTGAGCACTCCCGCGAACTTACCGATATTGACGAAGAGCTGATTCGCAGCGTGCTGGAGCTGATCGGGGCGCAGCTGGAGCGAGCCTGGAAGAGCTGCAGCGTTTCCGTCATGCCGGCTGGGTCGCTGAAGCCGGCCATGGCCAACCAGATCTTTGCCGTAGAGGAGCGCGTCATCGACCTACGCTTCGATCTGACCCTGGGTGAAACCACGGCAGGGATGCACCTTATGCTGCCCATGGCTTTTTGCAATGCGCTGTTGCGTTCCAGCATGCCGGAAACCGCGCGCAGGCTGGTGGGCGATGCGGCCGGCACGGAGCGGTTGCGCGAACGGCTGATGGACTGCCGCATGACGCTTTCCGCCGAGCTGCAGGGCGGAAAAATCACCGTGGGCGAGTTGTTGGGCATGCTTCCCGGAACCGTGTTGAATCTGCGTACTCCGCTGGGCGTGCCGGTGCGCCTCGGTGTGGGGTCGCACCCCCTGTTTGAAATGACGCCGGTGCGCCGTGCGATGCACAAAACGGCGCAGCTGGGCCGTTCCTGCCAACCCCTTCATGAAAGCCGAGGTTAATTGATGCAGCCAGACCATATTTCTCCACCTCCAGCGGCGGATACCCTCATTGCCGAAGAGACGGCCGCAAAGCGCGACGATGGCGCGGTGCTTACAGAGACACCAAGCGAAATGCCACCTCAGAATGCTGAAATTACATCCCTCGCACAGGCAGGCGCGGAACAGCAAACCCCCATCAACCGCGTGATCGACGTGCCGCTGACCGTGACGCTGCGCTTCGGACAGCGGCAGCTCACGCTGCGCGAACTCTTGGAGCTAAATACCGGATCGCTGCTGGAGCTCGATCAGCAGGTGGACGAGCCCGTGCACCTGATGCTGGGCGAACGAATCATTGCCCGGGGCGAAGTGGTCATCGTGGACGGCAACTACGGCATGCGCGTGCTGGAGGTGGTGGAGCATTCCGCCGCGCGCCTCGCCGCTATGGGCCGTGCATGACCGTGGCGACGAAAGACGTGGTGGCGCCGGCCTGGCAACTCCTGCGTTGGGCGGCGTCCGCCGGAAAATCGCCAGCGCAACAGCCAAGCGACTGGGACGATCTTCCCGTTTTGCCTTCCACCCAGCTTCGCCTGGAGCTGGTCTTGCTCGCTGACCCTTCCAGTCTCCGGGAGCTTACGGTCGTCTTCCGGGAAGATCCCGTGGCGGTGCTGCGGCTGTTTGCCTTGGCAGCTGGTCTTGCCGGAGCACCCCTCGTTTCCGCGCCGGCCGATCCACTGCGGCTGCAAGATCTTGTTATCACTCTGGGAAAACAGGATCTCTTGCAGGCTTTCTGCCAGCAACCGCCGGCACGTGATACCCAGACGGCGACCGCACTCGCCTTTGCGGCCCAGGCAGCCGCCATGGGCCGGCTGTGCCGCACGATTGCCGAAACCATCGGACTTCCCGCGGAAGAAGCCTACTTAGTCGGCTTGCTGCACGGGATTGGCAGCCTGCCGGAGCAACTCGGCCGAAACATCCCAGAGGAAACCACACGGGATCGCTGCGGCGTGCTCTCAACCCTGTGTCGGCGCTACGCTCTGCCCTCCTCCTTGCAGCAGACCTTGGAGGAGGTTCATCGCCGGGAAGTCGTTTCTCCTTGGACTGCCGTGGTCCATGCTGCCTACGAACTTCACGCAAAGTCTTTGGCTCCCGTCAATTATTGAACCCTCTAAGAAAAACAACACCTTTAAAGCCTCTAAAGACTTAAGGTATTTCTGAAATTCAACAAAACAACGACTTACGGACTATCTTCTGTCACTGTATCTCACTATCATCGCCAGCATACCTCTCACAGTTCTTTTGAAATTCTCGTGAGCTCTACCAACGGACGTCACTCCTCGTCCTGCGGACCTCTCGTGATCGCCAATACACCCCTCCAAGGTTTGCCAGCCAGCCTCTCTAGAACAAAAGTGAACTGATTATGAGAGGCGATACGGACTGTAAGCGCCTAAGGAGGGCCCACCTAAGGTGAGCCCTCGCTTCGTCATGCCGCCGGTTTGCGAAGCCGCGGAAGGTCGAGTTGCTAGTCGCACGTACCTAGTCATCGGATTGGCCCGCGAGATAGGCCAGCATCGTTGAAACCGCAGTGCTGCAGGTAACGCTGGATTGTTTGAGCAGGCATCCCGTTGTGGTGCAAGGTGCTGGCAAACGTAGCAGCACGTAACGGCGCACCGGGTAATTCGCACACGACAAGCCTTTCTTGTTGACGCACAGTCCGCAGTTGACCCGGGCTCGTAGCGCCAAGCGTTTAATAAGGCGCAGCGCATGCCCATTCGGGTTGCCGTCGTTCCCGGCGAAGATCAACCGAGTGCGCGGATAGCGTTTGCGCCGGGCGAGCAGGTGGTCAACAAGAAGGTCTGGAATCGGGAGGGTACCGTCCTTCTTGTCCTTCGGCTTGTACCCCAAGTCGAGAGGCTCCGTAACCGTGCAGGCCTTCCGGATCAGGTCGACGTCCGGCCAGCATACGAACTGCGCTTCCTGTTCTCGGGCACTCGTGCAGAGTAGGAAAATGAGCAGGTCCGCTTCATCCAGCGTGGCGTCTTCGTACAGCTTCGCCATTTCCTGCGGATTGTAGGCCCGCACCTTTGTTTTGGTGAACTTGGGCAGGTCGCTCCCCGTGACGATCGAGCCGACCTTCCAGTGATGCAAAAAAAAATGGAAGTGATCGACGCGGTTCCTGACCATACGGGGAATCACCTTTGGCCTTCAGTTCCTCCACCCACCCCAAGATGTCCTCTCGCCGGATGTCGTCGATCCATTCAATACGCCGATGCGGTGTGTGCGGTCCAACATTCAAGTCGAAGCCGACGAAGCCCAGAAACGACCAGACCGCGTAGCGGTAGGCCGCCGTGGTCTTCAACGATTTGTGGGCCGCACCTCCGTCACATACCGGACAGTGCAATCGGTCAAGCGCCGCTTACCCGAGGCTGCCTTGTCTTCCGGCGCTGCCGCCGTAGCTAGGAATTCACTCGCAGGGGCCTTCACTGCGTCAAGGTCGGGTGCAACTGGGATAGAAGATGCCGACCCTTCGAGAAGCGTCTGCCGCCCCGCTATCTTACGAGCGCCAGGATTCGTCGGTCCCGACAGACTCCCACTTGCGCTTACCACTCTCCCGGTAACGAAGGTGGTAGGTGCAATCCGGAAACTCGACGGCACGGCCATTCTGCATGCCGAAGCCAGCCTTGAGTCTGCCGTTCCGGGCGTAGGCGGCCCTCAGGCTTGGGTGGGAACCGTCCGCAAGGCGGACACGGATGTAGAGCTGAACTTGATCGCGCATGAATTTTCCGTATGGGGAAATACCCACGCAAACTGCCGAACCCTGAGTATGTGTTGCAAATCGGGTAGCACGCTCATTTCAAAATGCAAAAAGCCCCGCGATTACGGGGTTCTCTAAAGAAAATGGCGGAGAGTGGGGGATTCGAACCCCCGATAGAACTTTTGGTCCTATAACGGTTTAGCAAACCGCCGCCTTCAGCCTCTCGGCCAACTCTCCTGCGGTGTTGTCAGAATTATAGCCTGAGCCACTCGGAGCGGACGAGCTTTTCCGTGGCACCCCTTCTGTGAAGCGTCTGCCAGCTTCTGAACGGCGACGGATTTAGCCACCGAGCGCCTTCTCCGGACGGTAGCGCTTGTCGTCAGGAGCCCGCAAAGGCTCATGCCCGGTGCTTTGGCCGGCTTCAGTCTTAGAATGGTGTCTGGTTCGCTCTCGGACCTGGAGATGCTTCCCTGCTCAGCCAGCTCAACGCGCTCGCCGTGTACGTCGCAACGCACGGGCTCAGCCATTATTGGAAGACGCACTATGCCGATCACACCTTCCGCGGCGCGTACCGCTGGAACGGCTTCGACATCAGCCTGTTGGTTCCCTACTTCATTGTGATGATCATCCTGGCGTTCTATGGGATCCATCGCTATCAGCTGGTGTGGCTGTACTTTCGCAACCGGCGCAAGCAGTCTCGCTCGGATGCCCCGCCGTCCCGCTTCCCTGAAGGGGAGCTGCCCTTTGTCACCATTCAGCTGCCCATCTACAACGAGCAGTTTGTGGTCGATCGGCTCATCGACGCCTGTTGCCGGATCGAGTACCCGCGCGACCGCTTCGAGATTCAGCTGCTGGATGACTCCACCGATGAGACGCAGGAGGTCGCTGCCGAAGTGGTGGCACGCTATGCAGCGGGTCTGCGCAACCTCGCACCGCAACCCATTCACTATCTTCATCGCGCCAATCGGCACGGCTACAAGGCCGGCGCGCTAGAGGCCGGTCTGCAGACCGCGAAAGGGGAGTTTGTCGCGATCTTTGACGCAGACTTCGTGCCCGCGCCGGATTGGTTGATGAAGGTGGTGCATCATTTCGCTGAACCAGGTATCGGCATGGTGCAGACGCGCTGGACACACCTGAACCGTAACTACAGTTTTCTTACACAGGTTGAAGCGATCCTGCTGGACGGGCATTTTGTCTTGGAGCACGGCGGTCGTTCACGCGCTGGTGTGTTCTTCAACTTCAACGGTACGGCCGGCATGTGGCGCCGGTGTGCGATTGAAGAGGCCGGCGGTTGGCAACACGACACCCTCACCGAAGATACCGATCTGAGCTATCGTGCTCAGCTGAAGGGCTGGACGTTCAAGTATCTGCAGGACGTCGAATGTCCGGCCGAGCTGCCGATTGAGATGACTGCTTTTAAGACCCAGCAAGCGCGCTGGGCCAAGGGCCTGATCCAGACCGGAAAAAAGATTCTGCCGCTTGTGTTCAAGTCGGATGCGCCCTTTCACGTCAAGCTGGAGGCCTGGTACCATCTCACGGCAAACATCAGCTACCCATTGATGATTGTCCTGAGCACCCTGCTGATGCCTGCCATGATCATCCGCTCCTGGCAGGGTCCGCTACAGATGCTGCTGATCGATCTGCCGCTATTCTTGGCCTCCACCGCCTCCGTTTCGACGTTCTACATGGTGAGCCAGAAGGAGCTGTTTCCGCGCAGCTGGTGGAAGACCGTGATCTATCTTCCATTTCTGATGGCCATGGGAACCGGACTTGCCATCACCAATACCAAGGCGGTGCTGGAGGCGCTGTTCGGCATCAAGAGCGCCTTTGCGCGTACCCCCAAATACCGTGTGGAAAATAAAGGTGAGCGCTCTAACGCCAAGAAATATCGCAAGCGCCTGGGCATTATTCCTTGGATTGAGGTCGCTATCGGCTGCTACTTCGCAGCCACGGTCTGGTACGCCATTTCCACCGAGAACTACTTCACGGTTCCGTTTTTGCTGCTGTTTGTTCTCGGGTACTGGTACACCGGTTTTCTCAGCCTCTTCCAGGGACTGTTCGAACGCCGCGGCTCAACCGGCGAGGAACTTCACGAAAAGCCCTATCCGGTCGGGATTTGATTCGCCGGAAGGCATCACGTCGTGCCGAGCAGTAGAAAGGCCTCGCATCTTCGCGAGGCCTTTCTGATTCGAAACCACAACTTAATAGTTGAAGTTCACTTCTTCGGTTTCTTCCACACCGTAACGCCGCAGCAGGTTGGGCAGGTTCTGCGAAAACGCCGCTTTTGGCATCACGGTATCGCAACCGGCCTCCATCGCCTTGGCCTTGAGATCGCCCTGGATCATGGAAAGAAATCCAATGATGGAAGCCGATCTCTTCAACTTGGTCTTCAGCTTGGGAATCAACGTCAACGGCTTGGCATTGGCGTTGTTCAGATCGAACACGATCAGCGAAGGCCGGTTCGGCTCATCGCCACTAGTGAGCTCAGCGATCGCATCCTTTTCATTTTTGATGAACGCGACCTTGACACCCAGTTTGCGTGCGGTCTCCTGCACCTTCGCCGTGATGAACAGATCTTCCACGAAAAGATAGATGTGGGTCTGCGCATTATCTGCGATGGGCAACGCGCGAGGCGCATTGTGATCGACAGGCTGTCCATCGCCCTGTTGCCGGGGGCCGCGCCGTCCCCGCAACTGAATGGTGGAGGGCGGCACATCGCCGAACTGCGAGCTGACATCACGATAGCTGTGGTCCATAGGACCCACGAAGCCGCGCTCTTTGCTCCCGGTCGCCTTGGCTTTGTGCTGGTGCGTTACCAGATTGCCGAAGTTGTCGGGCCGGCCGCTTTCACGACGGTGGGGCCGCTCAAAGACCCGTTCCGTGGTCGCCGCGCGGTCGCTGCTGAACCCACCGCTGCCGGAACTGCCGTCACCCTGCGGGCGCCGCTCACGATCGCGGAACTTCTTCTTCCAACGCTTGCCCTGGCCGGCCCCCTGGCCGCTCGCCTGCCCGCCATTTTGGCCGTTGCTTCCACCATGGCTCTGTGAGTTTGCCTGGCTGTAACTTGAGGAATTTGTCTGTCCATTGCCCTGGGACGACTGTGCCCCATTGCTCTGCGCCCGGCGCTGCACCTGAGCCACAGGCTGCGGCGCCGAAGCGGCCGCCAGGGACAGACTTTCGCCCTCCAGAATGAGCGGAACATACGGGGCTACACCGGGGCTGCCTTCAGCAGAGCCAGCTTCGCCCTCCGTCGCCTGCTCGGCACCGTTGGTGCCCGTAGACGCCAGCTTCTTGCGCTTGCGACGCCGGCGTTTGCTGCTCTTGCTTTGGCCTGTTCCCGGAGCGGGCTGGTCGCCCTGTGCGCCATCGTCCGAACCGCCGTCGAAGTCGCCGCCGCCATCGCCTTGCACTGTCTCGCCCGCATACTCCGGCGAGAAGTCCATCACATTCTGCTCTGACATTTGTTCTAGTCTTCCCCTTGCCCTGGCGCTGAATCGCAACTCCCGCAGTCACACTCCGCAGGGCCAGTTCAGCGACCATCAGGCGATCAATCGCTCACCGGACGTTCAGTACCTGTGTACTCGTTCCTCGCCCAGCTTCGTTAACGAACTCGCCGCTTGCGCTGCCAGTCTCGTCGTTGCTCGCATGGCCTGCAGCCTCTTGTTTGAGTCCTTGACCCTTGCAAAATTGCAGAAGACGCACGGCCCAGCCGTTCTCGTCCGCCACCTGTCAATCTTCTCCGGCCCGCGCTGTTGGCCTACTCTGCGCTATGACAAATCCTTCGCAGCAAACGGCCTGCAGCGAACAACGGGCACGGCTCAATCAACCTAGCTAAAGAACCCTTCCCAGCTAAGATGAGACCTTATCCGGAGCAAATCTCCCTCGATGCCGTCACGCCACACCGGGACCTGCCTTGACGAACCTAGCATAACCGACAAGAGCGTTGTTGTGCAAACAAGTCTTTGGGCTCAACTCCTGGAACTCAACTCCTGGAATCAACACCTACGGGAGTCGGAAGCCATCCCCCCTCCCCGAGGAACGGCCTCCAACCTTCCCTAGCCAGTCACTGGCCTTGCGTACGACCCCTCTCGCGAGAGACCGCCCCAGCGGACGGCGCCCTGTAGCGGGCGTCTCTTTCCGGCCAGGCACTGAGAACAGAGCACCTGTACTCACGCACCTTGCTGTACTGCAACTGCGATACCAAACTGTACGGTGTATCGTTCCCTCCAAAACGCAAAGGGATTGGGCGGAAGTGCATAGTCATCCTGCATTTCAGGACGGCGCAACTCCCGATTTGCGGAGAACAGTCTCCAGAAACTCACGAACGGGTTGACGTCGATTCCCCGGCGCTCTGTATAATTTGATACGCCAAGCGTGGATTGCCCTGAGCTGTTACTTGCAGCTCAGTACGCCGTCCTCGTGCGTGGGCAAGCGAAGTTTACGGGAAGTAGTCGGCTTCGCGCCTTGCGGCATGACCTCATTCTCCCACCCCCTTTTGAACGTCGTAAGGAGTTCGACACAACGCATGAACCGTTCCCTGCCCCTAGCCTTGGCCCTGACTGCGGCTATCGTCACCCCGGGTCTCTTCGCGCAAACGGCCGCACCGGCCGCCCCAGCTACGGCCCCTGCTCCTGTCGCTCCGCAGGCTGTGCCGGCGAAGATCGCCATCATCGCCTTTCAGCAGGCCGTCGTCGCCACCAATGAAGGCCAGCGGGCGCTGGCTGATCTGCAAAAGAAGTATGAGCCCCAGAAGGGCAAGATCGAAGGCGAAGGCTCCGAGGTCAATTCCCTTCGCCAGCAGTTGCAGGCGCTGCCCGCGACCACCCCCGACGAGGAGCGCGCCAACCGTGAGCGCGTCATCGACGTCAAGGAAAAGCAGCTGCAGCGCGACGAAGAAGACGCCTCCAACGCCTACCAGGGCGAGCTGCAACAGGCGTATGGCAAGGTCGCGCAGAAGGTCGGCACGGTCGCTGTCAAGTACGTGCAGGAGAACGGCTTTACCTTGATGCTGAACGTCGGCGGTGGTAGCCAGCAAGCGCAGGATCCGGTGCTGTGGGCGCAACCCTCCACTGACATCACCCAGGCCGTGGTCAACGCCTACAACACCAGCTCCGGCATCGCAGCCCCGCCGCCGTCGGCTCCTGCACCCGCTCGCCGCACAGCACCCGGTGCGGGCACAACACCTCGCAAGTAAGCCCATCACAATACCAGATGAGTGAGGCGGAGACCAGTGGTCTCCGCCTCACTCTTTACGTATCTGAACTTGTTGGCCGATGCAGAACGCCACGACCGGCTCTACGCTCTTGTCTTCCCGGAAAGTTCGCGTTTGTCGCTGCCACACAGCATAGGCATTCGGGCCTGTGCCCGCCGCTACTCTTCGCCAACCTTCAGCACCGCCAGGAATGCCTCCTGCGGAATGTCGACCTTGCCGATGCGTTTCATCCGCTTCTTGCCTTCCTTCTGCTTGTCCAGCAGCTTGCGCTTGCGGCTGATGTCCCCGCCGTAGCACTTAGCGATTACATTCTTGCGGATCGCGGTGACGGTTTCGCGTGCCACGATCTTCGAGCCGATCGCCGCCTGAATCGCGACCTCGAACATCTGCCTCGGAATCAGCTCGCGCATCTTGGAGACGAGCGCCTTGCCGCGGTCATACGCGAAGTCGCGATGCACAATGATCGAAAGCGCATCCACGGGCTCACCCGAGACAAGAATGTCCATCTTCACCATTGGCGAATCCCACGTGCCCGCCAACGCATAATCCAGCGACGCATAACCGCGCGAGACGCTCTTCAGCCGGTCGTAAAAGTCGAGCACGATCTCATTCAGCGGCAACTCATACGTGATCATCACGCGTGTCTCGGAGACGTACTCGAGATTTTGCTGACGTCCGCGCTTGTCTTCGACCAGCTTCAGAATTCCGCCGACGTACTCTTCATTGGTCAGAATCTTGGCCGTGATTACCGGCTCTTCGATCTTGTTGATCTCCGTCGGATCGGGCCAGCGTGAGGGATTATCTACCTCCAACTCCCGGCCGTCCGTCATGGTGATCTTGTAACGAACGCCGGGCGCCGTGATGATCAGGTCCAGGTTGTATTCGCGTTCCAGTCGCTCCTGGATGATCTCCAGATGCAGCAGGCCGAGGAAACCGCAGCGGAATCCAAATCCCAACGCAACGGAGGATTCAGGCTCAAAGTTGAAGGAGCTGTCGTTCAGGCGCAGCTTCTCCAGCGCATCGCGCAACATGCCGTGCTCATGCGAATCCACCGTGTAAAGCCCGGCAAAGACCATGCTTTTGATGTCTTCAAAGCCGGGCAGCGCCTCGGTGGCGGGGTTATCGACATGCGTGATCGTGTCGCCGACCTTGGTGTCGGCCACGTTCTTGATCGTCGCTACAAAGAAGCCGACCTCACCCGCGGAAAGCTCCTGCAACTCGACGGGTTTGGGCGTCATTACCCCCATGCTTTCCACGTCAAAGCTGCGGCCGTTGGACATGATCTTGATGCGGTCACCCTTGCGCAGGCGCCCATTGATGACACGCGCCAGCACGATCACCCCGCGGTAGGCGTCAAACCACGAATCAAAGATCAGCGCCTGCAGCGGCTTCGAAGCATCACCCTTGGGCGGCGGCAACAGATGCACCACGGCCTCAAGGATCTGCTCGACGTTCAACCCGGTCTTCGCGCTGACCGCCACGGCATCGTCTGCCGGTAGGCCAACGGATTTTTCAATCATCTCCTTGGTGCGCGCAATGTCGGCGGAGGGGAGATCGATCTTGTTGATGATCGGGATGATCTCCAGACCGTTTGAGATCGCAAGATACGCATTCGCCAAAGTCTGCGCCTCCACTCCCTGCGAGGCATCGACCACCAGCAACGCGCCTTCGCAGCTGGCCAGCGAGCGCGAGACTTCATAGCTGAAGTCGACGTGACCGGGTGTATCGATCAGATTCAGCTGGTAATCATGGCCATCGGACGCCCGGTACATCATGCGCACCGTATGCGCTTTGATCGTGATGCCGCGCTCGCGCTCCAGATCCATGGCATCAAGCACCTGCTCCTGCATCTCGCGCGAGGTCAGTGAGCCTGTCAGCTCCAGAAGCCGGTCGGAGAGCGTCGATTTGCCATGATCGATGTGCGCAATGATGGCGAAGTTGCGGATAAATCTGGGGTCCATCGAGAGTCCGTCTGGGTCGGGCGCCGTGACCTGAGGTGCGCTGCCCTGAACCTCTAGGCTAACATCCGCACCCTCTCCCGCCCCGCATCCCGCGGCTCCCCCGTACAATCAACAGTGATGTCGTTCGCCCTGAGCAAGCCGTTCGCGCGCTATCGTTTCTCCGGCTTCGGCCTGAGCCTTCTTCTGCTGGCCCCTGCCGCTGTCCCATCGATGGGAGCACAACGTCCGGCAGCCACGCCGGCGGGTAGCACCGGCGTGCAAAGGGGCGCGGCGCCAGCCTCGCTCACGCCCGCGCAGCAGGGGCACGCGCAGCAGGTCACGGAACTGATCAATCGCGCGCAGGCCAGCTATAACTCCGGCGTCAAGAACTTCAACAACGACAAGCTGGACGCCGCACGCAACGACTTCGACTCGGCCGTCGACATCATGCTCGCCTCCGGCATGGACCTCAGGAACGATCCGCAGCTGTCGGACGCCTTTGAGCACCTGCTGGACTCCATCAACTCGCTCGAGATCGTTGCGCTCAAGCAGGGCAACGGCTTTTCTCCGAAAACTGAAGAGGCGCCTGCGGAAGAGGCCGAGGCCGAGGTCACGTTTGCTCCAGACCCCGCGCTGCTGGGCCGAATCACCGCGCAGGTACAGACGACGAAGTCTGACTTTCCGCTGGTAGTGAATGAATATGTCGCCGGTTTCATCAGCTTCTTTTCCAACTCGCATTCAGGTCAGGCGACCCTGAGACGATCCCTTGAGCGGGCAGGAAAATATCAGGAGATGATCGCCAAGGATCTTCACGATGAAGGGCTGCCACAGGACCTCATCTACCTGGGCGTGGCTGAATCCGGCTTTCAACCGCAAAGAGTAAACCGCATCTCCGGTGCGGGCGGCATGTGGCAGTTCATGCCCTTTCAGGGAGCCTATGGCCTGCAGCGAAACGGCTATTACGATGAGCGGTTTGATCCGGAAAAAAGCTCGCTGGCCTATGCGCGATACATGAAGTACCTGTACAAGCAGTTCGGGGACTGGTACCTGGCGATGGCCGCCTATAACTGGGGTCCGGGCAACGTGCAGCGTGCGGTACAGCGCACCGGCTACGCCGATTTCTGGGAGCTCTACCGCCACAACGCGTTGCCGCACGAGACAAGAAACTATGTGCCCCTCATCATCGCGGCCATCATCATGGCGAAGAACCCACAGCAGTATGGCTTGGCCAACATTGTGCCGGATGCGCCCGTTCTTTCTGATACGGTCACCGTCGATTACGCGATTGATCTTCGCCTGGTAGCCGACCTTACGGACGCCTCCCTACCCGAGATCGTCGCACTGAATCCCGCCCTGCTGCGGCTCGCCACACCGCGGGACATCGCGTATGACCTGCACCTTCCGCCGGGAACCAAGGACACCTATCTCACTCGCTTGAAAGACATCCCTGAAGCGGACCGCGGCAGCTGGCGCTTTCACGTCGTGAAGGCAGGTGACACGCTGGAAAGCGTTGCCGATTCCCTGCATACCCGCGCCGAATCGATCGCTGCCTACAACGACGTTACGGCAGCCCAACCGCTTGAGGCCGGCGATGAACTTGTGGTGCCGATCAGCGGCGGGGGCAGCAGAACCGCAGGGCAGCAGCGTTACACACCACGGCGCGGCGACACGCTGGTCACCGTGGCCGATCACTTCGGTATCACCGTCGAACAGCTGCGTGATTGGAACCCTTCTGTGGGAAGCAGCCTCAGGCCAGGTCATCCGATCTATGTCGCCGAGCCTGTGCGGCTGGCGCCCTCCGCCCGCCGTCGCGGGAGCCGTGAGAGAGCCTCCTCGCGCGCGACGCGCGGCAGCGTTAATGCACGCGGAAGGGGCAAGCAATCTACACGCACCGCAAGCAGCGGAAAGGCCAGCCATCACCCGGCATCAAGCTCGCATGCAAGAGGTGCAGCAAGCGCCTCCGTGCCAACCTCCAAGCCAGCCTCTAGGCCCAAACATCACCACTGACGAACGCTGTGTGGAGGCTGCGCATCCGTCTCGATGCAGCTTTTACACGAAAAATAGATTGCACCAAAAAGAGTGCTTGCTATTTGTTCAACCGGGGCGTACATCTGTTGCTAATTCGTATTGCGGATGCGCGGCATTGCGATGCGAACACACAGGTTCCGCGACTCGCCGACTACAGCGGACTGAGGCGTGCAAAGGGCACGCAAACTACGGGAGATGATGACGATGTACAAAGAGGAAGAGCTGAAGCTCTACGCCATGGCCGCCGACGACGAGGATGAGGACGATGACGTTGACCTCGACGCCGAGGATGAGGACGACGAGGAAGAGGAAGAAGAATACAGCCCTGACCAGGAACCGTCTCCCGATGTCGACTCGCGCGATGAGATGACGCCTTCCCGCTCAAGCACACATCCTGAAGATGCCGAGATGTATGCCGAGCCGGCCAATCCTGTCGATACCTATGACCCCCCGGATCAACTCTCCGAGCTGCCCACACCTGACGAGGCCACGCACAGCGTAGGTGCTTCGTTGAAGGGTTCCCGGCGCGCTGCTAAAAAACGGGCGTCGGAGGAGCCTCCTGCTCGTCCCTCAACAAAGACTGCGCCGAAGAAATCCGGGAGGAAGACTGCGGTCCCGGTGCCCCCGGCGGCAAAGAAGTCGGCCAGCAAAAGTTCGCTAAAAGGCTTGCTGGCCGGATCCAGGTCTGCGGCGCCAACTGCGGCGAAGTCCTCGACGAAGAAATCGGCCGGCAAGAAATCTTCTGGTTCCACCGCTGGGACCGGGATAGCTGTACGTAGCGGCGGCCCTGTATCCAAGAAAACCGCCGGCACAAAGGGAACGGGCAGCAAAAACTTATCTACGAGAGGTACGACCTTGGCAACCAAGAAGACAGCCGCAAAGAAAACTGGCGCAAAGAAAACAACCGCAAAGAAAACAGCGGTGAAAGCGCCGGCGGCAAAGAAGTCGGCTGCGAAAAAGATAGCGGTAAAGAAGGTGGCAACCAAGAAGACAGCCACCAAGAA
>CAXSBL010000009.1:76104-94133 GCA_964235515.1 uncultured Bryocella sp.
ACCAAGAAGACAGCCACCAAGAAAAGCGCCGGCAAAAAGGTAGCCACCAAAGTAGCGGTAAAGAAAACCGCCGCGAAGAAGTCGGCAGCGAAGAAGATCTCGTCCAAGGCAGTCGCGAAGAAGACGGCCACGAAGTACGTCTCCGCAAAGAAGACCTCAGCAAAGAGGACCTCCAAGTAGGTCCCTGTCTCGCTGTAATGCAGGAAGTCCCGCGACTCGGTCGCGGGACTTCCTGCATGCCTATCTAAATCTGCTACTCAGATTTGCTACTTCATGGACTGAATCGTTTCCAGGACTTCGGCGCTGTGCGCGGAGATGTCCTTGACCTGCCACATCTTCATAATCTTGCCTTCCGGGTTGATCAGAAAAGTATCCCGGGAGGCAAGCGACATACCGGCGTGCTGCATCAACGGCACACCGTACTCGTCTACAACCTTGTGGTCCGGATCCGCGAGCATCTTGAAGGTAAAGGAGTCCTTCGTGCACCACACCCGGTGGCTGTCCACGGTATCCAGCGAGACACCGAGCACCACGGCATTCAGCGCGTCGTACTTGGGCAGATCGCGCTGAAAGTTATGTGCCTCCAGCGAGCATCCCTGTGTCTGATCCTTGGGGTAAAAATACAGCACCACCCACTTGCCCTTGTACTCGTTCAGGCTGATCGGCGTGCCGTTCTGCGAGGGCAAGGTGAAGTTCGGGGCGGTCGCGCCCACAGGGGGCATGTCCGCGGCCAGCGCTCGGGGGGTGAGAGTCATGGACACAGCGGCGGCCCCGGCCAGAAGTGAATACAGCATACGTCGTGCAAGCATCGGCGATCTCCTTGCACGGCGCGCTCAGGCCGAGGCATTGCACGCCATGCGTTTCCCCATCCTACGCCTCGTTTTCACGCAGCGGCGAAACTTGCGATAGAATCCCTGCCCTGCTCCGCGTCCCACAGCCGGCGGCTACTCCTGTCCAGGCAGTGGCGCGGCTCTGCCGGCCACTGCGATGCCCGCTCGGTCCGCCGCCTCCACCATGCCCTCGCGATCAAACAGCAGCGTGCGGCCGCTTTCGACACAGAGGCAGGTGGCGCCGGCGGCGGCCATCGCCAGGATCGTCGGTACACCCACCACCGGCACGTCAAAGCGCAGATCCTGCTGCGGCTTGGCCACCTTCACCACCGTCAGACGGCGCGACAGTGTGCCGGCGCTCTCGCCAAATGCACCCAGAAGGCTGCCGGCGCGCGCAATGGTGGCATCGGTGCCTTCCATCGCCTCCACCGCCACGCAAGCGCCCGCGGCGATCACCACCGTCTGCCCGAGGTCAAAGGCTGCGATGCCCCGCGCCACGCGTTGACCATAAGCCACATCGCTCCATTCAGCCTGGTCCGGAGCCCGCACCGTCAGCACGCCTTCGGGAGCAAGCATCGGCTCCAGAAAGCTTGTGGACGAAAGCAGTGTGATGCCTTCATCGCCCAGCACCTTGGCCACCGCTCCCAACAGCATGTCCGTGTTGCGCGAGCGCAGGTTCAACAGCAGTTTGGCCAACCGCCAGTCTGGCCGGATGCCCGAAAAGATCTGCTTGTGGCGTACCTGTCCGGCCATCACGGCCTCGGTCACGCCTTCCGCCTGCAACACCTCGATGAGCCGCGACAGCTCGCCCAGCGAAAGCCAATGAACGGATACACCTCCCGGGTCCGCGGCGGCGCGCTCATTGATCTCCGGCTCGGTCTCCTCACGGATAGCCGCCACAACCACACGGAGTCCCCTGGCCCGGGCGGCCTCAAGAATCAGAAAAGGAAAGCGGCCGTTGCCGGCAATAAGTCCAAGCGTCCTCACAAAGATCCTCGGCCTACTTGATCACGCCGCGCTCGCTCTTGGCGATGAACTCGGCAAGGTACGCGACACGTTCCCCGAACTCACCGCTCGCCACCTTGGCGTGAATCGCTTCCAACGCCTGGGTAGTGTTCAGGTGCGAGACCTGCAGCAAGCGGTACGCCGCGCGCAGCTGTTGCAGCTCCTCCGGCGTAAAGCCCCGGCGCTCCAGGCCCACCCTGTTCAGGCCAAATGCTCGATTCTCACGACGTACGCTGGTGAGCGAGTACGGCAACACATCCTGCGTGATCGTGGTCCCACCGCCAATATAGGCGAAACGGCCAATCGTGCAGTGTTGATGTACAGGGTTCAGCGCGCCCACCACGGCATAATCCTCCACCGTGACATGGCCTGCCAGCGTGGCTGCGTTGGCCAGGATGACCCCGTCGCCGATCTGCGAATCATGCCCAATGTGCGCATATGCCATGATCAGGCAATCGCTGCCCACCCGCGTTGTGCCCCCACCGCCGGCGGTACCGCGCGAGATCGTGACGGACTCACGAATGACCGTGCCTTTCCCCACCGTGCAGCCCGTGGGTTCTCCCTTGTATTTCAAATCCTGCGGACTGACGCCCACCGCGGCGAAGGGATGCACCGTGACCCCTTCGGCAAGCCTGGTGTGTCCCTCGAGCACAACATGCGAGATCAGCGTGCAGTCTTCGCCAAGCACAACATGCTCCCCCAGCGTGCAGAACGGACCAACGGTGCTGCTGGCCGGCACCGTCGCTCCGGCTGCGACAACGGCCAGAGTATGAATATTCGGCTGCAACTTCTGCTGCGTATCAGGGGTGCGCGGCGCCCGAACGTTCTCCATACCGGCGGCTCTACTTCGCACTCTGCTGGTCGTTGGTCTTCCGGGGCCGCGGCACCAGCATGCAGGTGATCTCGGCCTCGGCCGCCACCTTGCCTTCAACGCTGCAAACCCCCTGCATCTTCACCACACGCGAACGCCAGTTCAACACGGTGACCTCGATGCGCAGCTGGTCGCCGGGAACAATCTGTCTGCGAAAGCTGGCCTTGTCGATCCCGGTAAACACCATCAACTTGCTTTCGCGATCGGGCACCTCGGTCAATAGCAGGGCGCCCCCTGCCTGGGCCATCGCTTCAATGGTCATCACCCCGGGCATGATCGGAAAATCGGGAAAGTGACCGGTAAATTGCGGTTCATTGGCCGTGACGTTCTTGATAGCCACAATGCGCTGCTTCGGTTCCATCTCCAATACGCGGTCAATCAACAAAAATGGATACCGGTGCGGCAAAATTGCCATGATCTCGGTTATATCCATCGTGCGCTTCGGCTCCGGGGCGCGTTCGGGCACCGTAGGTTCTTCAACAGCCGTGCCGCTTCCACTGCTCTTCCGATGTTCATCCATAGCGTGGCCCAGAATACCATCGCCCTGACCTCCGCTCGTGTCTGAACTCTGCCAGCAGCTCAACCTACTTCTTTGTCAGGGGGCGGTCCGGGTCGAACAGATCGGGGGCGAGCGGCAGACCGTACTGCACCTTGGTCAAAAAACGTTGGCCGGCCATGTCGCCGTTGTGATAGCGCGTGATCGTCAGGGCGGTCATAACGCCGTTTTCTGACTGCCAATCGTCGTAGCGCTCCAGATCCGTGTCGAAGTCCTTGTATTCGGGGTCTCGCCACTGAAAGCTGCGGCTCAGCGGCAGATGTGTTCTCTGGTCCAGATTGAGTTCCACGGCATCGTTGTCCAGGGTCAGCACACTCACCTTGTCCACCAGCTTGCGGTCATCCATGCCGGAACCTTCGTACGTGACAAGTGTGCCCGGCCGTTTCAGCCAGTCCCGCACGACAGTGTCGAGGGTGTGCAGGCGACGCCGCTCGAAATCCTCCACGTCGGCCTTGGGTAGATCCTTGCGGCCCCGGTACGTCACCTCGTACCCATTCTCCGGCGTCCAGACCTCGGCCACATCGCGCTTGGTTGTCGGGATAAACACACCCTGTTTGGAGACCACGACCACGCGCTCGCCAAACGGAGCCAATCGAAGGTATTCCTCAAAGGAGGCCTGGTACGGATTCGGCATGCCTTTGTAAAAGATTGAGGAGCGGCCCTCCAGTCGCTCGGTGGTGCGCATCAGCCACGCCTGCCCGCCGAGCGCCACAATCATGGCGTCCATCAACTCGCGTCCCCGCGCGGCCTCATCCGCAACCGGCGCCGTTTGCGCACTGGGTAGCGCCGAAGCCTGGCCCCACGCAAGGGCCGGGGAACATGCACAAAAAATGCCGCTCAAAGCCCAGACTGCCGCCGTTCGCCCCACCGCTGCTCCTTGTACTCCGTAATTCCCTGCCCGCTGCCGCCGTCAGCCGGCCAGCACCGCGCCGCCGTTTACGTTCCAGATCTCACCTGAGATAAATCCCGCCCAGGGCGAGCATAAAAAGGCGATCGGTCCGGCGATCTCCTCCGGCTCGGCTGCCCGGCCCAGCGGAATCAGAGCCAGTGCTTTCTTGGACGCAACTGGATCACGGAGGGTTCCGGCCGACATCTCCGTAATGACCCAGCCCGGCGCCACACAGTTGCAAAGAATGCCCTGCGGCCCGAGCTCACTCGAAAGACTCTTGGTCAGGCTCAGCAGCGCACCCTTGCTGGCGGCGTAGTCGGCGTGGAAGGCCTCGCCGCGCTGTGCTGCCGTGGAGGCCACAAGAACGATATGCCCACGTACGCTACCACCGCTCCGCACCCGCGCAGCGCCTGGTTGCACTGCACCCGCCTGCACGCCCAGCATCTCGCGGGCTCCTGCGCGCACCAGCCCAAAGACGCTGTCCAGGTTGATGCCGAGCGTGCCCGTCCATTGCGCGTCGGCCATCGTTGTAATCGGCTGATCGTGCGGCGGCCAGACGCCGTGGTTCACCACGAGAATATCGAGCCGGCCAAACACGGCGATAGCCGCGGCCACCAGGGCGTCGCCATCCCCGGCCGTGGCCAATTCCTGCCGAATGGCCTGGCATAACTCCGGCCCGTCGCACTCGGCGACGAGCGCTTCGGCCCGCTCCGCCGCGTTCTTGTAGCTGAACACCACGCGTGCGCCGCACTCGCGCAACAGCCGCACCGTGGCCGCGCCGATACCTCGCGAGCCGCCGGTTACAAGGGCCACCTTGCCCTCCAGAGAAATCCTCATACCCTCATCCTAGAGCCGTGGGTCGGCCGGCATCCAGGTAAGCCTCAAACAAAAGCTGGGAGACGGGAACAGCTCCGCGTACCATCCAATTAAAAGAAAGTACGGGGCACAACCATGAAAATCATCGTCCTGATTTGCCGGATTCTGCTTGGCCTGATCTTCTTCATCTTCGGTTTGAACAATCTGCTGCACTTCATTCCGATGCCGCCGCCCGCCGGCGACGCGCTCACCTGGATCGGCATCCTGGCCTCACATCACTGGATGAACTTTGTCGGCGTGATCATGACGGTTGCGGGGCTCCTGCTGCTGGTAAACCGCTTTGTTCCGCTTGCCCTGACGCTGCTGGCTCCGATTATCGTCAGCATCCTGCTGTATCACGCGCTGCTCTGGCCCCACGGTGCCGCGCCGGCTGTGGTCGCGCTCGTGCTGGAAGTTGCCCTGATCGCCGTTTACTTCCGCAGCTTTCTTCCCCTGCTGGCCATGAACCCGGAGGCGGATCTCCACAGGCCGTAGACGCCCGGGTCCGTACCACGTCGCCAGTATGCGCGCTCGCGAGCGGGGCGGGGGCTTCGCCCAGACCGTCTCGTTCGCTGAGCGCAGCTCCTCGAACCATTCCCGCTGCGAGAGAGCGTTCCACCGGTCAGCCGCAACGTCCCGGCGCGCGGTCCAAGATCAATCAAAGCGAACATCCTCCCGTCTTGCGCCTTGTCCACATCCAGAACACCAGCCGTTCACCCCACTGCTGTGTCTCCACAACGTGGGGTAACGAAAGAAGAAAAGCACGGGCGCGCTCCGCATCCATAAGGGAGTGTACCTCCCGGGGAGCGAATGTAGCCGTGCCTGAATTTCGTCTAAAGGACGCGGAGAGGGCCGACCCTCAGACCGTCATTACTTCCTTTTCCTTCACCTTGAACATGTCCTCGATCTGTTTGATCTCGGCGTCGGTCAGGGCCTGAATCTCCTCGTTGGCGCGTTTTTCGTCGTCAGCGGAGATCAGCTTGTCCTTCATCGCCTTCTTCACCTGGTCGTTGCCGTCGCGGCGGATGTTCCGCAGCGCGGTCTTGTGGTCCTCCAACGTGCCGGCCAGCCGCTTCACGGCATCGCGGCGCCGCTCCTCATTCATCGGCGGAATGGGAACGCGAATCACCTTGCCGTCGTGCATGGGATTGAAGCCCTGCCCGCACGTACGGATCGCCTTTTCGATCGTACCTACCAGATTCGCGTCAAACGGTTGCACCACGATCTGCTGTGCCTCGGGGGTGCTGAGCTGCGCCAGCTGTGAAAGCTGCATGTCGGCCCCGTAGGCCTCCGCCGTGATGCCGTCCAGCATGTGAACGGAGGCGCGGCCCGTGCGCACGCTGAGCAGATGCGCGCGGAAGTCATCCACGGCCTTGTCCATCCGCCCCTTGATCCCCTCATACACACCCTTCAGCCCTTCAATGTTCGCCATTGCCGTTGCCATGCCCTGCACTCCTCCTTGCTGATTTTGCAGCTGATTTCCTGCTGCATTGCTACCATCTTCCGCCCTGCCGATTTTAACGCGACACCCTTTGACACCCTTTGACACCCTTTTAAGATGCCTGCATGAGCTGGCTGGATCGCGACCGCGCGCGGCAGAATGCGCAGGGCAGACGATTGGACTGGGCAAGCCTTGCCCTCCTCACCTGAAATGAGACGGCCAGACCTCCTTTGCCTGAGCGCAGATCACCCGAAAGGGGCACAAATCGCCCGGAAGTAACGTTGACCCGCCGCAAGCTCCTCAATAGGCTTGGCCTTGACTGGGAGGACGCGTGGACAGAACACAACGTTCTAGCGAACGATTCTCCCGGATTTCAGGCAGGTTGCTGCTCCAAGTAGCCAAGAGGGCTTCCATGAAAATGATTTACTTGACCGCTTGCGCGATCGCCGTTGTGTTGATCGCAAAACCCGCATTCGCACTGGGTGGCTGTGCTGATTCACCGGAAAACCCAACGGTCATCCTTGCTGGGCTGGCAGGCGGCATCTATGGCGCACGGTATCTTCGTACCCATCTCCGCACGCGCAAAGGCCAGTAGTGCTGGCCTCCTCGCCGGGCAACCGGTCGAGCTATCCCCTCCCTAACCACCAGGCGACGCCGCGATTCCGGAGCCGTCCGGAGGCGCCTTCGGCATCTGCCTGGCCATGGGCGGCACTCGCTCTTGCCTGCCTGTGCGCGGCGGCGGCGGCCCTTACCCTCTTCAGCTCGGTCCAGGCGCTGCTCGCTCAGTGGCGCTCCGATGACCTGAAGTCGATGGGACTGCTCGTACCCTTCATCAGCTTTGCGCTGATCCTGCGTGCCTGGCGCGCGGCGGGCTGGCGCACCGAAGGCAGCTGGTGGGGCGTTGCCCTGCTCGCGAGCCTCGCCTCAATCCTTTTCGTGCGCGATCAGAGCCTCGTGATCGTTACGTTGGGCAAGGGTTGGCTCATGCAGCTGCCGCCCCTGCCGATCGTGGCGGTGCTGTATGCGCTCGGGTTTGTGCTGCTGCTTGGGGGCCGTACGCTGCTGCGCGCGGCCTGGTTTCCGGTGTTGTTCATGGTCGCGGTGATCCCGGTACCGCAGTTCTTCAGCCATCGTGTCGACCTGCCGCTGCAACACGCCTCGGCGACCGTGGCCCGGGGCTTTGCACACCTGCTTGGTCACAAGCTCACGCCCGACAACCTGCGGCTGATGTTTACGCCGGACTTCGGCATGTTCATCGCTCCCGGCTGTAACGGCATTCGTGGTGCCGTGACGCTGGGCCTGGCCGCGGTCGTCATGGCCCACGTATACCGCTTTCGCTGGTACCTCATCGCTCCGGTCGTGGCCGGTGCTGTTTTATTCGGCTACCTGTTTAATTTCCTGCGGCTTTGCCTGCTGGTCGTCTACTACCAGATCGCATTGCCGTACCCCTGGCTGCAGGAGCGCGCCCGCGGTGCCGACCTCATCCTCGGCGGTTGCCTGTTTGCCCTCGCCATGTGGGGCTTCTTCGCTCTAGCCGACCGCCTGCGGCGGCCTGCTCCCACCCGAGTGCCGGACCCGCACGCTGCAGTCGCTGCACTGGATCGAGGCCTGCTGGCCCGCACCGCCGCCTTGGTAGCCGTGGCCGCTGTCTTCGGTGCCGACGCCGTGCACGCCCAGCACTTCGCGCAGGCCCATGCACCGCAACTGCCCCCCATGCCGGCCCGGTTGGGGGTTTATCGCCTGGTCCGTACGTATCAGGACACCCTGCTCGACGGTGTTGTGGTGTACACCTGGGGCGAATACGCCGCGCCGGACCCGGCGCCCGGTTCCCCGGGTGCGCATGTGGCACTCGGTTTTGCGCCGGAACTGGACGTTCACGATGCCGAGGTCTGCCACATCGCCCGCGGTGAAGAACCCACATCGCACGATCAGCTGACCGTTCCGACCGTGGCCGGCGATGTGTCGCTGGTCGGCGCCACTTACAACAACGGCACGGTCCAGAGCCTGGAGGCGTCCACGGTCTGTGACGGCGGCCAATGCGGTCAATTCACTCACTCGAGCGGGGGAGCGACGCTCGTTTATGCACACCCCCATCGCACGATGCCCATGCAGTGGGCTCCCACGCGACCGGTTCCAGTCCTGGTGAAAGTGGAAAACTCACAGGCGTACCTTCCTGTGAGTACCGTCGGCCCGGAGATGACGGCGCAGCTTAAAGCCTTTCTGGCCAACGTAAATCTGGCGGAGTTGGCCTCTCAATTTCGTCGGGGACGATAACGCCGGCTCACAGCAACAGTCTCACGGCCAGCCTCTTCGTTGGTGCCGGTTCGCTCAGGGGTTGCCCGGTCGCCTATAATCGGGTATCCCTCCGGTAGCACGGGGTCGACGTAGAACACGCTGTGAGGTTGTGGTCATTTTTTCCGGAATGCGAGTGAGCGAAATCGCTCCCAGAAGTCCCCGCAAGTCCCTGTGCGCGCGCCCACACAGGACCTTCCTTGCAATTCCGACGGCCGCCACTACCCTTTTGCTTTCACTCGGTGCGTTAAGCCTGCCCGAGGCCGCTGTTTCCCAGGTTCAGGCCCGGCTGCCCTTCGGCAACGGAGCCGCCGCCATCCCACAGGTACTTTGTCCCGTTGAGGTAGTCGGCAACCGCCGGATTCCCAAGGAATCGGTACTGGCCCGGCTCTTCTCCCGCCCGGGCGATCAATACGATCCGGCGATCGTCGAGCGCGACTACAACTCGCTCTGGAATACCGGCTACTTTGACGAGGTGAGAATTGAACGCGTCGACCGGCCCACCTGCATCCAGCTGGTGGTCTACGTCCGCGAAAAGCCCACCATCGGCTCGGTCGAGTACAAGGGCCTGAGCTCGTTTTCAACGTCCGATGCTCTGGATCGCTTCAAAAAGGAAAAAGTCGGCCTTTCCGTCGAAAGCCAGTATGACCCCACACGCATCAAGCGGGCCGAGGTGGTCTTACGCGAGATGCTCGGCGAGCACGGCCACCAGTTCGCCACGATCCGCACCGAAGTCAAGACGCTGCCGCCGGCGCGCGTGGCCCTCACCTTCGTGATCAAGGAAGGCCCGACCGTCAAGGTCGGCAAAATCGCCTTTCAGGGCAATACAGCGCTGAACGCCCGCGAACTGCGCTCGGCGATGAAGAATTTGAAGCCGATCGGCATTCCACATTCGCTGATCCTCGAAAATCTCTTCCCGCGCACCTACGACGCCAGCAAGCTGGATGAAGATGCCGACCGCGTCCGCATCGAGTACCGCAACAAGGGTTACTTCAAGGCCACCACGCTCGAACCGCAGACCAACGTGCGCAATGAGGGCGGCATCAACCCCCTGACCCTGCACCCCAACACCGGCAAGCGTGTCGACATCCTGATCCCGGTGGAAGAGGGCGAGCGCTACAAGCTCGGGGGCATCACTTTTACCGGAAATACGAACTTCTCCAATACCAAGGCCCTTCGAGCACAGTTCGCTCTAAAAGATGGGGACATCTTCAACTACACCGCTTTCGGCAAAGGCCTGGAAGCGTTGCGCAAGGCCTACGGTCAGTACGGTTACATCAACTTCGTCCCTAACCCGGTTCCTCGCTTCGACGAGGCCAAGCACCTGGTCTACTTCGATATTCAGTGCGACGAGGGCAAAAAATTCTCCATCTCGCGTATTGAATTCGTGGGCAACAGCATCACACGCGACAAGGTCATCCGCCGCGAGCTGCTCGTCGAAGAAGGCCAGCCCTACAACAGCCAACTGGTCGATCTCTCGCTGCTGCGCCTCAACCAGCTGAGTTACTTCGATACGCTGCGAGCCGATCAGGACGTTGAGACCCGCCAGAATGCTGATGCCGGAACCGTGGACCTGCTGGTCAAGCTGAAGGAAAAGGGCAAGAACTCGATCGGTCTTAACGGCGGCGTCAGCGGCCTTTCCGGATCGTTCATCGGTCTGAATTATCAGACCAACAACTTCCTGGGTCTCGGCGAAACGCTGTCGGTTACCGCCAACGTCGGCGACCTCTCCCGCAATCTCAGCCTGGGTTTCACTGAGCCTTACCTGCGCAACAAGCCCGTTTCCCTCGGTGTCCAGATATCGGACAGCAAGTTCGACTACAACCCGGCCAAGAGCTATGCCATCGCGAATGGGCAGAGCGCCAACCTCACCAACGCGCAGAACTCACTGCTGACCAACTACAACCAGTCCACGCAGGGCATCACCATCTCGAGCGCAACGGCATTGCGCAAGCTGTTCCGGCGTTCAGGCGTGGCCCGCGTCGGCATCTCGTACGGCCTTTCGCGTTCAAGCATTACGACCTTTAACCAGAACACGCTCAATGTGTTCCAGACCCTGGCCTACCGTTCAGGCATCGCCGGTCAAAGTGCGCTGAACGGCATTATCACCTCCGTCGTAACACCCACCTTCTCGTTCTCCACGCTGGATCGTGGCGGCGGCCAGGCACATAATGGTAAGGACTTGAACGTCGCCTTCCAGGTGGCCGGCGTTGGAGGCAATACGAAGTATTACGCCCCGACCGTGGCGTTCCGGCAGTTTTTCCCCATGAGGGGTCTGCGGGTGGACCGCGCAGGGCGCAACGTGCTCGGGTACCGCGTGCAGTTCCAGACCGTCGGCGGCTTCGGCGGTGAGGTAGCTCCGCCTTTTCAGCGCGTATACGGCGGCGGCGAAAACGATGTGCGTGGCTTCGACATTCGTTCAGCCTCGCCCTACTCCCTCATTCCCACACGGGTGCAGTTCAATCTCACGAACCCGGACGGTTCTCCGGTGCCGCGTGATCCCTCCAACCCGACCCTGGGCAATCTCCAAATCCCGTTGCCGATCTACCGTCTTGCCTCGGTCGGCAGCGATACCGGTTTTGTCTCCAACCTGGAATACCGCATTCCGATTGTGAATCAGGTCGTTTTTGCCCTCTTCACGGACTTTGGCATGAACTTCGATCTGCAACCGTCGCAGCTACGGCAGAGTGTCGAGGGTCAGTCCCTGGTCAATGCTCCGCTGTACGGCTGCCCGCAGATCGTCAACGGCTCCTGTTTAGGCGGCAAACAACTCAACTTCCCGCTCTACCTGCAGACGCTGGCACACACCAACTATGTTCCGCGCATGTCCAACGGCGCCTATCTCCAGGTCGTCCTTCCCATTGTGAATGCGCCGTTCCAGATCTATTACGCCTTCAACTCACTTCGGCTTTACAACAACCTGCCGCAGCAGCTCACGACCGACCCGTACACCTTCAACGACCTCTTCCCGAAGGTGGACCCGACCTGCAACTCCCACGCCGCCACGGGTGCCGGCGCTGCCGTCACCTGTACCCTCACCGGTGCGGGCGCGTTTACCAAGGCACAGGCGCTCCAACTCTATGGCGCCGACTACCTGCTGCGTGAACCGCGCAAGACCTTCCGCTTTACCGTGGCAACCACGTTTTAGCGCGGAATACACCGGACACCAAAGACGGGAGGCATAGCCTCCCGTCTTTGCTTGGCACTGGACATCGCGCATCCACTACCACAGGTGTTGTACGCCGTCAGACACTTCGTCCCAACCTGAGCCGGGCGGCGGACCGTGTGCATCGAATGTGTAAGGAAAAGGACGGCAGTCACACAGGTGACAACCGTTTTACGGCGTATTCTAACCTTCGACCAGTGGCCCTGGAGTCTGCACCTCGCCGACCCCGGAGCATCGAGGACAAGAGACTTGGAAACCGTTCTAGTACCATCGCCAAAGCTCGTCAGCATCGGGGGTCCGCCGGTCGCCGGCACGTCTGCCGGCCGACCTGCTGCCAAGACATGCGATCCTGCTCTGGCACGCGATCCCTGGCTATTTGACAGCCTGCCCCCGAGCTACGGTCCGGGTGCGTCTGCGGCCGACGCAATTGCGCTGCATGCCCCGCGCCAGGGTGAACTGCCCCGCGAGTACCGTGAGGCCTCTGCCGAAGAGCTTGACCTGCGCATCCGTGCAGCGAAGCACGCTTTGGGCGAGCGTGTGGTGATCCTCGGGCATTTCTACCAGCGGGACGAGGTAGTCCGCTACGCCGATTTTGTTGGTGACTCTTTTCAACTCGCACAGGCGACCAAGACACGGCAGGCTGCCGAGGCCATCGTCTTCTGCGGTGTGCATTTTATGGCGGAGACCGCCGATATGCTCTCCGGACCGAAGCAGGCAGTGCTGTTGCCCAATCTGGCCGCGGGCTGTTCCATGGCGGATATGGCGGATCTCGAATCCGTGCAGGCCTGCTGGGAGCAGCTGGAGGAGGTACTCGGCACGGAACCCGATGCGCAGGGTCGCATGCCCGTAATGCCGGTCACCTACATGAACTCCTCCGCGGCGCTAAAGGCCTTCTGCGGGGAGCACGGTGGCATCGTCTGTACCTCTTCGAATGCCAGCACCGTCCTGCGCTGGGCGTTCGAGCGGGCGCAGCGCGTCCTCTTCTTCCCGGACCAACATCTGGGCCGCAATACGGGGAAGGCCATGGGACTGGACACAGGGAAGATGCCGCTGTGGAATCCGCGCAAGCCGCTCGGTGGAACTACCCCCGCTGCTTTGCAAGGGTCCGAGATCATCCTCTGGCACGGCTTCTGTTCCGTGCACAAGCGCTTCACCGTCGCCCAGATCGCCGAGGCACGGATTGCCTACCCAAGCGTACGCGTGATCGTGCATCCCGAGTGCCCGATGGAGGTTGTGGATGCTGCCGATGAGGCCGGTTCGACTGACTACATCCGCAAGGCCGTGGAAGCGGCCGCCCCGGGCGCGGTGATTGCGATCGGAACTGAGATTAACCTCGTGCAACGGCTCGCTGCCGATCACCCGGACAAGACGATTTTTTGCCTGGATCCCGTTATTTGTCCCTGCTCAACGATGTACCGTATCCATCCCGGCTACCTGGCCTGGGTGCTGGAGTCGCTTGAGCGCGGGGAGCAGCCAAACCGCATTCAGGTGCCCGAGCATGTTGCGATTCCTGCGCGTCTCGCCCTGGAGCGGATGCTGGCCGCCAAGCCCGCACCGTCCACCCCCCTCGGGCCGGGCCAGCCATGAAGGTCATCGTCGTCGGCAGCGGCATTGCCGGCCTGATCGCGGCGTTGGAATTGTCCAGGGTCCATCAGGTCACCCTGATCACCAAGTCGCGTTTGGCGGAAAGCAACACCCGTTACGCGCAAGGTGGTATTGCCGCGGTCATGACAGCGGATGACAGCGTTGCCGAGCACGTCGAAGACACTCTCCGTGCCGGTGCCGGGTTGTGCAATCGGGAGGCGGTTGAAATTCTCTGCGCCGAGGGCCCCGAACGCGTCCGCGAGCTGATTCGGTTGGGTGTCGACTTCGATCGCAAGCATGGCGAGTTGGCAAGAGGGCTCGAAGCAGCGCATTCCAGGGCCCGCGTCCTCCATGCCGGCGGCGATGCGACCGGACTTGCCATCGAAACGGCGTTGGTGGAGGCGGTTCGGACAGCGCCGATTCGGGTGCTCGAGCACACCTTCGCGGCCGATCTGCTACAGGACGCAGGGGGCGTTTGCGGTCTGGAGATCGTCGCCTCAAATGGAAGCAGGACTCAGCTGCCTGCCGACGCCCTTGTTCTTGCCAGCGGCGGTGCCGGCCATCTCTATCCCTACACGACCAATCCCAGCGTGGCCACCGGCGACGGAGTCGCCCTCGCGCTGCGAGCCGGGGCGCAGCTGGCCGATGTCGAGTTTTATCAGTTTCATCCCACGGCCCTCTCCGCTCCCGGCGGCTTTCTCATCTCCGAAGCGGTTCGCGGCGATGGCGCCGTCCTCCGCGCCTCTGACGGGACCCGATTCATGCAGGCTGTGCACCCGGATGCGGAGCTTGCCCCGCGGGACGTAGTGGCCCGCGGCATAGCGGCCCAGATGGCGCGTCAGGGCGGTACACCGGTGATGCTGGATGCCACGGCTTTGGGAGCCGAATTTCTCGCCCAGCGCTTCCCGACTATTCACACCGCCTGCCTCCGTGCCGGCTTCGACTGGACCAAAGAGCCGATCCCCGTCGCTCCCGCCGCCCACTACTGGATGGGAGGCATTTGGACCGACACCTCCGGGCGCAGTTCGCTAAAAGGTCTGTTTGCCGTCGGTGAGGTCGCCTGCACTGGCGTTCACGGAGCGAACCGCTTGGCGTCGAACTCTCTCCTGGAAAGCCTGGTCTTCGCTTGGCGCGCTGCCCATTTGCTCGTATCAGATGGCGAGTCCGCTTTACGAAACTGGCCGACTTTCGATTGTTCCGATAATCAAGAAATTTTGCTTACAGCATTGGACGGTCACACCATGACGCAACCCATGCCCTCGCGGCAATCCCTCCAGGCGATCATGTGGGCGAGCGCCGGCATCTCTCGAGACGCCGCAGGTTTAAGGAATGCTCTAAAGACAATCGAACGCTGGACAGTCAGCGGTCAAACTGTACCGGAGCTTGAGGACGCGAACCTGCTTCTCCTGGCCAGAGCCGTCATCAGCGCCGCGCTGGCGCGAGAAGAGTCGCGTGGAGCCCACTCCCGCACCGATTTTCCTCAACCCCTCGGAGCGCAGCGTTTTCACCGGTGCATCTCCCTGCTCGGAACAACAAAAAAAACGCAAGCGACGGAAATGGCCGCGCAGCAACCGGTCATCGCCCTATGCTGATGCCGCTAAGTCCATCCGCGATCGACCGGCTTGTCCGACTGGCTCTGGAAGAGGATGCACCATGGGGAGATGTGACCTCGCAGATACTGGTGCCCGCCGAAACGCGCTTCGTCGCCAGCCTGGTCGCGCGGGAGCCAGGCGTCCTTTGCGGTGCGCCACTGTTTACCGCCGCAATGCAGGTCACGGACCCGGACATCGCCGTACATTTCAAATATGGGGATGGTGAGGCCTTCGCCAGCGGGACGGTTCTGGCCAGCGCCGAAGGCTCGGCCCGCTCGATCCTGCAGGCTGAGCGCGTGGCGCTGAACCTGGTACAGCGCCTGTCCGGCATCGCCACCCATACCGCCGCCTTTGTCGCGTCCATAGCCGGCACGGGCGCCCGTATCGTCGATACCCGCAAGACCACGCCCGGTTTGCGCTACTTTGAGCGATACGCCGTACGTTGCGGCGGCGGGTTCAATCACCGCTTTTCGTTGTCCGACGCCGTCATGGCCAAGGACAACCACCTCGCGGCCCTGGGCTCCGCCGACCTTACCACTGCCTTGCGTGAGGCGCGCGCCCGGCTGCCGCACACAACTCACTTCGAGGTCGAAGTCGATCGCCTGGACCAGATCGAACCCGTGCTCGCCGCCGGGGTCGACACGGTTCTGCTTGATAATTTTTCACTTCCCGACCTGCGCACAGCGGTCGCCCTGATCGGTGACCGGGCTCTTACCGAGGCCAGCGGCTCCGTGAATCTGGAGACGGTCGCCGGGATCGCTCGCACCGGCGTAAAGATCATCTCTGTCGGCGCCCTGACCCACAGCGTCCGCTCGCTCGATCTGGGTCTCGACGTCCTGAACGAGACGGTCGCGCCCCTCTTCCGCACGGCTTAAGGATGGTCCCTTGATCTACCTTGACGCAGCCGCGACAACGCCCGTCCGCCGCGAGGCGCTGGAAGCGATGTGGCCCTACCTCGCCGGCGCCTACGGCAATCCTTCCAGCCACCATGAGATGGGCGGCCAAGCCGCGCGGGCGCTATCGTCGGCCCGCGAGCGTGTCGCCTCCCAACTCGGCTGCCGGCCCGGCGAGGTCACCTTTACCTGCGGCGGCACCGAAGCCGACAACCTTGCGATCAAGGGGATCGCGCTTGGCGCGCCACGCGGTCGCCACATCGTCACGACCTCTATTGAGCATGAGGCTGTCCTCGCCTCCTGCGACTACCTCGCCCGGCATCACGGCTTTGAGATCACCTACCTGCCCGTGGACTCTTACGGTCGCGTTGCACCTTCTAGTTTCGCCGCAGCGCTACGTCCGGACACCACGCTTTGCTCGGTCATGCTGGCCAACAACGAGGTAGGCACGATGCAGCCGGTCGCCGACCTCGCAGCATTGGCCCACAGCCGGGGCATTCCCTTTCACACAGACGCCGTGCAGGCCTGCGGTGCGCTCCCCTTGCAGGTGCAGGCGCTCGGGGTCGATGCCATGAGCCTCTCCGGTCATAAACTCGGGGCACCCAAGGGGATCGGCGCACTATTTGCCCGTGGCCGGCTCACGCTGGAGCCAGTCTTGCATGGGGGTGGCCAGGAGCGCGGCCGGCGCTCCGGGACCGAAAACGTTGCGGGCGCCGTAGCGTTGGCGACGGCCCTGGAACTCGCTCAGCTCGAGCTGGCTACAACGGCTGAGCGCCTCACGTCTCTGCGGGATCGCCTGGTCGCCGGCGTTCTGGCCTCGGTGCCCACCGCTCTGCTGACAGGACATCCCACCGAGCGGCTTCCGAACAATGCCTCCTTTTGCTTCCCCGGCACCAGCGGCGAGGCCGTTCTGCTGCAACTGGAAGAGCGCGGCGTCCTCTGTTCCAGCGGATCGGCCTGCGCAGCTGGCAGTGACGAACCGTCGCACGTCCTCACCGCTATGGGCTATGATCGCGAACTCGCCCAAACCGCGGTTCGATTCACTCTCACGCACAACACCACCGAAGACGAGGTGCAGGAGACGATCGCAGCCGTGCACGAATCGCTCCAAGCCCTTCAGCAATTGGCCGGCCGCCTGTAACTCTCGACGCAGGCTAACTTAGCCCTCCTTCCCTCATCTACGACTTTCGGCCAATGGCCTGAAATTCTGCTGCCGTACCCCTGTGGATATCCGGGGACACAACCGCGGAAGATGCGCCGAGAAACACACCCGGTACATCTAATCCACAACTCGTAGGCATATCAGGTCCGCCCTACACAAGCTATAGTGATGCTTATCGAGGTTCCCAACACGGGACGACCTCCCGAAGGAGACTCCAGCGCCATGGCCGCCACCGCCCTACACCCATACGAGACCGAACAGAACCAGGCCAGCCAGACACCGGGTAACGGCTCTGCCCCCCGTGCGACCGGTTTGCAGGTAATCCGCCGCAACGGTCAGTTCTCGCCGTTTGACCCGGCCAAGATCTCCAGCGCGCTCACCAAAGCCTTTGTCGCGGTCGAAGGCGCCGGCGCCGCCGCGTCGCGCCGCATCCATGAATCCGTCGAGTCCCTCACCGACCACATCGTCGAGGCCCTGCGTCGTCGCGCCGCCGACGGCACCCGCGCTCTGCACATCGAAGACGTCCAGGACCAGGTCGAGCTCGCCCTCATGCGCGCCGGCGAGCACAAGATCGCCCGCGCCTACGTGCTCTACCGCGAGCAGCGTTCACAGGAGCGCCGCCGCCACGAGGAGACCGCGCCAGCCGAGGCCAAGCCCAGCCTCCACGTCCAGTTCAAGGACGGCCGCGTTGAGCCGCTCGACGAGGCCAGCCTCGAGCGCACAGTCGCCATCGCCTGCGAGGGCCTCGCCGACGTTTCGCCCGACGCCGTCATGGCCGAGGTCCGCCGCAACCTCTACGACGGCATCCAGCTCCACGAACTCGGCCTAGCCCAAACCATGGCCGCGCGCTCGCTCGTCGAGCAGGAGCCCAACTACGCCTTCGTCAGCGCCCG
>CAXSBL010000009.1:94233-95851 GCA_964235515.1 uncultured Bryocella sp.
GGCACCAACGGCGAATCGCAGGGCGTGGTTCCCTTCCTCAAGGTCGCCAACGACACCGCCATCGCCGTCAACCAGGGTGGCAAGCGCAAAGGCGCGGTCTGCGGCTATCTCGAAACCTGGCACATCGACGTCGAAGAGTTCCTCGACTTGCGCAAGAACACCGGCGACGACCGCCGCCGCACGCACGACATGAACACGGCCAACTGGATCCCCGACCTCTTCATGGAGCGCGTCGAATCCGACGGCCCCTGGACCCTGTTCTCGCCCGACGAGGTCCCCGAGCTGCACGATCTCTACGGCCGCGCCTTCGGGAAAAAGTACGAGGAGTACGAGGCCAAGGCCGCCCGCGGTGAGATCAAGGTCTTCCGCACCCTGAAGGCGCTCGAACTCTGGCGCCGCATGCTCACCATGGTCTTTGAAACTGGCCATCCCTGGATCACCTTCAAAGACCCGTGCAATCTGCGCTCGCCGCAGCAGCACACCGGCGTAGTCCACAGCTCCAACCTCTGCACCGAGATCACGCTCAACACCAACGTGCGCGAGATCGCCGTCTGCAACCTCGGATCGGTGAATCTTGCCAACCACGTCACCGACAAAGGTCTTGACGTCGCGCGCCTCAAAAAGACCGTCACCACCGCGATGCGCATGCTCGACAACGTCATCGACATCAACTTCTACACCGTACCCGAGGCCCGCGCCTCCAACCTGAAGCACCGCCCCGTCGGTCTCGGCATCATGGGCTACCAGGACGCGCTCTACGCCCTGCGCATCCCCTTCAGCTCGCCCGAAGCCGTGCACTTCGCCGACACCAGCATGGAGCAGCTCAGCTACTTTGCAATTGAGGCGTCAACCAATCTCGCCGCCGAGCGCGGCCGCTACGCCAGCTTCGAAGGCTCGCTCTGGAGCAAGGGCATCCTGCCCGCCGACTCCGTCGACCTCCTGCAGCAAAACCGCACTCACACTCTGCAGATGGATCGCAGCTCCACGCTCGACTGGTCCGGCCTGCGGGAGCGCGTCAAAACCGTCGGCATGCGCCACTCGAACACCATGGCGATCGCACCCACGGCCACCATCTCCAACATCTGCGGCGTCACGCAGTCCATCGAGCCCACCTACCAGAACCTTTTCGTGAAATCCAACATGAGCGGCGATTTCACCGTCGCCAACGCTTCACTCGTGCACGATCTCAAGGCACGCGGCTTGTGGGACGAGGTCATGATCTCCGACCTCAAGTACTTCGACGGCTCGCTAGGCTCCATCGACCGCGTTCCCACCGACCTGAAGTCGCTCTATGCCACCTCGTTCGAGGTCGAACCCACATGGCTCATCCAGGCCGCCGCCTGCCGCCAGAAGTGGATCGACCAGGCGCAATCGCTCAACCTCTACATCGCGCAACCCAGCGGCAAAAAGCTGGACGCGCTCTACCGCGAAGCCTGGCACGCCGGCCTGAAGACGACCTACTACCTGCGCTCCCGCTCCGCCACGCATGTAGAGAAATCCACCTTGAAGCGCACGGACGGCAAGTTGAACTCCGTGTCGCTCGCCGCTACCGCCGTGCCGGATACCGTCGGCAAGCAGTGCGCGATCGACGATCCGACCTGCGAAGCCTGCCAATAAC
>CAXSBL010000010.1:0-46787 GCA_964235515.1 uncultured Bryocella sp.
CGGCGTTCGCGCAGCCAAGCACGTTGCAGGTGCAGGCTGACGCGCTCGGCGGCGAACTCCGCGCCTGCCACGAAGCGCGCCAGCGGACCGAACTCCGGTGCGGCGATCGGGCCGATGAAATGCAGACCCTTCAACGACGCTTCAAAGCTGCGGCTCAGCTTGGGAACGCCCCGGTCGTTGGTGCGGATTCCCTCCTGCACATTGGCTGAGAGAAACGCGAGCCGCTTAAGGTCCGTGCGATAGCCCGTGCCCGCGATCACGTGCGAGGTAAGGTGCTGCCGAACTTTGGAGTCGCTGTCGGTCAGCGTGAGGCGGAGACGCTCGCCGGAGCCATCGGCCGCTTCAGCTGCGTGGATGCTGGCGCCCAGCATTTTGGGGATTCCATCCAGCCTGTTTTGTAGAGCAGCGCCGCCGGCCGGGCCGAGGTGTTTATGTACCAAGACACGGCGCATCGCCGCAGGCAGAATATGAAAGAGATCCGGGGCCTTGCACGCCAGCCAGGAGCGCATGCTGGTGCCGAGCGGGGTAGACGGATGCAGCACCTTCTGATGCAGCGGACGCTTTGTCAGATCCGCAAGCTCGTGGATGTGAATCTTGCGGGAACGGCTGATCAGCGTAACCTTCGCGCCGGCCTCATGCAGCAGCACTGCGGCGTTGAGCGAGCTGGCACCGCGGCCGAGCACTGTGACCTCCCGGCCGGCGAACTCGTCGAAATTCGTGTGCTGCGAAGGATGTGTGACGCGACTGGCGGGCAGGTGCCGGAACTGTTGCGGGATGTGCTGAAACACGCTGAGCCCGGTGGCGACCACGACCCGGCGAGCAAGAAATTCTTCCCCGCTCTCCGTACGCAGACGGTAGTGCCCATTGACCGTTTGGACGGAGCGGATGTTCTCCGGTTCCAGAGTGGGCACAAACCGGCGCGCGAACTCCTCTCCGTAAGCGATGAAGTCCCCCACGGGTATTGGCAGCATGGTGTCGTGATAGGGGCGGCCGGTCTCCCCGCAGAACTGCGCCAGCGTATAGGGCGCAGCGCCGGTGCTGAGGTTGGAGGCAAAGCCGTCTGACTTCAGACGCATGTCTTTGGGCATCTGCGTCGCCCACGTCTGCATGGGGCGGCCGAAGATGCGAAAGGGAACACCCTTGGAGCGCAGATGCGCGGCAAGCGAAAGGCCGTAGGGGCCGGCCCCGATGATGACGGTGAGGGAAGTTCTGTGGGTGTTCGACACGGGCGGCGCTCCTGGCTGCCTTCCTGGCTGCCTCCCTATAGAAACTCTTTCGGTACAGGGTGCGACATTGCGCGCAAGTTTTCGGGTAATGCTTCTGAAGTCGTACCAGGTAACCACATCCTGCGCGGGATGATGGGCAGTCGGAAGCCATGAAGAAAAACACAGTTGCCGCGAGTCCTGACCGTAAACGAATTCTCATCATCGCCACCACGCACTGGGTCTCAACCGGGCGCCTGGCCATGGCGCTGAACTCCATGGGATGCCGCGTCGAATTGATGGCGCCGGACGAACATCCCGCGCTTGTCACCGAGGCGATCGAAGCGCATCACGGGTACTGGCCCATGATGCCGCTCGCCGGGTTGCGCCGTGCTTTGGGCGCAAGCCGTCCTGACCTCCTGCTGCTGGCGGATGAGCTTAGCTTCCTGTTAGTGGAAGAGCTGAGCCGATGGGCGCAGGCCACCAACTCCGGCGAGGCGGAGGTGACGCTAAACCTGCTGCGGCGGTCGTTCGGCAATCTCGAGTGCCTACCCCTCACGCGCTCGCGTATCGCACTGCTTACAGCCGCTGAGACCGCGGGTGTCTCCATTCCGCTGACCACGCCGGTCCGTGAGCCTGCCGACCTGCGCCGCGTCGCGCAGGAGATCCCCGGACCCTGGATGCTGAAGGCTGACTCCACCTGGGGCGGCTTCGGCGTGCGCAAGGTGGACCGGCCGGACCGGCTCGTCTCCACGTGGAAGCGCTTGCAGCAGCCGCTGAGTTTCAGCCAGTCCGTGAAGCGCGGTTGGAAGGGCAAGGAATGGGGTCATTTGCATCTGTGGCTTCGTGGTGCCAACCGTGAGGTGATCGCGCAGAGCTTTGTGCAGGGCCGCGAACGTACAGGCATGACGGTGTGTTCCGGGGGCCGCCTTTTGGCTGCGGTCTGCCTGCAGGTGGAAGAGATCGGCTACGCCAATGGCCCGGCCAGCAAACTGCGCGTGGTGGAAGACGCCGCGATGCTGGAAGCGATGCGCCGCGTGGCCAGCGCAACAGGCATCTCCGGCTTCTGCGGCTTTGACTTCATGCTCGACGCCAACACCGGTGAGCCGCACCTGCTGGAACTGAATATGCGGCCTACGCAACTGGCCCACCTGCCGCTGGGAGACAGCCGTGACCTATGCGCCACGCTGCTGCGCGAGCTGCTTGGCCTGTACGAGGTGAAGGACAGGCCCACACCGGCGGCCGGCGGCTTGATCGCCACATTTCCGCAGCACATCCAGAACGACCCCAGCGGCGCACGACTCGGCGATGCGTTTCACGACGTGCCGTGGGGCATCCCGCAGCTGGTGCGAAGGGCTGTGGCTCCCGGAGCTCTGCCCACGGCCATTACCTCAGACCCTCGCTGGTGTGTAACGGTTCACCCCAGACAAGGTGCTGCAGCTGCGCCTTCGGCGTTCTGAACGCGCGGCCAAAGCGATGCTCTCGCATCGTGACGGAAGGAGAAGTACGCATGGATTCAGATGAGTCCAGGCGTATCAAAGATCAACGGCTACTTGGTACTGGTCTAGTAGGCTCCGCTGCGTTTCACGACGGCCGAAACCGTCCGCAGCAGGATCTTGACATCCATCAGCAAGGACCACCGGTCGATATAGCGCAGATCTAACTTGATCGCGTTGTCGAAGTCGGTGTTGGATCGTCCGGAGACTTGCCACAGGCCTGTGATACCGGGCTTGACGGAAAAGCGGCGCATGAGCCAGGGCTCAGAGAAACGCTCCACGTCCCGCGTGGGCAGGGGCCGCGGGCCAACGAGCGACATCTCACCCTTGAGCACATTGATCAGCTGTGGAAGTTCGTCGAGTGAGGTGCTGCGTAAGAAGGCGCCGATGCGCGTCACGCGTGGATCCCGCTTGATCTTGAATGTGGGTCCGGCGTTTTCGTTCATGTGTTCGAGCGCAGCCTGGCGTGCCTCCGCATCCACGACCATCGAGCGGAACTTCATCATTCCGAAGCGTCGCTTGTTCAAGCCGAAACGCTGTTGTGTAAAGAAGATCGGACCTGGATCGGTAATCTTCATGGCGACGGCGATCACCAGGAACAACGGCCAAAGCAGAAGCAGGCCAAATGCAGCGAGTGTGCGGTCGACCACGCTCTTCAGTAGCAGCCGCTGATCGCCGTGCACCATCTCCAGCACCACCTGGTGCCCGCGATCAGAATCGATCTTGCGGCTCTTGGCAATCTCCGTGTTGAAGAGATCGAGGGAGTACTGCATCTGCACTCCGGCGCGGCCACAGATGGCAACAATCTCTTCCACCTCACCGAAGTGGCTCTTCAACGGAAGCCCGATGATGACTTCATCGATTGGCTGATGCATGAGCAGCTGTTCAAGGTCGCGCACGCCGCAGAGCACCGGTCCCATTAGCTCGATGCCGCGGTGAGGGTTGGTGTCCACAAAGCCCAGCAGCTGATAACGGTACTTCGGGTGCCGGTGCAGATCGGCAGCCTGCATGCGGGCGAGTGGGCCCGTGCCGCAGATAACGGCTGTGCGCTGGCTGCGGAACGCCGGGCGGATCTGCTCCTCGTAGGTCATCACGCCCGCACGAACGATCAGCAGCAGCGTGCACGAAAAAAACCAGAACAGTCCGGCCGAGCGCAGGTTGCCGTGCACCGGCTCAGTGAAATGCAACAGCGGAAACGAGAGCGCCGAGCACAGCAGCGAAACAAACGGAACCTTCCAGAGCAGCAATGAGACACGGTAGTTGATGTTGGCCTGGTACATGCCCGAAACCCAATAGATCACCTGCCACACCAGCAGCACACCGCCCGCGAGCAGCAGGTTGTGCAGAGAACCGCGTTCGGCGAGGTAGTTCGAGATACCTTGCCCTGCAGCTAACGGTGCGTCGAACAGATATAGCGTCACCGCGGCAAGGATGGCGACCCTGTCCAGAGATTTAACCACGGGCGCAGAGAGCTGCTGTGCCAGCCGTGCGGGGCGCGCATGCGTGGCCAGAGCGCGACGGGCGATGGGAGTGGAGGGCGTCGACGCCGTGCTGGAGGGAGCTTGCTCGAAGGGTTCGCTTGCGGAGCTAAACGTTTGCATGGAAGTTCACCGGTCCTCTCCTGCCGCGGGCCGTTGTTCTATTCAGCAGGAGCGGAGAGATCATTTGCTTTCAGCAGGGTGAGGCCGAGGCCTGTTATCCGCTGGATCAAAGGTGAGCCCTGCATCGGTTTCGGTGAATGAGACGATTGTGCCCTCCGATCAGCCTTTTGTGTGACGCCCATGCCGCTGGGAACGGGCTTGAGAAATGCTACTGTCGGCTACGCGGCGTTGTGTAGGCGCCGCGCCCCAGGCTGCCTGCAACCTGTGGACACTCTTTCAAAACGGTGCGTGAACCCTTGGCTTTGCCCATATCTGTTGCGATTCCAAATCCTTCCGCCAGCGGCTTCGCACCGCCCAAGCTACGCCAGGTGATCACCGAGGCTGTCTTTCGGCGCGGACGCATCGTGCTCGGTACAGTTGTGCTGGTGGTCGGACTGACCTGTCTTGCGACACTGCTCATGCACCGGAAGTATCAGTCGACCGCGAAGCTGGTGGTACAGAATGTACGAACCGCGGCCCAACTGAGCACGAGCAACGTCGACCGTCTCGTCTCGCAAGGGGACGTGAGCCCGACCGAGATCAATACCGAGGTAGACCTGCTGCAGAGTGACGAGGTGGCACGCCGCGCGTTGGGGCTGAAGCAGACGTTGGCGCTTGGCGATGAGCAGGATGACAAGGCCACGCGCGATCTCGAGAAGCGCTTGTCGGTGGAAGCCGTGCACCAGACCAACATCATCGATGTGAAGCTGCTGGCCAACTCGCCGGTGAAGGCCAACGCCGATCTGCAGCATGTCATCGATGCCTACTTCGAAGGTCGCGCCGGAACCGCGCGCAACTCCGGTGCTGCAGGGTTTTTCAATGCTCAACTGCAGGCCAAGGAAGAACAGCTGAACCAGGCGCAAGCCGCCCTGACGAACTTCCAGATCAGAAACGGCATTGCCGATCTGGAGGAGCAGACCAAGCTGCAGGTGGGCCACATCGCAACGCTGCAGGATCAGTTCGCGCAGGCGCAAGCGCTGCTGGCGGCGCAGCGAAAACGTGCGGGCACGCAGCAGAACCAATTGAAGGGTACGCCGGCGCGTTCTCAGACGCTGCAACGCACGATTACGAATCAATACTCACAGGAGCGACTGAATACGTCGCTCGTCGACCTGCAAAACCATCGCACCGAGCTGCTGAAGCGCTATGCGCCCAACGATCGCCAGATCACGGAGATCGACGAAAAGATGGCCACGATCCGTGCCGCCATCACGGAGGCATCCCAGCACCCGGCCGGTGAGGATGCCACCGACATCAACCCGCTTTGGCAGCAGCTGAATTTGGCGGTTGTGACCTCGGGGTCAGAGATCAGCGCGCTGGAAGGACAGACAGCGGAGCTGCAGGCGCAGATCGCCTCCGCCGGGAAACGGTTGGATCAACTCGAGGAAGCGTCTACGGCCTATGGTGAACTTCGGCGCCGTCTGCAGCAGTCGCAATCGGACTACACGTTGTACGCGCAGCGGCGCGATGAGGCGCGTATCTCAGAGGCGTTGGATCGCGAAAAGCTGTTCAACGTAGCCGTGCTGGAAAGTCCAATGGCCTCGCCGGAGCCGATTCGGCCAAAGCCCGTGCTGTATCTTTTGGTCGCTCTGGTATTTTCAGCCTTCCTGGGTACGGCTCTCGCGTTGTACGTGGATCTTTCCGGCGGCCAGGTGCACAGCCCGGCACAGTTGGAAGCCATTACGGGCATGCGTACCCTTGCGACCTTTTCGGAGGCGGAGCCGAGCGAACATCTGACGGAGGGTAATCGTCTGCAGCTGCAACGTGTGCTGTTTGCGGTGCGGCAAGCGACAAGCGCACAGGCGGAGGAGCATCAAGAGGCGGCGATGGCCTCCGTCGCTTCTGCACAGGGAGCGAGCGGCTGGTCTGAAAACGGGCGCAATCGTCATGGCCTGTTCCAGGAGCATGTGCGTGGAGGTTGCGTCGCGCTCACCTCTTCCTTGCGGCGGGAGGGCGTCAGTTATCTCGCCGGGCATCTGGCCACTGAGGCGGCGCGTCAGGCCTCCAGCCGCGTAGTGGTCCTGGACATGTATGCCCTGCTGCGCCGCTTTGAGAGCGAGGGCCGGCGCGATGCCGAAGACGTAGACCTGGACACGCACTTCGATGCCGATAAGCGGTACTGGCTGCTGAACGGCGAAGCCGACGCAACAAGCGGGGATGGGGTACCGGAAGGCGATGCGCAGGGCCGCTTCTCGCTCTGGCTGCGTCCCACTTTGGAGCGATTAAGGCAGCGGTTCGATCTGCTCGTGCTGGACTGCCCCAGCCTGCAATCGTCAACGCTGGCGGCAGAGCTGGCTCCCTGCGTGGATGGCTATATGGCCGTGGTGGGCGCCAATGCGGCGCGAAAGCAGAATATTGAGGACCTGATCGCCCAGATGACGGTGACCTCCGCTCCACTGCTGGGCTATCTGCTGAATCGCCGCAGCTATCCCGTACCCCGTTGGCTATATCGGATCCTTTGGTAATGCGAACGCAAGTGGTAGAGCGCCGCCCGGCTCGGGCATTCCTTCCTGACGACGCTGTGCGCCAAGCTGATGCCATGCGTTGCACTGGAAAAAACGTGGGTCTCCTTTTCGCTGTTGTGTGTGTCTTTCTGGGGGCTGGCGCCGCGCGTCTCCGCGCTCAGATCCAGGGGGCGGGCGATGCTCCGGTAGGCCAGCGGAGGCCACTGACCCAGCCGCCCAAAGCGAACAGGATCGCCTATGCGCTGCAGCCGGGCGACACCGTAGATGTCGCCTATCGCTACACACCGGAGTTCAACGAAACGCTGGTGGTAGGGCCGGATGGCCATGCCTTCGCAAAGGCGGCCGGCGATCTGCAGGTGGGCGGCCTGACCCTGCCGCAACTGCAGGAGAGCCTCAAAGTGGCATCTTCATCCAAGCTGAACGATCCCGAGGTGGTGGTCACCCTAAAAGACTTCGACAAGCCGCACATCTTTGTCGCCGGCGAGGTGAACACCCCCGGACGCCTCGACCTGCGCAGGCCGACGACGGCGCTGCAGGCCATCCTTGCCAGCGGCGGACCCAAGGACGATGCGGCGATGGGACGCGTGCTGCTGTTCCGCCGCATCGATGCGGACACGGCCGAAGTTCACGTGCTGCGGCTGGACAAGTACACCCGTCACGCGCGCGAGGGCAATGACATGCTGCTGGAGCCAGACGACATGCTGCTGGTACGGCATGACATCCCTTCACAGATTGAGCGCTACATCAAGCTGGCAAACGTCGGCTTCTACCTGAATCCACTGCAAAATATCGGAACGTTTTAGATCGGCAGCGCGGGGCGGCTCTGCCCCGAAAGAACCATGCTGGAACAGCAACATCCGCCGTTAAAGAGTTGTAGAGGGAGAGAAGAGTCGTGAAGCTCCTGCTGTTGGCATATGAGTGCAGTCCGTATCGCGGGTCGGAGTGTGCGGTGGGTTGGGGCCGAATGTTGGGCGCAGCCAAGATCGCTGAAACGCACGTGGTGACGAGCGAGGCAAACTTCCTGGCGCTCAACCAGGCGCGCGGGGATGGCCTGGTGCCCGCCAACGTGAAGTTCTATACGCCCGCCCCGGACGCGGCCCTGCGCAAATTCGAGGAGCAGCCCATCTTGTTCGCATACAACTACCGTGCCTACCACCATTGGCAGTTGCTGGCGCAAAAGTTGATCACGGACCTGCACCTTCGGGAACAGTTTGATCTGGTGCACCAGGTGAATGTTTGCACCTTTCGCGAACCCGGGTACGGTCACACTTTGAACACGCCGTTCCTCTGGGGTCCGGTCGGAGGAACGCAGAACTTCCCTTTCCGTTTTCTTTCTATGCTTACTCCGGCTGAAGCTTTGAAGGAGGGTCTGCGCAGTGTGGCAAATCGCATAGCCTTACGCAAACCGCGGGTGCGTCATGCAGCACGGAAAGCAACGATGCTTTTTGCGGCGAACTCCACCAATGAGCGCGACTTCGCCGGCGTCTTCAGGCAAACACCGAAGCGGCTGCTGGAAACCGGCTTGCATGAGGTAAACGAGCCGGATCGCACACGGTACGAGCATCGCGTCGAGGATGCAAAGCACGGACTCAAGCCCTTGCCCCTGAAGCTGCTGTGGAGCGGCGAGTTGCAAACGCGCAAGGCCTTGCCCATTCTGCTGCGGGCGTTAACGCTTGTGCCGGAGGAGCTCACCTGGCAACTGGATGTTCTTGGGGATGGCCCGATGCGAGAGCCCTGGGAGAACCGGGCGCTGCGCCTTGGGCTGGCGGACAAAGTTCGCTTCCTCGGTAGGCTGCCCTTTGCGGACGCCACACGGTATATGCACTCCGCGGACCTGTTCTGCTTCAGCAGCCTGCGAGACACGAGCGGCAACGTCGTGCTTGAAGCGCTCGCGGCCGGCGTGCCGGTGGTTTGCTTTGACCATCAGGGTGCAAGCGACATGGTCGGCTCGAGCGCAGGAGTCAAGCTGCCTGTACTTTCACCCGGCCGCGCCTATCGCGACTGGGCGCAGACGATCGAGCAGCTGGCGCGTGATCCTGAACGGCTCCTGCGGCTGAGCTATGGGGCCACGGCGCAGGCGCGGCAGTTTCTTTGGTCGAAAAATCACGAGATCGTGAATGCGGTCTACCGTCAACTCACAGGCGTTGGCGGCGAACCTTCTGCTTCACCAGGTGCAGCCGAGCCCAGCCTTGCAGTCGTTACCGCGTCTCCTGCGCAGGCAGGTACGCTGTGAGTTCGGTTCCGGCGACGAGCCTTGCCGGTGGCCGCAACGAGCCTCTCGAGAATGCGCTCTACGATCCGGGTACGGTTGCTGGTAGCCGCTGGCTTCGGTTTGTAGGAAAGCTGCGTGCCGGCGTGAGCCAACGTCTGGGCTATGCCATGGCGGATCAGGTCGTGTATAGCATCGGCAATATGGTGGTAGCGGCAATGCTGAGCCGCCATTGCCGGCAACGCGAGTTCGGCATTTATATCCTGACGCAACGCACGATGGATGTATTGATCCAGCTGTGCAATGTGTTTCTGTGGGGCCCGTTCACCTTCAATCTTCCGGGTACGCCACAGCATCGCAGGGGTACATATCAGGGCAGCATCTTCGGCCTGCAGACCCTCTTTTGCGTCGTGTTTTCCGTGGCATTGTGGTGTGCGAGTCATTGGGCCTCCGTTCCCGCGCGAGGCATCTATTACGGCACGTTTGCTCCATTGGTCATCACAGGCGGTGGCATCCTGTTTCGGGAGTTCACGCGTCGCATGTACTTCTCGCACCTGCGCTTGAAGGAAGCATTCTGGACGGATGTTGCGACCGTCGTGCTGCAGATTGCCGGCGTTGAATGGCTTTACTACACCGGACGTCTGGATGTGGCGCACACGCTGCTGGTACTTTGCTTTGGTGCAGTGGCTGTCAGCTTCTGGTGGATCTTCCGTGAATGGAACAGCTTCCGCGTGGAGGTCTCCGCGACATGGCTCGATCTGAAGATGAATCTGCATCTGGGTCGATGGTTTCTGGGCAGCAACATGGTCTTTCTTGCCAGTTCGCAATGCAATCCGTGGGTGCTGAGCGCGCTGCTCGGCGGCTCTGCCGTAGGTGCCTACGCAGTTTGCGAAAGCGTGGTCAACATTCCGCGGGTGGCGCTGACCAGCATGCAGAATGTGATGGGACCGATGATCGCCCGGGCACGGAATGAAGGCGGCCGGGTGCAGCTGGGGGCTATCGTACGCAAGCTGGACCGCAGCCTGCTTCTGGGCTCGATTGTGTTTGCTTTGGGTATTCTGGTTGTAGGTCCGTGGGTTGCTCAACTCATCTTTAAGGCGGTGCCGGCCAACGCGCGTCTGCTGCTGGCGTTTCTGGCCGTCAACCTCGTGGCCTACGCCGCTACCCTGGCGCAGTCCTATGGCTTGACGGCGCTCGGACGTGCGGACACCACCTTCTATGCGAATGCCTTGGGCTTAATTGTGCAGGCTGCCGTGTGCTTTTTCCTGGTGCGCCATCTGCAGGTGCCGGGCGCGGCTGCGGCGATGTTGTTGGGCAGTGTTGTCGTGCTCGGCATACGAGGTCTGTTCTTCCGGCGGGAGATGGCGAGAGTATGAGTACCTCGATGCTGCAATTCGCCGCCGCACGCGCCGCACAGCAGCGCGCCTTTGTGAGCAACGAGCGCGCGGCCTACTACATTCGGTTATGCAAAATTGTTTGCGCCGTAGTGCTGGGTGTGTGTTTCTGGTATTCGGTGCCGTACTATCTTCCGCTCAAGCTGGATCCTGACCCGATGAAAGCCGCAGCCAATGAAGCGGCTGCCTACGAGGGCAATCTCAGTCGTCAGCTGGCGATGCCCGCGATCTTGGCCATCTCTGCCTATATGCTCTGGCGGCTTCCCAAACGTGGCCGTTTCACACGCGCGAGCAAGCTCTCCTATTGCGCGCTCGGCTACGTGGGGTGGGCGGTGGCCAGCAGTGCATGGAGTATCGATCCTGCCATTACGCGAAAACGCATCGTCGTTTTCCTCATCAATATATTTTTCATCTTCGTTCTGGCTCGTGTGGCCTCGATGTTGGAGATCGCTCTGCTCGGGTTTGTCTGCACGGGGACAGTCGCCCTCATCTCGCTGGTCATCGACATCGCCGTGCAGCAAACCTTCGCGCCCTTTGATCCGGACTACCGGTTTATGGGGGTCATGACGGCCAACTTCCAGGCGATGAACTTACTGGTTTGTCTGCTCTGCGGACTTACCCTGGCGGGGAGCCGACCGCGGTGGCTGCTTTGGATGGCGCCGCTGCTGGGGTTGTTCTTCGCCCTGCTTCTGCTCACCCGGGCGCGTGTCGGAACGTTTATCTGCCTCGGCATGATGGTGTTCCTTCTGCTGCGAATGGCAAAGCAGCACCTTGAGACGACCCAGCGCGCTTTGGCGCTCTGCCTCGCACTGATGTTCGTCGTCCCCGGGGCGGTCTTTGCGCTTGGCAAGTCTGGCGGTGGTGCGTTGACGGACATCTTCATGATGGGTCGCAAGGACACGCAAAACACCCAGAGCCTCTCAAACCGTGCGCCGCTGTGGGCGGAGCTGATGGACAGTGTGGAGCAGCATCCCGTGCTCGGCGCCGGCTTTGAAGCATTCTGGAGTCCGGAACGGGTAGAGAAGATCTCCTTCGATCAGGGCTGGATGGTGCCCCACGCCCATAACACGTATCTGGATCAAACATTGTCGCTGGGCGTGGTGGGTGCCGCGCTTTATGGCTTCACGCTGGTCGGCGGATGTTTTGTTGGCTGGCAACGGTACCGGCATAGGCCTTCGGAGCGCACGTTATTGCCGCCCCTGTTGCTGACCTGGCTTGCGCTGCTGAGCCTGACGGAATCGACACCCATCTCGCCCTACTTGCCGACGCTGATCGCGTACGCCTGCATCGTGAAGCTTGCGATGGAGGAGGGTTCTGACGATCCCGTCACCGCCGCATTCGCCTCCGGAGAGGTTCTTCCCGTGATTCCACGTGTAAGACGAGGCGATTACGGTCAGGGCGCCGGCGCAAGAGCAGGGGCTAATCCCGAACAGTTTCGAGGAGATTACGCATGAGTACGGAACGCGGAGCAACGGGGCTTGTCAGCGTCATTATCCCTACCTATCGCCGGGCTAAGGAGGTGCGTGTCGCCGCCGAGAGCGCACTTGCGCAGACCTGGACAAATCTGGAGGTCCTCGTGGTTTCCGACGGACCCGATGCGGATACACGGGAGGCCATGAAAGGGCTGGATAGCCGGCTTCGCTACCTCGAGTTACCTGAAAACGTCGGTCCGGCGGAGGCTCGGAACGTGGGGGTGGCTGCGAGCGCAGGCGAGTGGATCACCTTTCTCGACGATGATGACCTTATGCTGCCGCGGAAGGTGGAAGCCGAAATGCAAATCGCCGATCGAGCGCAGCCCTGGCGCATGATCTCCTGCCGCACGCTTTACCGGCGCGGAGACCGTGATGATGCCTGGCCGGACCGGCCCATCGCCGAGGGCGAGGATATTGCCGACTACATTCTGAGGCGCCCCTCCTTGCTCGGCCGACCCGGAGTGATCCCGATTCAAACGCTGCTGGTGCATCGCTCGATTGTGGAGAAGGTGTCGTTCGCCACGCACGCGGATCACGAGGACTGGGCCTGGCTGCTCGAAGCATGGCACCTGGCGGGTGCCCGTGTCGTGTTCGCGTGGGAGGCGCTGGTGGTCTACAACATCGCTACTGAAAGCATCTCCCGATCGCGGCGTATGAACTGGGAGGATTCCGTTCGTTGGGCAGAAAGCTACCGGGCGTGGATCGGCGACCGTGCCTTCAGCTCATTTCTTTGCACAAAGGCTGCGCTAAAAGCCAAACGCGCCGGCGACTGGAAGGGTCTCCGATCGATCGCCGGCAAAGTAATGCCGTGCAAGCCAAGCGCGCTGGAGTGGTTATTTCTAGCTGGCACGGCCCTGTTACCAGGACCGTTACTGGCCGCCATGTGGAAGCGGTCACTCCGCTCTGCCGGGCAGAGTAACCGCTTGCCCATCTCTGAATCGGAGCAGCACTCCGGTGCCACCGTCTAGCGGTGGCACCCAGAACTATGCGTTTTCAATCTTGCTCTTCCAGGAAGTGGCCGCTTTTAAAGCGCGGTTGACGTTAGTGATGTTCTCCACACCCACGGTGTTTAGCCAGTCGCTGAACGCCTGTTCGCCGTGTTTGGCAAAGATCGGGATGCCGTCCTTCCACGTAGCCCGGCCGCATAGAACGCCATTGAAGGCCACACCGGACTCGCCCGCAAGCTCCAAGGTCTCAATAAAGACCGGGTTGGATACGCCGGCCGAAAGGTAGATGAAGGGAAGAGTGGTCGCGGTTGCGGTGTCGCGGAAGTGCCGCAGGGCCTCTTCGCGTGTATAGGCGGTCTCACCCTTGTAGGCCTGGGTGCCCTGCACGAATTCCATCACAATCGGCACCTCCACTTTGAGGACATCGATCGCGTATTTGGGATTGGAGAACTCCTGCATGGAGCCGGCGACGATCTGCGGCTTCTTGCGCGCGTATTCCACCGTGTCTTCCTTGGCGCCTGTCGCGTCATAGCCGACAAACTCACAAAAGAAGGGAAGATCAAACGCGCGGCATTCCGCTCCGATCCGCTCGATAAAGGCATGCTTAATATCGTTCACTTCGGGTACGTCGAAAGGGGTGTAGTAGAGCAGGATCTTGATGCAGTCTGCACCGGCCTCCTTCAGCCGCATCACACTCCAATGCTCCAGCAGGTCCGGCAGGCGGCCCCCCTTGGTGGCGTCATACCCGGTCTTCTCATAGGCGAGCAAGAGACCCTTGCCGTGGCGGTGGTGCGTGGCCGGCAGCCCAAATTCGGGGTCCAGCAGGATAGCCGAGGCGTGCTGGGTCAACACATCGGTCACCATAGCCTTGAACATCTCCAGGTCGTGGCCGTCGGCGGCGGCTCCGCGGGCGTTCTGCAGCGACTTCAGCAGCGAGCCGCGCTGGTCCATGGCGGCGGCGGCGATCACGCCGTTCTCATTGGAGACGGCGTTCAGTCCCGCAAGCTTTCCCGGTGTCAATTTCATCGATCTCTCCCTTTGTGCGCTCAGCGAGCGGTTCAGCCCGGATTGTACACAGCCGGCCCGCCTCGCTGTATGAGATGCACGGGTACGGGACGCCGGCTCCCGGCGTCCGGCACGGTTCAATCAACCGCGGAACGTGACAAGATTCATGGCGCAGAGGGGTACGCCGTCCCGCAGTTTGAGGGCTTGGCTGACAGCCGTCTTGTGAACTCAGCCGCGCAGCTTTTCGCGCAGCTCGGAGGCGAGTTCGATCAGGTGTTGCAGCGTGGGCAGGATCTCCGGGCCGGCACCACGCAGAGCCAGTTGCGACTCCAGCAAAAGGCCGGCCAGCGAGGCATTCAACTCATTTTGCAACGAGTGCGCGACGGCCCTTCTGGCTTTGGCTTCGTCCTCCAAGCGCCGCTGCAGCGCCGAACGCACCTGCCGCAGAATGCGGTCAATCCCACAAAGCCCAAAATTGATTTCCAGCACCGGAGCGGTGCCTGCGCCGGCAAAGAGAGCGGCCGCGGCATCCGGTTCGGCTGCGGCCAGATTATCTTCCAGCACAATCAGCTGAAAGTCTTCGCGGCGCAGGGCGGTCAACGCGGAACGGCCACCGGGGGCGATGTGCACGCGCAGATCCAACTCCCGGCGCAAGGCCTGGGCAACCGCGGCGGCGGGCGGCTCCGGGGCCACGAGCAGAACCATGACGGCCATCTCACGCTCCCCGCGTACGGATGCCGGGGGAAGGGCCCCGGGTTCCGCGAGGCGAGCCGTGGCTGCGCTGCTCGGAACAGCGGCGCGTGTGTGAAGAGGGGCAGCGGCGTGCCGCTCCGATTCCGGGAGATCAGAGATCATCGCTGAGACCGTACTCTTTCAGCTTGCGGTAGAGGGTGGTTTTGCCGATGCCGAGCAGCTTGGCGGCCAGCAGCTTGTCGCCCTTCAGGTGATGCAGAGCCCGCAAAATCGCCTGCCGTTCGAGCTCCATGATGGTGATCACAGCTTCGGCGCCATCGGCTGGCAGGGGGCGGTACTCGATTGCGGGCAGGCGCGACTGGTAGCGCAGCTCCTGCAGGGGCGCGGGGAGATCGGCGATGTGCAGTACGGGGCCGCTGGAGAGCGAACAGGCTCGCTCCAGTGCGTGTTCCAGCTCGCGCACGTTGCCGGGCCAGTCATATTCGACAATCAGGCGCAGCGCCTCGTCCGAGAGCGAGTACCGGGTGCCGTTTTCGTCGCTGAAGCGGTCCAGCAGATGCGCCGCCAGCAGGGGAATGTCACCCGTACGTTCGCGCAGTGGTGGAATGCGCATGTTCACCACGTTCAGGCGGTAGTACAGGTCCTTGCGGAAGCGGCCGCTTTCGACCATCGCGTTAAGATCGCGATTGGTGGCGGCGAGTATTCGTGCCCGCATGGGCGCCGCAGCTCCGCCGCCAACCGGGCGCACCTCCCTTTCCCCAATCGCGCGCAGCAGCCGCGCCTGCAGCTCCGGGGTGAGATTGCCGATCTCATCCAGAAAAATCGTTCCCCCTTCGGCGGTGGCCAGCAAACCGGTCTTCGCGCGCTGACCGAGTCTCGGGTCGTCCGCCAAACCGAAAAGCTCAGCTTCGAGCAGACCCGGCATAAGACTGCCGCAGTCCACCGGGATGAAGGGCCGGGAGGCCAGCGGTCCGTTGGCGTGGATCGCCCGCGCGACCATCTCCTTACCTGTGCCGCCTTCGCCCAGGATCAGCACCGGGTGATTGGTAAGGGCCACCTTGGAGAGAATGCGGAAGAGCTTCTCCATCGCCGGATCCTGGCCCAGCAGCAGGCCCGAAGCGTTGCCGGTATGCAGACGGTCCCGCAGCTCACGGCTCTCGGTGAAGGCATTGCGACGCTCGGCAGCGCGTTCCAGCACGGCCGTCAGTTCTTCCAGTGAGAAGGGTTTGGCCAGGTAGTCGCCCGCGCCGGTGCGCATGGCTTCCACGGCTGAATTTACGGTTGCGAACGCCGTCATCACCACGGCCGTGGTGCGGGGATGCGCCTCACGAACGTCCTCCAGCACGCTGAAGCCTCCGCCACCCGGTAGCTTAAGATCCAATAGCAGCACATCGACCGTGTTGCGTTTCAGGGCGAGCCGGGCCGTGCCCACCGAGTCCGCGGTCTCGACGGTGTAGCCAAGATCCCTGGCGATCTCGGCGCAGGCGTGCCGCACCAACGGGTCGTCCTCAACCACCAGGACGCGCATGGGGGCCGGCCGGGGCGGAACCATCTCCAGAAGCGGACGTTCCCGTGTTGCCATGAACGAGGGAGCATGCGAGGGCATGGCGGCGCGGAGCCGGCTCCCGGCATCGCCTTTGGGCAGCGCGCGGCCGGAGAGGATCGCCTGTGCGGAGCTCATCTCAGCCATGTTGTACCCCGGCTGGTCTGTACGCTTGGCACGGTGTCGGCTGCTTCAGGACCACTGCGGCTCTGCGGGTCTTCGTCTGCGCCTGCATGGAGGTGCTCCGTTTTGGGAAAATTTCCCATCGCAAGAAGACCATGGAGCCATGGGGTGCTGGAAGGACGAAGGTAATCGCCCCCGTGCAACATTTCGGGAATGCTTTTGGTAACGTGCCTTTCCCAAAACTGGAATGAACCCGGCGGAATCGGAAGCATTCGAGCCCCGCGGGATAGCAGTTCGCAAAATAGAACCAAGGCAGCCGGCTTCTCGGCCCCCTGCCTATAATTCAGGGATGTCCCTACTGTCTGAAGTGCTGCGCGGCGATGGCCGCTCGGCGCGCGCGTCCCGCCCCCTGCGTTTGACCCCTCACTTCGTGGCCACCGCGGAGGGCTCCGTGCTGATTGAAACCGGTCACACCCGCGTGCTCTGCAATGCGACGGTGGAGACCAATCTGCCGGCCTGGCTGCGCAACTCCGGCCGCGGCTGGGTGACGGCGGAGTACGGCATGCTGCCCCGCGCCACGCTGACGCGCACCCCACGCGAAAGCGAACGCGGCAAGGTGGGCGGGCGCACCCATGAAATTCAGCGGCTAATCGGTCGCAGTCTGCGTTCCGTGATCGACATGAAGCTGCTGGGCGAGCGCACGATCATCCTGGATTGCGACGTACTGCAGGCCGACGGCGGCACCCGCACGGCGGCCATTACCGGGGCCTGCACGGCCCTCGCAATCGCCCTGGGACGGCTGGTCGAGGCGGGCACGCTCAAGCAAAATCCCCTGCGGCAAATGGTCGCGGCGACCTCCGTCGGCGTCGTGGACGGTGCGGTGCTGCTGGACCTCAACTACGAGGAAGACAGCAGAGCGGAGGTCGATATGAACGTCGTCATGACGGCCGCGGGCGGCCTGGTAGAGACGCAGGCCACCGCCGAGCGCGACACCTACTCCCGCGCCCAACTGACGGAGATGCTCGATGTCGCCGAGGCCGGTATTCGGGATCTGCTGGAGGCGCAAAAAGCCTGTCTGGCGGCAGCGGTTTAGCTTGGAAGCACGGCAAGACGAGGCTTAGACTGCAGCTATGGAGACGCCGTTCACCATCGCGAACCTGACATTACCGTTGCGGATCTGTCTCGAGCGCCCCATGAGCGACGAGGAACTGCTGCAGTTCTGCGCCGCGAACGACGTGCTGCGGATCGAGCGTGAACCGAATGGAGAGCTGATCGTGATGTCGCCGACGGGTACGGGGGCGGGACAAACTGATTCAGAGATCAATTTTCAGCTGGGTCTTTGGGCGCGAACGATGGACGCCGTGGTTATTTTCGGCTCGTCCACCGGATTCCGGCTCCGTGACGGCTCCATGCGCTCACCTGACGCCGCGACTGCTTCCCGTGAGCAATGGAATGCCCTGACACCGGAGCAGCGTCGCCGGGGTTTTGCGCCACTTTGCCCGCGATTTGTGATCGAACTACGCTCCCCGAGTGATCGCCTTCCGGATCTGCAGGCCAAGATGGGTGAGTGGCTCCGCAATGGTACGGAGCTGGCGTGGCTGATCGATCCCGAACGCCGGGTGGTGGAAATCTACCGGCCTGCGGGGAACGGCCCCGAAGTTCTGCATGAGCCGGCTACCGTCCAGGGCGAAGGCCCGGTGGCGGGCTTCGTGCTGGAAACCGAACGCATCTGGCAGGAAGCGTAATCCGGGACAGGCGCTGTTATTCTGGCCTTAAGTGAGTTGGAGGAAGAATCGTGGCAGATGAACCGGTGTACATCACCGTGCGGCCCAACGGGCCGCTGCGCGTGGAAGGGCACATTGTGCTCAAGGATGCGGATGGACAGACGTGGGACCTCACCGGCAAGCCGGCCGTAAGCCTGTGCCGCTGCGGTTTGAGCGAGAAGCGTCCATTCTGTGACGGCTCGCATAACCGGCTGGGATGGCAGTGCCTGGCGAGCCCGGGCAACTTAACCGGTCAATAAGGTTCAGGCGAAGGAGCGGGATGGGGCGACGGAAGGTTCTCGGTGTAGCGGCAGTTTTCCTGGTAGCACTTCCTGGCACATGGCTCGCCGCGCAACAGCCGGCCAATCTGCCCGATCCCGCCGGGGTGCAGGATGAGGCCCCGCCCACGGGCTACGCCGGGCCGCTCTACGTCCGTTCCGAGGTGATGATCCCCACCCGCGACGGCGCAAAGCTGCACACGATCTTCTACCGTCCGCAAAACAGCGCTCAAACAGGAAAATCCCTGCCGTTCCTGATGCAGCGCACCCCCTACGGCATCGCAGGGACAACGGCTCGCGCGATTGAAAGCGGCAAGCCGGACCTCGCGGCCAGCGGGTACATCTTCGTCTTCCAGGACATCCGTGGCCGCTACGGCTCGGAGGGCCAATTCGTGATGAATCGTCCTGTTGTGGAGCATCACGGCAAACGCGGCGTCGATGAAACCACCGACACCCGCGACACGATCGACTGGCTCCTCAAGAACGTTCCCAATAACAGCGGAAAAGTCGGCGTGCTGGGCATCAGCTACCCAGGATTTCTGGCCATAATGGCTGGGGTCGACGCACATCCGGCCGTAAAGGCGATCAGCCCGCAGGCGCCCATGACCGACGTCTGGCTCGGCGACGACTTCTTCCACAACGGCGCCTTCCGCGAGACCTACGGCTTTGACTACGTGCAGCAGCTGGAAGCGCAAAAGACCGACGCCCGCGTCAGCTCGACGGAAGACCAGTACAACTTCTTCCTGCAGCACATGAACTTTGCCGGGGCCGCTGCCTCAGCCGGCATGACCGACCTGCCCACGGCGCAAAAGTTCCTCAACGAGCCGACTTACACGAAGTTCTGGCAGGACATGGCGGTCCAGCGCCGGCTCGGCAAGCCCGAGGTGCCGACGCTCGAGGTGGGCGGCTACTGGGACCAGGAGGACATGTGGGGACCACAGGCCGAGTACGCCGCGCTGCGCCCCAATGAAAAGCCCGGCGACCCGCAACACAGGGTCTTTCTCGTTCTCGGCCCCTGGAACCATGGCGGCTGGGCGCGCGGGCAGGACAATGAGCTCGTCAGCCAATGGGGCGGCATTCATTTCGGCGATCAGGACACCGGTCCCTACTACCGCTCCCACTTCGAATCGCCCTTCTTTGAGTTTTATCTCAAGGGCAAGCCCGGCTTCGATCTCGCCGACACCGCCAGCTTCCGCACCGGCGAAAACGCCTGGCACCGCTACCCCGTCTGGCCCCCGGTTGAAGGCTTCAGCACCGTAAACGCCTACCTCGCCGCCGATAAGCGGCTCACCTCCACCCCGCCCACCGGCAGCTACGACGCGTACTCCGCCGCCTACGTCGCCGATCCCGCAGACCCGGTTCCGTACCGTCATCGCCCGGTGCAGTCCACCTACGGGCAGGGCTCGACGTGGCGCACGTGGCTGGTCGAAAATCAGGATTTCGTCTCCGGCCGCAAGGATCTGGCCAACTTCGAGACTCCCGTCCTCACCGCTGACGCCACGGTCACCGGCGATGTGGTCGCCGACCTCTTCGCCGCTACCACCGGCACCGACGCCGACTGGATCGTCAAGCTGATCGATGTCGACCCCTCTACCGGTTACGAGGGCATGGTGGCGGAGGAGATCCTGCGCGGCCGCTACCGGCACAGCTTTACCACGCCCGAACCGGTAAAGCCGAGCGAGGTCAACGAGTACAAGTGGAGTCTCCACGGGGTAGATCACACCTTCCTGAAAGGGCACCGGATGATGGTGGAGGTTCAGTCCAGCTGGTTCCCGCTCTATGACCGCAACCCGCAGACCTACGTGCCGAACATCATGATGGCGCCGGCTTCGGCCTACACCGCGCAGACGGTAACCGTCTACGACTCGCCCAAGTACCCGTCGCATTTGGTCTTGCCGATGGCCGCCGGTTCCGCACTGCCGTAAAAGCGATGGCGGTACAGACCGGAGACTTGCCGCGGGTACGAAGAAACTTTCAGGCGGACCAAGCGTCTTCCACATAGCAATCGCAGCGCATCGTAAGTAAGCAAGAGTAAGCAAGCAATAAGGGAAGGCAGCCAGCAGAAACCGCGCCTGCTTTCCTTGTAAGCCGTTTATTCCAAGCCACATACCCGGCGAACCCCGCCAACGGGAGAGCCTCCAGGACGCTCATGTTCATCAGATCCACGCGTGCCGCTCTGCTCGGTGTTGCCCTGCTTGCTCCCGCTGTCCTCGCCGCAGGGCAAACCCCTGCGCCCGCTGCAAATATGGTGCCGCACGGCAGCGGCACGGTGAAGTCTGTGGAGGCCAGTGCCTTTGTGCTGACCACGGCCTCCGGCCAGGACCTCAGCGTCACGGTGCCTGCCGGGACCTCCATTCTGCTGGTGCAGCCGGGCAGCCGTGATCTGAAGAGCGCGCAGACCGGCACGCTAGCCGATATCGCTCCCGGTGACCGCACGATCGTGAACGGCACGGCGGGCGACAATGCATCTGCTCTGAATGCCAGCCGCGTTATCGTCATGAAATCGAGCGCCATCGCGGCCACTCGCGCCACCGAGCAGGCCGCCTGGGCGCAGGGCGTCGGCGGCATCGTCCGTACGGTCGACCCGGCCACGGGCACGATCACCCTTGCCAGCGGGATGCGGACGCTGACGATCACCACCGCACCCACGACCTCGGTCAAGCGCTACGCTGGAGGTTCGGTCCGCTTTGAGGATGCCGTGCCGAGCACGTTGGCAGCCATCCGGCCCGGCGATCAGATCCGCGTGCGCGGCGCCAAGAACGCCGACGGCACCTCCGTCGCGGCGGATGCCATCGTAGCCGGGTCCTTCAGCAACTTCAGCGGCCTGCTGACGGCAGTGGACCCCGCCGCCAATACGGTCACACTCAAGGATCTGGCTACCAAGCGCACGGTCACCGTGGCGGTGCCGCCCTCCAGCAACGTGCGCCGCATGCCTGCCGGAGCCGCCGCCGGGGCGACAGCCCGCGGCGGGGCTGGCTCGGGCGCAAGGGGAGCGGAGCCCGCGAGTACGCCGGCTTCCCCACCATCCGGAGCCCCGGCCGACTCCGCTACAAATGCCTCTAATGGGGCCAATGGCCGGCTCGGTAGTGGCGCGCGGGGCGGCGGCGGCGGTGACCTCTCCCGCATGGTGAATCGTCTGCCTCCCGAAGTTCTGAGCTCGCTCAAGCCGGGCGATGCCGTGATGATTGTGGCCTCGAACAGCGCAGGGGGCGGCGAGCCTACCGCGATCACCCTGCTGGCCGGTGTTGAAAGCATTCTGGCAGCCCATCCCAGCGGTGAAACCACACTTTCGCCTTGGAATATCGGTGAGGGTGAGGGTGCGGGTGAAGGCAGTCCGCGCTAGAAGAGCAAAACAGCAAGGAAACGGCCCTCGCTCCCAGGGGTATGGCCCGGCAACACTCGCAACACTGCTGTACCTCCGAGGAGAATGATGGATCTGCCGAAAAGGTTGAAGCTTGCCAAGCTCATCGAAGCCCGAGGTCTGCGCACGGGAGTGGTTCGTGCCGGGGGCGTCTGTCTCCTGCTCGGCGCCCATGCCGGCGGCCAGGCGCCCGCTGCACCTACACAGCCCGCTGCACCTACACAGCAGGCTGCACCCACACGGCCCGCGGCGACCGCGCAGGGGACCGCGGCGACGGGCAGCGGCCAGGTCAGCAACAGCGCCGGCGCCGTGCAGGCACCCGCAGCCGGCACGCGGGTGCACGGTGCGGTGACCGATCCCGACGGCGCGGCGATCCCCGGGGCCACGGTGGTGTACACGCCGCCCGCCGGACCTCCGCGCAAGACCACTTCGGGTTCCGACGGCGGCTATAGCCTTATGCTCGCGCCCGGGCCGTACAACCTGCTGGTCACCATGCCCGGGTTCAGCAGCTACTCCGTGCAGGGGCTGCGGATTGCCCCGGTTGCCGGCGTCACGATGGACGCCAAACTGCAAATCGGCGAGCAGAACGTGGTCGTCAACGTGGACGCGAACGCGATTCAGCTGAGCGTGGATCCCGATGCCGCCGCCAGCTCCACCACCATTCAGGGCAAGGATCTCGAAGCCCTCTCCGACGACCCGGATGAACTGCAGTCGGAGTTGACCGCGCTTGCCGGACCCGCGGCGGGGCCCAACGGCGGACAGATCTATGTTGACGGCTTTACCGGCGGTCAGCTGCCGCCCAAGTCGTCGATCCGCGAGATCCGCATCAACCAGAATCCGTTCTCCGCCGAGTACGACCGCATCGGCTATGGCCGCGTCGAGGTCTTTACCAAACCCGGCACGGACAAGTATCACGGCAACTTTCAGATCAACGGCAACCCCTCGCAGTTCAACTCCGGCAACCCGCTCAGCAACGCCCCGCAGCCGCCGTACCACACCATCTTCATGTTTGGCAGCATTACCGGCCCGCTCAGCAAGAGCTCGTCTTTTTCGGTCGGTGGGTCGCACCGCGACATCGAGGACGATGAGCTGACCAACGCCACGATTTTGGCGCCGACCTCGACCAGCAGCACACTTTGCACTCCAGGCCAAGCCGGTTGTGTGGCCTCGATTGTGCAGATCTTTACGCACTACCCTCAGGTCCGCACCGATATCTCTCCGCGGTTTGACTTCGCTCTCGGCGAGAAAAACGTGCTCACCGCGCGGTTCCAGTACGTGCAGAACGATGCCAGCAACGCGGGTCTGGGAGGCGGCCTGAACCTGCCATCCTCGGCCTATAACTCGGACAGCAAATCCACGATTGTGCAGTTGAGCGACACGCAAACGTGGAGCCCCAAGCTCATCAACGAGACGCGCTTCGAGTACGAGCGCGAGCACACCTCCGACGCCGCTCTCAGCAACGCGCCGCTGGTCGCGGTTCAGGGTTCATTCACCTCCGGTGGCGCCTCCGTGCAGTCCACCACCGATCACCAGGATCACTTTGAGGTGCAGAACTACACCTCGCTTGCACTGCCGAAGAACTTCATCCGCTTCGGCGGTCGCCTGCGCACCACGCGCGAGGCGACCTACGCTGCCGGCAACACCAACGGCACCTTCACCTACGCCGATCTCACGAATACCGGCAATGCCACGGCGGCGACCTCCGGCAACGTCGATCACAGCTACGCCACCGGCGTTCCGTCGCAGTTCCAGCTCACCATTCTCAACACAAGAGACGTGCATTATCTTTACGCCGATCTCGGTCTATACGTTGAGGACGATTGGAAGCCGAAGCCCAACCTCACGTTGAGCTACGGCCTGCGGTATGAGACGCAGAACAACCTGCCCGATCACCATGACTTCGCCCCGCGCCTCAGCGTGGCCTACGGCGTGGGCAAATCCAAGGGCGCGCCGACCACCGTGCTGCGTGCCGGCTTCGGCATCTTCTATGACCGCTTCGGCACAAACTACCTGCTGAACCTGTACCGCTACAACGGCGTCGCGGAAACGCTCTACACCGTGCCCTCCATCCCGGCGGCGAGCGGCTGCAGCCCCTCGAATGTGGCGGCCTGCACACCGCTGCTGCAGGCCACGGGCTCCTCCGTGTACACGCAGTCCAACGGTGCCTTTGCCCCCAACCTGCGTTCGCCGTACCTGGAGCAGTTCGCCGGCGGCTTTGATCAGCAGGTCGGCAAACACGGCACCGTCTCGGTGAATTACCTGCACTCCCTTGGCGTGCACCAGCTCGCGCAGCAGGATGTGAACTATCCGCAGAACGGCGGGACGCCACCGAACACGATCAACAACCAGTACTTCTCTCAGGGCCAGTTTCACCAGGACCAGCTGAACGTCAACGGTCGCACCCAGTTTCGCTGGCTCACGCTTTCGGGCTTCTACTCGCTCGGCTTCGCGAAGGGTGACAGTTCCGGTGGAGGCACCCCGATCTCGGTTCCGTATAACATCCAGGCCGACTACGGCCGCACCCTGTTTGACCGCCGCAACTTCGGCGTGATGTTTGCCTCCGTCACCCTGCCTCACTTTATCCAGCTGAGCCCCTTCATCATCGGGCAAAGTGGATCTCCCTATAACGTCACGCTCGGCTCCGATCCGCTCAGTGACAGCTACTTCAACGAGCGCCCGGAGGCTGTGCCGATTTCCATGGCGAACGGCAGCACCATCCTTCCGATTGCCTCCTGCGGTCTCGCCTTCGCGCAGCCCGGCACGGTCGCCGGCTACGGCACGGCGCCTATCAATGCCTGCACCGGGCCTAACCTGTTCAGCACCAACCTGCGGCTGACCAAGACCTTCGGCTTCGGCGAAAAGATCGCCCGTGGTGGGGGTGACAGCGGCGGCGGCCCGGGCGGTCCTGGCGGCGGCGGGGGCCGTGGAGGTCCCGGCGGTGGTGGCGGCCGTGGTGGTTTCGGCGGCACCAGCACCGGGCGTCGCTACAGCGTCGGCGTCGGCGTTATCGCGCAGAATCTCTTCGGCAACACCGACCCGGCGGTGCCTATCGCCACACTGGACGCGGGCCCCACGAACTTTGGCAGAAGCATCGTCCTGCAGGGCGGACCGTATACGCAGCAGAGCGCTGTGCGCCGTATCTCGCTGCAGGCCTCATTCAACTTCTAAGCCGTCCGCCATCTCCGGGCCAAGGCTCCGCTAATCAACCGTGCCCACGAGAAGCAGATCCCCAGCGGGTCGGCTTCTTGTGGGGGAACGCCACAGGCGCCAGCGAGCGTCGTGGACTGTTGCGACTGACCGATAGACAAAGTTTCTGAGCGCAATGAGGCTCAAGCAATGAGAATCGCGGTAAGTGGCATCAACACGGCGGGAAAGACGACCGACGACGGCCTTGTTCTAAACGGCATCACCGTCGTGGACACGCGGACAGGCGAGTTAACAACGAACATGGCCGTCCTATTGGTGCGCGGCAGGATCCAGCAGATCCTTCCTGCCGGAGTTCTGCAGGAACGAACAGGACCTAGTCAAGGGATGGAACAACCAGAGCCTGTGCCGCCACATCGCGGATCTGGCGATGGAGCCACTCAGTTTCGGTCAGGAGCTCGTCCATGCGAAGCTCCATGGCCCTGCTCAGAGCCTCATCCTGGAGCGCGGCTCCAGCTTGATGAAGAGCGAAGCACCCAACGCTGAGATCCGCCACCAGCGTATGGATCTCGTGCAGGTCTTCGAGCATGCCCATGTTGCCATGCCGAGGTCCACTAAACCACTTGCTAAGCAGGTGCTGCCCTTCCTGCGCAGGGTGGGGTTTGTAGTGCAGCGCAAGGGGCTGCAGGACCTCCTGTGCACTTTGGCTCCGCATGGCGAAGACTTGGCATCGGGACTTGATCTCCTCACTGTCCTTATGCCGCTCGCCGACTAAGTGGTAAGCCGCGGTGAGCGACTGCTCACCGGCCTGTACTCTGCCGAGGTAAAGAGGGACATGCTGTCCGGGACGTGTCGAAGTTGCCATTGATTTCACCACAGCCAAAGCCTTGTGGGCGCCATTCCTGGAGGTCTGCACGATGTCCTGCACGTTATCGCGAAGCAGGGTGTTGTTTGCTTCATCTTTAAGCTTGCGCAGCTGTCCTGCTGCCGTCTTCAGGTGTGGTTGCTTGCTTACGGGGTCCCATCCTGAGAACGTCAGCTCGTTGGCGACGCCGTCATTTCCCGAGCGGTCGCTAGTACCGAAGTGGAAGGGCATGAAGATATGGCCAGGACGGATGTCTCCCAAGCGAGCCTTGGCTACTGTGTGACCCCGGCGCGTACGAATCTCGACCAGGTCGTCTTCACTGATGAACAGAGCCTTCGCGTCAAGCTCGGCTATCTGGACGAAGGGTTCGGGAGCGGCATTTTGTAGAGGTGCAGATCGACCTGTTTTTGTGCGCGTATGGAATTGGTAGGCAAGACGTCCAGTGGTGACGGCGAAGGGGTAGCTCGCGTCCGGCGCCTCTTCCGGCGGTTCGTAATCGGCGGCCTTCAGGTGAGCGCGTCCGTGCGGGTTCTGTTTGCGGTACATCGCTTCGCTGATCTCGCCGCCGCTGAGCAGTGTGTAGCCGAAGCCCTGGCACACCTCGGGTTCCGTGGGGAACTGCCCATCAGGGTAGAGCCGCGGTTTGCCCTCAGGATACTGTTCATTGCAGGGCCAGCGCAGGCCGGAGTTCGCGGCGAGTCGAGCATACGTCATGCCGCTGTAGTCACAGGGACGACCCACGGTCATCTGCCGCCATGCATCGAAGGCCTGCTCCGGGGTAGTCCACTTGACGAGCGGGTCGCCGTCTTTGTCGCGGAAGCCCATACGCTGCGCGTAGTCGAGCAGGATGTCAAAGTCAGAACGAGCTTCGCCGGGTGGCTCAATCGCCTTTTGGCAAAGGTGTACCGTGCGATCGGTGTTCGTGATGGTGCCGGTCTTTTCGCCCCAAATGGCAGCGGGCAAAACGACATCCGCAAAGTCCGTGGTTTCAGTAAGGAAGGCATCCTGCACGACGACAAAGAGACCGGGCTTACCTAGAATCCGACGGATGCGCTCGATATCCGGTATGGATGCCGCCGGGTTGGTGGACAGTATCCACAAAAAGCGAACAGACCCCGACTCTGCCCTGCGGAATATTTCCATAGCATGGGTCGGCTCAGCGTACGTGGGCAATTGAGCCTGGCGAACGTTCCACACTTCAGCGATGTGCCGCACATGTGCTGCGTTCTGCCGATTGGACATCGCTGGAAATGAGGCACTCGCTCCGCACTCACGCGTGTTTTGAGCGGAAGGCTGGCCGTTCATCTGAAACACGCTGCATCCAGGCTTGCCGATCATCCCGCGGATCAGATGTAGATTGTTCACCTGCACCGCGGCGGCGGTAGCGTGAGCGGATTGATACACACCCTGCAGCACCGTGGATAGGAGCCGCGGTGTTGTGCCAAGCATCTCTGCGGCCTGCTCCAACTGCGCCACGGGTATGTCGCAGATCTGCGCGACGCGCTTCGGCGTGTAGCGTGCAGTCGTCTCCGCCAGTTGATCCAGTCCAACAGTGTGGTTTTCGATAAAGCTGTTATCGGTGTGACCATTGCGTAGAAGGAGGTGCAGCAATCCATTCATCAGGGCAAGATTTGTGCCGCTCCGCAATGCAAGGTGCAGGTGAGCTGCGCGGGCCGTTTCTGTGCGGCGCGGGTCCGCTACGAGCAACCGTGGAGGATTGGGACTACTAAGGCGGTCAAGAATGCGTGCCCACAGCACGGTGTGTGTATAGGCGACGTTATGGCCGAAATGGAATAGAACGTCGGCGGTATCGAAATCCTCGTAGCAGCCAGGCTGTCCGTCGGTGCCGAAAGACTCACGCAGGGCGGCTTCAGCAGTTGCGGTGCAAAGGCGGGTATTGCCGTCGATGTTCGTGGTGCCAAGACCACCGAAGGCAATCAATGCAAGCGTGTAATACTCCTCCAGCATCAATTGGCCGGTGTTGTAGAAGGCCATGGCTCCGGCGCTGTAGTCGCGCCGTGTCTCCTGGGATCGAGCCACTATAAGCGACATGGCTTCATCCCAACTAGCGGGTTGGAGCTTGCCGTTGCGGCGGATCAACGGCTGCTTCAGGCGGTCCGGACTACTGTTGGCCATCCAGCCATTCAGTCCTTTAGGCCCGAGACGACCACGATTGATACCATCGTCCTCCCTCCCGCGGACACCGACGATTTGATTGCCGCGGACACCAATATCCAGTCCGCAACCATTGGAGCAGAGCATGCACGCACCGGGAACCCAACGTTCGGGCTCTGCCGTGACGTGCACATCGGGCCGGGTCGGCCAAATGTCCCCGTAGGGCGTTCGCGGTCCCCAGATATCGGCAATACTGTCCCGCGAGCTTTGCTCACTCATAGGGCCGATCCCAATCTTTCTGCAGAGGTTAGATCTTCGCTTTGTAGAGGATTGCAATGGGCGCCATCTCGAGCACGATTTCTTGGAGAAGGAAATGCTGAACGAACTTCTCATTGGTTAGCTTGAGTGTGGCCTCGGTAAGCTCAAGATGACCAATCGCAAGGCCAAGCTGGTGCGCTACGCCGACTGCACCGACAGAGTTCATGCTGGCCATGAGCAACTGGTGTAGGTCGCCCCAAGCTCCGGCCGACGCACCACTCGTAAGCCCAAGCACATCAGCAAGGAGCTCACGGCCCTTGGCTACAAGGTTTCCGGTGATCTTGCGAAAGCGAGACGGATCGCGACCGATCAAGGGAAACAAACTCTCCAGCGTCTGTTCGTGTTGGATCGAGCGCTTCGCGATGTCGGCAAGGTAGTAACGAACGTGAGGTTCCGTCACTTTCTTGACCACGTCCTCTGTAAGCTGGCGATACGCCGCTTCGGCCATCTGTGTATTGCCCAGCCAGTGGGCAACACTGTCGAGCTGGTCCTCCCAGCTCTTCTGGTCGATCTCGATAAGGATGGGTTGCTGTAAAGCGGGTACGGTCTGCGCGGTTGCCATGATCTCTCCTTGCGGTTGTGTCACATGATTACTGCTTCGTGATGCGCCAAAGAACGCCGGTGTGCGCGTAAGCGATCACACCATACTTCATGACGCCGCAAGTGCCAAAATCCAGCACATAGAGGCTCTTGCCATCATGGGTAAACTTGCAATCGACAGGCCTTTCGATACCGCCGGAACCCTGGGTCTTGCGCGCAGGCCCTGGCTGCTGGTTACTCACAAACGGCTTCCACGAGCCATCTTCCACGTTTACCTCGGCAACGCAGAACCCGTTGTTAAGCGCCTCCGGCCGTATGGTGTTCAAGGGTGCGTACGTGCCCCAAAGGCAGGCGAAGAGTTTGCCCCGCGCACCGAAGGCATCCGTCTTTGAAAAGTCCATCTTGCACATGCAGGTGTGAGGCGGAAACTGAATCGGCGCTGCTCCGGCATAGGGCAATTCAGTGGCAATAAGCTGCTTTGCAGGCGTGCCGCGGTTCGGTTTATGCTTCTCATCCCATACCGGCAGACCATCAGCACAGCGGTCTGGAAAGCCGAACCACTTGGGCTCCTTCACTGCGCCGTGAGGCAGCTTTGCATCCTTCACATGCCAGATACGGTCAGGATCTTCACCGACCGCGCGGTTACCCTTCTCTTCAAGATCGTTGTCTGCGACATAAAGTTCACCTTCCTCGTTGATCGCCATACCGTAAGGGTTACGGATGCCCCAGGCCAGCAGTTCAGGCTCGGAGCCGTCAGGCTTCGCACGCCAGACACCGCTGCTGCACCACATCTCGCCCTTTACGACCTCGCCCTTTTTCGCAGGTGTGCCGTATGGCTTGAAGGCGCCGGTCTCGCGCATGTCCGCATAGGGAATTACTGGATCGTAACTCCAGACATTTTCGCCGGTCAGGGTTACATCAGCACCGGGTACATCATGCGCATCAGGATGGCGCGCGATGTCGACGGTGAAGCCGCCTGGCTCAATGACGCCCTGCTGAGAGACCGAACCCTGCGCGAAGTAGATCAGGCCGTCAGGACCAAAGACGGGACCCCCAGGCTCATGCCAGCCGCCGTCGGGCATTGTGTTGAGGAGCACCTCACGTTCGCCTGTCTCAGCGTCAAAGCGCAGAAGCCGCGTCTTATAGCCACCCTTGGCGGTAGCGTAGATAAAGCCATCGCGCCATGCGATCCCACGCAGGCCACCTTCGGCTTCGCGGGCAAGCACTTTTACGGTGCCGTCTGTTTCGATGCGCAGCAGGCGCGAAGGCATCCATGGACGCGTCGGCCACACAGTTCCACCCTCAGCAATGAACACTGTACCGTCGTCGGCAGTAGTCATACCGCAGGGAAAGGACAGCCCAGCGACAACGGCCTCAACTGTGTAGCCTTCAGGCACCTTGACATCTGCGGCGTCGACGATGGGACGCGCCGTCGTGGGCAGCGCACGTAAAGCTTCCTTGGACACAGTGGTTGCACGAAACAAGGACTCGCTGCCTTCGAGAAAACGCGGGTCCTCCGGCTGTATAGGCTTGTCAATAATATCGGACATCGATCGGCTCCGGGGTTGCAGTTGCGGTTGAGCGAGTCCTAGATCGTGCCGACTCCGGCTGTGTCGTTAAAGAGGAAGACGTGTCGTGCTCGATTTGGGGCGAGCCAGACCGATTGCGGCTATCATGCGACCAAATCGCCCTCTTGTAAGTTGTGTGGCAGCAAATTCTTCACCACACATCCAGGCTGTTGATAGACGTTGAGTGAATACGCTCGACTACGCAGACCACGTACCCAATTCCTGCATCCACTTTTTGCATTGAGGCGCGTCCGGCAACGTGTCATACAGAAAGGGTGAACGATATGGCTACTGCGTCTTCACCTTCTGCGATTGCGTTTCGATCACAATCTGTGCCTATCGGCTATCTGCGTCTTGCGCGTCCGGCTAATCTGGTTACTGCTGCGGCTGATATTGTCGCCGGTGGCGTGATTTCGAAGGCACCGGCCAATAGCGTTGGTTGGTTAGTGGGGGCGAGCGTGTGCTTGTACGCCGGCGGTGTCGTTCTGAACGACTTCTTTGATAGGCGTCTCGATGCTGTAGAGCGACCGGAGAGGCCGATCCCCGCAGCGGTTGTCTCAGCCACAACGGCTGCGGTCTTTGGAGCTGTTCTGCTGCTCATGGGGGTTGCTCTTGGGCTAAGGGCGTCACACATATCAGGGATTATTGCCGCGTCCATCGCGTTCACAGCGCTGCTCTATAACGCGTGGGCCAAGAAGAGCGCTTCTGGTCCTGTGATCATGGGGTTGTGTCGCGCACTTAATTTGTTGCTGGGGCTTTCGGCGGTCTACGCGGTGCTCGTCCACCTGTGGCCGCTCGCTTTCATCCCACTGGTTTATGTCTTGGCAATCACAAGCCTGAGTCGCGGAGAGGTACACGGTGGCACTCGCTTTGTCAGCGGTACTGTTGCATCGCTCGCGCTCTGCGTCGTGCTTACCCTGCTGGCGTTGCCGTTCGCTCTTGGCTCTGATCATGGGGTCGCACTTCTGCCGTTCGTCGCCTTGTTCACATGGCGAATAGGACCTTCGTTACTGAAGGCTTGGCGCAGCCCTACAGCCCCGGCGATCCGTGCTGGAGTGCATGCCGGGGTCGTATCGCTGGTCGTTCTGGATGCGTGCCTGGCATCTATCTTTGGCGGCCTCGTCGAAGGAGCGGCCGTGCTGTCATTGTCCGTGGTTTCAGCCGAGTTCGCTCGATTCTTTGCCGTTACGTGAGGCCTATGCAATCCCTGCAACAAGAATTCGTTGTGTCCTATTCGTATCCCGTCCACTTTACACGCGATGTATTTTCGCTCGGCAACGAGGTCCTAGTTCAAACACTAGGGCCTGCTGTGAACGGCCCGCATGATGTCTTGTGCGTCATCGATGAAGGCATCGTAGAAGGGAATCCAGACCTGTTGTGGCAAGTCGAAGCCTACGGACGGCAACACGAAGCCACGCTGCACATGGTCTGCGCACCGATGGTGCTCACCGGTGGCGAAGCGGGCAAGAACAGCGAGGCGGCGTACCGGCAGGTGCAAACTGCCATCCACGAACATGGTATCTGCCGGCAATCTTTCGTTCTGGCTATCGGCGGTGGAGCCTTCCTTGACCTTGTGGGTTTTGCCGCGGCTACCGCGCACCGGGGTGTTCGTCTGATCCGGCTTCCGACAACGGTCCTCTCGCAAGACGACTCTGGTGTGGGCGTGAAGAACAGTGTGAACGCCTTTGGTAAAAAGAATTTTGTGGGTACCTTCGCTCCACCCTACGCCGTGATCAACGACATTGCCTTCCTTCGCTCCCTATCGCAGCGGGACTGGGTTGCCGGGATCTCGGAGGCCGTGAAGGTGGCGCTGCTAAAGGATGCCAGTTTCTTTCGATTCCTGGAAGATCATGCGGCTGCGCTGGTCGCTCGTGATGAAAGCGCCATGGAGCAACTGGTACACCGATCAGCGGAGCTTCACCTTTTGCATATCGGCACGGGAGGCGATCCTTTCGAGACGACCTCATCCAGGCCGTTGGACTTTGGACACTGGGCTGCCCATAAGCTGGAACAGCTTTCACACTTCGCTCTGCGTCATGGTGAAGCGGTGGCGATTGGGGTCGCTCTGGATGCGACGTACTCCTTCGAGATGGGATGGCTCCCCGAGTCAGACTGGCACCGGATCCTTAACGCTCTTTCTACTTTGGGCTTCACGCTAGGCATGCCACACGAGGTGCAGAAAGCCGAGCAGAGGCATGCCTGGCGTGGTTTGCTGAACGGACTTGAGGAGTTTCGCGAGCACTTGGGAGGCGAGTTGACGATCACGGTCTTGCGCGGGATCGGGAAGCCATTCGAGGTGCACTCGATTTATTCCGCGGTGATGTTGAGGGCTATTGAGACGCTGCATCATGCCGGGGCGTCTTCCATGGAGACAACCGCCATAGAGGCGGCAGCCGTATGAAGGATATGATAGGCAGTTGCCCGATGGACCGGGATCGTATCGTGACGGAGTACTTCGCCGAAAGCCGCAATCACCTGCTTGAACTGGCGGCGTTCTTTGACAGGCTGGATCGAGCGCGTGACGGCGATATGACGTTGGCAGACTTTCGGGTGCAAGCCTTGCAGCAGGCCGCGCATGTGCTCACTGAACCTGGACCGCAGCGGGTAAAACGCATGGCCATGATTCTGAGTGATCCTACGGAGGAGCCCCGCGCAGCCTTGGATCGCAAGGCTGCATGGGGTGCATGGCAAATAGAGAATGAGGATCGCTAATGGACTACATTGAGCCGCACGCGCACATGATCTCCCGAACGACGGATGACTACAAGAACATGGCCTTGAGCGGATGCGTTGCGATATCGGAACCTGCGTTCTGGGCAGGATGGGACCGCAGCTCCGCTGATTGCTTCGAAGACTATTTCCGGCACATCACAGAGTTCGAGCCCGCACGTGCAGCGCAGTTTGGCATCCGGCACTTCGCCTGGCTTTGTCTGAATCCGAAGGAGGGAGAAGACCGCAAACTGGCGCGTGAGGTGCTGCGGCGGCTCCCGGCATACTTACAGAAAGCGAATGTACTCGGCATCGGTGAGACTGGGCTGAATCGCAATACCGTACTCGAATTGGACACCTTTCGCGATCACGTGGCCCTGGCCATCGAACAGGACGCGATGGTTCTGATTCATACGCCGCACCTCGAAGATAAGTACAAGGGCACTAAGCTGATTCTCAAAACGTTGGCGAGCTTTCGCGAACTCAATCCCCGCAAAGTGCTGATTGATCATGCCGAGGAGCACACGGTGGAGATGATCCGCGCGGAAGGGTATCGTTGCGGGCTGACACTTTATCCGAACACGAAGGTGTCTCTCTCGCGCGCGGCGGACATGATCGAAATGCACGGGCCTGAAGGTATCTACGTAAATTCTGCCTGTGATTGGGGACACAGCGTGCCGCTGGCAGTGCCAGAGTTTATCTTCGAGATGCGCAGGCGCGGCCACGGTGAGGAGATTATTCGACAAGTGGTCTTTGGCAATCCCTTCGAGTTCTTTTCGCAGTGTCCAAAATTCCAGCTGCGGCGCTCACAGGCGATCGATGTCAGACCCTCACGGGAGCTGGCCCATGTGGATTAAACCGGGCGAATTGGATCTGACGTACTGCACTAATATCCACGCGGGGGAAAGCTGGAGTGCGGTGCGGGCAAGCCTGGGGGAGTTTGCGGTGCCCCTGAAAGCAAAGTTGTCACCCAAAGCTCCGTTTGGGCTGGGCTTAAGGTTATCGGCGGTCGCCGCTGCTGAGCTAGTGCAAGGCACCAATTTGCAGGAGTTCAAAGGCTTCCTCGATCAGCACGGAATGTACGTCGCCGTGATGAACGGCTTTCCTTTTGGATCGTTTCATGGTGAGGTAGTAAAGACGGACGTCTTTGCGCCAGACTGGCGAAGTGCGGCGCGCCTCCAATACACGCTCGATCTCGTGAAGAGCTTGAGCGTGCTGTTACCCGACGATGCCACGGGTGGTGTATCTACCATTCCACTCTCCTACAAGCCCTGGATCGGCGACGCCGCAGCGGCAGCATGGCCTGCTCTTTGCTCTAATCTGGCTGAGCTGACGGCGGAACTAGTGCAGTTGCGACAGCGCACGGGAAAACTCATCCATCTCGATATTGAGGCGGAACCAAACGGGCTGGTGGAAAACACAGACGAGCTCGTTGCATTCTTTCGAGGACCGATGAGGGAGTTCGCCGCATCTGCGCTGGCGGAGCGCCTTAAAGTTTCTGTGATGGAGGCGAACGATCTCCTGCGCGAGCACATCCAGGTTTGCTTCGACGTGTGTCATATGGCGATACAGTTCGAAGACTCTGTCGAGTCGCTCAAGCGACTGAAAAACGAGGGCATAAAGATTGGCAGGTTACAAATCAGCTCCGCCCTCCGCGTTCTGCTAGACGAATCGACGGATCAGGTCGAGCTGGAGCAGCGTCTTGCACCTTTTATGGATCGCATTTACCTGCATCAGGTGGTGGAACGCAGGACCAGCGGAGATCTACGGCGTTTTGCGGATCTTGACGAAGCCTTGGCATCACCTTTGCCGGGCGGCCAAGCCGAGTGGCGCATTCACTTCCACGTTCCCTTGTTTAACGAGCAGGTAGACAAGCTGCTCTCCACGCAGGCTGAAAATGTCCGCGTGCTCAGGTATGCGATGCAGGAAGAGGTTACTGCTCATCTGGAAGTCGAAACCTATACGTGGCATGTCCTGCCAGAACCGATGAAGATTGATCTGCTCTCGTCGATTGAACGCGAGCTTTGCTGGGTGCACGAGCAACTACTGGAAGACGCCCCATGCACAAGACTGTAGTCCTCAACGTAGTTGGCCTGACGCCCTCGCTGTTGGGCGAAGCGACGCCTGCGCTTTCGTCTTTAGCTGCCCAGGGAAAGGTGGCGTCAATCGGACCGGTTACGCCCGCGGTGACGTGCACTGCACAGGCGACGTATTTCACAGGCGTGACGCCCCATGAACATGGCATCGTCGGAAACGGGTGGTACTTTGCTGATGAGTGCGAGGTAAAGTTCTGGAGGCAATCGAACAAACTGGTGCAGGCGCCGAAGGTGTGGGATCGCGCTCGTGAGCTCGATCCGTCGTTCACATGTGCCAATTATTTCAATTGGTACAACATGTATTCTTCTGTCGACTACGCTATTACGCCGCGGCCCATGTATCCCGCCGACGGTCGTAAGCTGCCGGACATCTATACGCATCCCGCGGAGCTCCGTGACGAGTTGCAGCGCGACCTTGGCCCGTTCCCGCTGTTCAACTTCTGGGGACCACAAACTTCCATTCGCTCGAGCCGCTGGATCGCCGAGAGTGCAAAGCGCACGGACGAGCGATTTGACCCGACGTTGTCGCTGATCTATCTCCCGCATCTGGATTACGATCTGCAGCGGTTTGGACCCAACCATGCAAACATCGAACGCAATCTGCGCGAGGTCGATGGAGTCTGTGGTGACCTGCTGCGCCACTACCAAAACCGCAATGCACGCGTCCTGGTGCTTTCAGAGTACGGCATCGCGGAGGTAAGTAATCCTGTGCACCTGAATCGTGTGCTGCGCGAACAGGGATTGCTTGCTGTGCGCGAAGAGCTTGGCCGCGAACTGCTCGATGCCGGTGCAAGCCGCGCCTTTGCAGTGGCTGATCACCAAGTCGCACACGTATACGTCGCCGATCCCGCAGATCTGGAGCGTGTACGGACTCTGCTTGCAGGCACGCCCGGCGTAGAACAGGTTCTGGATGAGGAAGGTAAAAAGCAGGTCGGACTCGACCACCCTCGTTCCGGTGATCTGGTAGCTATTGCAGAGAGGGATGCGTGGTTTACCTATTACTACTGGCTTAACGATCGGAACGCGCCGGATTTCGCTCGCACCGTAGACATACACCGCAAGCCCGGATACGATCCGGCGGAGTTGTTCCTTGATCCTACGATTCGACTGCCCAGGTTCAAAGTCGGGCTGAAGCTGGCTCGTAAGCTTCTTGGATTCCGATACCTTATGGACGTAATTCCGCTGGATGCCAATCTCGTTCGCGGATCGCACGGTCGTCCGGCGGACAGCGCAAACGATGGAGCGATACTGATTTCCAGCATCGGTCGATTACTGGAGAAGGAGTCCTTGCCGGCCACATCGGTAGCGTCGATTATTCTTGATCATCTATGCTTGGACTAACGCAGCGGATTGGCTCCCCTCACCTTAGGCGACGGTTGGCTCCCTTGTGATGGCTGTAGCGGTTGCAGACGACATGCAGAAGGTATATTTACGCAGCTATGGACTTGGGCCACCGTTCCTTCAATCAGCTCGCATAAGGCACAATAGATGACGGCCCATAGGTCTTGGGCAAGGAGCCCCAGTTTTCGGGAGCTTGAAAAGAAGGTTTATTCGTCGTCACTTGAGGCACTCGTAACGCTGTGCGGTGGGCATAAGAGCTGGTCAGGCGGCGTTGTTGTGCTCCCGGTTCAGTAGAGAATCATGTCAAGCAGAGTTTCCCAGGGGTACAGCTTGAATAGGGAACGGACGGTGTCCTCGTAGGGCTATTGTCGACGAAGCAGTTCCGTCGTTCGTTCCGTACTCGAGCAGTTTCGACGAACCCTGACCACCGAAGTGTCCCGGGGTGAACCACGCGCAAAAGCCAGAACTGCTCAGGCGAGCGTGGCAAAGAAAGCTGAACCGTTATGTCTAGTTCCTCTCACGGGACTGTGCTGATCTCCCGGTTATGAACCTGGGAGGAGGTAAGACTCGTGCATCGCTAGATACTTCTCCACAGCGTCTTGGAGGCTCTAAGATCGAACTCTGGGGAAGGATCAGTGAAGAACTCGGGCTCTACGCGAATCGCAATCACAGCGGAACAGAAACATCATCCGAGCAAGCAGACAGCGGGGCTGCTCATCGAAGACCCTACCTGCCGTCGAGTTATCGAAGGGGTTGCGACCAACCTGGACCTGAACACTTCGGTACTCGACAGGCAGGACTTGAAGGCGGTTCGGCTCACGGATTTCGAGCTGCTCATTGCGGATGAGGGGATTGCCCGCGATCTGCGGCAGATCATACAAGAAGCACAGCACCTGGCGGGGGCGGAGATTAAACCCGCGCTGATTGCTCTGGTGCCCGCCCCATACACTCCTCCGGCTGATAAGAAAGAGAGTGCCGACTTCGATGCTGTTCTGGTCTGGCCCGAAACGCCGGCGAAGCTAACCACCCAACTTAGTGTGGCTTTTTACGCTCACCGTGCTTTTGCGATGCGGTACCAGTCCGCTCTTGAAGAACTGAACCTGAACAGAAAGATCTTCAAGTCCGTCACGAACGGGATCAGTGTGGCCAACGCACAACTACCCGATTTGCCGCTGATGTATGTCAACCCCGCCTTTGAGGTCATGACCGGATACAGCCTGGAGGACGTGGAAGGAAAGAACTGCCGATTTCTGCAAGGGGAAGAACACCAGCAACCAGGTCTCACGCTCATCCGGGAGGCAATCCAGGGTAAGCGTGAGACGGTCGCGGTAATCCGGAATTTCCGTAAAGACGGATCTGCGTTCTGGAATGAGCTTTCCCTGTCTCCCATCCGCAACGCGGATGGGGAACTGACTCACTTTGTCGGTATCCAGATGGACGTAACGGAACGGGTGGAGTTTGAACGAGCTCTGCGGGAGAGTGAGAAGCTGGCCGCCGTGGGACGCCTCGCCTCCTCCATTGCACACGAGATCAACAACCCTCTCGAAGCGGTGATGAATCTGGTCTATCTCACCGAGCAGCTCATGCCGAAGGTCCCGGCCAACCAGGAGGCACGGCAGTTCCTTGGACAGGTAGACGCGGAGCTGCAGCGGGTTAAGCTGATCACGGCGCAGTCCTTGCGGTTCTACAAGCAATCAACAGGACCGGAGGCGATCACCTGTTCCGAACTGATCGCACCCATCGTGGACATCTACAAGTCCCGGTTCACGAATTTCAACATAGAAGTCCAGAAACGAGAACGCTCTTCTCAGCACATCGTTTGCCTGGCAAGTGAAATCCGGCAGGTCATCACGAATCTGCTTACGAATGCTATCGATGCCATGACTCGGGAGGGGGGACGCCTGCTCGTCCGAACTCGCGAAGCGAGCTATTGGGGAAGCGACAGACGCGGGGTCATGATTACCGTGGCCGATACCGGCGTGGGGATGTCCAAGGAGACTCAGGCAAGCATCTTCAAGGCCTTCTACACGACCAAAGGCATTTCTGGAACCGGTCTTGGCCTTTGGATCAGCAGTGAGATCATCCGCCGTCACCGAGGCTATCTGCGGGTCCGGAGCCGGGAAGGACGAGGGACTGTATTTCAGCTGTTTTTGCCATTTCAGGGCGTTTCAGGAGATGACCTCGCATCTTCAAGTGCGAGTTAACCGGTTATAGACTGGTGTTCGGCAGTGGAATCTTCGCGAGCCATGTGCGGCAATACATCACGTATCTATGCAGAAGGTTCTGCTGGGGACCTCGTGCGCGGCATCGCGTGAAGCACGACTCCGCTGGGCGATATTTCTGAATGGCCGGATGTCCTGCTCAACGTCGACATGTTCATGGGAGCGCCGATCCCAAGGCAACTTCTCTGGGACCGGAGTGTTTCTGTATCTACAACGACGCGATGACTCCGGCTCTGTCTACGAAGCATCCTGAGTCGATGGGTCAGCCTGCACGGATTGTGTGGGCTGAGGCGTAGTTGATCATAGGTCCTCAGATGCTGACCGTCGAGTCCACTGGAAGAGCAGTGTCCCTCACGCATCAACCTGTTCCGCTACTCGAGAACGGCAACCGCCAGGGTGATTGCTGAGCGGGACAAGCGTTTGGCACAGAGCGAGCGCCAACAGGCCATCGACGAGTTGAGCGAGGTTCACGAAGCTACCAGCGACGGCATCATGGAAGTCGACCGGAGCTGGACTATTTGTTACATGAACGGCCCTGCTACAGCCATTTCGGGCTCGCAGGCGAATGGAGCGATTACAAGAACTTTTGGGCCGGCCTTTTATACGACGGAGGGCATTCATGGGACCGGCCTGGGTCTCTGGATCTCGAAACGAATCATCCACAAGCATCGCGGCTATATGAAGGTGCGAAGCTCGTCTTCTGGAGCAAAGAAGGGCACTGTCTTCTCGCGTTGGCTACCCATCCAAGTTGCGGAAACGGTCGGAGACAAGTGGCATGTTGAAGATCTAAGCGAGGCGAGCTGTTCAACCCAAGATGATCGCGTTAAAGCACAGTGGCTTTAGCAGAGGGTAGAGAAGCCGTCCTCCAACGAGCATCAGCCTCGATACCAAGCCCATGCTTTTCGGCATTTCAACTTGGGCACTACACATGCTGTTCGCGCTCAGTGGAAATCAACGATTCTGGCGCACATTTGGTGGAACACGCCTCTGCCCTATCTTCCGGCTCCTGGGGTGCATGGACATTTCTGAGCCAATGTGTGGCACGGGGAAGGGCCGCAACGTGACCGGCGAAACACTTTCAGCAATGGTCCCGCCTACAGACATCATTCTCGTGATGACGTAGCAATCGAACCAGTCCAGAAGAACTCGCTGGCTCACGCCGCTGGCGCCTGCGACCAAGGAGCGTCCGAATATTCCAGCAACATGCTTAAGAGTGGCAAGCACCAGGTGGGAACCGAGGCCGATGAGCGACGACCTCATGCCCTTGTGAACGGCTCCCTATGGCGGTCTATCTCAGTAAACGTCACGCTCAGAGAATTTTGAAAGGGGTGACCGGCACGACGGGAGGCGCTTGTCTGGACGCTTCCCGGAATCTCCTCCAGGCCTTGCCAATCCGGTCCGAGGCCATAAAGAGATGTCCCGCGGTGAGTTTACCGACAACCTTGTAGTGGCCGACCGCCGCGAGGCCCATCGAGGCAATACAACCACATTGAGAGCAGTCGGGGTCACCTCCAAACTGGCAGGGTGTGATCTGGGTGGTGAGATCGGCGGAGAGGGTCTCCGTCGTTCGGGCAAAGATGCACTCTGCGGGGCTTGAGGGTGGAGAGGCGATCTCGTCGATGACGATATCGTGCATGTCCAGTTTAGGGAACAGGGGACGTAGACGCCGGAGTTCGTTCATGACGGCTACCCGCTGACCTGCTGAAAGGATCTCGGGATCGGTGGCTCCCCTTTGGGGAGTGAAGAGGCTGAACCAGACCTTTTTGATGGCCGGGTTCGCGCTCCAAAAGGCAAGGAACTCTTCCAGGTACCCGGGACGCGAAGCTATCTGAGAGGTGATAGTCGAATGAATGGTTACCTCCGCCCCCAGAATGTTCTTTAGGATTCGTTCGTAGGTGGCTGGCTTCCGGCGCTCGTCATGTTCCGGCTGCAGTCCGTCTATGGAGACGACAACATTCAGCTTTTTATACTTTCGCCATTCAGCAGGAACCACGCGGAAGGCGCTGGTAACGACCTGAGTATGGATGCCTCGTGCTTCGATCTGTGGAAGGAGCTGCTCAAGCTCGCGGTAGCGAACGAACGGGTCGCCGCCCACCAGCGAGACATGCAACGGCTTGTGCTTATCCAGGAGAGCGAGTATGCGAGTCACGAGCTCATCCCCTTTAAAGTCAGATAGCTGTCGAAGAAGAGTGGTATTGCCGAGGTGGGCAGCATCGAAGGCGTAGCAGCCGGGGCAGCGCAACGGACATTCCTTGGTAATTTCGATGGAAAGCGAGGGCGCGCGACCGGCCAAGATTGTGCCCCAACCGCGAAGAACTTCAGAAGTTTGCATTGCCTCTCCGAGATCGACCGCAAAGGTTGGATCTGGTTTTCGATGGAGTACTTGACCGGCATACCGCAACATCATGGGCAGCGGAGTGCAGGCCGTCATGACTTGGACTGTGCCTCCTGACGAACTCGCGATGCAATGGATGAGACCTCACGGCGGGATACCTATTCCTCACAGATTAAACCATCTGGAATGATCACGTTGGTCGAGGCTGTCCTCTGCGCAATAGCCTTCATTTAGCCAGAATCAGTACACTGAAATTGCGACATGACAGAACCCCCGGCGGCCCCGTGCTACAGATTCGGCGTATTTGAGGCAGACGCCTCGACGGGAGAGCTCCGCAGGCAGGGTGTGCGAATCAAACTGAATGCCCAGCCGTTTCAAATGCTCTTGTTATTTCTGGGGCGACCCGGCGAGATTCTCACGCGTGAGGGCATCGCTCGAGAACTGTGGCCTGAAGGAATCTTCGTAGACTACGAACACGGCGTAAATTCAGCGGTAAATCGGATTCGCGAGGCCCTTGGTGACACGGCAAGCAATCCGAGGTTCATCGAGACCCTGGCCCGTCGCGGATATCGCTTCGTCGCTCCAGTGGAACGTTTCGGTGAAAAGGTGCCAGCCCCAGCGTCTCCGACCCCGATGTTGCAGGAGCAGGCAAAGGTTCTGACATCATCTCGGGCAAAGGCGCACCGGTCATTTCTGGCCACCACGGAGGATCTCCCGAAGGCATCCTTTCCGAGTGGTGCAAACGCTTTTCATCCTTTTGCAGTTGATGTACGTCGCGTTTTATGTAGGCGCCCTTGCAAACCTCACGGAAATTCGAGACCTCTTCTCGGTCCTACCGTTTGCAACGCAGTCACTGATGATCACCATCGTTACCGCAGCAGTCCTTATCCCTGTCCGTGCCTTCTTGGTATGCGCGGTGCTTTTTCATGCACCCAGAATTCGAGAACAGTTTGGCAAGCTTTGGCTGCTGCTTTTGCCTCTGGATGTGCTTTGGTCGCTCTCACCTTTCCTGCTGTTGCACCACATCAACTACGGCCTGGCTCTGTCTTGCACGGCACTCCTGGTGTATTCACCTTTCGCGCAGCGTTCGCTAATGCTGATGGGCGCGGGCAGGGCGGGTATTGAACTTCCAACAGAGATACAGGTCTAGGCCTCTATGCTGGGCCTGCCTGCAAGCACACAAACCACAATGCGCTAGCCTAACTGATTGACGCCCGTAAAGGGGTCCGGAGGTGATCTCACCTAAAGACACCTATGCGTAAAATGTGGCGCGGGTTTCGATGTTCTCGACGAGGCCTTCAAAGCCGGAAACAACGATCTGATCACCAATACGGAAAGGCTCGGTGAGGAGGATGATGATGCCGGCGAGGAAGTTCTGCAGGATATCGCGGAAGGCGAAGCCGACCGCAACGCTGCCGATTCCAAATGATTCAACCAGCTGCCCAGGCTTGAGGAGGGGATCGCAATGATGAGAGCGACAAGCGCCCCTGACAAGATCATGGCTCCCTGCGCCAGTCGTCCAAGCACCAAACCCAAGTTGTGATGCGAGGACTTCTTTCCTGTTATGCGCTGGATCGCGCCGCGCACCCAAGTCGAGGTGATCTGAAAGATGAAGAAGACGATGATTGCAAGAGCCACTTCGGGAAGCCTATGCAGAACCGTAAAGAGCATCCCCCTTAGGGAGGCGTACACGGTGTTCAGGTCTGACATGGCTTGACTTACCATCCTTTGTTGGGTTGCGCCCGTGTGGGTCGGTTCCGGATGCAGGTAGCAGCGGCAAGTAGCCGTACCATTTAGGGAGCTAAGCAGCTGAAGGTCGGTCGAGAAATCAAGAATAGATGTACAGAACAGGTCCCGAAGTTTGAGTAGGCATGATTGTAAAACTCTGACAGTTCGCACCTCGAAAACCTACGTTCTCGCGCAGCATCTTTGGAAAGACCCGCAGCCTTGAACCCATTCCCGTTGGGCTCTACCAAGATTGCAACTCACGTTGAATGGAAGATGCAGAAAGTTTATGCGCGCCACTTTAAGTCGTTGGTTGGATAGCATTCGCACCAGCTCCTGGTTTTTGCACACGGCCATGTTGGCCGTATCTGCGGCTTTGGCCGTTTTTCTGCTCCACATAGACCGGCAGCTCGACCCTGAAACGGAAGCAGCACTTTCCTGGGCGTACTCCGGGGGACCGGAGGGGGCTCGCTCGCTTCTTAGCACCATCGCAGGCTCCATGATTACTGCGGCGAGCGTCACTTTCTCGCTTGCTTCCGTTGCGCTTTCGATCGCCTCGCAACAGTATGGGTCGCGCGTTCTCAGAAATTTCATGCGCGACCGTACTACTCAGGTCCTGCTAGGAACCTTCATCGCGACATTCATTTACAGCGTACTGGTGGTGCGCACGATCCGCGGATCGGACTTCTCCGGCGGATCTGTTCCTGCCATCTCCATCACGGTCGCTATCGCGCTTACGCTCGCCAGTTTGGTTCTCCTCGTCTGCTTCATTCATCACGTCTCCGCATCCATCCAGGCATCCCGGATCATCCGTGTGATCGCAGAGGACCTTGAAGGAGCTATGCCGAAGCTTTATCCGTCAGAGGCGGGGGAACCGTTGGAGGAGGACGATGCGACGGCGGCGGTTAAAACAAAGGAAAGTTGAGTTTGGCCACGGAAAAGAGCGGTTACCTCCAGACCATCGACCTCAAGACACTGATGCAGGTAGCACAGAAGCAGAACTGGATCCTGAATCTGCTTGTAAAGCCTGGAGATCATCTCTTGGCTGGTGATGCTGTTGCGGAAGTGTGGGGCTGCTCTGAGTTGAAGACCGAGCAAACGAAGAAACTGCGGAAAACCTTCTACCTTGATAGGGAACGTACTCCTGCTCAGGACATCCGGTACCAGTTTCAGCAACTCACCGATGTTGTGGTTCGAGCACTCTCTCCGGGTATCAACAATCCTTTCACTGCGATCAACGGCATTGACGAGCTTGCGGCGGCTCTATTGCTCTTCATCAAACGGGCGCCGGTCCGGGAACACAGGCAAGATGCTAGCGGGACTCTGCGGTTCATTGTGCCGACAGCCAGTATTCGAGAGCTCCTGAACGACACGGTCGGGCACATAGCCATCTACGGTGCCTCCGATCACTTCGTGATGGACGCCCTCCGAAAAGTCCTGGACAACGTGGTTCCTCGACTTGAGGAACTCGCTGATATAGAAGTGGTGCAGCATCTGCAACAAACTCTTGATCGCCGACAAGCAAGCTCAAAAGACTAGCCTCCTCGAGAGCTCGCTCTTGATTAAAGCTGCGGGCGCTCACGGCTGAGCGGGTTCAGGTAGCGTGCCGATTCGGATCGGCTAGGCGGCATAGCAGGGAGCGAGAGTTACGGTCCCTGCTATTTCTCCTATAGCTTTGGTGCGGGTTGCGATGCGGCTCGCTGATTCCTTGAGCCCTTTGGGGACGGACAGGGCGGAGGGCACCCAAGTAGCCTCCCAGGGAAGACTCAGCGAAGGCTCAGCGACGACCGTGTGCGTTATTCTCCAAGCGCAGATCGTACACGCTTTCAGCCTGAAGTGTCGCTGGTTGCCGACCTGTTGCGGCGGCAACGGCCGTACCTCCTCCGGCGCCTAGCAGTCCCCCGATGAGAGCGCCTTTTCCGCCACCCGCAATGGCGCCGATGATGCCGCCTATTCCCGCTCCGCCGCCGATCTTCTCAAGATTGCTGGCGGTGTGGCCATTACCCTTGTCACGAATGGGCGAGCTCTCCAAGTTGTAGTGTTCTCCATGGATGTCCATTGAGCTCAGCCGAACGGTGAGGTCGCCGGCGTGATGGAATCGTCCACTGTGGCGAACGTAGGTCACCCGGGCCCGGAGAGGGTGCCCTGCACGGGCGAGCACCCGTCCGTGGACAACAAGGTCATTCGCCAATGAACACGCAACCGCGTCGCCCACCTGAGCGTCCCGAGAGCTGACTGTGCGGTCGAGCCGAATCTCAATACGTGTGCCGGCCGGGATTGTTTCCGCAAAGAGTGGCCCTCCAAGCATGGCTAGCGTCAAGAGAGAACCGATTGTGATACGACGGCGATGGGACATTCATCTTCTCCTGCAAAGTTGCGCTCTGTTGACAACCGTCGCGCATGATAGCTCGCTGATTCGGATGCGCTTGGAGCTCTTAAGGTAGAACTCTGGCTCTTCTTTACCCCCCGAACGTCTCCATCTCTGGAGACACACCGCGGCCTTCATCTCCTTGATATCATCGACATCATCGATTCCGAAGTGAGAAAACAATCAGGCGGGCGTACATCCTCGAAGTTCGCCCAGAACACGAACCATCAAGTGGCACGTGGCGTTCAAAGGCAAACCGGTAGACGTATTCCTTGGCTGGAGCTATGCGCTCAACAACGATTGCCGGTAGGTTATACCGTGGTAATCATGGGGAGAAAGAGCGTGAATACCGTCCCGCTTCGGTTTTCCCGCTCCGAACTGCGTACTCGCAGAACGCCACCATGCCGCGCCACGATCTCTGCACTCAGCCATAGCCCTAACCCCGTTCCTCCGATACCCTTCGTTGTGTAGAACGCATCAAATATTCTTTTTTGCGTCGCGGGGCTCATCCCTGTGCCAGTATCTGCCACCGTGAGGACGAGCCCGGGCTGCTGCGATTTCCAATCGGTTGCTTTACGACTCCTGACCAGGAGACGGCCTCCCATGGGCATGGAGTCGATGGCATTTCCGATCAGGTGGCTCAGCACCTGCCGTATCTCATCGCCTAGACATTGAACCGGCTGCTCGGCCCTCTTACGCTTCTCAACAGTGACATGACGATTCACGAGTCGTCCTTGGTACGCCGTAAGAGCTTCTCCGATCAGGTCGTGACAGTAAAACGCCGCGCGCCGGGTGGCCTGCTTGCGGAACTTCAAAGTCTGGTTGGCAATAAGCGAGACACGGCGTAACTCACGTTCGGCAGTTTCAGCGTACTCCTGAACTTCATCCATGTTGCTGCTGTTGCGGACCAGGAAGAGCAGGTTCGTGACCGACTCAAGCGGGTTATTGATCTCGTGAGCGATCGAAGACGCCAACCGGCCGACAGCGGCAAGTTTTTCATTTTGCCTAAGGGTCGTTTCCGACTGCTGGCGTTCAGTGACATCCATGGTCACCCCGACGATCCGCGCCACCTTGCCTTCTGAGAGGACCGGCTGTCCACGCACAGCCAGCCAATGTATCGATCCATTCGGCCAAACAACCCGATACTCAACCTGGAATTCGCCTTTACCTTCCAACGCAGGTATAGCTGCCTCACGGACCTTGTCCCGGTCTTCCTCGTCGATGTAGCTCAGGATCGTATCCAGGTTGGAGAGCTGATCGGAAGGACGACCATAGACCCGGGTGCCCTTGGGATGCCATTTGAAGGCTCCTGTCAGCACATTCCAATCCCAGCTGGCAATCCCGGCAGCTGCCTGTGCCAGCCGCATGCCCTCTTCGTTGGTGCGCAGGTCCTCTTCCAGGTGCTTCCGTTGACTGATGTCCTCGACGACCGCGAACATGCACGTCGCCGGCTGTCCTATAACGCGCCCCTTGGAACGCACCCAGGATTCACGGTCCGGATGAACGATCCGGTACTCAAGCTCATACGCGGAGGCTCCAGCCAGGGCATCGCTAAAGTGACGGGAAACACGCTCCCGGTCTTCCATGTGTAAAAACTGGAGCCAATACCCGATGTTGCCGGTACGTTCTGCCGATCCGAAGATCTCTTGAACGCGCCGGTCTGCAGTGAAAAGCCCCGTAGACACGTCATACCGCCAGATGCCCACGTCGGCACAATCCAGAGCTAACTGCAATTCGTCTTCAGCTGTACCGATTTCGGGGGGAAACAAAAGAGCGACCGGGGAAACATGCGGAGAACCGGAGGACATGTATCCCAGCATGACGACTTGCCTACTGTGCTGGCAACCCTA
>CAXSBL010000010.1:46887-91106 GCA_964235515.1 uncultured Bryocella sp.
AACCGGAGGACATGTATCCCAGCATGACGACTTGCCTACTGTGCTGGCAACCCTAAAGGGAAAATAGCGCAAATTCGCATAAGCGGGCCGCCATCCGCTGGCAAACCCAATCGCTCATCGGCACTCAGCCCAACGCTCGCCTCCCAAAACTTTGTCTTGAAACAAGCGAAGATCAGCATTTGAACGATCACGTGCTCATGCGTCTCGGTGCTAAGAGATTTGCTCCGCACGTCGACTGACGAATGTACATGCCGCACATTTCAACTTGGCAGAGGTAGGAACGATATAGAATCGTCGTTGCCGGCCTAGGTGCCAAGCTCCCCTAGAGTGTTGAAACAACTCAGCGCGTGCGGAGAGCTGTTTCAACACTCTAGGGACAGTTTGCGAGACGCATCGCGGCACGCACCATATGGGAAAAGGCTTGAGGAAAGTTGCCGACGAGCCGCTTGGCGTTTATGTCGTACTCCTCAGAGAGAAGGCCCATCCGCCGCCTGCGCTAACTTCCAGGGCCGTTTTCCTCGTTCCGAGTAGGGCTGCAAGGCAAGCAGGAGACGAAAGGGTTGGCCAACATAGCCAATCGATAGAGCCTTCACGACTGACAAGCGCCGCAGTTTCACAGTCGCCGATGAGGGCATAGTCTTCGATTTTGCGTGAGGACCTTGGACCGCTCCGAACTTGTCTTACCGTCGTGTGGTGCCGAGTTGCCTATCTGCGAGTACGTCTCGTGTGTGTAAGCGGTGAACATATCGTCAACTGTTCTGAAAGATAGCGCAGGAACTGCTACATCACGCGAACTCCCGAATCACGTTGGATCTCTACACCCAAGCTGTCTCGTCCCAGAAGCGAGAGGCTGTCTACAAGGTTATTGCGTTGCTTTTGCGTATCAGCAAAAAGCCTCAGCACCCTTCAGCACCCTCGCGGGGAGAAAAGGAAGCGGTCGGCTTCTTAAGTTATTAATTTAGACAGTTTATGGTGGGCACAGCAGGATTCGAACCTACGACTTCCACCGTGTGAAGGTGGCACTCTACCGCTGAGTTATGCGCCCTGAGTGGAACTAAAGAGCAGCCAAGGCCCGCGCCTCGATTCTGCAAGCACAAGCATACCATTGCCGTCGAACGCCTGAGTCTGGATATGCAAAAAGGACAGTGCTGGCGGAGCTTTGGAGGAGAACTTTCGAAGGAAGTTCTGAGAGCCTCAAGGGAACTCTGGGTAGAGTCAGGGCGTGTACCTCTTCGGGGGAGAGCGGGGGCTGCGGTGAACCCGCTACAATACCACCCTGATGCCGCGTGAGCCTATCGTCGGTGCCGGGAACGCCGGGGCAACAAACGGCGAGAATCCTGCCCAACCTCCGCAACCTCCGAGCGCGACGCGGGTTGAGGAGGATATGGGTACCTTTGCCGTCCATCCCGGATTTTCCCAGAGCCAGGTCCTCAACGACGTCAAGACGCCGAACCCGGTGCACTCCATCGACAACAGTCCCGAGGCGGTGACACGACGGGCGGAGGCGGCACGCCGTGGCGACTACTCCGAGTTGACCGACGCCGAGGTCATGCTCGAACTGAAGGCCGGCAACATGGCTGCTTTCGATGTGTTGCTCGCAAAGTACCGGAGGCCGATTATCCACTTTATGTTCCGCATGGTGCACAACCAGGCGGTGGCGGAAGAGCTGGCACAGGAGGTTTTTCTGCGGGTCTACCGTTCCCGCGAGACCTACCGTGCCGAGGCCCGCTTCAGCACCTGGGTGTACCGTATCGCGACCAACCTGGGCGTTAATCACGCACGCGATACGCGGCATGAGCGGACGGCCGCTACGGTGCACCTGGATGAGCCGGATGCGGAGACTGGCACGACGCCGGATCTGGCCGACGACCGGCCGACGGTTGAGTCCAAGCTGCTCCGGGATGAGCGCATGGCCGCCATCCGCGAGCACGTGATGGCCTTGCCGGAGCGGCAGCGCACGGCCGTCCTGCTGCACAAATATGAAGGGCTCGACTACAAGAGCATCGGCGAGGTGCTGAAGCTGTCCGAGTCTGCTACGAAATCTCTGCTCTTCCGGGCGTACCAGACCCTGCGCGAGAAGCTGAAGGGGTTTGTATGAGTTCCTTCCTAAATCGATTGGCACACCCCGCGCCGGGTGTCTTTTTCTCTTTCCAGGACTGCCGGCGTTTCCCTTCGGTCCTGGTCAATGACGTAAGCAACCCGCTGGCTGTCAGCCGTGGGAGGTCCAGATGACCCAGATAGACTGCAAGAACTGCTACACCCTTTTGCCGGACCTGTTGTTTGAGCCCGACCTCGCACACACGGAGGCGCGCCTTCATCTGCTTGCCTGTGCTGCGTGCCGTCAGGAGTTTCACGAGCTGCAGGCCACGATGGGCGTTCTGGACGCCTGGAAGGCTCCGGAACCCAGCCCATACTTTGACACCCGGGTACGTGCTCGATTGCGAGCGGCGCAGACGGAGGCGCCTGAGGGCCTGTGGGAGCGGCTGGTGGACACGCTCCGCTTTGATGCGGGCACCGGACGGCGCTCCGCGCTGGCCGCGGCCTTTCTGTTTCTTCTTCTACTGGGTGGGGGCACCGCGGCGACGCTGTGGAGCGGGCATCACGTTGCGCCTGCGACGTCGTCTCCGACCGTGAACGATCTTCGTATCTTTGACAACAACGCCCAGGCCATCCAGCAGATGGATCTGCTGGATGAGCCTGGCTCAGACTCCAACGCACCTCCGCCCCAGAGTTAACGACCGGATCGGGCGCAAGGGTACGCCGGCCGGGGTCACATTGGTTCGATATGATGGATTTCGCGAATCAAGGGTTGAGATGGATCGCCGGGCGGGAGAGGGAAGCGTCGCGCAAGCTGGATCGATTCGCTTCCGAGAACATGGCTGAAGTAGACACAACTCGCACGTTGGAGATGCGGCGTCAGGCTGGCGAAGGGCCGTGGCGACCGGCGAGCGAAGCCGTGCCTGGCGACTCTCGGCAACGTCTTCGGGCGGCCGGCCGGTTGGTGGTTCTTGGTTGGGCTGTGGGTTTGCTGTTGACGTCTCCGGCAGCGGCGGCCGGTCCCGGTCGTCAGCAGTCCCCGGCACCCATCGAGCGCCGTCCGCCCGAGGTGCGTCACCAGAACAACGGCTTTCCGGCGGTTCAGGCGGGCCCAGCCGGACAGGCATCGTCACGGCAGGCTTTAGCGGGACAGGCCTCGGCAGGACAGCAGCGTGGCTTTCGCGGGCCCCACGGGGAACATCTGGCGGGTTGGCTGAACCAGCACAGTCACCTGAATCTGCAGCAGCAGGAACAGGCGCTGGATCAGGAGCCCGGTTTTCACGATTTGCCGCCGGAGACGCAGCAGCGCTATCGCAACCGCCTGGCACAGCTGGACGCCATGAACCCGCAACGCCGACAGAATATCCTCGCACGTAACGAGGCTTTGGAACGACTTTCTCCGGAGCAGCGAGCACAGGTGCGGGGGGCGCTGGGACAATTGGGCAGCATGGCGCCGGACCAGCGGCATGCGGTGGCGCAGACCTTTCGGGCGCTCCGTGATCTGCCCGCCGACCAGCGATACGCCGCGCTCAACTCCGGCCGTTTCGGTGCCCAGCTGAACGGCGCGCAACGGAACGTGCTGAGCAATCTGCTGTCAGTCGAGCCCATGCTGCCGCCGCCCAACCGTGCTGCCCAGCCTTCCTACCCGCAGGGGGCCCAGCCGATGCAGCCAGGCTACCCACGCTGAAACTTAAGCAGCCTATGCCAAGGCCGGCAGAGCACAGCTTCTGCCTCGCTTGCCATTAAGAGGCGGAAGCCGTGCCTTCTCTGAGTCTGTTTCGGCGCGCTAGTTCTTTAGCAGATTTTTTGCCAGGAACAACACGTTTGCGGGCCGCTCCGCCAGCCGCCGCATGAAGTAGGGGTACCACTCCGTTCCGAACGGCACATAGGTGCGCACGCCAAAACCTTCACTCACCAACGCACGCTGCAGATCGCGGCGCACGCCGTAGAGCATCTGGAACTCGAACGCATCCGGCTTTACGGCCCCTTCGCGAACGTGGGCGCGCATGGTGTTGATCAGCGCTTCGTCATGTGTGGCGATGCCGCAAAAGACGCCGCTGGTGGCCATCTGTTTCATTAGCCTGGCGTAGTTCGCATCGACGTCTACTTTGTTGGGGAAGGCTACGGTCGGCGGCTCCTTGTAAGCGCCCTTGCACAAGCGAATGCGGATGCCTTGCCCTAGAAGCCGTGCGGCGTCATCGGCGGTGCGGAACAGATACGCTTGCAGGACGGTGCCGACACAGCCGGGAAAACGGCTATGCAGCCGCTCGGTCATCTTCAGCGTGGCTTCGGTATAGTCGGAGCCTTCCATGTCGATGCGGACGAAGTTGCCGGTCTCCGCGGCGTGGGCTACGAGTTCGCCGACGACGCGTTCGGCCAGATCCGGCCCGGCGCCGTGGCCGCCGATATCCATGCCCATGGCGGTGAGCTTCACGCTGATGTTGGCGCGCAATTTACGGGCGGCGATCTCATCCAGCAGCTGGTGGTAGAGCGCGGCGCTCTCTTCGGCCTGCGAGACCTGGACGACGCTCTCGCCGAGGGAGTCGAGCGAAGCTTCGATATTTTCCGCGTTGAGCTGTGCGACGACGTCGACGGCTTCGTCGATACGCATGCCAGCGACGAAACGGCGGGAAAGCCGCTGCCCGAGTGAGTTGCGCTCAGAAAAGGAGCGGAGTGGACGATTGGCGGATAAGGCGATGAAGACGGAACGCAGCATGAGATCGTGGGTGCCTACGGAATCAAACTAAATTGTCGCATGGAGAGTCAGCCCCGATTTCCCCGCTACCCAAGCATAGAGGCCAGCAGCGCCATGCGCACATAGAGGCCGTTGCGGGCCTGGCGGAAGTAGGCCGCTCGGGGATCGAGGTCGATCTCTGGAGCGATCTCGTTCAGGCGCGGAAGAGCGTGCATGATGACGGCGGCGCCGCCGAGGTGCTCGGCGACGCGGGTGTTCAGGACATAGGCGTCTTTGACGGCTTCGTATTCCGCGGCGGAGGCGAAGCGTTCGCCCTGCACGCGGGTGACGTAGACCACGTCGGCGTCGGCGACCGCGCCTTCGAGCGCTGAGGTCTCGTCGATGCGTGCGCCCTGCCCGGTGAGGGCTTCGATGTAGTGGGCGGGCAAGCGCAGGGATGGCGGCGAGACCAGGTGGACGTGAAGACCGGGGTACATCGCAAGCAGCGGCAGCAGGGAGTGAATCGTGCGGCCGTAGAGGAGATCGCCGACGAGGGTGACGCGAAGGTTTTGGAGGCGGCCGAGTTCGCGATGAATGGTGTAGACGTCGGCGAGGGCCTGGGTGGGGTGCTCGCCGATGCCGTCGCCGGCGTTGATGACGGGTACGGGGGAGCTGGCGGCGGCGTCGGCGGCGGTGCCTTCCTGGAAGTGACGGATGGCGATGGCATCGGCGTAGCCCGAGACCACGCGAACCGTGTCGGCGATGCTTTCGCCCTTTACGGCGGAGGAGCTATCCCGGGCGTTTTCAACGGACAACACGCTGCCGCCGAGCTTTTGCATGGCGGCCTCAAAGCTGAGCCGGGTGCGGGTGCTGGGCTCATAAAAAAGGGTGGCGAGGATGCGTCCCTGCAGCACGGGGTAGATGCGGCGGGCGCGGTCGTCGGCCTGTAGACGGTCTGCGGCGATGAAAAGCTCGGCGAGGCGGGCGGGGGGCAATTGGCTGGCGCTGATGAGGTGTTGGAGCGGAGGCAGCGGGTTTTCGGACGGGTTAACGGGCATCGTGTATCTTTCCCCGGAGCACGGTGTAGCGGACGCTGCCGGGCAGGGTCATGCCTTCAAACGGGGACCAGGCACAGCGGGTGTGCACGCTTTCGCGGGTCACCGGGTAGGTCGTTTCGGTGTCGAGGAGGGTGAGCGAACCGACGTAGCCGGGAGCGATCACACCGTAGCCTTTACCGAATCCGGTGGGCAGGAACTCCTGCACAAAGCGGCCGGGGTTCCAGGCGCAGACGCGAGCGATGTCCTGGGGTTTGAAGCGGTGTTCGCGCATGAGCCAGGCGGCGAAGGCGCCGTAAGTATCGAGCAGGGGAACGCCGCTGGCGCCGATGGCTTTTTCTTCGAGGGTGTGCGGTGCGTGGTCGGTGGCGATGTAGTCGATGTCGCCGCGGCGCAGGGCTTCGATGAGGGCGAGACGGTCTTCGGGAGAGCGCAGCGGGGGATTCATCTGGAGTGCCATGCGGTTGGCGTCCGTCAGCATGGAGGTGTCGAAGAAGAGGTGATGCGGGGTGACCTCGCAGGTGACGCGGACGCCGCGGTCGCGGGCGGCGAGGATCTGCTGCAGACCTTCGCGGGTGGAGTAGTGGCAGAGCTTGCCCTGCAAACCGTAGGTTTCGATCAGATGGAGAGCGAAGGCGGTGGCGGTGATCTCGGCGCGGGCGGGGCGGCGCTGTTCGTGCGTGGGTTCGCCGCGGGAGGCCTCGAGGATCTCCGGGTCCTCGCAGTGAAAGCTAACATTGCGGCCGCGGTACCCGGCGATGACGGTTTCGAACTGCGCCTGCGAGGTAAAGAAGAGGTCGCCGACGCTGGGACCCATGTAGACCTTGTAGGGCACGTGCCGTCTCAGTGGTTGGGTGCCTGGACCGATGCCGGCGTAGAGCGTGACGTGCACCTCGCTTGCGGCAGTGAGCTTTTCTTTCGCGGCGTAGCGGGCGTCATCGACCGGGGCGACCGGGTTGTTGGGCATGTCGACGACCTGCGTCACGCCGCCGTGCACCGCTGCGGCCGAAGCGGAGCGGAAGTCCTCCTTGTAGGTCTGCGTGCCGCTGACGTCCTCACGGGCGTGGATGTGGATGTCGCCGAAGCCGGGAAAGATCAGGCAGTTTGTGGTGTCGAGATCGCTTTTGCCGAGCTTTGGGCCGATATGCGTGATAAGGCCGGTCGCTGTATCGATTTCGACGGCGCCTTCGGTGAGGCTGTCGTGGTTGACGAGGGTTCCTTCGAGGCGCAGGGTGGGTTTCTGGGTGATTTCAGCGTGCGGCAAGACAGGCCTCCCGGGCGGTGTTGATGGCGTCACGAGTTGCGCGGGCGGCCGCGGCGGGATCTTCGCTGTAGAGGATGGCTCGCGAGCTGGCGAGGACCAGGCCTTTGCCGTCATAGCGCAGGCCGGCGCTGACCGTGGCTTCGATGTCGCCGCCCTGCGCGCCGATACCGGGGACGAGAAAGGTCAGTTCCGGCGCGGTGGAGCGGATCGTGCGCATCTCGTCCGGCCAGGTGGCACCGACGACGAGCATGCAGTTGCCCTTGGTATTCCAGGTGGAGCTGATGCTGCGGGTGACGTGCTGCCAGAGCGGAGTGCCTTCGATGCGGAGATCCTGGAACTCGCCGGCACCGGGGTTGGAGGTGCGGCAGAGGAGGATGGCGGCCTTATCGCCGCGGTCGAGGAAGGGTGCCAGCGCTTCGCGGCCCAGATAGGGGTGCAGCGTGACCGAGTCGGCACCGAGCTCGTCGTAGACGGCCCGTACGTAGCCGCGGTTGGTGGAACCGATGTCGCCGCGCTTGGCGTCGCAAACCGTGAAGTGGTCTGGATGGTGCTCGCGCAGATGAGCGAAGACCATGGCGAGCTGCTCCCAGCCCTGGGCCCCGTGTGCTTCGAAGAAGGCGGTGTTGGGCTTGAAGGCGCAGGCAAAGGGGGCGGTGGCGTCGATGACCGTGCGGCAGAAGGCGAACAGAGGGTGCGGCTCGCTCTGAAATGCGGAAGGGAGCCGGTCAAGGTCCGGGTCCAGCCCGACGCACAACAGCGATCCACTCGTGTCCATGCGGGCTTCGAGCTTTTGGAGGGCAGGGGAGAGTGCGCTCACGGCTCGCCTCGGCGTTCTGCCCAGCCGTGCGGATCGATCAACCAGTCGCGTACCGCCGCGGCGCCGGCTTCGTCCAGAAGGCCCCGCTGGATTGCACCGGAGAGCACGGCTTCAAAGTCTGTCAGCGTGTGCAAGGTAATGCTCGCCGCGGCAAAGGCTTGCCGTGCTTCGGCGAAGCCGTAGCTGATGATGGCCAGGCAGTCCGTCACAGTGGCGCCGGCCTCGCGCAGGGCGGTGACGCCGGACAGGCTGCTACTGCCGGTGGTCACCAGATCTTCCACCAGCAGAACGCGCTTGCCGGCGACGTCGCCGCCTTCGATGCGGTTGCGCTTGCCATGCTCTTTGGCCTGTTTGCGGATAAAGATCGAAGGGCGGCCGGTGGCATAGCCCAGGGCTGCGGAGTGCGGGATGCCGGCGGCCTCGATGCCGCCGATCACGTCGAACGGAAGCCCTGCACGCTTTGTGAGCGCGGCAAAGCCTTCGATGACCTGCTTCCACTGCGCCGGCCAGAAAGGAAAGGTACGGTTGTCGCAGTAAACCGGCGAGACGATGCCGGATTTGAAGGTGATGGGATCGCTCAGCCGGAACCCCACGCCGCCGATAGCCAGCAGGGCCTCCGCTACCGCCTCTCGCTCACCGCCAACCCTATCCTGCATGTGTCAATGTCTCCATATTTTGCCGAATCTCCTGGGCAAGCAGCGGATTCCACATCGCCGCCGTCGCCGACATCACGGCATCCGCGCCGGCCAGGCGATAGGCGGCATAGTGGCTGGGGTCGCTCACGCCGCCGCTGCCGATAATGCGGAAATTCAGCCTCATCTCATCGCGCAGGCGCGCCAGCCGTTCCACGGTGGCCAGACCCGCCCAGCGGATCGCATTGCCGCCCACACCGGAACGGCTGCGACCCTCGCCGGGCAATGCCGGCTCGCCGTTTTCGTCCACGATCTCCGCGCCGATGGTGTTGATCGCGGCGATGGCGTCGGCGGAGCGGCCCACGCCGTCCACCAGCTTGTGCAGGGCGTTCTCGTCGTGGAAGTAGGCGATTTTGGCGATCAGCGGAAGGTTCCCAACGCGGTTTTTGATGGCCTCGACGACGGCGCAGGCGCGGTCGGTATCGAAGCAAAGCAGGTGAGCCGTACCTTCATTAGGACAACTGAGGTTCACTTCGACGATCTTGGCGCCGGTCTCCTGAACCAGACCGGCCGTTTGCGCAAAGTCGGCGATGTAGGCGGCAGAGCCGCCGGTCTTGCCGGGCGTGCCCTGGAAGCTGCCGATAACCACCTGCCCGGGCCCGGCCATCGCCACGGCCCGGGCGAGATCCGGCTGCCAGATGTCCGGTTCAAAGGAGGGCACGCCGAAGGAGTTCGTTACGGAATAGGGCGCGGCGTAAAGCGTATGGCCCCGCAGGCGGCCGTCCATGTGGTGAAGGTCGCCGTCCACGTCGACGGCCAGCACATTGGGCCACGCGTGGCACGCCCAAGTGCGGCTGCGAACGGTCTTGTAGACCGGCAGATCGAAGCCATGCGCCAGAGCGGCGGCGATGTAGCGGCTGTTGAGCAGCGGCCCCGCGGCAATGCCGAAGGGCAAATTCACCAGCTGGCCGAGCAGGGTGTGCCGTGGATCCGCCAAGGTGCGTCCGGGCGCTTCAGGTGCTTCAAATATTTCAGCGAAACGCCCAAACGGCCCCTGGCGATAGTTCTCTTCGTAGGTCAACGCGGGGTCGTAGAACGGAGTCATGGGCGCTTATTGCATCTCCGAAAACATTGCTGGTGCGGCGTACCTGCGTTCTCTTGCCGCCTGCAAAAATCTTCGGCAGTCGTCCGACTCACGCTCACCCATCCTTCTGGATTGTACAGAGCCCCTCGGGGTCTTGGAAACGTCTTGGAAACGTCTTGGAAACGAGCCCGGATGGGCTGTTGGGCAGGCGCTGTCCCCTGTCATGACAGAGCTTCGCACCTGGAACTTACGGACTTTTTATGACGGTTCGGGTAGTTTTGCGGAAGTTGAACAAAGATGCCCGCGTCCTTCGGGCATCGACTATCGTCATGCTTTACTAGATTGTGGAGCTCTTACTCTTGAAACGCACGTACGGCGCGCCGATCACTCCTCATCGGCTTTCCCCGCCCAAATCCGGATGGCTGCTTTTGCTAGCGCCTTTGCTTTTGACCGGTTGCCATGGGGGGCCCAAAGATTCACCGGGCCGCGAGGCCGCGGAGGCCCCACCCTCCGCCGTAGCAATCGTTCCCACCGGGCAGTCCAATCAGCTGCATGTGAGTACACCGGAGCAGTTTCCCCTGGTTCCCGTGGCGGAGCGCTCCAACTTCTCCACCCTGAACGTTACAGGACAGGTGCAACCTGACCCTTCGCGCGAGCTGCCGGTGCTGTCCATTGCCAACGGCCGGGTCACCTCGCTTCACGTCGGTCTGGGTGATTTCGTCCACAAGGGCCAACTCGTCATGGAGGTCCAGTCCCCCGACGTGGCCACCGCCTTTAATGGATATCTGAAGGCCGTTGCGGATGAGCAGTTGGCGAACACGACGTTGACGCGAGACAAGCTGCTCTATGGCAAGGGAGCCATCGCCCAGAGCCAGCTGGAGGTCGCGCAGAACGGTGAAACCGTTGCGCAGGCGGACCTTAAAGCTGCCGAACAGCAGCTGCGCATTTTGGGAGTGGATAAGAACAACCCCGGCGATACCGTGAAGGTGTACGCTCCCATCTCCGGTGTCGTCGTGGCGCAGAACACCACCGCCGCCGGCGCTGCGGGGCTTACGGCCACGGGCGCCGCCGGTTCGCTTACCATTGCCGACCTCACGCACGTTTGGGTGGTCTGCGATGTGTATGAAAATGATCTTTCGCAGGTTCACGTCGGGGAAGAGGCCGATATCACGCTGGACGCTTTCCCCGGCCAGGTACGCAAAGGGCACATCTCCGACGTAGCGGCGATCCTCGATCCCAGCCTGCGTACCGCCAAGGTGCGCATTCAGGTGCCCAACCCCGGCGAGCAGCTTCGCATCGGCATGTTTGCGACGGCGACCTTTCACGGTGCCAAGGCGCAGACCGCGCTGGTGGTGCCTGCCGAGGCGGTTCTGCACCTTCACGATCAGGACTACGTGTTCGTGCCGAGCGGTGCACCGGGGAGCTTCACGCGGGTGTCGGTCAGTGCCGGTGCGATGTTGGTGGGCAACGCCGTGGCGGTTACCGGGCTCCGTGAGGGGCAGCAGGTGGTGTCCAACGCCCTTGAACTTGAAAACGCGACCGAGCAGTAGGGAAACAATCGCATGATCCGCAAGCTCGTCGACCTGGCTCTCAACAACCGCTTCATCGTCCTGATCTTCGGGGTGCTGTTGTTCGGCTGGGGAGCTATCTCGTTTCACAACCTGCCCGTGGAAGCCTATCCGGACGTGGCGAACAACTACGTCGAGGTGCTGGTGCAGTGGCCGGGGCGCTCCGCGGAGGAGCTGGAACAGCAGGTAACCGTGCCGCTTGAGATTGCGGTTGCCGGTATCCCGCATACCTCCTCGCTGCGCTCCTTTACCCTGGCCGGCCTTACGGATCTCAAACTGACCTTTGACGATGACAGCGTAAACGACTGGAATCGCGAGAAGGTGCTGGAACGGTTGTCCCAGATCACGCTGCCGAGCGGTCTGCAGCCGCAGATCGGCACGGACTGGAGCCCGGTCGGGCAGATCTACTGGTACACGCTCGAAAGCACCAATCCTGCCTATGACACGATGGCGCTGAAATCCATCGAGGACTGGACGCTCGAAAAGGAGTTTAAGAGCGTTCCCGGCGTGGTGGATGTCTCAAGCTTCGGTGGACCGACGCGCGAGTACCAGGTTGTGTTGGATCCCGACAAGCTGGTGGCGTACGGCTTGAATGTGGCCGCCGTAAAGACGGCGCTGGCGGCCAACAACACCAACGCGGGTGGATCATTCATCGAGCAGGGCGCGCAGCAGATCAATGTGCGTGAGGTGGGCCTGTACAAGACCACCGAGGACATTGCGAAGGTACCGCTGAAGGCACAGAACGGCACCGCGCTGACCATCGCCGATGTCGCCACCGTTGTGGAGGGACCCAAGATCCGGCTGGGGCAGATCGGCAAATCGATCTGGCGCAAGGATGGCAAGCTCGCCGACAACGTCGACGCGGTGGAAGGCGTCGTGTTTCTGCAGAAGGGTGCCAACTCCGACGAGACGCTGGAGGGCATTCACAAGAAGGTGAATGAGCTGAACGAACGGATTCTGCCGCCCGGTGTGCGGGTCGTGCCGTTCCTTGACCGGTCCGATCTGCTGCACCTCACGACGCATACCGTCCTGCACAATCTGACGGAAGGCATCATCCTCGTCGTCATTATCCTGTTTGTGTTCCTGGGCAATATTCGCGGCGCCTTTATTGTGGCGCTTACGATTCCGTTCGCTCTGCTCTTTGCCTCCATCTGTCTGGATCTGCGTCACATCCCGGCGAACCTGCTTTCGCTGGGGGCGCTGGACTTTGGCATGGTCGTCGATGGCGCGGTGGTGATGGTTGAAAACATCGTGCGCCACCTGAGCCACAATCGCAATAAAAGCCTCACGGTCAATGAACAGATCCGCCAGGCTGCGCATGAGGTGCAGCGCCCGGTCTTCTTCGCGATCGGCATCATCATCACGGCCTATCTGCCCATCTTCACGCTGCAGTCCGTGGAGGGCCGGCTGTTTGCGCCGATGGCCTGGACCGTGGCCTTCGCGCTCTTGGGAGCGCTGATCTTTTCCATGCTGGTAGCCCCCACGCTGGCCAGCTTCCTGTTCCCTAAGGGCACCAGTGAGTGGGAGAACCCCGCCCTGCGCTGGATCACGGCGCGCTACCGGGCGCTCGTGGTGTGGCACATCGAACGGCCGCGGATGACGATGGGCGGCGCCGCCGCGGCGCTGGTCTTCAGTGCGCTTCTGGTCTCCTCCGGCGTGATCGGTTCCGAATTTTTGCCCCACCTTGATGAAGGCGCCATCTGGGCACGCGGCACCCTCGCGCCCTCCACCGGACCCACGGCGAGTATCGACCTGATGAACCGTTCGCGCGTCATTATGGCGTCTTTTCCGGAGGTGACGCAGGTCATCAGCCAGACCGGCCGTCCCGATGACGGCACGGATGCAACGGGCTTCTTCAACACCGAGTACTTTATCGATCTGAAGGCGAAGGACAAGTGGAGGCCGGTCTTTCACAAAAACAAGGACGAGCTGATCGGGGCAATCAACCGTGCCCTGAATGAGAAGGTGCCCGGCGTACTCTGGGGCTTTTCGCAGCCGATTTCAGACAATGTGGAAGAGGCGGTGTCGGGCGTGAAAGGCGAGCTTGCGGTCAAGCTCTACGGCACGGACCTGAGAACGCTGGAGCAAAAGGCTGAGGAGATCCAGGGAGTGATGTCCACCGTGCGCGGCGTGGCCGATCTTGGACTGTTCCGCGTCATTGGCCAGCCGAACCTGAACTTCGTCGTCGATCGTCAGGCCGCCGCGCGTTTCGGGTTGAATGTGGCCGATGTGCAGGATGCGATTGAAACGGCGGTAGGTGGCAATTCGCTTACCCAGGTGCTCGACGGCGAGGCTCGCTACGATGTGACCACCCGCTATGCCGGCCCTTACCGCTCCACGCCGCAGGCGATCCAGGATATCCGCATCGTGGCTCCCTCCGGCGAGCGTGTGTCGCTCGCCCAGGTCACCAAAATGGTGACCGCCGATGGCGCCGAGGAGATCTACCGTGAGGGTGGTTCGCGTTACGTGGCGATCAAGTATTCGGTGCGTGACCGCGATCTTGGCTCAACGGTGGAAGAGGCGATCGCAAAGGTGAACAAGCAGGTAAAGCTGCCCCTTGGCTACAAACTGAACTGGGCCGGCGAATACGAAAGTCAGAAGCGCTCCTCGCGCCGTTTGTTGATCGTGTTGCCGATCACGATCCTGCTGATCTTTCTCATCCTGTACAGCATGTTCGGCTCCGGCAAGTGGGCATCGCTGATTATGGCCAATGTGGCCATGGCACCCATCGGCGGCCTGTTGGCCCTGCTATTCACGGGGACACACTTTTCCGTGTCGTCCGGCGTAGGTTTTCTGGCGCTGTTCGGTGTTTCGGTGCAGACGGGCATCATCATGCTGGAGTACATGAACCAGCTGCGCGTGAATGGACACACGGTGTTGGAAGCGGCCGTAGAGGGCGCCGTTCTGCGGCTGCGACCCATCCTGATGACCATGCTGGTGGCCACACTGGGGCTGCTGCCGGCGGCGCTTTCGCACGGCATCGGTTCGGATTCGCAGCGGCCCTTTGCGATTGTCATCGTCGGCGGCCTGATCGGCGCGGTCATCATTAACATCTTTCTGCTGCCCACGCTTTACGTCTTTGCGGCCCGGCCCACGGACGTTCTGCCCGCGGTGGATGCGGAGTTTGAAAAATGAGCTCCTTGAGCTTTTGTGACAGCCGCTCTCTGCGGCAGGTGACTGTATCCGCGGCGGCCGCTTGCTTCTGCTTTCTTGCCTTCAGCCCCGATCTGCGCGCCCAGGCCGGTGCCGGTGGCGGCGGTACGGGTGGGGGCGCCGGTGCGGCAGGAGCGGGTGCTGCCGGAGCCGCGAGCGGGCAGGGCGCGTCCGGCTCGGCGCCTGGTCAGGGCGGCGGGCATGGCGCCGGCGGCAACGGCGCTGCTGCTACTGGTCAAACCAATGGAACTAACGGGCAAACGAATGCAGCCCAGGCCTACGCGGCCTCTGCCGCGCCCGGGATCGACCCGCGCAAGCCGCCGCCGGCCAAACCCGGATCGCTCACCTTGCAACAGGTCGTGGACCGCGCGCGCAGCTCCAATCCGACGTTGCTGGCAGCCGAGGCCAACCTGCGCAGCGTGCGCGCGCAGGAGTTGCAGGCAGCGGTGAGGGCTAACCCCTATCTTGGTGTGGCGGGCTCGAACGTAACAGAGTACGGCACATCCAACGGCGGACCCACCACGCCCTACGCTTACTCTCTGCAGGTATCTCGGCTGTTTGAGCGGGGCGGTAAGCGTGGCATCCGCATTGAGAACGCCCGTGACACCACTGCACAGACGGCCGCGCAGCTGCAGGACACGATCCGCCAGACGGCACTGCAGGTCCGCGCCGCGTTCACGCACATGATTTTTGCCAAGCAAGCGCTTGAGCTGTCCAGGGCGCAGCTGGCGGACTTCCGGCACGAGGTGGAGATCGCCCAGGACCGTTACAAGGCCGGCGATCTTGGCAGATTGGACTTCGAGCGGCTCGACTTGCAACTCGGGGCCTTTGAGTCGGACTCCGCCAACGACGAGATCGCGCTGCAGCAGGCCTCGGATCAGTTGCAGACGCTGATCGGCGTCGTCGAACCCACACGGACCTTCGATATCGCCGGGGACATCGTTCCGCCGGTCATCAACGAGACCCGCGAGCAGCTCCTGCAACAGGCCTTGGCGGCGCGGCCCGACCTTCGTGCGGCGCTGGCCGGGGTGCAAACAGCGCAGTCCGCCTACCGTCTGGCCATCGCGGACGGCACCGCCGACCCAACACTGGAGGCCGAGTACGACCGCACCCCGCAACAGCTGGGCTACAACAGCAACTCGGCCGGCTTTAACGTAAACATTCCGCTGCGCATCTTCGACAGAAATCAGGGCAACAAGGAAACAGCGCGACTGGCCATCGATCAGGCGCAGCTCAACGCTGTAGCCGCGCGCAATCAGGTCGCCTCCGACGTCGATCAGGCCTGGGTCGCCTATACCCAGGCCAAGATTCTGTCCGACCGCTATGGGAACCACTACCTTGACGAGTCCGCGGACGTGCTTTCGATCGCTCGTTTCGCCTTCGACCACGGCGGCCTGGCGTTGATCGATTACCTGGACTCCCTGCGCGACTCCCGCATCTCGGTTTCAGACGCTTTGAACGCCTATCAGCAGACCTGGATCGCCATCCACCAGCTTTCGGAGTCCAGCACGGTGGAGTTGATTCCATAGCGCTCAAACAAGGGTGAAAACGAGGCCGCTGACGAGCTGGTCGTCGTTACAATATGAAGTGATGAGCGATCAAGCCACCTCCACAGTCGCCAAGCCGCATGCGACCAAGTACACGCGTAACCAGCCATTCCAGTCCCGCGTCCTCGTCAACGACCGTTTGACCGGTCCCGAGAGCGAAAAAGAGACCATCCACATCGAGCTCGCGCTGGAAGAGGGCATGAACTACACGCCGGGCGATGCCGTGGGCATCATCCCCACCACTCGCGAGCAGCAGGTGGACGATGTGCTCGAGGCGCTCGGCTTCACCGGCACGGAGCGTGTGCTCGACCATTACAAGGTGGAGATCGACCTGCATGAGGCGCTCACGTCGCGGCTGGGCATCGGCAAGCTGGCGCGCGGCAGCATGAACCAGTATGCCAAGCTGTTCGGGGAAAACATTCCACAGGGCCTGGGGGCGCTGGGCGGCTCTGAAAACCGCGAAAAGGCCGAGGAGTACGTCTGGGGTCGCGAATTTGTTGATCTGGTCCGCGAGTTTCCGGGCGGGATTACCGATCCGCAGCAGCTGTTCAATGTGCTGCAGCGCCTGACCCCGCGCATGTACTCCATCTCCAGCTCGCAGGCAGCGCACCCGGACGCCGTGCACACCACCGTGCGCGTCATCAAATATCACTCACACAGCCTGGACCGGGAGGGCGTTTGCTCCGGACATCTTGGCCAGCGCGCGCCGGTCGGCGGCACCATGCCGATCTTTCTGCATGAAAACAACGCCTTCCGCCTGCCTGAAGACAAGGATGCCCCCGTGATCATGATCGGTCCCGGCACCGGCGTAGCGCCGTTCCGCGCGTTTCTGGAGCATCGCCAGGCGCTCGGCGAAAAAGGGCCGATGTGGCTGATCTTCGGCGAACAGCGCCGCGTTTCGGATTTCCTGTACCAGCACCAGTTCGACGGCATGCTGCAGGATGGCACGCTGGCGCGGTTGGACACCGCATTTTCACGTGATTCGGGCAAGAAGGTGTACGTGCAGGACCGCATGCGCGAAAACGCGAAGGAGCTCTACGACTGGCTCGAGCGTGGTGCCTACTTCTACGTCTGCGGCGACGCCAGTCGCATGGCCAAGGATGTTGAGACGGCGTTGCTGGACTGCATCGCCCAGGGTTCGGACGGAACGCTGGAGCAGGCTAACGAATACCTTGCGGCCATGAAAAAGGCCAAGCGATATCAGCGTGACGTGTACTAGGGACCAGCCTCATGGACCAGCAGGACCGCCGGTCAGCGGTCCTGCTTTCCTGGCTAGCCGTGATGCAGGATTCGTGATCTCACAGGTTAGATACGGGCATTATCCGGACGCCAGACCTGAACAGCTTCCTTGATCGCAGTAGAGCGCAGGTTTTCCTGGACCGCTCGAAGCGCCAGTGCCGGCAGTTCCGCGTCCGAGGCGAAACGCAGCCCGATCAGCTGTGAGTTCGTCAGCGGAAGCACGTGCACAAGCTCTTCGCGGGGCAGCAGCGTGGCCAGCCGCAGCCGTTCTTCCAACCGGATCACGCGATCCTGCACCCGCAGCGCGTAGGTGCGGCTCTGGACATTCAGCAGGAAAAGAGCCGCGGAGAGCACGATCATCCAGGGATACAGCACGGGATTGTCGGCGTGATGGAAAATCGTCAGATAGATCGCGAAGAGCAGGCTGGCGAAAAAGGTCGGCGCCAGAATGAAGTGGGTGAGGGGATTGTAGGCTGCGCCCTGGCGCTGCGTGCTGTCTGCCATGATCGTTGCTCCTTAGGTAGTCTGCTTGGCCAGCATACGGTTTTTCTGCAGCGCCGTATCTGAACCGTTGATCAGTTAGCCTTGAGACGCATGGCAACGAAGCGAATTGGCGTACATGTAGGTACATCCGGCGGGTGCTGGACGGCGGTGAAGCGCGCCGTGGAGGCGGGGGCGAACACCTTGCAGATCTTTTCCGCCAGCCCGCGCACCTGGAAGAGCTCCCCTGTTAAACCCGAGGATGCTGCCAGGATGCGTCACGAACTCGTAACGAGTGATGTAGGTCCCCTGGTCATTCATGCCAGCTATCTGATCAATCTCTGCTCGCAGACGGAGACCGTGCGGGCCAACTCCATTCAGGGATTTCGTGGCGAGGTGGAACGGGCGCTGGCGCTGGGCGCAAACTTTCTTGTGCTGCATCCGGGATCATGGAAGGGCCTCACGCGGGAAGGAGGTCTGCGTCTCGCAGCGGAAGGCATCGAGCGGGCCATTGATGGACTGCCGTGGCAGGAAGCCGACTTCCGCATCCTGATTGAAAACACCGCCGGGGCGGAGTTCTCGCTCGGAGGCAGCTTTGAGCAGGTTGCCGAGTTGGTTGAGACACTGAAGCCTTGCGCGCCGATGGGGGTCTGCCTGGACACCTGCCACACGCACGTGGCGGGGTATGACATCGTCTCAGCCGGAGGTTACGAAGAAACTTTGGCGGCGATTGCTAACACGATGGGTACGGAAGCCGTGCGTGTCTGGCACTGCAACGATGCCAAAGCGCCCAGGGGCTCCAAGCTGGATCGGCATCAGCATATTGGGGAGGGGACCATTGGTGCGGCGGCCTTTCGCCGTCTGCTGACCGACGGCCGCTTCTCCCATGCCGCTTTCATCGCCGAAACGCCCGTCGAGGAACCTGGGGACGAGGGGCGCAACGTCGCCGTCCTGCGGGGACTGGCGGCTGCGTAAGGCTACGGCCGAACCTTCCCGTGGACTAGATGTGCTTTTCGAGGCTTTGCAACATCACCGGCTGCACCGCCGTCGCCGTCGTGGCAGGGTTTGGGCGGGAGGCGCGGCAAGTGACAAATCCGCTTGTGTCGCGCAGGGCAGCGATGGCATGGTCGTACCGTCCTCGGAAGGAGTTGCCGCGGATTTCCACCATCTCCCTCAGCATCTGGGTACCGTCGCGCAGATAACTGATGCGGCTGCGCTCGTCATGTCCCCAGGTCACGGGAACTTCGGCGACGCGGAAGCTCAGTTTGCGGGCGATGAACAGAATTTCGGGATCAAACCCCCAGCGTTCAATGGTCTGAAGGCGGAAGATATCCTGCGCCGGCTCATGTTTGAAAGCCTTGAAGCCGCACTGGGTGTCCAGGTAGGGCAAGCCCATGACGGTGCGGGTAAGCCAGTTGTAGCAACGGCCGAAGAAGCGACGGTAGATCGGCTGATGCGTGGTCTGCTTCTGCTTATCCAGCCAGCGCGAGCCGATAGCGACATCGGCTCCGTTTTCCAGCGCTTCAAACAGCCGCTCGGCCTCTTCGATGGGAGCGGAAAGATCGGCGTCGGTAAACATGACGATCTCGCCGGTGGCCTGCAGCAGTCCGTTACGCACGGAATAACCCTTGCCGCGATTGCCTGCGTTTTCCACGAGCGATAGCTCCGGATTTGTCTCAGCCCAGCGGCGCACGATATCGGCCGTATCGTCAGTCGAGCCGTCATCCACCACCAACACTTCAGCGTTCCATTGGCGCTGCCGGATGCAGTCCAGTACGCGCCTCAGGGCATCCCCGATGCGAGCGCTTTCGTTATAGGCGGGAATGACAATGCTGATGCTCGGGAAGTCCACTGTTTGACCTCAATCTATACCAACCGTTGGATTCTACATTGCTGAGATAAGATTCCTCTCCCCCGTTGGCTCGCGGCGTCTGCGGCGTCCGTGGGACAGAGGTGAGGATCGCTACCTTCCGAACTTCGGGGGAGTCGAGCGACGTTTCCATACCGGGAAAATCGATGCGAGTAGGCTACACGCTGCCAGAAGACTCACGCTATCGCCGAGGTACTGATCTGCCGGCCGGTGCCAACGCAGATCGACTGTGGACGGACCTGCGGGTAGTGAAACGGCCAACAAACCGTCCGTACGGCGCAGGCGTGCGGGCTCGGCCACACCGTTGCGGAACAGCTGCCAGTTCGGATACGCGCGCAGGTGCAGGACCAGCACCCTCGGCTGCTCCAGGTTGAGGACAAGATGGCGCGGCGCGGGTTGTGAGAGCGTTGTCCCCGGCCCAAAGCCGGGCGCGAAGTTCGGATCCAAAGGGTAGGGCGCGTGATTGACAGTAGATCCCGGCGCCTCTGCCTCAGCGGACGTTCCAAGCCAATAGCCCGGGTCGTTGATGCGGAGCGGCGCGTCGAGGGCGCCGGCCACGGTGTATTCGGGGGTCTCGTGAAATCCATGACCGCCCTCTACCAGGTGAGCCATGTACTGATCAAAATGCGGCGCTACACTGCCACGGCGATAACCATGCACCGCCAGGGTTGCCAGCGGGAATGCAATGAGGGGCATTAGGGCGAGCAAACGCCAGCTACCGAAGCCGCACCGCTGCAGTGCCAGATTCAACCCAAGCGCAACGGCGACAAAGAGCACCGTCAAAAGCCGCCAGGGGAACTGCAGCAGGTTGAGCTCCGGCAGGCGCCAGAAAGGCATTGAGGGCGAGAAGAGCCCGAAGCCCACCACGGCGACCAGGCCGAGCAGAAGATAGACCGTAGACTGTGTCGAAATCATGGAACTGCCGCCGGCGGTGTCCTTCCACCGTTGTGGATCAGACGTTTCGGCTAGACCTGCCGGGCTACCTTTCAGGGCGGTAGTGAGGCTGACTGCCGCAATGCCAAGGGCGGCGATCGCCATCCAGCTGACCTGCTGCAGCATCATGTCGTGGATGGGATGGCCGTTGTGCTGGAAGAGAAAATTGCTGCCGACCTGTAACTCGCCTCCAAAGGCAGCGGCCGCCTGAATGAAGCGCCGCTCCGAGACGACCGGAACCAGATAAAACGCCGGCAGCGTCACCCCGATGGCAAATCCTGCCGCGCCCACGCTCAACAGCCGGCGTACCTGGACGCTGGTTAGGTGCTCGTCGCTGGTTCGGCGATCTCGCCATGCCAGCGCCAGCCGCAGCGCGAACAGCAGCGCAAAGGTGTACACGCCGGTGACAGCGGAGGGCACATTGGTGAGCCAAAGCAGGGTGAGCGGCAGGGCGAGTCCGGCCACCGTAGGAGTTTTGCGCAGCAGTCCCAGCAAGAGCAGGGGCATCCAGGTGGCCGACAGCAGCTCTGCAAAGGCGGAGCGTTCCACGGCGTTGCACACCATATAGGGATTGACGGTGTAAAGCGCGGCGCAGAAGAGGGCAACGTTCGGTGCGGCATACCGGCGGGCCAGAGCATACATGGCGAGCCCTGCCGTGGTCAGCGCAAGGAAGATGAAGATTACCGTGACCGGGGCGGACGGGAAGAGAAGCACGAGCAGCGCGCCCAGCATCCACGAGATAGGGGGATAGAAGGTAAAACGCGGCTCGCCGGCGTTGTAGGCGCCCACATCGGTCCAGTGTGGATACAGCACGCCGCTGCGCATCTGGCGCGCCGCGTCCAGCCAACTGGAGACATGGAAGGGAAAGTCATCTCCGCAGGCGCTGCCGTGCGCCTGTAGAGGTACAACCACTAACAGCGCCACCAGCGGCAGAAGTAGAAGCTTCAGAATCTCGGGGAGGGCCTGCCTGGATTGCGCTGCCTCAGCAGAGGCGGTGTAGCCGAGGTAAGACTGGGGCCGGGTTAGGGTTTGGGTTGGGGGCATCGTGTCCGCCGTCCTGACAATGCGGTCTCAAGTTGGGTCGGGTAGCTGTCTATAGCCATGCCGCAAACGCCAGGTTACCGGTCTCAAAGTGAATCAGAACAAAGCAAGGGGGCTGCACCCATCCCTCGGAGGTGTTAGCGCCTGACGCTTTTGCTCCAACCGCAAAGGCGCCCTCTTGGCCCAGAATGGGAACAAAGACACGCTTGCGTAGCCTGGCCTGAGGCAGTGTGGGCGATACGGGCCTCCATCGCTTGCATGTCGTTGAGGAAAGGAACGAACGCGGTCTGGTCTTCTGCCGCTCTCGCCGCACAGCATGACGTTGAGTTCACAGGCCCCATCGGTTCATCCACAGCGCGCCAGAAAGCACGACCAAGGTCTGCGTGATCTTGAGATCCAACGTCCGTCTGACGTATCGGAACCACGCGGAAAAGCCAGTCTGCTGTTGGTCGCGATCGTGGCCTGCTTCTGCGCCTGGATGCTCTCGATGCCGAGCTTTCCCACAACGGACGGGCCGGTGCACATGTATTACGTTCACGTGCTCGGGAGCCTGCTGCTGCATACAAACGCCGACTACGCGCACTTCTTTCGCATCCGTCACCTGCTGCCGCCCTATTCGCTGTACTACTACGCTTTGCTTCTGCTGTCCGGCTTCCTGCCCATGCTCGTGGCGGACCGGGTGATCATCTGCGTCTATTTTGTTTCGTTCGTCTTCGGCTTTCGCTTTCTTGCGCGACAGATCGGTCGATCGGCTGACCTGATGACCTTGCTCTGCACGCCCTTGCTGCTGAACTGGCCGCTGGGTATGGGTTTTGTGAACTTCTGCCTTTCACTTTCGTTCTCCTTTTGGGCAACCGGCCTTTGGCTGAAGGTGCAGGGCACGCGGACGGTGTGGGGCCGAGTCGGCTTTCTGATGCTGGTCACGGGCATCATGCTGACGCACCCTGTGCCTTTGCTGCTCCTGCTGGCCGTTGCGGGGGCACTGCTGCTGGCACGCATCGTGCAAACCACGCGCGAGGCTGGAAGGTTTACCCTTCCGGCGCACGGGGTCGCCGACCTGGCCACGCTGCTGCTGGCCTCGCTCAACGTGGGCTATGTGAAACTGTTCGCGAACGGGAATCCACTGAAGCAGGTGAACGAGACAGAAGGGCCGCCGACCCCGTTCTGGAAGGGCGTCATGCAGCAGGCGACCATCTGCCCTCGGGAGCACGCACTCGCCTTTGTCTTCGGGCGCCGGCCGGACATCCTTGTGTATCGATTCGTGCTGCTCGCCGTCTTGCTACTGGCCATCTGCCTGGCGATTTTGCAGTTTCGGCGCAACCGCCGCGCCGGCACCTGGACGCGAGGGGACACTTTTTTCCTGCTCGGGGCGGGCCTGTTTTGTGTCCTGCCGTTCATCCCTTCCCAGCTAAACGGCCTCTACTTCTTTGCCGACAGACTTGTGATCTGCATCTGGCTGGCCTTTCTGCTCGCAGCCAGCGGCTGGTCGGAACGTGCGGCGAGCCTGGCAACGAAACCGGGCAAAGTCGAGGGCCGTACTGCCGCCTGGGGTGGGTTCGCGCTGGCCTGCGTTGCGGTCGCACTGGTCGGCGACCTCACACTGCTGTCCAGTGCGAATCGCATTCTTCGTCCAATCGCAGAGAACATTGCCGGCCTGAGTCAAAGCTCACTGGGCATCCGTGGACAGGTCGGCTTCATGATGGAAGACGCGCGCCCAATGCTGGGCGAAGCGCCGGAAGGACCTTCGTGGAACCCGTACCACTGGGCGCTGATGCACGCCTTCCGGCATAACGACGCGGTGATCGCCAATGCACCCTGGATGCATGAAAGCATCATCCCCGTGGCACCCTCGGCGGCACTCCCGGAGGTGTCCATCGCCGCGCTGCGTGAGCCCTTTGCCAATCAGGTCCAACGCGATCTGCTGCGCTCCCCTGTGGATCTGCGGCAGACGCTGGCGGAGGATTCGTTCTTTCTTGTGAACCAGGCAGATCGCTCCGCATTGACCTCCGGCGAGCCCCTGCTCCTGCAGGCCGGGGACGAGGCGCACGATTGGCGGTGCGCAGCGAAGGCCTGGTACCGCATCTGTCGGCAGGCTGGAGGCACTGCGGTGCAGACGGCACAGTCGCAGCCCACACAATTTAATCCGTAGAGAAAAGGGCACAAGAAAGCCGCTGCCTAAGCAGCGGCCTTCCCAAAAGCAACCAACTAGGGATCGAGTTACTTCACCAGGGTAGTGAAGCCATCCTTGACCTTGTTGAGCATGCCCGAAGCCGTCCCGTTGGACTGCTCCTTCTCCCCAAAGGTGTCAGGCCGTCCGAAGCCTAGATTGGGTTCCCCGCCCAGCGGCACGGCCATCTTGACGTTGAATTCTCCCTTGCCGTCCGGTGCAGCGCCTTGTGTCCAGGGTTGACCGGCCTGATTGCCGATGCCGTCAGTCGTGGTGATCAGGAAGCTGTAGTTCCAATCCTTGTTCTCCATCGATTGCGGGAATGAGTTCGGCACCGGCAGATGCGAAGGGCCAAGCTCTTCGAGCACAGCAAGCCACTGCTCCTGGTGCATGGTGTCACGTGCGATGTTGAAGGCCAGCATTTCCTTCATGCCCGGGTCATCCGTTGCATTGTACAGACGGCAGGCGAGTGTACGCCCGGTAGCCTCGGCGGCAACGTTGCAGTACATGTCACCGGCGATGTTGCCGCTGGCATAGATGTGGGACATGTCAAAGGGAACGCCGTTGGAGTCCGCAGGCATGGCGCTCAGCCCGGTCGACAGGATGTGCCGCATGTCCATGCCATTTAGCACAGCGCCGGCGATCGGATCCTTGGAGATCTCTTCCTGTAGAGAAACCGGGGCATTCTGCAGGTTCATCGCAACCGCGACGGAGAGGAATTCGATGTGCGCGATCTCTTCGGTGGCGGTGTTCAGCAGCATGTCACGGTATTTGGCCGGACCACGCGAGCCCCAAGCCTGAAAGAAGTACTGCATGCAGACGCGGATTTCGCCTTCAACACCGCCGATGGCCTGCTGCAACATGCGGGCAAAGATCGGGTTCGGCTTTTCAACGCGGACGGGCCACTGTAGTTTCTTATCGGTGTAGTACATGGGAGAGTTTTCCTTGGTCAGTTGGTTGGCGTGCGTTTGAAATCGATCTGCGCTGAATGCAGCGTCTGGATCATAACTACCCCTAACTTAGAGGCAGCCCCTTTCACAAAGGTTTGTCGGCGATGACAGATGCGGCCTCCGGAGGCTAAACAGCTTTCATTACAATGAAAAGCGATATGCAGGAAACCAATCAGCAGACGACCGCGGAGCCCGCCCGCTATACGCCGGCCGAGATCGAACCCAGGTGGCAGGCGCGCTGGGACGCCGACCCGGCGCTGTACCGCGCCGAAGACAGCACCAGCGGCAAGCCGAAATTTTACTGCTGCGATATGTTGCCCTACCCCAGCGGACAGCTGCATGTGGGCCATGTGCGCAACTACGCCATTGGCGATGCGCTGGCGCGCTACATGTGGATGCGCGGCTACAACGTGCTGCACCCCATGGGGTGGGACGCCTTTGGATTGCCGGCGGAGAATGCCGCGCTGAAAAACCGCACCCAGCCGCGCGATTGGACGCTGCGCAACATCGCGCAGATTAAAAAGCAGATGGATCGCCTGGGGCTGGGCTATGACTGGGCCGGGACGGAGCTGACGACCTGCCTGCCGGACTATTACCGCTGGAATCAGTGGTTTTTTCTGAAGATGTACGAGCGCGGGCTGGCCTATCGCAAGGGCTCCAAGCTGAACTGGTGTCCCAAGTGCGCCACCGTGCTGGCCAATGAGCAGGTGGTGGGTGGCTGCTGCTGGCGCCACGAGGACACCCTCGTCGAACAGCGCGAGATGGTGCAGTGGTTTTTGCGCATCACGGCCTACGGTGACGAGCTGCTGGACGGTCTCGATCACCTGCAGGGCTGGCCGGAGAAGGTGCGCACCATGCAGCGCAACTGGATTGGCCGCTCGGAGGGCACGGAGGTCACGTTCAGCGTGGCAGAGGACGGTGCCGGGCAGATCGCGGCCGATCTCGCCGCGCGCAGTGGTCTCGTCGAACCAACAGCGAACGCGACAGAGCAGGGAATCACCGTCTTCACCACGCGGGTGGACACCATCTTTGGCGCCACCAGCCTGCAGCTGGCACCGGAGCACACGCTGGTGAAGCGTTGGGCGGCCGAAGATGGCGCCCTGGCGCGCGAGGTGGAGGCGATGCTTCTGCAGCAGCAGGCGGCAAAGGAATCGGGCGACCCAGGCAATGGCTTGGGCAACATTGAAAAGCACGGCGTCTTTACCGGACACCATGCCGTGAACCCGTTCACCGGCGAAGCCCTGCCCGTGTGGGTGGCCAACTACATCCTGGCCGACTACGGTACCGGCGCAATCATGAGCGTGCCCGCCCATGATGAGCGCGACTTCGAGTTCGCGACCAAATATGGCCTGCCGGTCAGGCGCGTCGTGGCCCCGAATCTGGATACGGACGACCTCGCCCTGCCGTACCTCGGCGAAGAGGAGGCCGTGCTGGTCGACTCCGGCGAGTGGACTGGCGAGTCCTGCCTGGAAGCGCAGGAGAAGATGGGTCTCCACGCCGAAGCGGGAGGTTTCGGCAAGCGCACGACCACCTATCGCCTGAAGGACTGGGGCGTGAGCCGGCAGCGCTACTGGGGTACGCCGATTCCGATGGTGTACTGCCAGAACGGCCACGCGGGCCCGGAGCCGGGCAAGGAAGGTGTACCGCCGGGTGGGGTGGTGCCGCTGCCCGAGTCGGCTCTGCCTGTAGTGCTGCCCGAAGACGTCGTCATCACGCAGGAGGGCGGATCGCCCCTGGGCAAGCTGCCGGAGTTCGTGGAGACCACCTGCCCGGTGTGCGGCGGCCCCGCGCGGCGCGAGACCGACACGATGGACACCTTTGTGGACTCCAGTTGGTACTTTTACCGCTACACGGATGCCCATAACAGCGCCGCGCCCTTTGATTCGGCGAAGGCCAACTATTGGTTTCCCATCGATCAGTACATCGGCGGGGTCGAGCACGCCATTCTGCACCTGATCTATTCGCGCTTCTGGACCAAGGTGATGCGCGATCTCGGCATGATCGCCAACGGCGAGCCCGCCGAGCGCCTGTTCACGCAGGGCATGGTGATCAAGGATGGGGCGAAGATGTCGAAGTCCAAGGGGAACGTGGTTTCCTCGGACGACATGATTGACAGGTTCGGCGTGGATGCCACACGAGTGTACGCTCTGTTTGCCACCTCGCCGGACCGCGAGCTGGATTGGAAGGAGGATGGCGTCGCCGGCGTCAGCCGTTTTCTGGCCAAGGTGTACCGCTTGGTGATGCGGTACGCGGACCGGGTGCGCTCGGTCGAGACCGCCCGCGGTGATGGGGCACCTGCCGCGGCTTTTGCCGGCCAGACGGCGGCAGGAGCCGCACTGCTGCGCAGGCTGCACCAGACGCTCGCCAAGGTGACGGAGGACTTTGCCGGCCGTTGGCACTTCAACACCTCGATCAGCGCGATCATGATCCTCGTCAACGAGCTCACGGCCGCCGAGGCCGCGATGGATGCGGGTGAGGTTTCCTCCTTCACCGTCGCCGAACTGCTGCGCTCGCTGACCCTGATGCTCGCACCGTTTGCCCCTTTTCTGACCGCCGAGCTTTGGGAGGCGATGGGCGGCAAGGGCCACGCCTTTCGCCAGCCGTTCCCGGTGGCGGATCCGGTGCTGGCCAAGGAAGACGAGCTCGAAGTACCCGTGCAGGCCAACGGCAAGCTCATCGTCGTAGTCAAAGTTGCCGCAGACGCGGATGAGGAGACCATGAAGGCTGCCGCACTGGCCGACGGCAAGGTCGCCGCCCGGCTGGAGGGCAAAACGCTGGTGAAGACCGTCGTGGTGAAGGGCAAGCTTGTGAATCTGGTGCTGCGCTAACCCATACGGGTTGTGCGGCAGCGAAACCGGGAAACCGGGAAAGGACCGTAATCTCGGGGAACGCTCCAGTTCGATCCACCCAGCCCCTGGCGCCGGCCGCACCGTTGCGCGGCACACAGTCCTTTGTGACCGTGATGGCCAGCACGTGGCGCCGTCCCGGGTTGACGGCTATAGAAGTGCTCTGGAGGTGGGCGGTCGGCGTTCCTTGGCTCTGGTTTGCTGTGCGGGCGGTCGTGCAGGCGGTGCGGGCGCACCCCGTCGACACGGTGGCCCTGGAGGCGATGACGGTCTTCCAGCCGATGGCCGCCGCGAATACGCTCAGCGTGCAACTAGCTCCGCTCTTGCCGCCGCTCAAGGCCCTGGCCGGTTGGCTATTGCCTGCGGGGATCGCGGCCTGGGCTTTGGCTTCCACGGCCGGACGGCTGGCGATCTGGCGTCGATTGGACAGCTCCTTGCCCGGACGCTTTGGGCCGGTCGCTTCACTGGGTCTGCTGCGTCTGCTTCTGCTGCTGGCATTTCTCTGGCTCTGGATCCGAGGTATGGGGGTGGCTGCGTATTACAGCATCTCGGCGGCGGTCAGCGCCGGCGCTGAGCCGAATCTCGTGCTCTTCGCCGCCCTGGTCGTCGTGCTCACGCTTTTGCTGTTCCTGTTGTGGTCCGTGGTGGTTTGGCCGCTGGACGCGGCACCGCTGTTTGTTCTTGCGGATGGGCAGGGAGTGGGGATGAGCTTGCGCTCGGCACTTGCGGCCGGGGCCCTGCGATCGCGGCTGATCGAGATCAATCTCGTGATGGGCATCGTGAAGGTCGGGCTTCTGGTGCTGGCGATGGTCTTTTGCGCTACGCCTCTGCCGTTCTCAGCGGAGGAGACGCAGGGCTTTCTCCTCAGCTGGTGGAGCTTTGTCGGCGTACTCTTCCTGATCGCCCTGGACTTCTTTCACGTGGTTCGCCGGGCCGCCAACCTGGCCTTCTTTCGGACGCTTGTGACGCCCAAAAGCGACACGGGGGAGGTCCCAAGACGTGCATACTAGCGGTTGAGCCTCCAAAGGCTGTTGTCTGGAGCACGAAAAAGCATGTCGTTCGGTATTTACAACCTCGGCACCATCCTTCTGATCGTCGGTGTTCTGTATGTTTGCCACTTGGCCCGCGTTCCGCAACCGTGGATGATTGGCGTAGCCATTCTGCTGCTGGGCGCGGGGATCATGGGTGCGATGACCAACACCCGTTCCAAAAATTTCAATTAGGTGCGCGGCACTGCCTCCCGCGAAGTTGCTAAGATCCCGACTACGGTTGCGCAAGATCGCGACGACGCTGCTTAAGATCCCGACGACGTTGCTTAAGACCCAGATGACGCGATCTGCACGCTGGCCATCACGGCATCCAGGTGGCGCTGCAGCGCCGACCGCTCCGCGGCCGTAAGCGGTCTGGGCTCGGACTTTGTCCTGGTGTAGGGGCAGGTCGTCGCCATATCTCTCTCAAACACGTAGCAGGCGGAGCCCTGCAGGGTGGTGTCGACGGTGGCCGCGAGCTGATGGCACATACCCGCGTCACCGCCCCTGCTCTCCGTGAAACGACGCCCGCTATAGAGTATGGTGCTGCTGCCAACAGCTGAACCCTGCAGGGCCTTGCCGGGCAGGGCTGCGCAGGCCGCTGCCGTGCTGTGCGGTTGCACGGTGTAGCTGAAACTCAGCGAATCCAGCACGGTGTCTTGATAGTAATTTCCTTTGGCGCTGAATGCCTGCATGATGATCGGTTTCGGCGCTACCCCCGCAAACTCCGGTTGTCCCAGGTAGCTGGTTCCCGGCAGTGCCGGCCGCCAAACGGAGGGGTACTGGAAGGTGACGCCGTGTGCCGCATCGCGGTACCCGACCAGGTCGTCCCTTCGGGGCTCAGCGACGGCGGGGGCCTTGGGAGCATCGGCCGCATCGACCGCGCCGGGTAGGGCCGCGCTGCTGCTGGAGGTCACCGGCAGTCGGTCCCCGACGGTTGGGGCTGCGGGTGGGGTGTGGCAACCGGCCAGCAGCGCCAGGGTCATGGCTGCCATTGTCTTTGCTGCTCCCAGGGGAGTAAATCGTTCCTGCAAGGCCTGTCTCCTGCGAGCGTGCATTCCGCCGGTCACCGGCGCCCAAGTAAACTGCATGGGTGAACCTTTCCCGTACCGACACCATCGTTATTCTCGATTTTGGATCGCAGTACACGCAACTGATCGCCCGCCGCATCCGCGAGCTGGATGTATTTTCCGTGGTTCTGCCCTGTACGACGCCGCTCGCGGACGTGCTGGCGCTTGAACCCAGGGGCCTGATCCTCTCCGGCGGCCCCTCGTCAGTGTATGACGCGAACGCCCCTAAAGCTGACCCGAAGGTGCTTGAGACCGGTTTGCCATTGCTGGGCATCTGCTATGGGCTGCAGTTCATGACGCATCACCTAGGGGGTCGCGTCGTGCCGGGTACGGCGCATGAGTACGGCCACGCCGAGGTCTCTGTCGTGGAGGAATCGGCACTGTTTCACGGTCTGCCGCAGGAGCTGCAGGTGTGGATGAGCCATGGCGACCATGCTGCCGAGCTCGCCCCCGGCTTCACCGTGGTGGCAAAGACCAGCAACGCCGTTGCGGCGATCGCGGATGAGTCCAGGCAGATGTGGGCCGTGCAGTTCCATCCCGAGGTCGTGCATTCGCGTCAGGGTGGGGAGCTGCTTCGGAATTTCGTAGTCGACCTATGCGGAGCGCGGCAGAACTGGACGCCGGAGCACTTCGTCGAGACTGCTGTGGCTCGGATCAAGGAGCAGGTCGGCTCCACGGGGCATGCGATCTGCGGGCTTTCGGGCGGCGTGGACTCTTCGGTGGCCGCGGTGCTGGTGCAGAGGGCGATCGGCAACCGGCTAACGTGCATTTTTGTGAATAACGGCGTCTTGCGCAAGGGCGAGTTCGAGACCGTGCAGCGGACCATGCGCGAAGGTCTGGGGCTGAATGTGGTGGCCGTGGATGCGAGTGAGCGCTTTTTGTCGAAGCTGGCCGGCGTGACCGATCCCGAGCAAAAACGCAAGATCATCGGCGGCGAATTCATCGCGGTATTCGACGACGAGGCAAAGAAGATCTTTGAGGCGGAGCGCTCGGCCGGCGAAGAGGTCGCCTGGCTGGTGCAGGGAACGCTCTACCCCGACGTGATCGAATCGGTGAGCGTGCACGGTCCTTCGCATGTGATCAAGAGCCACCATAACGTCGGCGGCCTGCCGGCGGACATGAAGCTGAAACTGATTGAACCGTTGCGTGACCTGTTTAAAGACGAGGTGCGGCGGGTGGGCCGCGATCTGCAGATGCCGACGGAGATCCTGGAACGACAGCCGTTTCCGGGGCCGGGCCTTGCCGTGCGCATTCTGGGCGAGATCACCCCGGACCGCGTCGCCATTCTGCAGGAGGCTGACGCGATCTGCACCGAGGAGATCGCGTCAGCCGAGCTCACGACAAAGGTCTGGCAGAGTTTCGCCGTGCTTCTGCCTGTGAAAACGGTCGGCGTGATGGGCGATCAGCGAACCTACGCCTACACCTGCGCCATTCGTGCGGTGGAGAGCGAAGACGGCATGACCGCCGACTGGGCCGCGCTGCCGTACCCCGTGTTGCGGTCCATCTCCAGCCGGATCATTTCGGAGGTGCGCGGGATCAATCGCGTGGTCTACGACATCACGAGCAAACCGCCGGGCACGATCGAGTGGGAGTAAGCTGAGGCCAGATGTGCACCGTGCGGCTTGTGGGCCGGATTTTGCTGCTTCTCGCGGTCTTTCTGGGTGTCGGCTTTGCGGCCGCGCACGCATTGATCGCGCACGCCGTGGCCGCGGGGACGCCGGAGTACAACGTGCGTCTGGCTGGCGCCATGGGCGGTCTGTTCGCGGGCGGCGCGGCGACGGTTCTGGTCGCGGTGGCGCTGTTCTTCGGTCGAAAGCCGTCCCGGCGTTAGGAATCGCTTACATCAGGAACCACTTACGTCGCGACGCGCCGGCCGAAGATGGCGGTGCCCACGCGCACGGTTGTGGATCCTTCCTCGACGGCGACGGCGAAGTCCCCGGACATGCCCATGGAAAGCTCGGTGAGGGTGGGGTAGAGAGTCAGATGTTGCTCCTGCAGGGCGCGCAGCCGGCGGAAGTACGGCCGGGCCTCTTCCGGATTCTCGGTGATAGGCGGGACAGTCATCAGGCCGGCGGCGCGGAGGTGTGGCAGCGCGGCGATGGCTTCGAGCAGGGCCGGAAGCTCCTCCGGCGCCAGCCCGTGCTTGCTCTCCTCGTGGGAAAGCTTTACCTCGATCAGCACGGGGAGCACCCTGCCCAGGACCTCGGCGGCGCTATTTAGCCGTGCGGCGGTCTTTGCCGAGTCGAGCGTGTCGACCGCCTGGAAGAGTTCCGCGGCCCTGGTGGTCTTGTTGTTCTGCAGGGGGCCGATCAGGTGCATCTCCAGGTCCGGCAGAGCGGAGATCGCGGAATATTTCATCGCCACCTCCTGCACCCGGTTTTCACCGAAGAGCCGCTGCCCGGCGTTGTAGGCTTCCATGAGCGCCTCCACCGGATGCACCTTGCTTACGGCCATCAGGCGAACGGACGCGGGCGCCCTGCCCGCGCGTGCGCAGGCTGCCGCGAGATCGGCGCGAACCTTTTGCAGATTGGCTTCAATTCCCATGTCATTTCAGTGTACGGGCCCAATCCATGCCGTTTTGAGCAGGCCATCCTGCGGGGGACTGCATCTCGGCAGCCCCAATACCCGTCTCACAGAAGGGAAAGGTCGAACCCGGCGACGCAACAATTCAACTTCGGCTGGGTTGATGATGCCGGGGGCTCACCCGCAACAGGCTTTTACGAGCAACAGGTCTACAGGTAACAAGGAGTTCAAACGAATGCTTACGTCTTTCTCCCTTCAGAATCTTTTGCGCCGCCCGTTGGCGCTAGCCGTCGTGGCCGGCAGTGCCTGCCTTGCTGCCGGTGCACAAACCGGTGTCTCAGCGAATGTATCCGCGCCTGCTGTGAATTTTTCCGTTCCGCCGGCAGCTGCCGGGGATCTCGCAAAGGGATCGGACACGCTTTTTTCTGACTCCTCAAGCTCGTCGTCGCTGGCCGACACGCAGAATGCCGGAGCCTCTGCCACGCAGTTGAACCTTGCCTCGGTCGAAAGCGGCATCAAGCTGCCCGGTCTGGAGGCGCAATACGGTCGGCGTCGCTACGGCGCGCCGCGCTACCGCGGCGGCAACACGAATGCTGACGGATCTGCGAAGTACACCGCCTATGCCGGTGCTGGGTTCACGGTACCGGTCGGCACGAATTCCAATTACCTGACGACCAGCTATGGCATCCAGGGCGGCGTAGGCCGTAATTTGAATAAGCACTTTGGCGTGAATATTGAGTTCGATTACGATCATTTCGGGATGACGGGCGCTACCATTGCGCAGCAGACCTATCTCTATGACCCGCTGAACCAGTATGGCATTGCGGGCAATCTCGATGCGAACAGCCATATCTGGAATTTTTCGATCCAACCGACCTACCAGATCTACTCCGGTGAGGGTCTGGGCGCGTATCTAACAGGTGGCGTGGGCTTTTACCACAAGGTGGCCAACTTCACCCTGCCGCAGATAGAGCAAGATTATTATGGGGATGAGTTTGAGATAAATCAGAACGTAGACCATTACACCTCAAACGCGCCGGGCTTCGATGGTGGCATTGGCCTTACCTACAAGTTCTCGCACTTCTCTAACGAGAGGCTTTATGGCGAGGTCCGCTACGTCTACATCGATAACAGCTTTCGTGCCGGTGATACGGTGGCGAACGCACTCACCTTCAACGGGACTAACTTTTTCCCCCAGAACAGCAACACAACTTCCTATATCCCGATTAAGTTCGGCATACGCTTCTAGGCAGCTGGGTACACAAGAAGACCCGCCTTGGCGGGTCTTCTTGTGCGAGGTTTGGACGCAAAAGCAAGGTACTGGTCCTATGCGGTAAGACCGCGCGCCTGGATCTCCAGAAAGCACTGGATCAGCGCGACGGCAGCCGGCGTGACCCCGGCGATGCGAGTGGCCTGACCCAGCGTGGAGGGCCGGATGCGGCCTAGTTTTTCCACCATTTCGCGTGAAAGTCCGGAGACGCGCGTGTAGTCGAACCAGCCGGGGATGGCACGGGCCTCGTCGCGCTTCAGGCGGTCGATCGAGCGCTGCTGCTGCGCCAGATAACCCGCGAATTTGATGGCGGTTTCCACAGACTTCAGCTCGTTGCGCACCCAGACCGGCAGGATGCCGGTCTGGCCGTAATCGACCGCGTCAAGAGCGGCGATCCACGGTGCCAGCGCCGGGCGGGCAGCCAGCTGGGCGCGCATGTGCTGCAGCAGCACGGGCAGCAGTTGCTCGATCATGAGATGGGGGCGCTTGAGCAGTTGTGCCGGACGGTCACCCCGGGCGAATATCTCAGCGGCGCCCGGGGTGGAAGCGTTGAGGAGCAGGGCATCGGCCTCGCTCAGTTTGGCGAGTTCAATCAGATCGGCCAGCCCGCGGGCACGCGTCTGCTTGGCTTCAAAGGCGTCCCAGGCGTCGTCTTCGATCAGACCCAGGGCGCGGCCGTGCGGGGTGAGGCGAATGTCGGCGTTGTCGATGCGGAGGTGCAGCCGGAACTCCGCGCGCGAGGTGAACATGCGGTAGGGTTCGTCGGTGCCCTTGCTGATCAGGTCGTCGATCAGGATGCCGGTGTAGGCCTCGGTGCGGTCGAGGGTGAAGCTTTGCGGCTCGCCGCCGTCACGCAGAAAGCGGGCGTGCAGCGCGGCGTTGATCCCGGCCATCAGGCCCTGGCAGGCAGCCTCTTCATAGCCGCTGGTGCCGTTGATCTGGCCGCCGAGGTACAGGCCCTGGAATGCTTTGACGCGCAGCGTGCGGTCGAGCTCGGTGGGGTCGATGGCGTCGTACTCGATCGCGTAGCCGGGGCGGAGCATTTCTGCGTTTTCCAGGCCGGGGATCGAGCGCACCATGGCCGCTTGCACATCCATCGGCAGGGAGGTACTCATGCCGTTGATGTAGACCTCGTGCGTGTGGAGGCCTTCGGGCTCGAGAAAGAACTGGTGCTGACTTTTGTCCGGGAAGCGGACGATCTTGTCTTCGATGGAAGGGCAGTACCGCGGTCCGATCCCTTCGATCTGACCGGTGTACATGGGCGAACGATGGACGTTGTCGCGAATCAGCGCCAGGGTTTCGGGTGTGGTGTAGGCGATGTGGCAGCTGATCTGCTTCAGCGGCGGCGTCCATGTGGGAGAGCCCGCGGCAGGCGTGCTGCGGAAGCTGAAGGGCGTGGGATCGCTGTCGCCGGGCTGCTCTTCAAAGCGTGTCCAGTCAATGGTGCGGCCATCGAGCCGCGGCGGGGTGCCGGTCTTGAGCCGGGTTCCGCGCAGGCCGAGCTTTTTCAGCGATTCGCCGAGCAGAACGCTGGCCGGTTCACCGCTGCGGCCGGCGGTGTACTGCTGCTCGCCGCAGTGGATCAGGCCGTTGAGAAAGGTCCCGGTGGTGATGACCACGGCGCGTGCCCCGACGGTGCGGCCGTCGCGCAGTTGCAGGCCTGTCACGGTGGGCAGGGGAGATGTGCTGTGGTCCAGAACTACGTCTACGACCTCGGCCTGCTTGATGAACAGGTTTGGGATCGACTCCAGCTTTTCGCGCATGCGCACACGGTAGAGTGCCTTGTCGCACTGCGCGCGGGGGGACCACACCGCCGGGCCGCGGGAGGTGTTCAGCAGGCGAAACTGGATACCGCAGGCGTCGGCGACCTCACCCATGATGCCGCCAAGTGCGTCCACCTCACGCACCAGATGACCCTTCGCAACGCCGCCGATCGCGGGGTTGCAGCTCATCTGCGCGATCAGGTCCAGATTCAGGGTGAACAGCGCCGTGCGCAGGCCCATGCGCGCAGCGGCGGCGGCGGCTTCGCAACCGGCGTGGCCGGCGCCCACTACCAGCACGTCGAACTGTTCGGTAAAACTCACCTGTCTATTCTACGAGATCGCCTCGCCCTACAGGACGGCGCTACCATGGCCGCATGATCGAGCTGAACCCTGTCGAAGCCCGTGTGCTTGGCTCCCTTATTGAAAAAGAGATCACCACGCCGGAGTACTACCCACTTTCCCTGAACGCCCTTATCAACGCCTGCAATCAGAAGAGCAGCCGAGATCCGGTGATGGAGCTCACCGAGGGCGATGTGCGCGGTGCGTTGCGCTCGCTGGAAGACAACAATCTCGTGCGTGTGCTGGCCGATGCGCGTGTGCCCAAGTTCGAGCATCGCGTTCGTGATGGGCTGGGTGAACCGAATCTGCGTCGTGACGATGTGGCCGTGATCTGCCTGCTGCTGCTGCGCGGACCGCAGACCCCGGCTGAGCTGCGTGCCCGCGCTGACCGTCTGTATGCCTTTGACGACAACGCCGCCGTGGTCGGAACACTGGAACGGCTGGCCGGCCGCGCGGAGCCGATGACTCGCGTGATGGCGCGGCAACCCGGGGCGCGCGAATCGCGCTGGCGGCAGCTGCTGACCGGCGCAGCGGACGACCCGGCCGGATTGACTGAGGGTGCCGGGGGCAGTCGCCGCGATGACGTGGCTTTTGAACGCACCGGGCCCGCAGCGGAGATGGCCGAAGCGCTGGAAGAACGTGTCCGTGTGCTGGAGGAGCGGCTCAGCCGTCTGGAGCAGCGGCTGGAAGCGGCCGGGCTGGTGTAAACCTTTGTGCGGCCGGTTCGATTTCGTGCCGCGGCGTAGGAATTTGCTCGCGCCGAGCGGACCGGGCGTCTATGCTCAGGAGCAATCCATTCGCAGGAGCCCCTATGAAGATCCCCCGCACCCGTATTCGCCCCCTGGCGCGGTCGCTCGCCGCGTTGGCTGTGCTCAGCAGTGCCGCTGTTCCTTCTCAAAGCCAGGCGCAGGGCCAGCAGAAGCTTCCGGAGTTGAAGTACGAAACGTACACACTTCCGAACGGGTTGCAGGTGATCACGCATGAGGATCATCGCCTGCCGCTGGTGGCTGTCGATCTCTGGTATCACGTGGGCCCCCTGAATGAGCGGCCGGGCCGCACCGGGTTCGCGCACCTGTTCGAACACATGATGTTTGAAGGCTCCGAACACGTGGGCGAAAAGGCGCACATCAAGAATGTGCAGGCCGCGGGCGCGACGGATGTGAACGGGACAACGGACTTCGACCGCACCAACTACTTCGAGACGGTGCCTTCCAATCAGCTTGATCTGGCGCTGTGGCTCGAGTCGGACCGCATGGGTTTTCTGATGGAAGGCCTTAACCGCAATCTGCTGACCAATCAACGGGACGTGGTGCGCAATGAGCGCCGTCAGGGCGAGGGCCAGCCCTACAATCTGGCCGAAGAGGAGCAGTACCATCTGCTGTTTCCCAAAGAACACCCGTATTATGCGAGCGTCATCGGCAGCCACGCGGATATCGAGTCCGCCCGCGTTGCCGACGTACGCGACTTTCACCAGCAGTTCTACACGCCGAACAACGCGTCGATCGCGATAGCCGGGGACTTCGATCCGAGGGTGCTGAAGGAACAGCTGACGAAGTACTTCGGTCCCATTCCCAGGGGGCCGGCGGTGCCTCCGGTCAACGTGACGACCCCGCCGATCACGAGCCAGCGCCGCTCTACCGTGACCGACACCGTGCAGCTGTCGCAGATTCGTATCGCCTGGCTTACGCCCGCGGCGTACACGCCTGGGTCGTATGACGTGAGCGATGCCATTTTTGCGCTGGGCGGCGCGAAGGCGAGCCGGTTGGATCAGGCCCTGGTGTACAACTCGCAGGTGGCCCAGAGCGTTAGCTGCAGCAACAACGCGTTGAAGCTAACGGGCGTCGCCGAGTGTACGGTGACGGCGAAACCGGGCGTGAAGCTCGAGGATCTGGAGGCGACGGTCTGGAACGAGATCGGCAAACTGCAGACGCCAGGGCCGACGGCGGCGGAGATCGAGGCGGCCAAGGCGGGCAACATCACGCGCAAGATCGTCGGTCTGCAACGGCTGGGCGGCTTCGGCGGCGTGGCGGACACGCTGGACCAGTACAACCAGTACACCGGGGATCCGGGATTTCTACCCAGGGACGTCGCCATGGCGGAGGCCGTTACCCCGGACAGTGCCCGGGCCGCTGCCGCAAAGTACCTGACCAAAGATGCGGCAGTGGTGGTTTATACCGTGCCCGGCAAAAAGGTGGTGAACGATGTGCCGCGCAGCCCCGCGGACACCGATGCCGCGGTGACGATCACCAACCCGTACACGCCCGCGTTTGAAGCCTCCCAGGACTGGCGCAAGACGATGCCGCAGCCGGGCCCTGTACCCCAGGTGCATCTGCCGGTGCCGGCTACCTTCACCCTGGAGAACGGCCTGAAGGTTCTGGTCGTCGAAAATCATGCGCTGCCGGTGCTTTCGGCGGCGATGGTGGCGCGCGCCGGCAGTGACAGCAATCCGGCCGGCAAGGGCGGCCTGGCCACGCTCACGACCGAACTGATGGGCGATGGCACCGAGTCGCGCAGCCTGCAGAAGCTGGCGGAGGAGCAGGAGATGCTGGGCACCCAAATCAGCCCGGCGGCGTCCATGGACGGCAGCACGACCTCCATCACCGTGCTGACGAACAACGCCGATGGCGGCCTCAACCTGCTCAGCGACGTCCTGGAGCACCCGGCCTTCCGTACCGACGACCTGGAGCGCCGCCGCAAGCAGCGCTTGGTGCGCATCGGTCAGGAGACCGATAATGTGCAGCAGATCGCCTTTCGCGTCGGGCCGAAGCTGGTCTTTGGGGACCAGCCCTACGGCGCGGCCGCAACGGGCACCACGGAAAGCATTCGCAGCCTTCAGGCGGCGGACGTGGCGGCTTTCTATAAGCGTCACTACGGTCCGCAGGACGCCGCGTTGGTGCTCGCGGGCGATGTGACCCAAGCGCAGGCAAGGCAGTTGGCGGTCAAATACTTCGGTAGCTGGTCGGGAACGGCAAGCGCAGCGGTGACGCTTCCACCTGCGCCCGCCGCGCAGAGCACGCGCATTGTGATTGTGGACAAGCCGGGTGCGCCGCAGACAGCGTTGTTCGCCTTTGGACTGGGTGTTCCGGCCAATTCACCCGAGACGCCGGTCATCCGCATCGCAAATTACACACTGGGCGGCTCGTTTGCCTCACGCATCAACATGAACCTGCGCGAGCAGCATGGCTACACCTATGGCGCGCAGTCGTCCTACCAGGGCTTCCGCGCCGGGGGTGAGTTTTTCGCCGGCGGTCTGGTGCGCACCGACATCACCGCTTCTGCAGCGAAGGAGCTGATGTCGGAGATCCGCAATTTTCCATCGCATCCGCCCACGGCGGAGGAACTGAGTGCGGCGAAGACAGCGTCAATTCAGTCGCTTCCAGGAACATTTGAAACCACCGGCGCTACCGCTGGAGCCGTGGGTTCGATCTTCCTTTACAATCGCCCGCTGGATTATTACGCGGCGCTGCCGGCGAAGTACTCAGCGGTGACGTCGGACGACGTCGCCCGCATCACGAAAGCAGATTTGCATCCGGATCAGCTCGTGATTGTGGCAGCGGGTGACCGCAGCAAGATCGAACCCGGGTTGAAGGACGCGGGGCTGGGTCCAGTGGAAGTGCGGGATATCAACGGCACGGTCGTGGCTACGCCGGTAGGCAGCCCGGGTGGAGGAAGGTAACGAGCGGAGGGATCTGTTTTCCCTCCGCTCCTGAAAGGGACCTGCCGCACCAGACCAAAATCAGCTTCAGAGGCTGCGTACGGGAAGCATTACGAGATCCTGCACGGCGCCGACCTCGCGCTGCACAAAGGGCTCGCCATAGCGGAAACCGCCGAGCAGACCGTAATGCCGAGCCGTGGAGAACATGACCTCGCGGATGTCCTCTTCCGGAACGAACAGCCCGGAGCCGGCGCTTTGCCCGCCGTACTGTGAGCGGTAGGCGAGCAGGGCCTGCTGGCGGGTTTCAATGTGCGGTGTGATGTCGACGACGAAGGTGGGGCGGACGTCGGCGTAAAGGGAGGCGTAGAGGATCTTGAAGGGACGGTGCGGCGCCCCGTGCTCGGCTGGAAGATCGAGGCTGGCGAGACCGGCGGCAAAGCAGGCCTCATAGCCCAGCGTGGCTGAGGTGTAGTGATCCGGATGGCGGCCCTGCCAGTAGGGCAAAATGACGACCCGGGGTCGCAACCGGCGCAGCACGGCCGCGACCTTCAGGCGGTTTTCGAGGCTGTTCTGGACGTTGCTGTCGGGCAGGTTGAGCGCTTCGCGGTGAGCGACGCCCAGGATGCGGGCGGCCTGGGCAGCTTCGGCAGCGCGCTCCGCCGCCGTCCCGCGGGTGCCGGCCTCGCCCTGCGTCAGGTCAAGAATTCCGGTGCGCCAGCCGAGGGCCTTTTGCACCAGCAAGGTGCCGCCGCAGGTCTGCTCGACATCGTCGCGGTGGGCGGCGATGGCGAGTACATCCACGGTTGCGGCCGGCTCTGCCATGGAACTAGTTGGCCGCGTTCGTCAGGGCGTCCATGTAAGCGACGTCCAGAACAGTGCCCTGAATGGTGACGTTGGTGTTGTTGATCTCGGAGCCGTCGACCGTGGAGAACACATGGATCTGGCCGCCGTAGGCCGTGTAAACCTTGTTGTAGTTCTGGATCCAGCAGATGCCGGTCAGGCTGCCGTAATAGTACTGGTTGCCGTTCGAGTTGGGGTAGGGAACGGTTGTTGTTCCACCGGGCGTCAGGCTGGGAATGACGGTAGCGGTTGGGGTGGAAGCGGCGAGGCTCACCATCGTGAGGCAGTTGGAATTCTGACCTGTGGCGGCGCGTTCGCCGTTGGCACATTGCGAACTGCCGACCCAGAGGGTGTTGTTGTCGGCCAGCAGCATGCGGGTGTGGGTGCCGTCGGAGACGGAAATGGGCTTGGAGGGCACAAAGCTCGTCTCATTCAGAACCGTCATGAAGCCGGCGAAGAGGCCGTCCGCTGCCGGGGTTGTGCCGAGAAAACCACTTGAGGTAAGCCGGTTCAGCGATTGGCCGGAGAGGTAGAGGTTCGTGCCGTCGGATACAGCGGCCGTGACGCCTCCGGGAATGGGAATGGGATTGGCAACCGGGAGCGCGGTCATGGGCGAAGGTGCACCGGCGCTGAGCGGATCCACCGCAGGAATCACACTAGTCAGGATCGCGCTCGTGTTCAGTACCGTGATGCCAGCAGTCGCGCCGCCCTGCTCGGGACCGGAGTTCATGATGTAGGCCTTGCTGCCGTCGAGCGAAAAGTAGGCTCCGGTCGGGCGGTTGTAGGTCCCGGCTACGGGCACAACGCAGTAAACAGGGATCAGCAACGGCTCGCAATCGATCGATCCCGGCGGGTTGATGGGGGTACTCGTCTGCGGCAGTTGGATCACGCGGTACAGGTTGTTGGAATAGCCCGCAGTCGCCAGAATGACGGTATTGCCTGGGTTCATAAAGACGCCGTTGATGTTGGGCAGACTCAGGTTGATGGGAGTGCCGTTGTACGTAACGACGAGCTGGCCGGAATTTCCACCCGCCGCGGCGGAGCTTCGAAGAGCTCCCGCAAACCGACTGCCATCCGGCGCGGCGGCCACACCGCCGGGGTTCGCCCCGAACGTGATCGCAGGGCCCGGGCTGTTTTCTTTGGCGTAGTTGACTGCGGCCAAGGCTCCAGAATTTTCATCCAAGACGTAGCCGAACTGCTGCTCCGGATAACTGAAGATGTGGATGGGATCGGTGGTAGTGAGGCCGGAGATGGAGAACGAAGTGGTGGTGTTCTGAACGTTGCTGCGGATGTCACGCAGACCGTCCAGGATGGCTGCGCCGCCAGAGAGGCCGCCCGAGGTGTAGGTAGCGAGAACCCGCTCCTGCAAACCGCTCGGCGGGGTGGCACGGCCGGCAAAGTTGTACTCGGGATAGTAGTAAAGGGGCGCGTGGCAGCCTGCCAGACACAAAGCGGAAACAAAACCAACGAACAGAGTAAGAACGAGACGGGCAGACAAACATCTACGGATCAACGGCTGCGGCTCCCAAACGATGCACGATATCCCACAAAGGCGGGGGTGCAATCACCCAGAGTATATCAGTCCGCTACGTCTGCCTCCCTCTCGGCACGGAGGGGCAGGGTAGGATGGGGAGATGCAGGGCAATCTACGGAGATGGCCGCGGTGAGCGCGGTGGATGCAGTGGAATCCGGGCAAGAACCGAAGCGATCGGCCGCGCTCTTCAGCGGAAAAACGGTGCTCTGCGACGGCGCCATGGGTACCATGCTGTACGGCTGCGGCGTGTTCATCAATCGCAGCTATGACGAGCTGAACCTCACGCAGCCGGATACGGTGCGCTCGGTGCACGAGCAGTACCTCCAGGCCGGCGCGGAGATCATTGAAACCAATACCTTTGGCGCCAACGCCTTGCGCCTGGAACACTACGGCCTGCGCGAGGGAGTGCGGGCGCTGAACCTGGCCGGGGCGGCTTTGGCGCGCAAGAGCGTCGACGCCCATCGTGAGAAGCATGGCGAGTGGGCCTTTGTGGCCGGTGCGGTGGGTTCGCTAGGCGCCACCGTGGGAACCGGTGAGGGGGAACTCCCGCCGGAGCGGGCTCGCGCGGTCTTTGCGGAACAGATGGCGGCGCTCGCTGAAGGCGGTGTGGACCTGCTGATCGCCGAAACGATGATGTCGCTGCCCGAGGCGGAGGGCGCGCTGACCGCCGCACGGGAGACCGCCCCACATCTGCCGGCGGTGGTGCTGGTAAAAGTCGACGACGACGGGAACTGCCTGGATGGCACGCCGGTGGAGGAGTTCGCGCGGCGGATGACCGAGCTCGGCGCGCAGGCAACCGGCTGCAACTGCTCCAGCGGTCCCCATGCTGTGCTGAAGGCGATTGAACGCATGCGGGCGGTGACGGATCTGCCGCTCGTGGCCATGCCGAACGTCGGCCTCCCGCGGGATATTGAGGGCCGCGAGATTTATCTTGGTTCGCCGGAGTACATCGGCAGCTTTGCCGCGCGCTTTGTGCAGGCGGGGGCGCGCTGGGTGGGCGGCTGCTGCGGAACGACGCCGTCGCACATCCGCGCGATGCGCGGCCGGCTACGCGCCGTGGGAGCGCAGTCTGTCGGCGAGGCAGCCATGGCCGAAACCCAGACGACTCCGGTCCCCGCGGCGGTTTCCGAAGGGAACGGTGTGCAGCCGCCGCCGCTGGCCGAGCGCTCGCGCATCGGGGGGCGGATCGCCCGGGGCGAGTTCGTCCGGCTGGTGGAGATTGTGCCGCCGCGCGGCTTCGACCCCGCCCGCGAGCTTGCCGGGGCAGAGCTGCTGGCCCGCCGCGGCGTGGACGCAATCAACGTGCCGGATTCCCCGCGGGCCACGGCGCGAATGAGCGCCATGGCGCTGTGCACGCTGATTCAGGGCAGGATCGGTATCGAAACGGTGCTGCACTACACCTGCCGCGACCGCAATCTGCTGGGCATCCAGGGAGATCTGCTCGGGGCGGCCGCGCTGGGGCTTAAAAACATTCTGTGCCTCACCGGCGATCCTCCCAAGATGGGCAACTACCCGGATGCCACGGCGGTGTTCGACGTGGACGCGATCGGCCTGACGCGCGTAACGCGGGCGCTCAACCACGGTCTGGACATCGGCGGGAATCCGCTGGGCGGGGCGAAGGAAATCTCGGGTTCGCCGGGCTTTACGATCTCCGTCGCGGCCAATCCCGGGGTGCCGGATGTGGATCATGAGGTCCGCCGCTTCGCCTACAAGGTTGAGGCCGGGGCGGAGTTTGCCATCACGCAGCCGGTCTTTGACATGCGTCTGCTGGAGCAGTTCCTGCGCCGGGTTGAGGAGTTTCGCATCCCCGTGATCGCCGGCATCTGGCCGCTGACCAGCCTGCGCAACGCGGAATTTATGCGCAATGAGCTGAAGGTCTCCATGCCCGCCGACATCATGGCCCGCATGGGCGCGCACACGGACAAGACCGAAGCGCTGGCCGAGGGTCTGAAGATCGCCCAGGAGATGCTGGCCGGGGTGCGGGGCGCGGTGCAGGGGGTGCAGGTCAGCGCGCCGTTCGGCAAATACGCCGCCGCCGCCGAAGTTCTAGGATTGAACGAGGAAGGGAGCGCCGATGCCCAGCTTTGAGGAGCAGCTTGCGGAGCTTGAAAAGGTGGTGGATCAGCTGGAGCGCGGCGATCTCACCCTGGAGGACAGCGTGGGGCTGTTCGAGCGCGGTATGCAGCTGTCGGAGGCCTGTAAAGGGCAGCTGGCGACCGCGGAAAGCCGCATTCAGGTGCTGCTGAACCCAAGGGAGCGCGGGCCGGTGCGTGTGGAGGAAATGGCTCTCGAGGAGGCGGAGGAAGACGCCTCAGCACCACGTCTCGGCGAGGAGGAGTAGGTCGTACAAGCCGCTTTCGTTTCCCGGGCACAACCAAGCGCGCTGACTAACGGTCGCGGCTGGTAACGAACCCCGGAACCCACAGCAAAGCTCGCTTGTAGTCCGATTCCGGCAGCTCGGCGACAGACTGCCGCGCGACCTCGGCGTAGGCGCAGGCGGTATCCATGGCATAGGCCAGCGACTCGTGGCGGCGCAGGATTTCCAGGATCTGCCCATGCGAAACCCGGTCGAAGCTGCGGTCGGCGAGTACCGTGCGGATAGCCTCGCGGTCGGCGCCCGTACCGCGTTCCAGCGCGTGAATCACGGCCAGGGTGGCCTTCCCCTCGCGCAGGTCCGATGCCGCGGGTTTGCCGAGGGCATCATCGGAAGAGGTTAGATCGAGGACGTCGTCGACGATCTGGTAAGCCAGGCCAAGGTTCCGTCCATATTCGCCCAGGGCATCTTCATAAGGCACTACGTCGCTTGGAGTTCCGTTGGAAAACTCACCACGGACTCCATC
>CAXSBL010000010.1:91206-93835 GCA_964235515.1 uncultured Bryocella sp.
TCCATCATTGCGGATTCCACTAGACCGGCCGCCGCCATGGGCCACCACAGCCCCCAGTTGCATCGAGACCTGAAACAGGCGCGCCGTCTTTCGAAAGATCAGGTCGAAGTACTCTTCTTCATTGATCAGGTGACCAAGCTTCTGCATCTGCAGCAGCTCGCCTTCGACCATCTGCTGCGTGAGCGAGATCAGCAGATCGAGAACGCGAAAGTTCCGCTCTTCCAGGGCGCTGTGAAAGGCCTGCATGTACAGCCAGTCGCCGGCCAGAACACACTTTGAGTTGCCCCAGGTGGTGTTTGAGGAAGGCCGGCCGCGCCGCGTGCTGGCTTCATCAATGATGTCGTCATGCACGAGTGTGGCGGTGTGCAGCATCTCCACCACGGCGCCCAGGCGAATGCGCGCCAGGCTACGGCTGCCGCAGGCCTTGGCGGCCATCAGCAGCAGCAGCGGACGAATGCGCTTGCCGCCCCCGGCGATCAGGTAGGAGGCGATATCGGACACCACCGTGATGGCCGTATCGGACTGCCGGCTGAACTCGGCCTCGACCGCCGTCAGATCCTCCCGGAACAGGTCGAAGACCTCGGTTGCCGTCGCGATGGAAAGAGCACTCACCCTCTCCTCAGAGTAGCAGGTAGGTCCATTGGGTCGCCTGACGGGCGCTCACCGTGTTCTGCATCCTTCGTGCAATCCACGCTAGTTCGACCGGAAGTTCGTAAACTGGAGTTCAAGGCCAAGATCCTTGCCGCGCAACATGGCCATGATCTCCTGCAGCGTGTCGCGGTCCTTGCTGGTAATCCGGACGGTGTCGCCCTGGATGGAGGCCTGCGCCTTCTTCTTTGACTCCTTCACCATGGCCACGATCTTCTTGGCGACATCGGAGTTCACACCCTGCTTCAGTTTGATCTTCTGGCGAACGGAGGAGTTTGAGGCCGGCTCGATCTTTTCGTATTCGAGATTTTTTAGCGAGACGCCGCGCTTGACCAGCTTCTGCGACAGAATTTCGATGACCGCCTTCAGCGTGTACTCGTCCTGGCTGGCCAGCTGCAGGGTGTCCTCGCCCTCAAGCGCGATGGTGGACTTGGAGGCTTTCAGATCGAAGCGGGCGTTCACTTCCTTGGACGCCTGATCGATGGCGTTTTTGACTTCCTGAAGGTCAACCTTGCTGACGACGTCGAACGTTTGATCTGCGGGCATGTCTGCTTGCTTCCTCGGCTTCTCTCTGGCGACTTGGTTTTAGACTTCGTTGGATGCTGGACGCACTGCCGGGGGCACCGCCGCCGGAAAGAGCGCGTAAAAGTTTTGGGTGGTGAGATCAGCGACGGCCTCTGCCGTGGCACCGCGCAGGTCTGCGAGAAACGCAGCCGTGTGCGTGACCAGGGCGGGCTGGTTCCTTTGGCCGCGCAGGGGAATCGGCGTCAGGAACGGCGCATCCGTCTCAACCAGGATGCGACCGGCGGGGGCTGACCGGGCTACCTCCTGGATCGCCGTGCTCTTCGGGTAGGTGAGATTGCCGGCAAACGACAGGTAAAACCCTGCCGCGAGGGAAGCTTCGGCCTGCGCCTGATTGCCGGAAAAGCAGTGCATGATGCCGGGCAGCCCGGTTGGCGTCCAATGCTCGGCGAGGAGGGCGAGGAGGTCGGCCCAGGCATCGCGGTGCTCGAAGCGGGCTTGAACCTTCGCTCCGGCAAGCTCTGACGTCCGGCAATGGATGGTGATCGGCTTGCCCGCGGCTGCGGCAATGGCCATCTGGGCGACGAAGGCCGCGTGCTGGATCGTGGGATCGGGGTTGTCGAGGTGGTAGTAATCGAGGCCGATCTCGCCGACGGCGAGGCAGCGTGGATTGGCGGCCAGATCTTTCAGTTTCGCCAGCGCTTCTGGCGTGGCGCGGTGCGCCTCCTGCGGGTGGATGCCGGCGGTGGCGTAGATTTGCGGGCCTTGCTGGGCTTGCGGGTCTTTGCCCGAGGCGTCCGCGATGTCGAGTGCGCGATGCATCGTGTCGGGGCCATCGCCGATGCCGATGGCGAGCAGGGTGCCGACGCCGGCCTCGCGTGCGGCGGCGAGAACGGCCGGGAGATCTTCGTAATCGTCGAGATGGCAGTGCGAATCAATCAGCATCGGCTTAGGGTATCGCGTGTAGGTCCGAGTCTTGAGAGGCACCCGGCAGGAGCGAAACGCAGATTCCCTGCGGGAATGACAACTAATTCTTCTGTTTCTTCTGTTCTTTTTGCTGCCATTCCCGTAGGGAACGTTTGCTGTCATTCCGGTAGGGAACTTTTGCTGTCATTCCCGTAGGGAATCTGCGTTTCCGCTTTATCGCACCCGGGAGCCGAGGGCAATTTCATCGCCGAAGCTGGCGAGGACGGGTTTATCGTCCTGGCCGGCGCTGGCGGCGAGCAGCATGCCGTGGGATTCGAGGCCGCGCATCTTGCGCGGGGCGAGATTGGCTACGATGGCGATGCGGCGGCCGATCAGATCTTCGGGGGTGTACCACTCCGCTATGCCGGAGAGGATCTGGCGCCGCTCGTAGCCGAGATCGACTTCGAGGCGGAGGAGCTTGTCGGCCTTGGGGATGCGTTCGGCGACGAGGATTTGCGCTACGCGGAGTTCGACCTTGATGAAGTCGTCGATG
>CAXSBL010000011.1:0-37828 GCA_964235515.1 uncultured Bryocella sp.
CATCCTCACTCACGACAAACAGACTCATCAAACTCACAACTTCATAACACCCTCTAGGGCCCGCCAACGGCACCAAGGCCAAAATACGCAACACCATGAGCGCCCTGTTCTCCCACTGCGTTCGCCACGAGTTCTACGAAAAGTTGAACCCGATTGCCTCCGTCCGCCAGACCGCCACCCGCGCGAAAGAACCGGAGGTGCTCACCTTGGAGGAACTGCGGGGCGTCATCACGAACATCAAGAGCGAACCGGTCAAAGTCATGGTCGTGGTCGCCGCAACAACAGCCATGAGGCGCAGTGAAGTGTGCGGTTTGAAGTGGCGCGACTCGGACTTCGGAGAACGGTGGTACCGGTTGAAGCAGGGATTTGTTCATCAGCCGCAAGCCGTGACGAGCCTAAAGACCGAGGCCTCCCGCAAGGGAATTCCCATGAACGACGATGTCGCCGAGCTGCTGTTGCTGTGGCGCAAGCACACGCCCTACCCAGCAGACAGCGATTGGGTGTTCGCCTCGCCCTACGACAATGGCAAGCTGCCTTATAATCCCGGTGCCAGCCATGTCCTACCGGATCCGGCCCGCCGCGAAGGTCGCTGGGGTGAAAAGACATGTTAAGTGGCACACTTTCCGCCATTCGGTCGCCACCCTGCTAGGCCAGAACGGCGAGGAGGTGAAAGTGGTCCAGGAGATCCTCCGCCATGCCAGCAGCCGCATCACCCAGGACATATACCAACAGGCTGCTCAGACCGCCAAGCGCAAAGCCCTGACGCATTTCACCGGCCTGTTCGTGGTCCCCGAGAAGAGGACGGCCTGAACTCTTTACACAACTACAACGAAAAGGCTCCCCATACCGGGGAGCCTTTCTTCTTGCGCTCAGGGTGCCTGGGGCGGTATCTTACCTCCGTGCCCTTATCGTGCCCTCGCCTTCCGGCGTTTTATTGAGCTAAGTCCTTTGCTTTCTTGGCGTCCCCGACGGGATTCGAACCCGTGTTACCGCCGTGAAAGGGCGGTGTCCTGGGCCACTGGACGACGGGGACGCGCGCTGCGGAAGCGCCACGGCAAGAGGAAAGCGCCATGACAGCTTGGCTGCAGAACCTAGGCTACCAAGCTACGCCTTTGGCGTCAAAGGCCTGGCCCAGACAATCCCGCCCTTTTTGCACGCCGCACACGCTGCACATCACCTCACAAGGACGTGACCCGCAGGCGGCCGGCCCCGGCGCGCACCTTCCGGCGCACATCGGCGTATTGCATCAGGATAAAGTTGTCCGTCATTCCCGCGATGTAGTCCGCGATGACCCGCGGCAGACCCTCGCTTTCAATCTCCGCAAAATAGGACTCCGGCAGCTCCTCCGGCTCGCTCATCCAGAACTCGAACAGCTCTCTTACCACCGACTCAGCCTTGTCATGCTCGCGTTCCAGCGGCGGGCATGTGTACAGCGCGCGATACAGATAGTCCTTCTCCTCACGCCGCTCGGCTTCCACAGCCGGCGAGAAGACCGCCATCCGCTCCTGCAGCGCTCGCACCTGCGCCAAATCGTTGGCTCCGCTCTTCAGCACGTTCGCCTCCGTCTGTTCGATCAGGTCGTTAATCAGCACCTTCTGCATCAGTTGCAGCGCATCGTGAAAGACGTACTTCTCCTCCGCCGCCGGATGCGCCCGTCGCACCGCCTCGAAGCTGCGCCGCAGAATACCCACGTTTTCATAGATAAGCTTCACCTCCAGCAGCCCTGATTCGACGCCATCATCGAGGTCCGCCGTGAGGTATGCAATCTCGTCCGCCAGATCGATCAACTGCGCCTCCAGCGGAGGACGCTGATCTAAAAAATACGGCAAAAGCTCAGGCTGCTCGGCTACGGTGTACTCCCGCGAGTGCTTCACGATGCCCTCACGCGTTGCCAGCGTCAGGTTCAGGCCGCGATGCCCGGCATAGCGCTGCTCAAAACGCTCCACGATACGCAAGGCATGCAGATTATGGTCGAACCGCAGACCGTAGACCTGCAGGCACCGGTCCAGCGCCCGCTCGCCGGCGTGCCCGAAGGGCGGATGCCCTATGTCATGCACCAGCGCCAGCGTCTCTGCCAGATCCACATTCAGCTTCAGCGCCGAGGCGACTCGGCGGGCCACCTGTGCCACCTCAATGGTGTGAGTCAACCGGCTGCGAAAGTGATCCGAGGCCCGGCTTGTGAATACCTGCGTCTTGCCTGCCAACCGTCGAAAGGCCCGCGACTGCACCACCCGGTCGCGATCTCGCTCAAAAGGAGAACGGCCATCGCCGGAGGGTGCTGAGAAGGCCCGCAGAGACAAGGCCTCCTCGTTTTGTCCAAACACGCCGTAATGCTTCAGATCGAAACGCATCTGATTCAAATCCAGTTTAGGTCCAGTTGTTACACGGCGCCCGGCGTGGAGCTTGCATCCTTGCCGTCTAATCCGAAGTGAAAATTTAAAGCCTAATGAGCCGGACCGTTGCCCGCGTGGGCAAGCCCCTTACGCGCACTTTGCAGATCGTGTTGGGTCTTGGCAACGTCCGCCGGATCGACATCCGCCGGCAATGAGGTGGCGTACTGGCTCAACGAGCGCTCCCACTCGGTGATCGCCAACGAGACCTTGCCGTCATGGGCGTAAATGGATCCCAAGTGGGACAACAGCGACGGATCGTTGGGTTGCCGCAACACGGCCTTGCGCTCCAGGTCCTCCGCCATGGCGTACTCGCCCTGTTTAAAATACGCCCACGCCAGGGAATCCAGATACGCTCCGCTTTGCGGCTCAAACTGAACCGCCTTTTGCAACATGCTGGTTGCCTCGTCCAGTTTGGTTCCGCGCTGCGCCAGCATGTAGCCGTAGTCGTTCTCAATCGCCGCATAATTCGGGTCAATCGCTAAACCCTTGCGAAACTGCTCTTCCGCCGCGTCAAACAACTTCTCGCGTTCAGCAATCGATCCGCGGAAATAGATCAAAAACAGCTTCTCCTCGGGCTTGGTCGCAAACGGCGCTGCCTTGTCCAGATCCTCATCGGCCTGCTTCCAATGCTTTTCACGCGCTTGCATGTCCGCCATGGTCACGTAGACATCGCGATCGTCAGCCGTATTTTTCAGCTGTAACTCCGCCAGCTTTATGCCCTGCTCCAGCTTGCCATTGTCGCCCAGCTGCCGCGCATAGGTCAGCTGCATCTCGCGATTGTCGGGCAGTGCCGCCGCGCCGGCCTGCGCTGCGTTCAGCGCATCTGTCCAGCGGTGCGCATCACGGTAGGCGTCCACCTGGCCCTCGATGCCGCGCGCCTGGTAGTCCCCACCCAGCTGCGACATCTGCTTGTAGGCCGCCACCGCATCGTCGTACTTGCCTGACTCACGATCCACAATCGCCAAGCGGTCCAGGAACAACGCCCGGTTGCTGCGGTCCGCCTCCTCATACTTGCCGGTGGTGGATGCGGTGGTGGCCAGCATGCCCTTCAGCGTTTTGATGGCCTCGTCAAAGCGCCCCAGCGCGTCATATACGAGCGCCTCGTTATAGCTCAGCTCCAGGTTGTTTGAAACCAGCGATTCGGCCTTCTTCAGGCTGGCCAGCGCCTGCTCGTAATGGCCCTGCTGACGCTGAATATCCGCCTCGCGGATCAGCGCCTGCGCATCCTGCGGGTCCGATCCGACCAATTGCCCATAGATCTTCGCTGCCGCATCCATCTGGCCCGAACTCTGTAACGCGGAGGCCAGTGCACGCTTCGCGTCCGCGTTGTCAGGATCCTCGTTCACCGCCGCCTGGTAGGCTTCGGCCGCGTCCTTGGGACGCTTCATCTGGTCGTAAACGCCACCCAAGGCAAAATTCATCCGCGCCGAACGGTTCGCCGGCGGCACGTCGACGATTGTCTTGGCAGCTTTGGCCAAGTCTCCCTGCTCGTTGTACAGCCGTGCCATGCTCAGCACGACCTCCTCCGAGTTCGGGTCGATGGCCTGCGCCAGCTTGAATTGCTGCTCGGCCTTTGCACTATCGTGATTTAGCCCGTACAGCTGCCCCAGCAGAAGGTGCGTCTCCAGGTCCTTCGGCTTCAGCCGTGCGATCGTCTCGTATTCCTTGATCGCTGCCGCCAGCATCTCCTGCGACTGCGGCCCTTGCCCCTGGCGATCGTCCAGCGACCGCAGGTACACGCGCCCAAGCAGCGTATGCGCATCCACGTCATCCGGGTGCTTGGCAACCTGCTCCTGCGCGGCACTGACGGCCTCGCGAATGCGGCCTAGACGGAAGTACAGATTGGCGATCCCGTCCTGCAGCATCGGCGAGTCGGGATCGGCTCCCAGGGCCAGCTTGTATTGCTCAATCGCCTGGGTCGCCAGATCCTGGCGCTGCGTTTGTGCCGCCTGCTCCTCATAGATCTTCGCCAACCCGTAGTGGTAGTACGCCGAGGCACGGTCCGGGGCCGTGGTGCCGGTTGTGACAGGCGACGCATTCCGGGTCTGCAAGCCCTTGCCCTGCGCAAAAGCCCCGTTCAAGCATACGGGGGCCAGAAGGAGGAAGCCGGAGAAGAGGGCGGGTGTAGCGCGAAACGAAAGAGTCATGAACGAATCCTGAAACCAGCTGCGGCTGTTCGCGCGCGGTTTTCGCAACGGCAATTCCTGTTTAGACGGTACTCTACACGCTTTGGATGCGACAGACGCTACCCCTTTTGGCGCTACCCGTGCCGAAAATGCCGCACCCCCGTAAACACCATCGCCACTTCCAGCCGGTTCGCCGCCGCGATCACCTCGGCGTCGCGCACCGACCCGCCGGGCTGGATCACTGCCGTCGCCCCCGCCTGCGCCACCATCTCCAGCCCGTCCGGAAACGGGAAGAACGCGTCGCTCGCGGCCACGCATCCCGCCATCGGCAGCGCCGCCTTCATCGCCCCAAACCGCGCCGCGTCCACCCGGCTCATCTGCCCCGCCCCTGTGCCGACAGTCTGCCCAAAGCCGCTGTCCAGCCGCGCGTACACGATGGCGTTGGACTTCACATGCTTGCTCACACGCCAGGCAAAGGCCAACGCCTCGCTCTCAGCCCCGGTCGGTTGCCGCTCCGTCACAACCTGCAGTGACGCCAACTCCGGCACACCCGCATCCTCACTCTGCAGCAGGTACCCTCCCGAAATTGACCGCAACACCACGCCAGCCTTCGCCGGCTGCAGTCGCAACAGGCGAAGATTTTTCTTCGCTGCAAAAATCTGCAACGCCTCCTCGGTGAAGCTTGGCGCCACAATGGCCTCCACAAACAGCTTGGCAATCTCGCTCGCCGCCGCGCCATCCACCTCGCGGTTAATCCCGATCACGCCACCAAAAGCCGAAACCGGATCCGCCGCCAGCGCCCGCGCGTACGCCTCCGCCACGCTCGCGCCCATGCCTACGCCACAGGGGTTGGTGTGCTTGATGATCGCCACAGCCGTCCCATCAAACTCGCTCGCCAGCGCCCAACACGCATCCAGGTCGACCAGGTTGTTGTAGCTAAGCTCTTTCCCCTGCACCTGCTCCGCATTGGCCACGCCGAGCGTGGAGCCATCCGTGTACAGCGCCGCGCTCTGGTGCGGATTTTCGCCATACCGCAGCGCGATCTTCCGCGGCACCACTACCCGCAGCGTCTCCGGCAAAGCCGTTGCGGCTTCCGGCGCAGCCGATAAAGCGGCCCGCGCCTCCAGCGTCGACGCAATCGCTGCATCGTAGGCCGCCGTCGTCGCAAAGGCCGCCCTCGCCAGCCCCCAGCGCGTCTCTGCATTCAGCCCACCGTGCTCCCGCAGCTCCGCCGTGAGCGCCTCATACTGCCCGGCGCTCGAGACCACGGCCACATCCTCGTAGTTCTTGGCCGCCGACCGCAGCATCGAAGGCCCGCCAATATCGATGTTCTCAATCAGCTCCGGCAGCTCTACCCCCGGCTTCCCCGCCGTCTTTTCAAACGCGTACAGGTTCACCACCACCATGTCGATCGGCGGAATCCCGTGCGCCTCCACCGCCGCCACGTGCGCCGGATCGCCGCGCCGGTGCAGCAGGCCTCCGTGCACCACAGGGTGCAGCGTCTTCACCCGACCATCCAGCATCTCCGGAAACCCGGTCAGGTCGGAGATATCGCGCACTGCCAATCCAGCCTGCCGCAACACCTGCGCCGTTCCGCCGGTCGAAACCAGCTCCGCGCCGCCCTCGGCCAGAACCCGCGCAAACTCCACCACGCCCGTCTTGTCCGTTACTGACAACAAGACCCGCCCTATCCGCTTCCGCTCTTCCATCACCGCTCAATTCTACGAGGACAAACCCGCCGCAGTCGCCGCGCGCGGCGAAATGCCGCGATGCCCCATCATCGCCACCCATATTTGCCAGCCGCCATTTACATGCTTGCCCAGCCATCCACCACCAGCTTTGGCTTAGCAACCCCGCAGACTCCCAAAGCTGACAACTCAAAACTGAACAACCCCGAATAGGCAAACCCAGATCGGCAACCCAGATGGGCAACCCAGATCGGCAACCCAGATCGGCAACCCGGATGGGCAAACCCGCTCAACTCCCGCCCGGCTCCGCCCGCGCGCACCGGCATCGCGCGCAAGTTAAAATGGCTCGACCATGCTTGACCTCGGCTTTGTGCGCTCCAACCTCCCGCTCGTAGCGGAAAAACTCCGCATGCGCGGCACGGATCCGGCCTTTGTCCGCGACTTCGCCGAAAGCTTCGCCCAGCTCGACACCGATCGCCGCTCTGCCATCACCGAAGCCGAAACCCTTCAGGCCCAGCGCAACGCCCTCTCGCAGCAGTTCGGCAAGCTCAAGCGCACAGGCGCCGACACCTCTTCCATCAGCACGCAATCGGCCGACCTGAAAGCCCGCACCGAGTCGCTCGAAGCCGCAGCCGCTGAAGCCGACAACCGCCTCCGCACACTCCTCGAAGCCCTCCCCAACCTCCCCCACGACTCCGTCCCTGTCGGCCGCTCCGAGCACGACAACGTCTGCGAGAAATCCTGGGGCACCCTACCCACCTTCGACTTCGCCCCAAAACCCCACTGGGAGATCGGCGAAGCCCTCGGCATCATCGACTTCGAACGCGCCGCCAAGATCTCCGGCTCCCGCTTCGTCGTTCACTTCGGCGCCGGCGCCCGCCTCGAACGCGCCCTCGCCAACTTCATGCTCGACCTCCACACCCGCCCTGTGGAATCGGGCGGCCACGGCTACGCCGAGGTCCTGCCGCCCTTCATGGTCAACTCGCGCTCCCTCTTCGGCACCGGCCAGCTACCCAAATTCGCCGAAGAGCTCTTCCATTGCGACGACAAAGGCCCTTACGAACCCGGCACCTTGCAGGACAACGACCACTGGCTCATCCCCACCGCCGAGGTCCCCGTCACCAATCTGTTCCGCGACGAAACCCTCGACCTCAGCGCCGGCCCATTGAGCTTCTGCGCCTGGACCCCCTGCTTCCGCTCTGAGGCCGGCAGCTACGGCAAGGACGTCCGCGGCATGATCCGCCAGCACCAGTTCCAAAAGGTCGAACTCGTCAAATTCACACGCCCCGAAGACTCCGCCGCCGAACACGAAGCCCTCACCCGCCACGCCGAAACCGTGCTCGAGCGCCTAGGCCTCCCCTACCGCCGGATGCTCCTCTGCACCGGCGACATGGGCTTCAGTTCCTCCAAAACCTACGACCTCGAGGTCTGGGTTCCCGGCCAGAACACCTATCGCGAGATCAGTTCCTGCTCCAACTTCGAAACCTTCCAGGCCCGGCGTGCGAACATCCGCTACAAGCCCGAAAGCGCCCAAAAGGGTAAAAAGACATCCGAGTTCGTCCATACCCTCAACGGCTCCGGCCTCGCCGTCGGCCGCACCTATCTCGCTATCCTCGAAAACTACCAGCAGGCCGACGGCACCGTGCGCATCCCCGAAGCCCTCGTCCCCTACATGAACGGTGAAACCGTCATCGGCAAACAAAGCCTCGGTCGTGCCCTATGACTTCAATGACCTCAGCGACACCAAACCCCAACACAACGCGCAAAGGCCTCCTCCACAGCTACATCTTCTGGACCTATGAGCGCGGCAGCTTCCACTACGACGTCATGGTCACCCTGATCCTGCTCTTCCTCTTCATCGCCCCACACCTTATCGACTTCCACGACCGCCCCATTCCCGAAGTCCCGCAGCGCTCCCAGGAGGTCCTCATCCGCAACGCCGGCAACGACGGTCACCGCTTCGTTTACGAAATTCGCGTCGACGACCTCCGCGGCGCCAAAACTCCCGCAGACATTCAGGGTCACATCGAACAGATCGTGCACACTATCGCCGGCAACGCCCAACTCGATGAGATCAAGCCCGTCACCGACCCGCACGGCCGCGTCGTCGCCTACGACGTCACCGTCCGCCGCTAGAATCCCAACCCGCCTCAGGAGCCCACTTTGCCTGCACTCACAGCCCGGCACCTCGAAGCTCACAGCTCGTTCCCGACCCGCATCGCCGCCAGCCTCACCCTGGGCCTCCTTACCTTTACCTTTGCGCAGCCGCTCCGTGCCCAGGCAACCGCTCCGCAACTCGCCGCCGTGCTCGCGCAAATGGACGCCTCCAGCAAAACGTTCCAAAGCGCCAATGCCAACTTTGCCTGGGAGTTCTACCAGCGCGTCGTCCACGACACCACTCGCCAGCAGGGCACCATGTACATCGAGCGCTCCAAAACCGGTGCCGTCAGCCTGGGTACCACGGTCTACGACCTCGACCCCGCCGGCAAACCGCTTCCCTCTCCCTCAAAAATCATCGACTTCTCGAACGGCATCGCCCGCCTCTACAGCCCCGCCGAAAAACAGGTAGATCAGTTCAAAGCCGGCGCCAACCAGGCCAACTTTGAAAGCTTCCTCTCGCTCGGCTTCGGCGGCAGCGGCACCGCCCTCGCCAAAGCCTGGCAAATCACCGACAACGGCCCCGAAACCCTTCCCGAAGCCGGCCACCCCGTCAAAGTCGAAAAACTCACCCTCATCAGCAAGGACCCCGGCGTTCGCGACACCGTAAAACAGGTCACCATCTGGGTAGATCCCACCCGCGACATCTCCCTCAAGCAGATCTTCCTGCTGCCCAACGGTGACAGCCGCACCGCCGTCTATACCGACATTCGCCGCAACGACAAAATCAACAAAAAGCCCTACGACATCCCTAAAAACGCCACCGTAGTCCAGCACTAGGTGCCACGCTGCCCTTCTGCCTCTACCATTTGTCATTCTGAGCGCAGTGAAGAGCCTGCTTTTTGGATTTGTCATTCTGAGCGCAGCGAAGAACCTGCTGTTTGCGCGTGAACTCCACATCACCAAAAAGAACAGCCTCTAACTCCAAAACGAATCGGCACGACCAGCCACGCCATAACAACTCCCAGCAGAGGCTAGCTCCTGAGGTCAGCCCGGCCAGCCGCAACCCGCCGATCCCGCCATCGCGCCAGCCACAACCCCGCCAGCAGCAACACCGCGGGATAGCACTCCAACGTGTACCGCGGCTCCGAGTTATCAATCGTCAGCAACAACGCCGACCGCAACACCACCAGCCCACCACCGGCAATCGCCACAGCCGCATACCCGTCCCAACGCTCCCGCCGCCACCGTACCCAGCCCGCCACCGCCAGCCCCAGCAGCAGCAAATTCAGCCCCGCATAGCCGATCTCCAAAGCCGACCGTCGTGGATGCGCCTCCACGTTCCACCAATCGATCGGCAGCTTGAACAACTCCGTCCGCGGCCGCAGCCACATATCTGCCAGCTTCGCCACGGGCAGCAGAATGTAGTACCGCAGGGGATGGCTCCGCACCCGCTCCGCCGCCAAACGGGCAAAGGCCGCATCAAAGGCCGGCGTCGCCGCACTCTCGTCGTTGTACCGCGCATACAGCGCCGCCGTCTCCCGCCGTTGCGCCGGGCTGTCGAACGCCCGCGCCGGCAGATCCCGCATCTTCAGCGGTGACCCGTCATAGGTCCAGTACACATCCACCGTGCTGTTGAAGCCGATCGCCCAGGTCCTGTACCAACGCGCAAATCCAAGCGGCTCCGGCTCATCCGGATCATTCGCATACTTCGGCGCCAGCGGTTGAATCACGTGAAACCGCACCCAGTTCCGCCCCGTCCACACCCCCATCGCCGCACACAGGATCCCGGCCGCCAGCAACGTCCCCGCAACACCCTTCCGCCCCATCCCACGACGACTCCGGGCATCGAAACAGGCCCAGAGCATCGCCAGCAGCGCCGCTCCCGCCAGCAGAACGCCGTCCGGCCGCAGCAGCGTCGCCAGCGCCGCCCCCCCACCTACCACCGCGGCGCAAACGCCGGTCCGGCCGCCCGCCGGCAGCCCGCGCTGCCATCCCGCCAGCCCCCAGAGCACGACGGCCACACAGAAAATACTCAGGGTCTCCGTCAACGCCGCCGCCGTGTAGTTCGCCGTGAACGGGCAAAGCACCGCCAGCCACAGAACCCAACGCCCGGCGCGCTCCCCCCACATCCTGTCCGCCAGCTGTCCCAGCAAGGCGCAGGAAAGCAGGTCCACCCCCACCTGCACCCGCAGGATCGGCAGGTAGTTCGCCGTCCCAAACAGCAGAAAACAAAGCGCCAGGAACAGCGGATACCCCGGCAGCCGAATCAGCGTCGACCGCACATGGTCTTCCGTCAAACCATAAATATGGTGGGCGAGCAGATTGTGCGCCAGGTCGCCGTACACCAGGGTGTCCCCAGCAACCTTCGGACGTACGGAGACAAACAGCAGACGCAGCAGCAGCCCGGCCAGCAGAGCAGCCCACACCTCCCGAGATCCGCGCCAAAGCGCCCGCCCTTGCATCGTGCCTCCGATCATACGTTTGCCGTCGGCCGGCGCCAGCGGGGGTATTCCCCAAAACAAACGTCACGTTGACGCCGCGACCCGCACTCCATAGCATTGCCCTAGCCCAGCAGGTAAACACCCAGGTAAACCGTGCCTCCCGAAAAGCAAGCCCCGCATGATCAAGTTCCAGACGCACAAGGCCCGATGAGCAAGCCCATCTTCTATGACCCGCAACGCAAACGCTGGAAGCGCCTGCGCCGGGTCTTCGACTCGCTGGCTTTGGCTGGTGCTGTCCTCGGCTTCCTCTTCGTCATCGGTCTCCTCCGCATGCGGCCCATTCACGCGCTCGACCTGCGCTCGGCCACGCGTCGCTACCGCGCGCTCTCCAAGCCGCCCGCGCCCGAGCTGCGCTCCAAAGAAAAGCTCAATCACTCCACCCATCGGCGCTCCGATCTCAAACCCTCCGACGTCGTCCTGAACCAGGGTGAAGGCCTCCGCGCGGCCTTCTACACCGACGTCGACCCGGCCAGCTACGCCTCCTTCAAACAGCACGTCCGCCAAATCGACATCCTCTTTCCCGAGTGGCTCCACGTCGTCACCCCCGACGGCGTCCTTACCGCCTACACCACGGACAACACCCCCTTCGCCGTCGTCGACAAGGCCGGCGTACACGGCGTCGACCGCGAAAACAAGATCGTCAAAGCCATCACCGCCGCCAAGGAAGACACCGAAATCTTCCCCCTGGTGAATAGCTACAATCCGGCCACCAGCGACTTCGCCGACAGCCTCGAGTTCCTCAACAACCCCGAAGCCCAAAACACCTTCATCGCCCAACTCGACGCCTTCATGGCCGCCAACACGCGCTATCGCGGCCTCACGCTCGGCTTTGAAGGTGTTCCGCCCGAGGCCCTCGCCGGCTACGGGCACCTCATCCAGGCCCTCGGCGACGACCTCCACGCCCGCAAGCTGCGCCTCTACGTCACGGTGCCTGTAGCCGACTCCGGCTACGATCTCGCCTTCATTTCTGCCCACACCGACGGCCTGATCCTGCTCAACTACGGCCAGCATGAGCAAGGCACCGTCTCCGGCCCCGTCGCCGGCCAGGACTGGTTTGAAAACAACCTCAAATCCATCCTGAAGATCGTTCCGCGCGAAAAAATCATCTGCTCCATCGGAAATTACGGCTATGACTGGACCTTTCCGCTGCCTCCAAACGGTCAGGTTGCGGCCGCCGCATCCGGCGGCAAAACCGCCGGCCTCGCCAAAGCCTCGCACCATCCCAAAACCGCTCCCCCGATCCGTCCGGAGATCACCGGCGACGCCACAGACGTCGCCATGATCTCCACCCAGGACGCCTGGCAGCGCGCCACCGACTCCGAAGCCAAGGTCGAGCTCGACGACGCCTCCCTCAACCCCCACTTCGGCTACGACGACGAGGACGCCAAAGAGCGCCACCAGATCTGGTATCTCGACGCCGTCACCGCCCTAAACCAGATGCGCGTCGCCCGAGCCCTCGGCCTCCAAACCTTCGCCCTCTGGCGCCTCGGCTTTGAAGACGCCTCCCTCTGGCACATCTGGGACAACCCTCTCCTCGCCAACCCGGCTCAGGCTCTGGCGGATGTAGCTCCCGGCCAGGACGTCGATACCGAAGGCGATGGCGACATCCTCCGTGTTACCGGCCTGCCCCAAAACGGCCACCGCTCCCTCGAAATGGATGTGGACAACACCATCCCCCCGCAATACCTCTCCGTGGTCTCCGAATCCATGGACAGCTATCCCCTGCCCTACACCGTCTCGCAATACGGCTACCACCCCAATCAGGTCGCCATCTCCTTTGACGATGGCCCCGACCCCATCTGGACCCCCAAAATCCTAGACATCCTCAAGCAGCAGAACGTCAAAGGAACGTTCTTCATGATCGGCGAGGTCGCCGAAGACAACGTCGGCGTCATGCAGCGGGTCTTCCGTGAAGGCCACGAGATCGGCAATCACACCTTTACCCACCCCGACATCTCCGACATCTCTGACCGCTCCGTAGATCTGCAGCTGAACGCCACCGAGCGCCTCTTCGCCGCCAAACTTGGCGTCCAGCCCGTCTACTTCCGCCCGCCCTACTCCATCGACCAGGAACCCGACACCAACGACCAGGCCGAGCCCATCGCTCACATCCAATCCCACGGCTTCGTCATCGTCGGTGACAAAATCGATACCAATGACTGGGACGAACACCCCCGCAAGTCACCGCAGGAAATCGTCGCCAGCGTCTTCGACCAGATTGATCAGGCCAAAACCAAGCCCTGGATGCGCGGCTCCATCATCCTCATGCACGACGGTGGCGGCGACCGCTCCGCCACCGTGGCCGCCCTTCCCGTCCTCATCCAGGCCCTCCGCGCTCACGGCTACGAGCTCGTCCCGGTCTCGCAGCTCATCGGCAAAACCCGCGCCGAGGTCATGCCGCCGCTCAACGCGCGCCAGAAACAGCTCGCCCTCATCGACTCCGTCGCCTTCTTCTTCCTGTCTTTCTTCAATCACTTCGTCATCTACCTCTTCTTCGTCGGCGACGTCCTCATGAGCGCCCGGCTGATCATCATCGGCCTCTGCGCCATCATCGACCGCCTCCGCACCCGCAAAATCCCGACAGCCTTCGCCGTCCCCGACTACTCGCCGCGCGTCGCCGTTCTCATCCCCGCCTACAACGAAGAAAAGGTCATCGCCCGCACCATCCGCTCGGTGCTGATGTCCAACTACAAAAACATCCGCATCATCGTCATCGACGACGGCTCCAAAGACGCCACCCTGCAGGTCGCGAACGAAACCGCCAGACATCCCGACGCCGGCGGCCGCGTCACCGTTCTCACCAAGCCCAACGGCGGCAAGGCCGAAGCCCTCAACTTCGCCTTGAAGCACATTGATCCCATCGAAGAGCCCATCTACGTCGGCATCGACGCCGACGGCGTCATCGCCCACGACGCCATCACCCGCCTCATTCCGCACTTCGCCAACCCCCACATCGGCGCCGTCGCCGGTAATGCCAAGGTCGGCAACCGCGTCAACCTCTGGACCCGCTGGCAGGCCCTCGAGTACATCACCAGCCAAAACTTCGAGCGTCGCGCCTTAGACCTCTTCGACGTCGTCATGGTCGTCCCCGGCGCCATCGGCGCCTGGCGCACCGCAGCCGTCCAGCTCGGTGGCGGCTACGCCCCCGACACCGTCGCCGAAGACGCCGATCTCACCATGAACCTGCTCGAGCAGGGCTACGCCGTGGTCTACGAAGACCAGGCGCTCGCCTTCACCGAGGCCCCCGACAACGCCAACGGTCTAGCCCGTCAGCGCTTCCGCTGGAGCTTCGGCATCCTCCAGGCCATCTTCAAACACAAGGCCGCCATCCGGAACCGCCTCGCCATGGGCCTCTTCGCCCTGCCCAACATCCTCATCTTCCAGGTCCTGCTGCCGCTGATGTCGCCGCTGATCGACCTCTTCTTCGTCTTCGGCATCCTCCACTACTTCATCGACAAGCACTTCCACCCCGAGGCCGCCAACAACGCCGACCTCATCAAGCTCCTCACCTTTTTCCTCACCTTCATCCTCATCGACTTTCTCGCCTCCGGCCTGGCCTTCCTGCTCGAACGCAAACACCCCGCCAGCAAGGGTGACGCCTGGCTGCTCGTCCACATCTGGGTCCAGCGCTTCACCTACCGCCAGCTCTTCAGCTGGGTTCTGTTCCGCACCGTAAAACGCGCCATCGACGGCAAACCCTTCGCCTGGGACAAACTCGAACGCACCGCCCAAATGTCCAAGCAAACCGAACAGCTCACAACCTAAATCTGCTTGCGTGTAGCCCTATCGGCGATTAGCCTTTACGGCTTCCGCCGCGGCCGGCCCCAGCCGCGGCGCTTGGCTACGCGGATGTGGGAGCGAGCGTGATTTCTGCAAGCCAGACTTCGGCCGGCGAGGCCAAGTCCAGGTGATGTGCGAAAGGGATGTCCCGGCATCGATCACAAACCATCCACTTCATATCCTTACCCTGCTTGGTCTTTTTCTACGCCAGCACCCGTCTCGAGGAAGCAAAGCTGCCGTCGACGAAGATCTTGCTCCAGCCCGGAAACATTCGCCCAAGAGTTTAGCTGGAGTCCTGCTCTTCCCAGTCGCGCAGACGGAGCCAACAGGCCGAGAGAGACGGGTACTCTGGGCGGGTCCTGCCGGCACGCCCGTTGCGAGCGGCGCTCCAGACGTTCAGGAGCGCCGCTCTTCCTCATTACTTCACCTAGCGAACTACATCGCCGGCAGTGGAGCCTTGCTCGGTGCCAGAATGTCGTCCAGCCGATCGGGCGTGCCGTCTACGCGCTGTAGCGAGGGGTACCGTAGGCCGTCAAAGTACGGCAGCGCGATCGTTTTGTATTCATCCCCGCGCTTGAATTGGAGCTGCAACGGCTGGTGCGACCTCTCCGCCTCCAGAATCGCTGCACGCAGTCCCTTCGCGGTGTAGGCGGTGCCATTGACCGAGACGAACGTCATGCCCGGTGTAATCCCCGCCTTGAACGCCGGCTCGTCCCAGTTCACCCTCGCGACTGTCGCCGGACCGCCCTTCGGTTCCCCCACCGTGAGTCCCAGCGAGGTCGAAAAGTCCGAGGCACCTAGTTCTTTCAGCTCATCTTCGTACCACTTGGTCGGGGTGTCCGTGTAGACCAGCTTGTACCCGCCCTGGGTAAAACCGTTGGTGGGCACTTCGGGGTGCAGGTCGTAGACACGGGTCTGGAGAAAGCCCTTCCAGTCATACGGCGCCACCGCGTTCAGGTCGCGGACTACATCCTCAAATGTGTACGTGTCGGTGATGAAGCTGCCGTTGTACACGCCGAAGAACCGCTTGCAGAAGTCGTCCAGTGATTTCTGGCCACCTGTCAGCTCACGGATCTTGGTATCGGCGTCCAGCCAGATCAGCATGCCTTCGGTGTAGTAGTCTTCCGGTCGTTGCCAGCTCACCCAGCTCACCGGCCGGCGGTGCGAGACGATCTCCTGGTTGGTGGTGTCGACCAGCGGCCGCCAGTCCCGGCCCTTGTCGACCGCAAAGCCCGCCGCCGTGCGTGCCAGAATGTCACGCGTCTGCTCCGGGGTGCGCATGCCGGCGCGCGCAGTCAGGATGTTGCCCCAATACTGCGTCATCCCCTCGTACACCCAAAGCAGGTCATCGCGCATAGGAACATTGAAGTTTGGCGTCCATAGGTCGGCAGGTCGGCGGAACTTACCGTCCCAGGAGTGCGTGTACTCATGCCCCAGCAGGTCGCGGTCCAGCACGCCCTCTGACCACTTGGTCAGGTAATCCGCCGGCCAGCCATCCTCGCTTGACTGGTGGTGCTCAAGCCCCACACCGCCCACCTGGTCGCTCACCAGCAGAAGGAAATCGTAGTGCTTATAGTGGTGCGAGCCGTAGAGCTTGTCAGCCTCAAGCGTCAGCTTCTTGAAGCCGTCCACGGCCTCCGGCGGCGCCACGACGCCTTCAGCCGTGTCTCCGACAATGTTGATATGTACGATGTCGGTTGGCGTGGGCGAAAGATCCAGCCGGGAAAGATACAAACCGGCAAACACCGGCGAATCGACCAGGGTGTTCAACGGCGTGCGCTCAAATTTCACCATTCCACTATCAGTGGAAGTCGTCTCCAGCGCCGTGGCATATTTCCAGCCTTCGGGTAGTTTCAGCGTGGCGTCCACCGGGATGTCCCGCGAGTAGAAACCGGCCGGGTACATGACGACCTCATTCCACTCCAGGTCCGCCATCACATCTGAAACCTCGACCCGTCCGGCGCCGGACTTGACCGGCGAAAGATAATCAAAGTCCACGCTCACCGTCTTCGCCCCCGCCGATAGCGGCACGTGGAAGGCGTAGACATTCACACGGTCGCGCACCCACTGCGCACGTTGCCCATCCACCGTGGTGATGATGCCGCCCAGGGCCTGAAGCGGACCGGACGGCGCATGATCCCCCGGAATCCACTCCGGGTAGAGCAGGACAAGCTCTTTGGCGCGTGGCTCAACCGGAATCTCCTCGTGCACATGCTCCACACGATCGACGTTGTTGCGGAGGTCAACCGAAAGTGAGATCGGCCCGACATAGGGTTTGTCGACGGGCGCGACAATGGGCGGCGGCATCGGAGCAGGCTCGGGCTGTGCCTGGGACTTCGATTGCGCCGGACTGCAGGAAACCAGGACAGCGGCAGCCAGAGGCAGAAATAAATGGGAACGGATCATATGAATAACAGTGTAGCCATGTCACAAATGCGATCAAAGCGGTTGGCGATGGGCAGATCGTCGGGCTTCGGCAGCGTTCGGGCCAGGAGATGGCGGACATGGGCGGAGAGCCGACTCATTCTTAAAGTGGGCGTAACTCTTGATTTTGCAACCTCTTGCAACACCCTGCAAAGGTCAGAATCGGATTTAGATCCGCCGCTCTGAGAGAGATGTGGGAGTTCAAATCCCCCTTCGGGCACCAGCTCAGCTTCGCCTTGCAACAACGTCTAGCGTTCTGGCAGTGCAGTCGCTCAGCACACCCTGAGGTTTCGTCCGGCTGCGTTGCCGGGTACCAGTAGAGGATTCGCAGACCGTAACAAAGTCGTTACAAGGCAGAGTCTCCCCCATCCGCCAAGGGCCTTTGTTCGTACTGTGAATAACCCACTCGTTCAGCCCTGTCCCATCATGGTACGGTTCCGGACCTCGGGTAAGGCCTCATGCTCCTTGGTGGTATTCCAATCCGGCGTAGCGGCTCCTACCTTGCAAGCATGCTGGTGCCCCTTATCCTGCTTGCCTCCGCTGCCACTCCATCCCCTGCTGCGGATGCTGTAGTGGAATTGTCCAAAGGATCCGCGCTGTACCGCGTCTGCCGCGCCGAGGTCCGGTTGATGGATCTGCCCTCGATGACCAACGCATCGCAGTCGGACCTGCTGAACGGATCCTACTGCGTCGGTTACCTGAACGGCTTTGTGGCCAATCTCACCCGGCAAACCGACATCTGCACCAATAGCGCTCCGATGAGCGCGCTGGTGCGAGCCTACGTCGGTTACCTAGATAAGAACCCTGATCTCCTCGGGGAAGATCGCCGCCTCGGCCTCGGCATGGCCCTGCACGATTCGTTTCCCTGTCCGATCAAACAGACGCCCGGCCTGGCTCAGGCAGGCGTCAGCCGCGTCAGCTTTCAGAAGCCCTGAGCGGGCTTTCCGGCAGCAGTCTCCCGGCCGCCGTACACGGCGCGATAGACCTCGCGGTTGCGCAGAATGCTTTGCACATAATCCCGTGTTTCGGTGTAGGGGATCGATTCCACCCACTCGGGGATGTCCTTGTAATCCCCGCTCGCAATCCACTGTCGCACCGGCCCATCGCCGGCGTTATAAGCGGCCAAAGCATACTCCACCTGCCCGCCATAGCGATCGATATTCTCCCGCAGGTACGTTGTGCCCAGCCGTAGATTCTCTGAGGGATCAAACAGATCATTGGTGCTGAAGTGCCGGTCACCCTGCTTTCTGGCCAGCATTTTGCCAGTCGAGGGAAGCAGCTGCATCAAGCCATAGGCGTTCGCCCGGCTCACCGCCCCGGGATTAAACTCCGACTCTTGGCGGATCAGTGATGTAACGAGGTACGGGTCCAGCCCCAGGTTCTGGGCATCGCTTGAAAGTTGCTGCCAGTACGGCCGCGGAAACACCAGCTGCCAGTACACCGTCGGCACCTCGGCAATAGGCAATGATGAGAAAGGCACTTTGCTGCGTTTCATCGCCTGCAGCGCCCGCGCGTTCTCACCAAAACTTTGGTAAATCTGCGCTTCAGCCAGCGCACCCCACTGCGCCGAGGTCGGACTGAGCTGAATCTCCGGGCGGATGTACTCATTCAGAGCGGCGTTTGCCAGCAGGCGTGCCTTGATCAGGTGCGGGTCGTCCTCCGGCAAGGAGGCGATCAGGTGCGGATCCTCGACCGGCCGCACCGAGGCCAGCACCGCAGCCGGCACCGCGGCCTCGCGTGTACCGATGACTGCCAGCCGCTGGCGCCCGAGCATGGCGTAGTAGCTGTTCACGTACGCTCCGTTCAGCGCCCGGTAGTAGTTCAGCGCCTGCCCGAAGTTCCCTTCAACGTCCTCATAGAGCCGACCCCGCCAGTACAGGGCGCCGGGAATCTCCTGCCCGCCCGGATACAGCGTGATCTGCTCATCAAACATGCGGGCCGCGTCGGCGTTCCTGCGCAGCCGGTAGTTCAGCCAGGCCGAGCGCCAATGCGCGCTGGGGGCATACGTGCTGTGCGGAAAACGCGTGACCAACTCCGTGTAATTGGCAATTGCATGGGTGGCATCGCGCTTGATCAGGTACATGTTGCCGCTGGAGTAAAGCGCCTCCTCCAGCCAGCGGCTGTTCGGATACTGCTGCGCGATTTGGGCAACCAGGGTGTCGTGCTCGGCGATTGCCCCCTCGCTACGCGCAAACTCGGCCTCCAGGTACATTTTCAGCGCGGCGGTATCGTCGCTGGTGACCGGCAGGTGCGCGATATCGCCACGGGTGATGCGCTTCAGACGCAGATCGCAGACCGCCGCATAGATCTCCAGGGCATCCCGGTCTGCCTGGGTCAGGCTCGTGTCGTTCTTCTCCAGAGCACGGTACTCGGTGGCCGCTTCGTTGTACTGCTTGGCATTGAACATCGTGTCGGCGTGCTGTTTGCGCTCGGCGGCTGCCAGCGGGATGTTCATCGTCGTCAGTTGCAACCGGGCGTACGCCGCCTCGCCGCTTGCCGGGTCACCCAGATAAATAGAACGGTAAAGCGACCCGGCGGCGGCCGTGTCCCCGGTGGCCTGGTAAGCCCGGGCAAGCGCCGCACGGGCATCCACACGGTTTCCGGCAGAGCTGCCGACCAGCGGTTGCAGCACGTGCAAGGCAGCCGATGGATTGCCTGAGGCCATGTACGCGTTGGCCAGCAGCACCGGCGCCTCGGGCACAAAGAGGCTGTCTGGATGGCGTTCCGCAAAGTGTTCCATGAGACTGATCGCATCGGCGGAGTGATTTGCCGCAACAGCTGCCTGTGCTCCCAGGTAGTCGGCGTAATCGGCCAGGGCCTCGCCGGCGCCAGCCGCCGAACGAAATGCCCCTTCCGCATCGCCGTAACGATGATCCAGGGCATAGGCGTGGCCGACGGAGAGATCGGCCGCCGCCGCCGCCTCTCCGGGATGCGCGGCAGCAAAGGCCAGCACGCCGTTATAGGCAGCCGCACTGCGCGTTGAAAGCAGCTGCTGCGCCATGGGCCGAAGTGTGGCCGAAGCGAAAAAGGCGCTGTTCAGGCGACGGCTCTGGGCCGTGGCATGCTCCACCAGCGGATGGCCGGTCGGTACGCCATGCAGGGAGGCTCGCTGCAGCAGGGCATGTCTGCCCGCGTGCCGGCTCTCCCCATGACGGCCCGAGCCCGCGTGCCCGTTCCCCGCCGAGGCGCGACCATGCGCCCCAGCCCCCGCCGCGGCGCCGCGCGAGGCCACGTGGTGCAGACCGGCGGCGCCTTTGGCGTGCACGGCAACATGCTTGCGCAACTGCGCCTGACCCGGAGGCAGCGCGAGGCCAAAGGTAACCAGCAAAGCAAGAGCGTACCGGCTCGTCATGGGGGCACTCCTTTCTTGAATCTACTGCGAACAGCGTCTTTTGTGTTTGCCTTCCGTGGGGCAAAGAACCAGACGGGATACGGAAGGGGCACCCACGCGGAGCCACTGCTCTACTCCGGGACACACGCCTGTGGCGTGGCTCGAAGTACACTAGAATGGATTATGGCGGCCAATCCCTCTACTCTTGTTGAACCCGACGCGCAGACAGGGGTTGCTGCAACCCCGCCTGTTGAACCGCACCCGGATATAGCCCTCGTCGAACGCGCCAAGGGCGGCGACACCGCGGCCTTTGAGGTGCTCGTGCGGCAGTATGACCGGCAGATCTACCGGACAGCGCTTCACATCACGCAAAACCGGGAGGACGCCGAGGACATCACCCAGGATGTCTTCTTCAAAGCCTTCCAGAAGCTCGAACAGTTTCAGGGCAACTCCAAGTTTTCCACCTGGCTTGTTCGCATTGCCGTGAACGAAAGCCTGATGCGGCTGCGTCGCCGCAAGACCTCGCGCACCGTCTCCATGGATCAGGATGTCGAGACTGAAGAAGGCGCAATCCCTCGCGACTTTGCCGAGTGGCGTCCCAATCCGGAACAGATCTTCTCCCAGTCCGAACTGGGTGACATTCTGCGCAAAACGATCGCCGGCCTGCCCCCAGGTTTTCGCACCGTTTTTACCCTCCGCGACATCGAAAGTCTGTCAACGGAGGAGACGGCTGAGGCGCTCGGACTGAGCATCCCGGCCGTTAAGTCAAGGCTTCTCCGCGCCCGCCTGCAACTGCGGGAGCGACTCAGCCGTTACTTCCGGCAGAAGAAAGAAGGCTCGTAGTGAACTGCACGGAGTTTCTTGCCAAACTGACTGACTACTTCGACGGTCAAATTGAACCCGAGCTTCTGGCCGAGGTCAAAGAACACCTTGGCAGCTGCCATCACTGCGAGGTTGTGGTCAGCACCACACAGCAGACAATCTCTATCTATCGTCGCCAAGAAACGTACGAGTTCCCCGAGGCCCTGTCGGAGCGGTTGAGAGCGGCTGTTATGCGGCGATGCAATGAGGCTCCGCGGCCCACTGTCGCCTCTCCGGTCGCTCCGACCAAGATGCAGGCGTGACCTTGAACACATCGGAAGATAGCTAAGAAGGGGTGGCCGCTGCCACCCCTTCTCTCTTGCTACTTCACAACTTGCTGAAACAGCGGTGATGTCAGCAAAGTGGCGAACTGCCCGTCAGACGAGCTGTAATCCACCGTGAGCGTTCCGGCGCTGGAATCGATCGTGGTTCCGTCCAGAGCCGACTTCTCGATGGGGGACCCACCCGACTTACGCAGAATCATGACACCCTTCATCAGCGTTGCAGCCGTCGCCGCAGTCACTGAATCGGACATTACCACGGCCATATCGAAGCGTACCCCGTTACCAAAATCCATGGTGTACCGAGCCGACTTCATCCGGTTCTTCACGGTGTCGTAGTCGGCCAACTGCGCGGCCTCGCCCAGGACGCTGCGCATCATCGTTTGCGTGCCCTTCTGGTCCAGCAGGCTCCACACCGCCCTCGAATCGACAACCCCCATCTCGCCCATCATTTCGCCATTTTGCAGGAAACTCGGCGTCAGGCCGTCCCGTGCGTCCAGGGCGGCCCTTACGGCTGCCTGATCGCCAAAGACCATCGTTGTCTGGTTCAGAAAGGCCACGCTCATGCCGGAGGCGCCCATGGGATAAATGCTGTTATTGCGCAGCAGGATGGGCTTGGTCTTGTTTTTGGCAAACGCCGCCATGATCGCCTGGGTCTGGAACTGGCCTTGCGCGACGCCGATCACACGCGCGCCGCCTTCGTTGATATGAAACGCCGCAAACGCCAGCGTGTCGGCATCCTGATCGACCTTCAGGCCGGAGGTCTTCAGCGCCGTCTCAAGCCGCTTCAGCTCAGGCGGCAGAACACGGTCCTTCAGCTGCATCGCCGCAGGCGAGTTCTGCATGGCGCGATAATCCACCACGATGATCTGCTGCACATCCCGCGGAATCGACGAGCGCGCATCCCCGCTTAGCTGAGCCGCATGCGCTGCCGAGCCCAATCCCATCCACGCCGCCACTCCGGCCGCAATCCATCCATTCAACCCGTACTGCCAGCCCTTACCCATGGTCACTGCTCCCCGGAACGTAACTCCCTTTCGGGAGGGACGTCCAATTGTTCTCTGATCTCCAGCCTGTCGCAATACCCACCTTGGGGAGTTACGGCCAGGGGAGAGGTCGGTGAAGTCGCCGCTCTAAAATCTTTAACTCCGGGTCAAACCCTACGGTTTGACGTGCCCATTCCGCATTCGGCTCATACGCCTTTTCGGGGATAAGGCCAATCAACTCCCCTTCCGCCAACTCCGCCCCGTGCTGCCGGGCAATCTCCCGCACCGCTGCAAAGGCGCGCGACAAGGGGGTCCGCTCGAAGTCGGTAATATTCATACTTACCTGGGCACGTCCGTTGGCGACCACACCAAGGGCTTTGACTCCGGAAAGTCCACCGTTGGAGGCCCGGACCTCACGGGCAATCCCTCGCGCCACGCTGATCTCCGGGCCTTTTTCGCGGTCCTTCAGGTAGATGTTGTAGGCGATCAGAAAACGACGGGCGCCCACCGCGCTCGCGCCCGCCTGCGGGTGCAGCTCCGGTCCGCCGATATCGGGCCGGCGCGCCGCATCGCGCACGGCATCTTTCAGCAATCCCTCAAACTGTCCGCGGCGCACATCCTCCAGATTCACGCGATCCGGCCGCGAGGCCGCCGCCTCATACAGATACACCGGAATCCCGAACCTTTGCGCGATCGCCATGCCCGCCTGCCTGGCCAGAACGGCACATTGCACCAGGGAGATGTCGCGAACCGGGACAAACGGAATCACGTCCGCAGCGCCGATGCGCGGATGCTCTCCTCGCTGCTGCGTCAGATCGATCAGAGAAGCCGCCTTCCCTGCCCCGCGCACCGCCGATTCCACAACGGCCTCCGGCGCTCCGGCTACCGTCACCACGCTGCGGTTATGATCCCGGTCTGCCGACCAATCCAGCAGATAAACCCCGGGTACCTGCATGGAACGCACGATGGCCTGGACCTTTGGAAGATCCAGTCCCTCCGAAAAATTCGGCACACACTCGACGATGGCATTTGGGTCAAACATGGGTTGGTTCGGTGCGGCGCAAGGGCGCGGACCGCAAGGTCCCTACTCCTTTGACTTCCACCAGCTGTAGCCCACCGAAAACTGCACACTGGCGTTCACCCCCGGGTTGCGGTCCCCCAGGCTGGCGCTGGAGATGTGCACCGCATTCGCGCTGAAGTCCAGGGAGCGCCGCGGCTTCACGAAATAGTGCACTCCAATGCCGCCCTGGGGCGTGAAATTCCAAACACTCGTGTCGGAACTGGGACCGGTTTCGGGCACGTCCTGCGGACTCGTGTTGCCATACCCCGGATACTTGTGATTGGTCCACAGCAGCCCACCCGCTGCCTGCGCCCAGGGCATCAACCGCCGCCCGTGCGTGAAGTTCCAGCGCAGAATGATGGGAGTGATCGTTATGCCCGAGTACGTTCCACCCACGGTGTAGGGTGCGCTGCAGGTGTTCGGGTTCACCGGGACTCCGGACGGTACGGCCGGGCACCTGATCCGCTGAAACGTCGGCGTAAACGACTGCCAGTAGGGGATAATCTCCCCGGCGTACTCGAAGTTGCCCCGAAACAGCCCCGTACCCAGCTCCGGTGTCAGCACCTTGCCCACATGCGCACCCGCCAGCAGGAACCGGAAACTTCCCCGATTCTCCGTCAGGCCGACACCGCCCTGGAACAGTGCGCCGAACTCCAGGGGCATACTGTTGGCCTCCTGGCGAACCGGGGACTCCACCAGTCGTCCGTTGTCCGCCTGCGCCTGAACGTTGGCGTTACAGACCGGGGCTAAAAAGGCGAATACAGCAAGAGCTCGACAGGTTCCGATCAAATCTTTCCTCACAGCCGAAGGCCGCCAGACGAACTGGCGGCCTTTCTGTTCATCCGTTGACTAGAGCTTAGGCCGAGGCCATCGCCTCATCCATCTCGAAGTTCGAGTACACGTTCTGCGCGTCGTCCAGGTCTTCCAGCGTCTCGAGCAGACGGACCATGGCACTCGCCTGCGTCCCCTCGAGCTTCTGGTAAATCGTCGGCAGCATGGTGACCTCGGAGCTTTCCGGCGTGATCCCGGCCTTTTTGACCGCCGCGGCTACGGCTTCATGATCTTCCGGCGCCGTCGTGATCTCCCAGTAATCGCCGTCGTCGCTCAGGTCCTCGGCACCGGCGTCTAGTACGATCTCGGTCAGCTTGTCCTCGTTCGCGGCCTCTTTGGGAACCACGATCAGGCCCTTTTTCGTGAACATATAGCCGACCGAACCGGATTCGCCCAGGTTTCCGCCGTTCTTTGAAAACGCATGCCGAATCTCGCTCACCGCGCGATTCCGGTTGTCCGTCAGCACATCGACGATCACCGCCACGCCGCCCGGGCCGTAGCCCTCATAAACGATCTCCTCGTAGCTCGCGCCTTCGATCTCGCCCGTACCACGCTGAATCGCCCGCTTGATGTTGTCCTGGGGCATGTTCTCCGCCTTGGCCGCCAGCACCGCCGTGCGCAGGCGCGGATTGCCGTCCGGGTCGCCGCCGCCGCCCTTGGCTGCCACCATGATCTCCTTGATCAGGCGGGTGAAGATCTTGCCGCGCTTGGCGTCCAGCGCGCCTTTCTTGTGCTTGATAGTTGCCCATTTTGAGTGGCCGGACATGCTCTACCCCTTACCTTCGCGTGAGACGTTTGCTTGAAGATGAAATGCGCTGCCCGCCGTTGCGTTCGCCGGCAAAGCAGCGTTGCCGGGCTGAGTTTACCATGCAGGCCCGCTGTTCTCTACATCTCAAAACGCGTCAGACGGTCTCCGCAGCCAGCATTTCGTCGAAGCTTTCACGCCGCCGGATCAGCCGCGCCGCGCCGTCTTCCACCAGCACCTCCGCCGCCCGCGCCCGGGTGTTGTAGTTCGAGCTCAGACTCATCCCATAGGCGCCCGCGTCCAGCACCGCCAGCAGTTCACCATCGGCCACAGCGGGCAGGGCACGGTCCCGCGCCAGGAAGTCGCCGCTCTCGCACACCGGCCCGACCAGGTCCGCCGCCGTCATCTCGCCGGTCTGCTCCCGCACCGCCAGCACCTCATGATGCGCCCCGTACAGCGCCGGCCGGATCAGGTCATTCATCGCCGCATCGGCCACCACGAACCGCTTGGCCCCATTGGTTTTGGTGTACAGCACCCGCGTCAGCAGGATGCCCGCCTGCGCGATCAGGAAGCGCCCCGGTTCCAGCAGCACGTGCAGATCCTTCTCCTGCAGGACATTCTTCAGGGCCGCGGCGTACTCCGCCACCCGCGTCCCGGGATCGAACGTTGCCTGGCCATACTCGATCCCAAACCCGCCCCCGACATCGATGGTGTCGATCGCATGCCCATCGGAGCGCAACTCGGCAATCAAGCCGCAGACTCGGCTGATCGCCTCCGCAAACGGCGCCACCTCGCGGATCTGCGAACCGATGTGCACACTCACGCCCGCCGGTCGCAGCCAGGCGTGGCCCAGCATTTGGACATAAATCGCACGCGCACGCTCAATCCCGATGCCGAACTTATGCTCCCGCAGCCCCGTCGAGATATACGGGTGTGTCTCGACCGCCACATCCGGGTTCACGCGCAGGGCGACCCGCGCCGGCTTGCCGCAGGCCTCCGCACGCGAGGCGAGCAGCGCCAGTTCGGCCTCGCTTTCCACGTTGAAGAGCAAAATACCCGCCCGGAGTGCCGCATCCAGCTCCCAGGCCTGCTTGCCGACACCGGAAAACACCACCCGGCCCACAGCCTCCGGAGCTGCCCGGCGTACCCGCTCCAGCTCACCGCCGGAGACAATATCAAAGCCGCAACCCAGCTTCCCCAGCAGCCCCAACAGCGCCAGCGAGGAGTTCGCCTTCACGGCATAACAGACCGTGTGCGGCAGCGCGCCGAAGTTGTGCTGAAACAGAGCCACCCGGCTGCGCAGATCGTCGCCGGAGTACACATACAGCGGAGTTCCGTAGGCCTCGGCCAAATCCTGCAGAGAGGCTCCAGAGAGCCTCAGCAGGCCGTCTTGATAGCGCAACGGACGAGGGGCGGGAAACAGACTAGGGGAAAGCAGGCTCACAACACCATGCTACCCGGCCCGGCACCCGCCTGCGCCGGCAGCGCATACTGCGCGTTCGGCATCACGATCCAGGCTGCCAGATAGGCCAGCAGCGGCAATCCGGCGAACAGGACGGAGAGCACCACCAGCAGACGCACGATCGTCACATCCCAGCGGTAGGCCTCGGCGAAACCGGCGCAGACCCCGGCAATCATGCGCCCCTCGCGAGGACGTACCAGCCGGGTCGAGACCGGCGCCGGCCGCAGGGGCACCTGCGTTCCCACCAGCGCCATGCCGCAGCTGCTGCAAAACTGAGCCGTTGTCTCTGAAGTCCGACCGCATACTGTGCAAACCATGATGAATCCCCCACTCGCCCCCAAAACAGGCGTTCCCATGCAGGATACGCAGCCACCGCGGCCGTGGTTCCCGAACCTACTTGCCCGTAAACGGTCCGCGGAGGTAACGATGCGCCGCGTCGGCCTGTGACTGATCGCCGCCCGGCGCCAACACCGCCTGATACAGCCGCACCGCCTGCTGACGGTGGTGCAGCAGGTCTTCCATTTCGCCGGCGTCAAGGGCAGCCCGCTTGCGCAGCCAGTCGCTGCTGTTCGGCTGTTCGGTGGCAAGCGTGTAGTTGGCCGCGGCGCCGGCGACGTCGTTATAGCCGCGCTGCGTGTCCGCCAGGCCGAAATACGCCAGCTGCAGCCGGGGATCGACAAAATAGCCCGGCTTCATCGCATCGGCAATCACCTGCTTATAGGCCGCGATCGCCTCGTCGCCGTGTCCTTCGTCCTTCAGCAGGTTGGCCACCTCCAGCCGGAACAGGTAGTCGTGTGGAAACTGCGCCGCCAGGCCCTGCTCTACTACCAGCGCCTCCGGGTAGCGGCCGTCGTGGCGCAAAAACAGCGACAGAACCGTGCGCGCCTGCACGTTGGTCACCACGCCGTGCGCCGCTGCATCCCGCAGCAGGTCCAGGCCCTTCTGCTTGGATCCGCCCACACCCATGATGCCCACCATCAGCCGCACAAACCGCGGCAGGCTGGCCACCGCAAACTGCTGAATGCCGATCGCCATCTCCGCATCGGCATACTGCGGGTCAAGCTTCAGCACTGCCTCGGAGTCGTTCCGCGAGGCATAGCCCAGACGCGCTGCCGCCGCGAACTGGTGATCGGCCAGGGTGATGAAGGAGGCTTGCAGCCCACGCGCATAGCCCCGCGCAAACAACGCATTTTTGTCGCTGGGGTTGGCTTTCAGGCGCGCATCGCACATCCCGATCACCTTGTTGGTCAGGTTCTCAATGGTCTCTCGCCCAGCCGGCGGGATCGTCACCTCGCGCTTGGTGGAAAGAAAGCTGTCATGCGCGTAGTAGGTCGTGTCCAGCAGATCCTGATGGTAGAGCTCGCGAAAGATCGCGGTCAGCAGAAGGTAATTCCAAGCCATCGGATCATCCGGATGCGCTTGAGCGACCGCCGTGAAAATCTTTTGTGCGCCATCGTAATCCAGGTTGTAAAAGTGTTCGAAACCCTGCCGGACCAGCGGCTCCAGATTGAGCGGGTCGGTGTGCAGCGCCTCCGGCCGTCCACTGCCCTGCGCGGCAACGGCCAGGCTGGCTTGCAAGGGTCCAAAGCAGAATACCGTCCCAAAAACGGCTAAGGAGATCGCCTTCCGGCACCGCTCCTTTGTTCGAGACCAGCTGCGTACGGCGAAAATCAACCTCATGGGCGCGATTAAACTACAGTCTGGCTGCTTTCGCACTCGCCGGCCTCTCATCCCATGAATCTCCAGACCATTGTTCCGTGCCTGCTTCTCCTGATCGGCTGCGTGGTGTACATCTTCAGCCCGGATCGAAAAAATCTCGCCTCGCCTCAACATGAAAAAACTCGCCTGGACTACCTGCGTGAGCGCAAGGACGTCATCTACGACAATCTGCGCGACCTGAACTTTGAGTTCCGCGCCGGCAAGTTCCCCGAGGACGACTACGGCCGCCAGCGAGCCGAACTGGAGGGTGAGGCCGCCGGTGTCCTGGCGGAGATGGAAACGCTGGGCGGATGAAACTCCCCTCGCAAGCGCAGGGAAGCGTGAAACCCCAGTGACGTATCCTGAATCTGTGTTCCCTTCCCTCCTGTACGTCCGTAGATTTGCGCTCCTGCCCGCATTGCTGGCTTTGTCTGGCCTTTCAGCCTGGGCCGCGGAACCGATTACGGGCACGGTGACCAACAAGACCAACGGCAGGCCCGCCGCTGGCGACCAGGTCGTGCTCATTCAGCTGCAGCAGGGCATGCAGGAGTCCACCCGCACCACCACGGACGCGCACGGTCATTTCTCACTCGAAGTCCCGGATGATGGCATCCACCTCGTCCGCGTCACGCATGAAAAAGCCGCCTACTTCCAGCCCGTTCAGCCAGACCAGCACAACGTTGCCGTCACGGTCTATGACGCTGCGGCGAACGTGCCCGGCGTCGGCACTGATGTGGAAGAGCTGCACATTGAAGCGACCCCGACGGAGCTGCACGTCGTCGAGGTGCTGCAGGTACTCAATAACTCCGCCCCACCGCGCACCCAGTTCGGTCCCAACGGCTACGAGTTTTACCTTCCCAAAGGCGCCCTGATCGGCCGCACTGGCGCCATCACGCAGGGCGGCATGCCCGTGCAAACCCCGGCCGTCCCGCGCTCAGACCCCGGCCATTACAGCTTTCTTTTTCCGCTGCGTCCCGGCGAAACCCAGTTCGGCATCGCCTACACCATGCCCTACACGGGCTCCTACACCTTTACGCCGCAGCTGACCTCCGGTATCAAAACCTTTGCCGTGCTTCTGCCCACGAGCATCAAGGTCACCCCCGGTCTTGGATCGCTGCTGGCGCGCCAGCCCGGCAAACCCGGAACCCAGACCCTGATCGCCCAGGACGTTCCCGCCGGCAACGGCCCGCAGTTCACCATCTCCGGCACAGGCACCATGCCCGAAGCCTCCTCCGGCGGCAATGAGGGGGCCGGTCCCAACGGCGCAGGCCCCAACGCCAGCACGGCCAATGCCGGCGCCAATAGCGACGCCAGCGCCCCCACGGTCAGCAATTCGCCGCTCGCCGGTGGCCGCGGCCTGAATGAGCCGCTGGACGAGGCCGGCGACCGCGACCCCTGGGCCAAGTACAAGTGGTGGATCCTCTCCGGCCTGGCCCTGCTTCTCGCCGCCGCCGCTGGCTTTCTCCTGCGCAAGCCCTCCGAGACCTCCGGCGAGCGAACGGACGTTTCCTCCGGTTCGCTCGCCTCCACCGCCCGCCTCACCTCCCCGCAGCCGGCTCTGTCGCACGGTGACGCCATGCTCGCCGCGCTCAAAGAAGAACTGTTTCTCCTGGAGACCGAGCGCCTGCAGCAGCAGATTCCCGAACACGAATACCGAAGCCTTAAATCCGCCATGGAGCTGGTGCTGGGGCGCGTTCTCCGCCGCGGAAGCGCACCAATCTTGCCGGTCTCCTCAGCTGCGCCCTCCAGCGACACCCCCTTCACATCCCCGGAACACAAAGAAGCTTCACCAGACGCTGCAGAACCGGTCCACCCTGGCCCGAGAGACGTATGAAGGTAGCCCTGCGCATCCTCCGACTCGTTCCCCTGGCGATCTGGGTAGGTGGCATCGTGTTCTTTATCGTCGTGGCCGGGGTCTCCTTCAAGGTCCTGCCCACGGTGCATGAAGCCGCTCTGGTCGTCCGCGGCAGCCTGCTTATGCTGCACCGCCTGGGCCTCATCGCCGGTGCCTTGTACCTGTTCTTCACCCTCGCCTTGTTAGCGACGCAGGGCGATTCGCACCCGGCGAGAGCGGCGGAGATCGTTCTTGCGGTCTCCATGATGGGCCTCACGCTTTACCTGCAACAGTCCGTGCTGCCGCACATGGAAACCGACCGCCTGACCCTCGGCGGCGACGTCTCCACCGCACCCGCCGGCGCTCCCGCGCACCTTGATTTCGACCGGTTGCACGTGCTCTCCACCCGGGTGGAAGGCGCCATCCTGATCGAGGGCCTGCTGCTGCTCTGTCTGACGCCGGTCTATGGCCGGGACCACGCCGACCGTTATGCCTGAGGTCAAACTTGGGTCACTAACCCTGCCGCTGGAAGTGCATTGCGCGGCAGCGACCGTCGTCAGACCGCGAGAAGGTCCATCCCCGCGCTCACAGACATTCCCATCGCCTGGAGCCAGGTCTGCACGGCACTCAGCACCTCCGCACCAACCTTTGCTCCTGGAATCAGCAGCGTTGGCCCCTCCAGCAAATCCCCTGCCGCCCGCAGGGCAACGCAGCGCTCGGCACGGTAGGTGCACGATCCCAGATCCGAGATGCTCAGCACGTTCGTCGGCGTGCAGAGCACGGTCTTGGGGGGCGCCATCCGGTCGATCAGGCTAAAGATCTCCAGCTTCGACTCCAACTCATCCGGCACGAAATCAATCGCCACATCGGCATCCCGTACGGCATCTTCGACCGTGAGCGCGAAGCTCAGCAGCGCGGTCTGCTCGGGCACCGGCGCCGTCAACTCATCGAACTCCTCGCGCGCCCGCCGCAGCTTGGCCGGCATCACGTCTTCCAGCACCGTGAGAAAGCCCGCCCGCGCACATCGCAGCGCAAAGGCCCTGCCCAGTTCGCCGGCGCCGATCACGGCCACCCTGCGAATGGAGAAGGCGCCGAGATCCCCGGCGCCTTCGTTTTCTGACAATGGCGGCACCGGCTGTGTTCCTACGCCTTTGCGTCCAGCGCGGCCAGAACGGAGTCATAGCTCGGCTCGGTCTGCCGGACATATTCGGCCACCCGCGTGCGCTCCTCAGGAGTCAGCACCGGCATAACGGACAGAATGCGGCGCAGCGTTACCGCAATATCATCGACATAGTTCATGGTGCGAATGGCTTCTCCGGACAGGGGCACAGCGTTTCTCCTTCAGCGTTCTCCATCTCAGTGTACCTGTACCGGATGCCCGCTGCGGCTCCCGCCCATCTCGTCAAGCTCAGCGCGTCGCGCCTTCCTCGACACGCAGATGCGCCTGGTCTGTGGGTCCGCCTGCGATCCCACCGTCCACCTTCTTCGGCCGTCCGTCGCGATCCGTCATCTCCGAGATCGCGGCCATCTTTAGCGCAAAATCCGGGTGCAGATCGTCGCGCCGGTACCTCCACGTCCAGTTACCCTCCGGCGCCGAAGGCGTATTCATACGCGCCTCGCTGCCGAGGTGCAACACATCCTGCATGGGAAAGACGCAGGTATTGGCCACCGATGCAGCCGCCATTTTGATCATCGTCCACACAACATCGCCGTCATGCTCAATCGGGCGTGTGTAGATCTGCACATGCTCCCGCTCCGCAGCCGATGTGTCCTCGCGCCACCAACCCAGCGTGGTGTTGTTGTCGTGGGTACCGGTGTAGACCACCGTATTGGGCACATAGCGATGCGGCAGATACAGGTGTTCGCCCCGTTCCGCAAAGCCGAACTGCAGAATGCGCATGCCCGGCATGCCGAAGAACTCCCGCAGATCGTCCACCTCGGGCGTGATCACCCCGAGATCCTCCGCCAGAAACGGCAGCGTCCCAAAGATCTCCTTGAGTCGTATGAAAAGCGCGTGCCCGGGCGCTTTCACCCACTGCCCGTTCATTGCGGTCTGTTCATCGGCACAGATGGACCAGTAGGCCTCGAACCCGCGGAAATGATCCAGTCGCACGCTGTCATACAGGGCCAGCGCACGCCGGATGCGGGCCACCCACCAGTCAAAGCCATGTTCTTCCAGCAGCGACCAACGGTACAGCGGATTGCCCCAACGCTGCCCCGTCTCGGAGAAGTAATCGGGCGGAACTCCAGAAACGCGGGTCGGCTTGCGGTGCTCATCCAGCTCAAATATTTCCGGATGGGTCCACACGTCGGCGCTGTCATAGGAGACGAAGATGGCTACATCGCCCAGGATCTGCACCTTCTTCTCGGCGCAGTAGGCCCGCAGCTCCGCCCACTGTTCCTGGAACAGGAATTGCACCGCCTGTTCAATCGCGAGTTCGCGCCCACTCTCGTTCAGCACGTTGGCCATCGCCGTCTCGTCGCGGTAGGCGTACTCCGTCGGCCACTCCACCCAGAGCTTGTACCCAAACCGCCGCCGCAGTACGGCATAAAGCGCCCAATCAGTCAGCCAGGAGCTGTTTTCCTGCACAAACTTCTGAAATCGCAGGCGTTCCGCCGTCGAGGCGCGATCCAGAAAGTTAGCCGCCGCCTCTTCAATCAGCGGCTCCTTCTTCATCTGCGCCAACCCGAAGTCGCACGGGCCGTTGTGCCCGGGCAAGCCCTCGATGCGATCCGCCGTCAGCCATCCCGCCTCCACCAGGCGTTCCAGGCTGATCAGCAGCGCATTCCCCGCAAACGCCGAAAGCGCGGAGTACGGCGAGCTGCCATATCCCGTCGGATTCAGCGGCAGCACCTGCCACAGGCGCTGTTTGGCAGAGACCAGAAAGTCCACGAACTCATACGCCGCGGGACCAAAGTCGCCGACGCCCCCGTAGGACGGCAGCGACGTAACATGCAACAGGACGCCGGACAGGCGCTCAGGATTCATCAGGTCTCCCGCAGGAACAGTATTCAACCGCCATCTCCCCTAGGACGTTGCACCCCTTCAGCGGGATGCAACGGCTGGCAAGGAGACACTCATTCGCTAACTGCCCAGCGGCAGGCCCGTCGGTTTGCGGCTGTAAATAATGGCCCCCGCACGCTGGTAGCGGTCCATCAGCGTGCCGGCAAACACGTTGAACACCTCCGCCCGTTGCTGATCGACCAGCTTGTCGCGCGTCGGTCCCACATGCTGCGCCATATCATCGGGCGACGGCTGCTGCTTCTCCACCACCTGTGCCACGGCACCGTTCGGACCGAGGTTCAGAGGTCCGGAAATTCCGCCCTGCGGCAGCGTAAAGATCGCCGCCGCCTCCCCGGTCATGGGTCCGAGATCAGCTACCTGCCCGTCCTGTCCCACCAGATCGCTGGACTTTACCGGCAGGTTCATCTCGGCGGCCGCCTTGTGCAGGTCGCCGCGCTGCTTGGCGAGATCGTCCAGCTTGTGCAAATCGGAGTTCATCAGGGCCGGGGCCTTCTCGTCGCGGTAATCGTCCAGTACGTGACCCTTCCAATCGGCAAAGAGCGGAGCGTGTGCCGCCTTCACGTCCTGCACCTGGAAGATCGCATAGCCCTCACCCGTGTTAACTGCCTGCGGTGCCGCCCCCTTGGCCGCTCCAAAGGCGGCCGATAGAAGGCTGGCCGAATCCGGCAGGCTCGCTACCGTTCCGTTGCGCCCCAGGAAGTCGGTCGTCGTTACCTGCAGGTTGTGCGCCTTGGCGGCGGCATCCATACCGTTCTTCTGGGCCTCGGCGGCTAATTGGTTGGCGAAGTTGCTCTGCGCCTGCGCAAACTTCTGCGCGGAAAGCTTGCCGGAGATCTCATCCTTCAACTCAGCGAGGGTCTTGGTGTGCGTGGTCTGTTTTGCCTCGGTCTGGATGATATGGTACCCGAACTGCGAACGTACCAGGCCCGAAGTTTGTCCCGGATTCAGCGCCATTGCCGCCTTGGCATACGCCGGATCCAGACTGCTCGTGGGAATCATCGGCAGCTCGCCACCCTGGGCCTTGCTGCCCGGGTCGTCCGAGTTCGTCTTGGCCAACTCCGCCAGACTCGCCCCGCCCTGAATTTGTGTCAGCAGCGCCTGCGCCTTGGCCTTCGCCGCCGCATCCGTCTTCGCGTCGGCGCCCTTGGGCACTGTGATCAGGATGTGCCGCGTCTTTACCTCTTCCGGGACTTGGTAGTCCGCGGTGTGGGCGTTGTAGTACGTCTGAATCTCCGCCTCGCTCGGCTTCGGCACGCCACCCGGCAGATTGGACGCATCCACGGAGAAGAACTCGATCTTGCGCTGCTCAGGAATCGCCGTTGCGTACTTCGCGCCGTTGCTTTTGAAGTACGTTTCGAGCTCCGCGTCCGAAGGGTTGATGTTCTTCTTCACATCAGCAGACGAGATCACGGCGTAGTCGAACTTCACCTTCTCCCCCTGCTTCAGGTACGCCGCGCGTGCCGCCGTCTCGGAGACGGAAACACCGCCCGTTACGAGTGCCTCCAGCCGCTGCAACTCCAGATCCTGCTTCACCTCGGACTCAAACTGCACCGTGGAGATGCCGAAGAACTGCTGCACAAAGTCCTGATACTTCTCCATTCCGATAAACTGGCCGCCCGGAAACAGGTACTGGCTCAGCGGTCCGGTCTTCAGCTCGCGCTGCAGATCGGCGTTGGCCACCTGCAAACCCAGGTGATCCGCCTCGCGCACCAGAACCGCGCGCTCCACCTGCTGCTGCCCGGCGCGCGCCAGGATGTACGGCAGGTACATCTCCGGCATCTGCTGCTGGCGAAGCTGCGCCCGCGCGCTGTTTTCCACCTCGGCGTTGGTGATGGCCACGCTATCGCCGGAAAGACGCCCATACCAGCTTGGCGAACGCACCGTCGCATAGGTGGTGCTGTTGTTGGCGGTGCTGTTGTCGAAGATACCCGGCACAAGGGTAACGACCATGGCCAGAATAGCGAACCCAATCACCACGCCGAAGACCACCTTGGTCGCCCGGCTGTCCTGCTGAAACAAACGAATCATGGGGGACGTAGCCCTCTTCCTGCGCGGGTACGGTCCAGGACCTGGTATCCACCCGCATCAATACTCCATTGCCGGGCGAACCAAGGGGCAACAGCGCCCTGCAGGTCGCAGACATGGCTCAACCGAGTATAAATCAGCGCATTTCGGGGCCGTCGGAGACAAAGAACAGGCAAGACTTTCGTCTTGCCCGTTCCATCTACACCTGCGGACAGCAATCTCCCGGCGTTAGTAGGGGTAAGGGTACCCTGCCTGCGGCGGGTAGGGCGCGTACCGGCGCCGCACGATCGGTTGTCCGCCCTGCCCGGGTCCAGCGCCGTAGGCCAGTCGCTGCATCTCCGCCTCTGAAACAGTCTTCACCGTGACGGGCTGTGCCAGGTGGAAGCTCAACACGGCTTCCGGAGGAACAATCACCCGTCCACCCCCCGAAGCGGCCGATCCGGCCACGCCGGCTCCGGCTCCCACGCCCGCACCGATCGCTGCACCCGCTCCACCGCCGGCCACACCGCCGATGATGGCTCCGAGAGCTCCAAAACCAAGGGCGCTGTTCACCGTACGGGCCGTCTTGCTCCCGCCTTCGCGCTCCCATATGTCAGAGGCAACCGGGTAGCTCACGCCGCCAAGCATCACGTTGTCGATCTGCAGCGAAAGCTCCCCACCGCCCTTCAGCACCCCGGCCTTCTTTGAATCCACCACCACGCCCTGCACGGAAGCCCCGCGCGGAATCGCAATCTGGCCGTCTGCCGCCACATCGCTCAGCACCGTTCCATCAAACGGCGTACCGATCGCAAGGTGGTTGGAGTCCAGGCCGCGATTAATTCGCACCCGCAGCAGCGCGCCAGGCGCCACCGTCACCAATTGGCCGCCCTGCTGTCCGCCCTGCGGAGGGTACTGCCCCTGCGACGGGTACCCTGGCTGTGGCGCATACCCCTGTTGTCCGTACCCGCTGGGCGGAGCCGAGTTGCCATACCCCGCTTGCGGATTCGGCTGTTGCGCGTACGGCTGCTGTTGCGCGTACGGCTGCTGTTGCGCGTATGGCTGCTGTTGCGAGTATGGCTGCTGCTGCGGGTATCCATTACCACCAGAACCGGAAGCCCCGGGCTGCTGGTTATAGCCGCCCTGCATCGGAGCCGCTCCATTCGAATTTTGCTGGTTGTAGCCTCCATCCGCCTGCGTCTGCTGCCCATAGGTGGTGGCTCCGTTCGCATACCCTGGAGGCAGCTCAGGCGCTCCGCTACCGCCGCCCTGGTAAGGCGTGGCCGGCTGGGCCGGGGCCGCCGGCGCATAGCTCCCGTCCGACTGCAACACGAGCTGGCTGGCACCGTCAGGTGAGGCCTGCGCCGTCTCCGGTGCCGGACTCGCCCCCAGCGTCAATTCGTCCACCACCTTCTTCACGCCCGTAGCGCGCGCCACCAGGTTCTCCGCCCGCGTGCGCATCGCCTCCGTCCGTACAGCTCCGGTCAGCGTCACAACGCCGTACACCGTGGAAGACTGAATGTTCTGTGTGGACAGCTCAGGCGCCGCCGCCAGGGCCTTAAGTACGTTGGCCTCTGTCTGCGCGTCCGGAGTCCCGCCAACTCCGCTGGCACTCTGCGCCACAGCACCCAACCCCGGTACCAGTGCCAGGGTCAGCCCACCCAGCAGAATCGCACTTCCCTTCACACGACCACGCTTGCTCATCGTCATACCTGAGGAACTCCTAGTCAGCTCGCTTCCGCCATCGAACGGAGGAGAGGCAAATCTCGACTTCTGTCAAAGACGCGGTTTTCGGAAGAAAGTTCCGGTGCTCCCATCCGGGATATCAGGTCTCAACCCCTCGGTCACGGCGCCCAACTGACCCTGAGATGCAGTCGCGGAAAGCTCCCGGGACGTTTCCCCAGGCAAATCCAAGCAAATTCTTGAGGCTTCCCATTTTGGGAAACGAGGGAGGACAGAGAGGCCCAAGACAGGGAAAAGGTCGGGGACAAGGCTCTTATACCCTCCGACATCACGGCCACACGGCCACACGGCCGCATCGGGCTCACTCCACAGCTTCAAAGGTGAGTGCTCCATCGGGCAATCGCGCTGCCTGCACCCAGCCTGCTCCACCCTTGACGCCCCCCACCATCCAGCCTATATTGGGAATGCGGGGTGGAGCAGCCCGGTAGCTCGTTGGGCTCATAACCCAAAGGTCGTAGGTTCAAATCCTACCCCCGCAACCATCTAGCAGAACGTCAACCCCAGATAATCCCAATCACAGTGATCATGCATCACTTATGGGACTTATCAAGTGTGGTTGGCGCTTCTTGCATGAGCCCAGGCGCTCCTCAGTGCCATCCTGATCGTCTTGTTGCTGGCCTCCTGCTTGGCCGTCATCGAGGCATTCCATGTCGCTGGTTGCCAGGGCTGAGCACGGCTCGTACACCGAATCGTGCTGCCGCAACACGAAACTCAACACCAAAAGAGCACAAACCAACCCGCATGAGCGGGGAAGTCTACGCCTGGGCCGTGAGCGTTGAGGGGCACCTCTCCGCAGACATTGCCTGCCATGCGCCCGTCTACGATGCGCACGCCTACGATGCGCACGCCTACGATGCGCACGCCTACGATGCGCACGCCTACGCCTCGCCCAGTTCCCTCTCGTAGGTCATCGCCGTGGCTTCGTCGAAGCAGACGAATTCCACCGTCTCCACACCGC
>CAXSBL010000011.1:37928-59194 GCA_964235515.1 uncultured Bryocella sp.
TAGGTCATCGCCGTGGCTTCGTCGAAGCAGACGAATTCCACCGTCTCCACACCGCAGTCGTCGGCCGACTCGCGGCAGACGTCCACGGCGATGCGTGCCGCAGGACCCTTTGGGTAGTGGTAAAGCCCCGTCGAGATCGCAGGAAACGCAACGGACTTTGCGCCATGCTCGCGAGCCAGTTGCAGGCAGCGAAGGTAGCAGTTGGCCAGCTTTTCGGGTTCTCCGCTATGGCCGCCGTTCCAGACCGGGCCCACGGCATGGAAGATCCATTTTGCCGGCATGCCGAAGGCGGGGGTAGCTTTAGCGTCGCCGGTAGCGCAGCCGCCGAGCTCTCGGCAGGCTTCCAGCAGCTCCGGACCCGCGGCACGATGGATGGCACCATCTACACCTCCACCGCCGAGAAGGGAAGAATTCGCCGCATTCACAACGGCATCCACGTGCTGTTTCGTGATATCGCCGCGTACCACCTTCAGGTCAGCCATATCCCACTTAGATGTCAGAAAAACGCACAAACTCCTGTGCAGAACAACCCGCTGTAACACAATGTTCATCGATCGTTCACATGGAACACGGATTCCCACCCTAGGCTGGCGTGGAAGCAGCCTAATCCCATTCACCCGAGTGTTTCTCATGGCGACCTCCGCGACAGATCCCTCCGTTCTAGCCGCGTCCTCCTCCGGAGGCTCCGTTCTCGATCAGAAGATGAGCAGCAATCCCGCGGGCAAGTGGGGTGTTATTGCCTTTGGCGTTCTTCTGGTCGGCGGCCTGATCTACATCGGTACGCGTTTGACGAAGGATCTTTCGGTCGTTCACAACGCCTCAGCCTTCCCTTTTGTGCTGCTGGGTCTGGCCCTGCTTATTGCGCTGAGTTTTGAGTTTGTAAATGGGTTCCATGACACGGCTAATGCGGTGGCGACAGTGATCTACACCCACTCGTTGGAGCCGCATCTGGCGGTAGCCTGGTCCGGCATTTGGAACTTCATCGGTGTAATGACCAGCTCGGGTGCGGTGGCTTATGCGATCGTGGCCCTGCTGCCGGTGGACCTGATTCTGAAGGTGAGTTCAGGGTCCGGATTCTCCATGGTCTTCGCCTTGCTGATTGCCGCGATCGTGTGGAATCTGGGCACCTGGTGGCTCGGTTTGCCGGCCTCCAGTTCGCACACCATGATCGGCTCCGTCATCGGCGTCGGCGTGGGCAACCAGCTGATGCAGGGCAAGTCGGGCCTGAACGGCGTGGACTGGGAGCAGGTTGCCAAGGTCTTCAAGGCGCTGATCTGGTCGCCGATCATCGGCTTCGCCGTGGCAGCGCTGCTCTTCCTGGCGTTCAAGGCAATTTTGCGGGATGAACGTCTCTACAAGACCCCCGAAGGCACGGCGCCGCCGCCGTTCTGGATTCGCGGCCTGCTGATCTTCACCTGCACCGGCGTCAGCTTCGCTCACGGCTCCAACGACGGCCAGAAAGGCATGGGCCTGATCATGCTGATCCTGGTGGGCACGGTGCCGACGGCCTATGCTCTGAACCACACGGTGGACAAGGGCTCCGTGACGACGTTTGCGGCGGTTTCAACCCAGGTGGCCGGCGCCCTGCACAACTATGAGCAGCCGTCGGCGACGGTGGGCGACGCGGGCCAGGAGCTGGAACGGTTCGTCAATACGCACAAGTACCAGCCCGAGACGACGCTGGCGTTGGAGCAGATGGTGAACGACATCCGCAACGAGGCCGTGAGCTACGGCTCGCTGGGCAACGTGCCCTCGCAGATGCAGGCCAATGTGCGCAACCAAATGTATCTGACCAGTGAGACCTTCCGGCTGATCCCGAAGTTCGGGCCCAAGTTCATGCCGCAGGACGTACAGATCGTCGCCAATTACAAGGGATTTCTGGATAAGTCGACCAAGTACATCCCGAGCTGGGTCAAGGTGGCCGTGGCCTTGGCGCTGGGCCTGGGCACCATGGTCGGCTGGAAGCGCATCGTGATCACGGTCGGCGAAAAGATCGGCAAATCCCACCTGACGTACGCGCAGGGTGCGGCCGCCGAACTAACGGCGATGTTCACCATCCTCGGTGCCGACCGCTACGGCTTGCCGGTAAGCACGACGCATGTGCTCAGCTCCGGCGTGGCCGGCACGATGATGGCCAGCGGCAGCGGTTTGCAGTGGTCGACCATCCGGAATATCGCCACGGCCTGGATCTTCACCCTGCCCGCGGCGGCGGTCCTTTCGGCCTCGCTGTTCTGGCTGTTCAATCATCTGGCAAAGTAATCTGATGTGACGTCGTTTTGCGGTGGGTAGCGCCCGGGCCGAGATCTGCGGTCCGGGCGTCTCTGTTTGGGAATTGTGAATTCCCGGCTGGGAAAACGGCTCTTGGTACACTGCTGCCTGCACGCGCATGAGTTTGAAGGCCAAGATCGAAGCGGTAATCTATGCGTCCGAGGAGCCGGTGACGCTAGGGCAGCTCGTCGGGCTGCTGGGCCTGGAGGCGCAGGCGGAGCTGGACTCAGCCGACGAGCGGCAGGGCCGCCTGGCGCTTGAGGCATCCGAGCACCTGGTCGTTGGTGGCGAGGAAGAGCCCGGCGATCTGGACGCCCTAACCGCGGAGACCTTGGGATTTGAGGTGGAGCCGGCGGCAACCGCGGACCTGACCGACGTTCCCTCGGCGGAGCAGGCCCTCGAAACGGCTGAGGAACAGACCCCGGATAGCGACGACCAACAGGGCCAACCCACTCAAATCAGCCAGGACACAGAAGCGCCAGACTGGGAAGCGGCCGCGCTCTCCCCTGCGGAGACTCGCGCTCGCGAGCGCCGTCTGCGCGACTATGTGCGGTCCGTGCTCGACCAGCTAATGGCCGAGTACAAAAGCAACGACCGCGGTCTGGAGGTCCGGGAGATCGCCGGCGGCTACCGTTTTGCGACCAAACCGGAGTACCACGATGCCGTGCGGGGCTTTGTGCGCTCCCTGAAGCCACCGCTCAAGCTGAGCCTGCAGGCGTTGGAGACGCTCGCCGTGGTGGCTTACAAACAGCCCGTAACCGCGCCGGAGGTCTCCGAGGTGCGCGGCGTGGACTCGGGCGGCGTACTGGGCAGCCTCTTGGCGCGCAAGCTGGTCGCCACCGCCGGGCGAAAACAGGTGATCGGCCGGCCAATCCTTTACAAGACCACCAAAGAATTTCTACTGCGCTTTGGGCTGAAGGACGTGAGCGAGCTTCCCAGCATCGAAGAGTTCGAACGCATGGCGTCGGACATGAACGTCGCCCTGCAGGAGGAGATTCCGATGCCAGACCAACCTGTCGTTCCCGTGGGAACGCCGGTGGAGAGCGGAAGGCTTTCCACCGCGGAGATTGAGCGCGACGTCGATCCAAACGCCGAGGCGAGCCGCAACACACACCTCAGCCAGGCCGACGGCGATCCCAATCCCTCCACGCCCACGGCCGACGAGGTCAGCGCCGAACACCTGACGCCCGCTCCGGACGGCCCGAGCGAATTTACGGGCAACGAGAGCGTCCCCCCGGCCCAGAACACCACCACCGACGGACGCATCTCCGGTGTACCCCCGGTCTATAACACCCCAACCGATGAAATGACCGATTCGCCTGCCAACGATGCCGCTGTCCAAGGCGCGGCAGAAGAAGGAGATTTGTAATGCCCGACTACCCAGTCAGCCCCGCCGAGGTCAAGGACACGGTTCCCGAGAATGCGCCCGATACCGTGGCCACGCCTGAGGGTGACAACGAATACAGCCCGGATCAGCCTTTGCCGGGCGGGGCGGCTATGCCCACGCCCGAGCGTCCACGCGGCAACGAGCCCCATCCAAGTGCGGAGATTCGGCCAGCTCTGGGCAAGTAGCGCAGGTCCTGTAATGCCGTACCCAGCACTGTCCTTCTATGACCAGCGCTGTCGTTTTATAAGCTGTCATCCTGAGCGCAGCGAAGGACCTGCTTATGATTTGTCATCCTGAGCGAAGCGAAGGACCTGCTGGGTGTTCGAGGGCTTTACCTCATCAGGAAACAGCCGAGAAGAGCCACCGCGCACCCGTTCTAATCGGCGGCCGCGATGTCAACGCGAGCGACCTCAACCAGCGTGGAATAGAAGGTCGCGCCGCCGCCCAGGTCGGTGAGTCGCTGGCTGGTGAGTGCGTTAACATTGGCGCCTGCAGCAGACAGTTTTTGCCAGTCCAGGCGGGCCGCTACGACGCCGGACGCCACCTCGGTGCCGACGCGGGCAACGAGTTCGATCCGGCCGCGGTTGTTGAAGACCTCCACGGCATCACCGCTGGCGATGGCACGCGGTGCAGCGTCGTCGGGATGCATCTCGAGAACCCCCGCAGAGCGCCTTTCCATGCTCTGGTGGCCGGGCAGATTGGCAAAGGTCGTGTTCATGTAGTTGTCGGCCTTGCGTGGAAGAAATTCCAGCGGAAACGGCTGACTAGCGATATTTTCTGCAGGTTCTGCGTATCGAACGTGGCCGCCCCGGGACTCCGTGGGCGCCTGCCAAGTCGGCAGGGGCAACAGTTGGGCCTTGCCGGTGGGCGTCTGAAACCAGCTCGGATCGCTGAAAGGCAGCGTGTCGCCCGCGGCATTGCGAGGCAGGTTCAAAGGCTGCATCTTCGCCTGCTCAAGAGTCGCAAGCGTGATCCCCGCGAGCCAGGGGTGTTCGGAGTCGAGCGCCGCCGTGATGAGGTCATCATCGGTGGCCTGAAAGGCGGCTTCGGTGAAGCCCATGCGCCCGGCGAGCGCGCGGAAAAGCCACGGATTGGAGCGCGCTTCGCCGAGCGGCGCAATCGCCTGGTCGGAAAGTTGAACGGTGTAATGACCGTAGGCGCCCATCAGCTCCTTATGCTCCAGAAACGTCGTTGCGGGCAAAACGAGGTCGGCATAGTCGGTGGTGTCGGTAAAAAACTGCTCGTGGACGACGGTAAAAAGATCGGGGCGGCGCAGGCCGGCGAGCACGCGGTTGCTGTCCGGGGCGACGGCGGCGGCGTTGCAGTTATAAACGAAAAGTGCCTGGACCGGTATATCGGCGGAACCCGGATCGAGAGCTGGCGGGCCGGATCCCTTTCCTTCCTCTCCATTGGAGAGCCAGAAGGACGAAGGTGGAACCTCCAGCGCCGCGCCCAGCTGGTTCATGTTCACGGTACGGGCAGGGCGGCCGAGCGGGCTGGCGAGCATAAGCTCGGGCATCTGCAGCTTCTTCGCGTTGAACGGGAAGGCACCAGAGGTGGACAGCAGTAGGCCGCCGCCGCGCTTTTGCCACGAGCCGGTGATCAGCGGCAGCATCGAGACGGCGCGTGCGGCGGTTCCGCCATTTTCGGAGCGCTGAACGCCATAGTTCAGCCGGATGACAGCGGGTGGACGGTTTTCGCGGCCGGCCTGCCCGTAGGCCGTGGCAAGTCGCTCAATGGTTTCAGCCGGAATGCCCGTAATGGCCGCGGCCTCGGTGGGGCTATGCTCCGGGCGAAGCGCATGGGTGCGCAGCTGCTGCCAGTCACCGGCGCAGGCGTCAAGATAAGCGGGGTCGTGCAGGCCGTCGCGGAAAAGAACGTGGATGATCGCGAGCGCCAGGAGCACATCGGTGCCGGGGCGGATCGCAAGCCACTCGTCCGCAAGCGCAGCGGTGCGGGTGCGGTAGGGATCGATGACGACCAGGCGCGCCCCGCGGCGGCGGGCCTGCTCAATAAAAGGCCAGAGATGAATGGTATTGCCGTGAATGTTAGCGCCCCACGCGATCACCAGCCCGGCATGGGCAAAGTCCTGCGGCGTCGTGCCGAGACGGGTCCCGTAGACCTGGTTGAGCGCCGTGGTCCCGGCCGAAGCGCAGATCGTCCGGTCCAGCTGTGAGGCGCCCAGACGGTAGAAGAAGCGGCGATCCATTGAACCGTAGCCAAGCTGACCGATGGTGCCGGCGTAGCTGTAGGGCAGAATGCTTTCGGGGCCGAACTCGTCGCTGACCGCCTGCAGGCGGTCGGCAATCTCATCCAGCGCTTCATCCCAGCTGATCCGCTCAAAAGCATCAGCCTCCCTGCCCTGTGCGAGCGGCCCCTTCGCAACACCTGCCCGGCGGCGCATCGGGTACAGCAGCCGTTCGGGCGAGTAAACCCGTTCGAGATACCGCGCCACCTTGCCACACAGAAAGCCGCGCGTGACAGGATGCGCGGGATCGCCCTGCACCTTGACCGCACGTCCGGCGAGCTCGTCGACCGTAACAAGAACGCCGCAGGAGTCAGGGCAGTCGAGGGTACAAACCGCATGTGTCTGCCGCTGTCCCATTCGGAATATTGTAGGCTGCACCTAGATCCCTTCTGAGGTGCTGCGGTATGACCTTGGCAATTCGCTTGCTCCTGGCATCGGTCCTCATTGCCGGACTCCCCGCCGGCAACTCCCTGGCGCGCGCACAAAATCCGGCGGCGACGGCTGCTCCTGCCGGCGCGGTCATGATGCTGCTGCAGCGGCAAGCGGCGGATTGGAACCGGGGCGACCTGGACGCCTTTGCCATGGGCTATAAAAACTCACCGGACATCCTGTTCATCGGCAGGACGTTGGAGCACGGGTACGCCGGCATGCTGGCGGGGTATAAGCGTCACTATCCAACCCGCGCCAGCATGGGCACCCTGAGCTTTTCGCAGCTGGAGGTGCAGTCCCTGGACCCCCGTTTTGCTAGCTGCACCGGGCACTTTCACCTGGAACGAACGCCTGCCGGCGGCGGCATGGCTGATGGATACTTCCTGCTGGTGCTGGAAGAGACCGCGGACGGGTGGAAGATCGTGCGCGACGATACAACCAGCCTGCCGGCAGCAAAACCCTGATGTTTACAGGAGCAACGGAGCTTTTTCTGGATGGAACTGGATCGCCTATGATGAATCTGATGGTCGCCAGCGAGGCTTCCCTATGCGTATTCCCCGTTTGTTTGCTTCACTTGCGTCGCTTGCTCTCGTAACCGGTTTCGCCTGCGTGCCTGCTTCCGGGCAGAGTGCGAACCAGCTCTACACCGCCAGCCGCGAGCAACTGGATGTAACCAAAGTCGTGCTGGCGCAGGAAGCGGCCTGGAACAAGGGCGATCTGGACGGCTACCTCGCCAAGTTCAAAGACGCCAAGAACACCGAAGCCGTCTTGAACGGGTCGGTGCGGGGACTCGGGAACATCCGGGCGGCCTACCATACCAACTTCCCGAACGCCGAGACGATGGGCAGGCTGGAGCAGAGCGAGGTCGAGGTCCGCGAGCTGGGACCGGATTTTGCTCTGGCAACCGGCCGCTATCAGCTGTTGCGCAGCAAAAAAGGCGGCGGCGATGCGCAGGGCACGTTCACGGAGATCTTCGAAAAGACAGCCGACGGTTGGCGCCTCGTCTTCAGCCAGACAAGCTGAGCTGCTCCCTCGAAGCTCACAACCGCTATGATGTGGGCTTGGTTCGCGAGACGGCAAACGCGGTGTGCAACACTCCCCAGTCCGGCGGAAGCGCGCCGTCATCGACAATGCCGCCCGTATTGCTGGAAGCTCGGGGGCTCGTGAAGGCGTACGGCGCCGCTCGGGTCGTCGATGGTGTTTCGCTGACGTTGCGGCGGGGCGAGACCCTCGGCTTGGTGGGCGAATCGGGCTCCGGCAAGAGCACCGTGGCGCGCCTAATGCTGCGGCTGCTGGAACCGACCTCCGGAGACCTGACCCTGCATCTGGACGATGACCCCATCGATCTGCTGCGGGTGCGACCGCGAGCCCTGCGCCGGCTGCGGCGGCACCTGGCAATGGTGTTTCAGGATCCCTATGCTGCCCTGGATCCGCGCATGACGGTGCGGCAGTGTCTGCGCGAACCGTTCCGCATTCACGGCGAGCGCCCGGCAGAAGGGATGGAGGCTAGGCTAACAACGCTGCTGGGCGAGGTCGGGCTCGAAGCCGCGGCGCTGAACCGCTATCCGAACGCCTTTTCCGGTGGGCAGCGGCAGCGGATCAACATCGCACGGGCGCTGGCGCTGAGGCCGGAACTGCTGGTGCTCGATGAGCCGGTGAGCGCTCTGGACGTCTCAGTCGGAGCTCAGGTGATCAACCTGCTGCGCGATCTGCAGACCCGACATGGGCTGACTTGCCTCTTCATCTCGCATTCCATGCCGCTGGTGCGGTATCTGTGCCATCGCGTGGCGGTGCTGCAACGCGGTCGGCTGGTGGAAGAGGGAACGTGGGAACAGGTCTGCGAGAACCCTCGAGAAGCCTACACGCAGCAACTGCTAGCGGCCACGCCGGAGCTGCCGGAAGTGGCCTAGGCTGATGGCCCGGTAACCAACCGTCTGCTCCGACTCAGCTCGATGAAATAGCTGACCGCACCGGTTCGCTTCGACCGGCGTTCTGACGCTGCGCTTCGAAATCGCAGACATTACGCAGGTAATCCCACGAGTAGATCCCGGAGTCGTGACCGTCGTTCCAATGAAACTTAATGGCGTACTTACCCACGGGTTCGATCTCCTGCGGGCGGGGGGGAGCTTCAAACATGGGCAGAAGCGAGGCCGGTTTCGCCTTGGACTCGCCCGGCGCACGGCCATCGCCATCGCGCGCCTCGTGGCAGGTAGCACAGGGGCAGGCGTCACGCAGCCAGCGGAAGCTCCAGTGGCTCTGGTGCCCATCGCGCCAATCGATGCTGACGCCTGTCCCGCCAGTCTTGTCCACGCGCACCTTGCCGGGGCGTATGGCATCGCCGGCCAGTCGGCGCTGCTCGCGGGCGCGATCGGCGGCGGCCTGCTCGGCGCTGACAAAACGAACTCCATCGTGACTCATGCGGCACTCTCCATATGTTCGATTCGACCCGGGCGTTCGTGGACGCAGGAACGGGCGGGACTGCGTAAGGTATGCCTCAACCGGCGTACTGCCGCAAGAAAAAGTAGCCCGCAATCACGCAGCCGACCGCTACAACGATCGCTCGAAGAACATCCCCATTGACCCGGCGGGCAAAACGGGCGCCGATGTAACCACCCGCCGCCGCAAACACCATGCTCACCAGGCAAAAGCGCCATTCGACCGCTCCCTGCGCAATAAAGGTGAAGATGGCGCAAAGATTTGAGGCGCAGGCGGCGACGACCTTCAGCGCATTGAGCCGGTGCATCTCCTCCATGCCGAACAGTGCGAGCACGGTCATGACAAGAAAGCCGCCCCCGGCACCGAAATAGCCGATGTAAAAAGTGATCGGAAGCAGCGCCACACCAACCCAAAACAACGGCAGGGGACGCTCGTGCTCCGCGCGGGACTCCCCTGCCCTGCGCCGCAACCATTTCGACACCGGCCCGGAGATGCCGAACACCAGGGTCCCACCGAGAATCAGCCACGGAATCAGGTGCAGAAACGTCCTCTGCTGCGTATGGAGCAGGATCTCCGCACCCGCGACCCCACCAATGATGCTGGTAATCATCACTGTAGGTAGTACATCCCGTCGGACGTCGCCTCGCAGGGTGGCAAGCGATGTCAATTGACCCGGCCAGAGCGCGACGGTATTGGTGGCATTTGCCTGGACAGGCAAAACCCCCATCCCAAGCATTGCGGGAAACGAAATGAAAGAGCCGCCTCCCGCCATCGCGTTCATGACCCCTGCAATGGTAGAGGCGGCCACGAGCCAGATGTAATGAAGGTGCGGTACAGCGGAAAACGGCATCTTCCCATTCTATGGGGCTGCTCGATCTGTCAGCCCCGTGGACTACTACGAGGTCTTCTCCTCCTGGTAGTGACCGATATGATCGTAGGTCTGCTTCGGATACCGGAGCGTCTTGTAGGTGTTGCCACAGTCGGGATCATGGGGATCAGGAATGATGGGGAACTCCTGCTCGGCCTGCCATTGCAGGATCCGCTCACGACGAGGCGGGGAGTAATCTCGGCCCTCGACCTGCATCAGCATCTGCCGGGCCTGCTCGTCGGAGAAGTCACGATCCTTGGTGAGTTCGGCCAGCACTTCGTCGTCGTTAAGGAAGTGACGAGCGATCATGGCGAAGGTCAGACGGCCGTAGTGCCCAATATCCTTACCCGCCTCGAGCGAATCGAGCAAATGGGCCATCATGCGATCATCGCGTAGGGCGTCTACACCTCTTGCCTCGGGTTCGCCAACCGCGTGGCCCTCGGGGGACTGAGCCGCAGGCTGCTTCCTGGCGTCCATGGAGCCGGGCTCCACCAGGTGGGCACCGGTCGCGTCGGGCTTGGCCGTGCTGCTCGTATCGCGCGGAGCAATTGCATCGACATCGCCGGAGCTAGCCACTGCCTCAGAAGCCGCCTCACGGTCACGCCCGGGGTGTGATGCCTCCTTCGCCTGCGCGGAAGCGGCGTGCGTCGATGCTGCATGCGTCTGCGCCTCATGGGTCGACACGGTGTGCGAGGCGCCGGCCTTCACCTTTGCCAGTTCAGCCTCGGCGCGTTCCGCTCGCTCCACGGCGTTTTGTAACGCCGTACCTTGTTCGTCCATCACTGGTTCGTCAAACAATTCCAATGTGCGTTCCGCCATGGGTGCACCTCCGGTCCAATTCGCCTTCTCTTCGCCTATTATGACGTACGAGCATCACCGGGCGTTGTGTGGATATTGTGGAAAATCGTAGCGGAGCAGCAGATCCTTTGTTACGGCTGCGCAGACAGCGCAAGCTCCAGCGCCTCTTCCACACTGTCGGCCACCAGCAGGGCGCTGCGGTTTCCACGCAGCATGCCTTCGGCTTCACAGACGTCCATGAACTCAAGCAGCTTGTCATAGAAGCCGGCAGTATTGACCAGGATGACGGGTTTGGCGTGGAGCTTAAGCGTTTGCCAGGCAAGCACCTCGAACAACTCCTCAAAGGTCCCGAAGCCGCCCGGCAGAATAAGAAAGGCGAAGGCAAGCTCGCCCATCAGGCGCTTGCGGGTGTGCATCGTATCAACGACACGAACGTCCTGCACCCGGGTGTGAATGACCTCTTTGTCCACGAGGACCTGCGGAATCACGCCGGTAACGTGCCCGCCGGCCGCGAGAGCGGCGTCAGCCACCGCGCCCATAAGCCCCACGTCCGCACCGCCGTAGATCAGGCCCAGGCCGCGCTCTGCGAGCAGACGACCTAAATGTTCAGCGGCCTCGCGGTACTCGGGCCGCGTGCCGACCGCCGCAGCGCAGAACACCGCGATACTGCTTCGGTGGGACGTTGCAGCGGCAACGGGCTCACCGCCACCCGACGCTGGGGTTTCAGTTCGAAACTCGGTTAGGCTCGGAGGAGAACTTGTTTCGGAGCTCATCGGCAAAGCATACACAGGCCACGTGTCGAATTCCCAAGCGGCACACTGCCTGGGCCGTTCCGTCACGCCCGGTTCAGTCGCGAAACCCTCTTGCAGCACGGAGTAACTTCTCGGTCGTGTGATCCCGCGAGCGCACAGCTATGCCAATACGGATTCTCACGTCAGCATGAACAAAGCCAGCCCGCATCGCTGACACGTGCGCTGCAGAGCCATATCCACAGACACGGGATAGAAAGAGTTAGAGCGCCTCAGCCCCAAACTTCATGGAGTTCAGCACAGCCTTCCGCCCGGCAAACACCATGACACCCGTCGCGAGCGCGGTTCCAGTACACCAACTGCAGAGCTTGCCGAATTGCACAACTTGCCGCACGGCATTGAAGCTCGCCGCGCCCGCATCGCCCGCCAGCTTGAATCCGAGCACCCGCCGTGCCCACTTGTTCTTGTCCGCCAACAGCAGCAGTGCCAGAGTCGTCCCATAACTGGCCAGCCCAAGATAGCTATCCGGAATCCCAAGTGGATGCGCCGTCTTCGAGAGCGTAATGCGCTCTGAAGCAAAGATCTTTCCCGGGGGGTCCGGCAGATCGTCAGTGACTCCGCTCTGAAACAGGGCGATCACCACGAGCGTTCCAATTGCCGTGCCACACGCGGCCACGGCCAGTGTCTTCTCCGCTTGACGCATCTCCATTACCAGCTCCGCTTTCTGCGTGCGGCCAGCACCGCGCCGCCTGCTGCCAACGCCGCCGCGCCTAGCGCAAACCAATTCCGATGCAACAGCAGGAACACCTCCGCGCTGGTCTGCTTCTGCCTCCGGGTAAACTTGCCAACCGCACTGTGTGTTCCGGGCACGTAGTTGTAGAGGTTATTGGGCGCATTCGGATCGCGTGGCTGGCCCTTGATCTGTTGCGATTTGTAACCTGTCGCTCCGAGATACCGGTCCAGCAGCCCGGGAATAAACTTCTGCCCCAGGATTGCCGCTACCGTCGGCGCACCCACCCAATACTCCCGCCGTGGCGACTTCGCCAGTCCAGCGGCCACCACTGCCTCCGCCGCAAGCTCCGGGTCATAGATCGGCGGCACGGGCTGGGTGTCATTCGGCATCCGGTTTTTTACCCAGTCAAACTGCCACGTGTTCATCGCCGGCATTTGCACCACGGTGATTTTCACGTTGCTCTTGTCGTGGTGCAGCTCACACCGAATCGAGTCCGTAAATCCATTGATCGCGTGTTTGCACGCGCAGTAGGCCGACTGCAACGGAATCGAACGGTACGCCAGCGCCGATCCCACCTGCACGATCGTGCCCCGGTCCCGTGGCAACATCCGCTTCAATGCTGAAAGCGTTCCGTGCACAAATCCCAGATAGAGCACATCCGTCACACGCTTATAGTCCGCAGCTTCCATCTCCTTGGCCGGGGAGAACACACTCACCATCGCGTCGTTGACCCAGACATCGATCGCCCCCCAGGCCTGTTCCACCTTGGCGGCCGCCGCCTCCACCGCCTCCGCATCAGAGACATCCGTGGGAATGGGCATACCTTGCCCGCCCAGAATCTCGCATTCCTTTGCCGCGGCCTCCAGCGCCTGCGGATTTCGCGCCAGCAACGCCACGCGAGCACCCCGTTTTGCAAAGCCGTGCGCAATCGAACGACCCAGGCCGGCCGAAGCACCGGTAACCACAACCACAAGACCGGAAGGGGACAAGCAAGCTCCTTTACCCGTAGAGAGCGGTATCAGAAGGGTAGAGACCATCGGTTGGCTGGGAGTTGTATCCCGACAGGGCTGCCAACCCACGTTGAATTCAAATTGACATCGTCACGCCAATCAGTGATTCTGAGCTTCTACTTACCTGCGGAAATGTGTATGATCCAACTCTGTTAAGGTTTGTACCCGCTGACTCACCCACGGCTTTCTGGCATGAGGCTTGAAGCGTTGATGAATTCACCGTTGTCGCGAAGGATCCTTCCTGATGGTTGAAGCTGTTGTGTTGTGGAACGAGCCGAATAACCTCTCCCATTGGAACTTCAAGCTCGACCCCAACTGGGAACGCTTCGCCGATATGGTCAAGCGCGCCTCCGCAGCGATTCGCGCCGTAAACCCCAACCTGCCCATCGTGCTCGGCGGCGTCAGTTCCTGCGATATCGATTTCCTTCGCAACATGGCCGCGCAGGGCGTGATGCAGCACGTAGACGCCGTCGGCGTGCACGGCTTTCCGCTCGACTGGAACCACTGGCAGTTGACCGAGTGGCCAGACCGCGTCCGCGAGGCCGCCGAGGTCTCTGGCCTGCCCGTCTGGGTCACCGAGGTCGGCGTCAGTTCCTTCGGTGCCGAAGAGGTCCAGGTCTTCGGCCTCGACAAAACGCTCCAGCTCTTGAAGGGCAAAGCCGAGCGCATCCACTGGTACTCCCTCTTCGACCTCCCACCCTCCTGGCCCGCCGAAACCCGCCACAAGGAGGCCGAAGGCTCCTCCTACTACCGCCACTATTATCTAGGCCTCGTAAAAGCTGACGGCACGCCCAAGCTCGCCGAGTCGCACTTCCCCACCGACGGCTCCGCCGGCTTCTGCCAATGGTTCCACTTCGAAGACCCGCGCCTCGACAGCGCCGTCCGCTGGATGCACGATCATAAAGTCGAGTACCTGCGCACGGGCCTCAGCTGGGCTGACAGCTACCGCCCGGACTGCGAAGCCTGGTTCGACAGGCAGATGTCCGCTCTAGAGCCCTTCCGCGTAGCCCTCACCCTCTGCTTCACCCCCGGCCACCTCGGCCTCGAAGACCACCACACCAGCCCGCCCAAAAATAACCAGGACTTCGCCGACTTCGCCTCCTGGGCCGTGGAACGCTACGCTCCGGCAACCACCACGCCGGCCGAATCCAAACAAGAGGAGACCGTAGGCAGCCTATGAGTCAATCTTCGAGTCAGCCTGCAACCCAGCCTGCAACCCAAAAGCGGAAACAAATCCTCATCACGGGCGGCGCCGGCTTCGTCGGTTCTCACCTCGCCGATGGTCTCCTCGCCGCCGGCCACAGCGTCCGTGTGCTTGATGACCTGAACCCTCAGGTCCACCCCGGGGGCGCCCGTCCCGACTACCTCTCGCCCGCGGTCGAACTCGTCGTCGGCGACGTCCGCGACCCCAACCGCCTCCGCGAGGTCCTCGCCGGTGTCGATGTCATCTACCACTTTGCCGCCACCGTCGGCGTCGGGCAGAGCATGTACGAGATCGCCCGCTATATGAGCGTCAATACCCAGGGCACCGCCGAACTCCTCCAGGCCATGCTCGACGCCAAGCTCACCCCCGAAAAACTCATCGTTGCCAGCTCCATGTCCATCTACGGCGAAGGACGCTACGTGTGCACCGACTGCGCGCAGCCCGCCGCCCCGCCCGTGCGCTCCGTCGCCCAGCTCCGCTCCGGCCAGTGGGATCTCCCCTGCACGCTATGCGGCGGCATACTGAAGCCCCTGCCGACCGACGAAACCAAGCCCTCCGAGATCAATTCCGTCTACGCCCTCTCCAAACGTGATCAGGAAGAGCTCTGCCTCATCTACGGCCGCAACTACGACCTTCCTGTGACCGCGCTCCGCTTCTTCAACATTTACGGCACCCGCCAGGCGCTCTCCAATCCCTACACCGGCGTCGCCGCGGTCTTCGCCTCGCGCATGCTCAACGGCAACGCCCCCATGGTCTTCGAGGACGGCAACCAGATGCGCGACTTCGTCAGCATCCACGACATCGTCCGCGCCAACCTTCTCGCCATGGAGCGCCCCGAGTCGGACGGCGAAGTCATCAACATCGGCTGCGGCACGCCCATCACCATCCGCCGCGTCGCCGAACTCCTCTCCGAAGCCCTCGGCAAACCCGTAGATCCCGTGGTCAGCCAGAAATTCCGTGCCGGCGACATCCGCCACTGCTATGCCGACATCTCCAAGGCCCGCAAATTGCTCGGCTACGAGCCGCAGGTCACCCACGAACAGGGCTTCCGCGAACTCGCCGACTGGCTCTCCCAACAGGAAGCCGAAGACAAAGCGGAAACCATGCTCAAAGAGCTGTCCGCCTACGGGTTGACTGCCTAGTGACCGCGCGAAACACAAAGCACAGCCAGGGAGGGGACGAGTCGATGAAATCCTCTGGTGCCCAAATCGCTCTGATCACAGGTGGAGCCGGCTTCGTCGGATCCAACCTCGCCCAGCGCTTACTTGAAGAAACCGACCTCCGCGTCCGCGTTCTCGACAACCTCTCCCGCCGTGGCGTCGAGCACAACGTCGCCTGGCTGCGTTCCCTGCGCGGTGCCGCCTCCCGCCTCGAAATCATCCAGGGAGACATCCGCAACGCCCGCGACGTGAACGATGCCGTCCGCGACGCGGGCGAAATCTACCATCTTGCTTCTCAGGTCGCGGTAACCACCTCCATCGACGACCCCGAAACCGACTTCGACACCAACGCCGCCGGCACCTTCCGCCTTCTCGAAGCCGCCCGCCGTTCGCCGCATAACCCGTTTCTGCTGTTCACTTCCACCAACAAGGTCTACGGCTCCCTCCACGGCGTTCCCGTCACCGAAGCCGGCACCCGCTACGCCGCCAGTGACCCCGCCTTCCGCGGCGTCATCGAATCCGAACCCCTCGACTTCCACTCCCCCTACGGCTGCTCCAAGGGCACCGCTGACCAGTACGTCCGTGACTACGCCCGGATCTACAACCTGCCCACCGTCGTCTTCCGCATGAGCTGCATCGCCGGCCCGCGCCAGTTCGGCAACGAAGATCAGGGCTGGGTCGCGCACTTCCTCTACTCCGCCCTCAACGGCACTCCCATCACCGTCTATGGCGACGGCCACCAGGTCCGCGACATCCTCCACGTCGGCGATCTCATCGACGCCATGCTCGCCGCCCGCGCCCATCGCCGCATTACGCGCGGCGAAATCTACAACCTCGGCGGCGGCCTCGATCGCTCCGTCTCCGTCCTCGAACTGCTTGGCTCCATTGAAGCCCAGCTCGGCCGCCCGCTGGATCTCCGATTCTCCGCAACCCGCCCCGGCGACCAGCCCCTCTACGTCTCAAACACCGCCAAGCTCGAGCGCGACACCGGCTGGCACCCCCATCGCTCGCTCGATCAAATCCTCGCCGACATCCGCTCCTTCTGGCAGGAAAACGCCAGCCTGATTCGCCAGCACCGCGCGCCCGCCTCAACCGCCGCGCAGGAACTCGTTCCCGAGGAGGTAGCGTCGTGAAGTACGCCCTCGTCAACCCCCGCTGGACCTTTGAAGGCTCCACCTACTTCGGCTGCCCCGACGCCCATTTCCCGCTCGAACTCCTCTCGGCCCGCGAGTTTCTCCGCGCTGCCGGCCACCAGGTCCTGCTCGTCGACGCCCTCATGGAAGACCTCTCCCCCGAGCAGGTCCGCTATCGCCTGAACCACTTCGGCGAAGACTTCCTGGTCATTCCCACTGCGCCCTCCTATCTCTTCTGGCGCTGCCCGCAGCCCGAACTCCGCATCCCAAAGCAATGGATCGCCGCTCTCAACCGCGGCTCCCGCACTGTCGTCATCGGCCCCCACGGTTCTGCCACACCCCTCGCCACGCTCGAAAAAACCGGCGCCGACATCGTCCTCCGCGGCGAACCCGACCAGACCCTTCCGCAACTCGCCAACACGCCCTTTGAAATGATCGCCGGCTGCGTCTGGCGCGACCGCAACGGTGCCGTCCATCAGTCCCCCGGCCTCGGCGCCACCGACATGCGCGCCTTGGGGCCCCTCGACTACTCCGACTACCCCGTCGAACGCCACAGCCACAAGCACCACATCTTCCCCAACAACGGCGCCGATCACCTCATCCTCGGCGCCGAGGTCGAATACGCCCGAGGCTGCCCCTGGGCCTGCACCTTCTGCAACAAAACCCTCTTCCGCAACAAGTACCGCGAGCGCGAACTCTCCGCCGTCCTCTCTGAAATCGATCACCTCATCAGCCGCGGCGTCGACTACATCTACTTCATCGACGAAATCTTCGGCGTCGGCAAAAACGTCCGCACCCTGCTCGAGGAAATCGCAAAACGCCCGGTCTCCATCGGCTTCCAGTCCCGCATCGATCTCTGGGACGAAGCCGGCATGGACCTCCTCGCCGCCGCCCACACCGTCAGCTTCGAGTGCGGCGTCGAGAGCATCACCGAAGCCGGCCGCGATGAGATGAACAAGAACTGCCGCATGACCACCGAACGCATCGGCGATCTCCTGATCTACGCCCGCCAGCGCATCCCCTGGGTCCAGGCCAACCTGATCAAGACCCCGCAGGACGACCCCGCCCTCGTCGCCGAGTGGCAGACCCGCATGAAATCCAATGGCGTCTGGGTCTCCGAGCCCGTCCCCATGTTCCCCTTCCCCGGCAGCCCGCAGTACGTCAACACCTTCGGCGCCCAGCCCGATGAGGCCGCCTGGGAACGCGCCCACAACTTCTACCTCAACATCTTCGCCGACAAGGGCTTCTCCGACATCCAGTCCGAACACCCCCTCACCCTCGCCGAACTGGAATCCCAACACCTGCAGGGGGAACCCGCATGCGTCTCCTGATTACCACGGACACGGTCGGCGGCGTCTGGACCTTCACCGCGGAACTCACCGCCGCCCTCCTCCGGCGCGGCCACGCCGTCTCCCTCGTCAGCTTCGGCCGTCTCCCCTCAGCCCCACAGCAGGCCTGGGCGGAAACCCAACAGTCGGCCCACCCGGAGCTCTTCCGCTACACCCCATCCGACGCTCCGCTCGAGTGGATGCAGAACAACGAAACCGCCCTCGAGCAGGGCGAAGCCGTTCTGCAAACCGCCGCGGAGACCTTTAAGCCCGATCTTCTGCTCAGCAACCAGTTCTGCTTCGGCGCCACCACCTTGCAACTCCCGCGTGTCGTGGCCGCTCACAGCGACGTGCTCAGCTGGGCCCGCGCCGCCAACCCGGCGGCCCTCTCCGGCACCCCCTGGCTCAACCGCTACACCGTCCTCGTGCAACGCGGCCTGCTGCAGGCGGACACCGTCTCCGGCCCCACGCAATCCGTTATCAAGGGCCTAAAAAACAGCTTTTTTCTTCCCAACAACGCCGTGGTCATCCCCAACGGCCGCACGGAACCCGCACCTTCGGCAGATACACCCACCCCGGAGCGCCGTCTGCAGGCCGTAGTCGCCGGCCGCCTATGGGATGAAGCCAAGGGCCTCAACATCTTGGCCGAAACCGCTCTTCCGCTGCCCGTACTCCTCGCCGGCGAAACCAGCCACGAAGGCCACACCGCCCCCGCGGATGTCCCGGGCGTTCAGCAGCTCGGCCAACTAGCTCCCGACGACCTCCAGGCCCTCTACCGCCAGAGCGCCATCTATCTTTGCCCGTCAGTCTACGAACCCTTCGGCCTGGCCCCACTCGAAGCCGCCCTCAACGGCTGCGCCCTCGTCTGCCGTGACCTCCCCTCCCTCCGCGAAATCTGGGCCGACAACGCCCTGTACTTCCGCACCCCCGCCGAAATGACCGCCCAACTCACCCGCCTCACCGCCAATCCCGGCCTCCTCACCGACGCGCAGCAGCGGGCCCGCACGCACGCCTGCCAATACACCCCCGATCGCATGACCGACACCTATCTCTCCGTCTTTACCTCCGTGCTGACCGCGCACCGGGTTGCAGCTGATGCAAGCTAACCTCCGCATCGCCTACCTGTCGCACACCCTCCGCTCCGACTGGAACAACGGCAACGCCCACTTCCTCCGCGGCCTGCTTGACAACCTCCGCCAGCTCGGCCACGAGGTCACCGCCTGGGAGCCCGCCACCGAGTGGTCGCTCGAAAACCTCCTGGGAGAACCCGGCGGGCAGGCCTCCCTCGATCAGTTCGCGGCCCTCTACCCCGACCTCTCTATCGCGCTCTACCCCACCGTCGAAATCTCTGACCTCTCCGCTTGGAAAAAACGTCTTGCCGATACCGACGTCGTCATCCTCCACGAGTGGAACCCGCCCGTCCTCGCCCACACGCTCCTCACCCTCCGCGACCAGCAAACGCCCGGATCCGGCTTCAAAGTCCTCTTTCACGACACCCATCACCGCGCCTCCTCCTCCCCCGAGGCCATTCGCGAGCTCGGCACCGACCGCTTCGACGGCGTCCTTGCCTTCGGTGAAGCTCTGCGCACGATCTACCGCGACCGCTTCAACATCCGGCAGGTCTGGACCCTGCACGAAGCCGCCGACACCCGCCTCTTCCACCCCATCCCCGGCACCTCCCCCGAGCAGGACATCGTCTGGATCGGCAACTGGGGCGACAATGAACGTTCCGCCGAGATCCGCGAATTCCTCCTCACCCCGGCGGCCCAGCTTCCTCAATTCCACTCGAAAATTTTTGGCGTCCGCTACCCCGACGAAGGCCTGAAAGCCCTCGCCCAGGCCGGTGTCCAGTACGGCGGCTACCTGCCCAACCTCCAGGCGCCGTACACCTACGCCGCCTCCCGGCTTACCGTCCACGTCCCGCGCCAGCAGTACGCCGGCAGCACACAAGGGAACAGCGCCATGCACGGCATCCCCACCATCCGCGTTTTCGAGGCCCTCGCCTGCGGCGTTCCACTGGTCTCCGCCCCCTGGCAGGACACCGAGCAGCTCTTCCGCGAAGGCGATTTCGCTTGGGCACAGGACACCGCCGGCATGTCCGCGGCCATGCACCGTCTGCTCAGTGACCCGGACGAGGCCGCCGCCCAGGCCGCCCGCGGCCGCGAAACCGTGCTCGCCCGCCACACCTGCCGCCACCGCGCCGAGCAACTCACCGGCATTCTCCAGGAAATCACTCGTTGAAATCTCGAAAGATCTTCGCCTTCGGTTCCTCGATCGTCAGCTCCTACTGGAACGGCGCCGCCACCTACTACCGCGGCTGCTACAAATACCTCGCCCGCCTCGGCTATGACATCACCTTCGCCGAACCCGACGCCTACGGCCGCCAACAGCACCGCGACTCCGACGACTTCAGCTACGTCAAATCCCTCGTCTACCAACCTCGCGCCCTCAACGGCCGCGACGGCCAACCCGACATCATCCTTAGCGACGGCGCCGACCTCGACCGCATGCTGCAACTTGCCCGCGACGCCGACATCGTCGTCAAACACTCGGGCATCGGCTGCGACGACAGCGAACTCGAACGCCGCGTCCCCGCCGAATGCGGTTTCGCCTCCGGCCCGGACGCCCCCATGACCTTCATCTGGGACGTCGACGCCCCCGCCACCATCCACCGCATGCGCGCCGACGTGAACGACGCCCTCCGCCACGCCACACCCGGCTACGACGCCATTCTCACCTACGGCGGCGGCCCGCTCGCCTACGAAGGCTTCCGCGAGTTCGGCGCCCGCGCCTACTACTCCATGTACAACGGCCTGGATCCCGAAACGCACCACCCCGTTCCGCCCGACCCCACCCTCGCCTGCGACGTCGTCTTCCTCGGCAACCGACTCCCCGACCGCGAAGCCCGCGTCGAAGAACTCTTCCTCCGCGCCGCGGCTTTAGCTCCAGGTGCAAGGTTTATCCTCGGCGGCGAAGGCTGGAACGACAAGCAACTCCCGCCCAACGTCCGTTGGCTCGGCCACGTCCCCACCGCCGATCACAACCGCGTTAACTGCTCCGCCTCCATGGTCCTCAACATCAACCGCGCTTCGATGGCCGAGTTCGGCTTCTCACCCCCCACCCGCGTCTTCGAGGTCGCCGGCGCCGGCACCTGCCTGCTTTGCGACGACTGGCCCGGCATCTCGGACTGCTTCGAACCCGCCGAAGGCCCAAACGGGGAAAGCCCGGAAATCGTCGTCGTCAAATCCGCCGAAGACGTCGTCGCCGCCCTCACCCGCTACACCCTCGCCGACCGCCAGCGCATCGGCCACGCCTTCCACGCCCGCGGCCTCCTTGACCACACCTACGCCCAACGTGCCGCCCAGGCCGACTTCGCCTTTCGCCAATGCCACGCCCGCCGCCAATCCGGGACAGCCGAACTAGGCCCCCAAACCCACGCCCCCGCCATCATGGCCGACTGGCGAACGATCCCCAACTGGCGCCGCGATCACAGCGGAAACCTGATTGAATCCTCA